>JACPKF010000003.1 GCA_016187125.1 Candidatus Saccharimonadota bacterium
AAGGATCAAAGGCTGATTGAGTGAGGCGCAGCCCCTGTCCACTGGCATCAGTAACCAGTAAGCCGATAACCGCATCAGCGCACTCGCCTGGCGTGCCGTATTGCCACTCAACAGTCCGGCTGCTGGCATCAGTGGAAAACTGACCACAGGTAATACGCCATTGATAAGTCAGTGGCTCCTGCCCGCCACTGACGGTCGCAGTCAAACGGTAGATGTGGGGAGTGTCCGTATAGTTTTTATGGAGCTGCTGCACGGACAAGTCAACAAGCTTAAGCGCTTCTGCCGCAAATGCGAGAGGCGCAATAACCAGAATAAGAAATGCTAAGACACTTCCACCCGCCCACGTGACTTTCATAGGGGCAGTATACCACTTCCTGACTGGCGGAACAGACGGGTCTGGAACTTTAGAGGGTCCTACGACTCGCTTTGCTCGCTCAGGATCATTCTCCAATCTCCTGGCTTGCCATGAGCTTGTCGAATGGCGGTGTCTGTTTGAAAATATCCGAACGGAACTGGCTGGGCTCGTCCCGCCGTGGCGGGACTCGCCCCGACTTCTAAACAGCCGAAATTTAGAGCCAAGATTTTAGCGCTTGATTTCCAACCAGACTGTGGGTTCACTGTCTGTAACCCGTAAATCGTGTCCGGCGGGTATTACTCCGACTTCGCCGGGGCCAAATTCAATTTCATCACCTCCGGGCATACGGACATGGAATTTACCTGAAACTACGTATAGCGTATGGTTATATGGACAATCTTCCCCATGATAACCCGGCTGTGCCGTATTCCTCTTGCAATTTAAGACCCTCTGCCACATCAAGAATTTCAAGCTTCATCGTTTCTTTTGGATTGTAGACCTCGTCCGGGGATACGAAACTCTTTTTAACAATAGTGTTCATATTTTATCCATTTATTAAATCCTTATTCCGAACGATTGACTTCAAAAACGTCTTCCAGCGATATATTGGCGTTCTCGTGTGCCTTACGCACTTCATCCGCAGAGGACGCTTCCGTCACGCAGTACCCAATCTTTCTTTCATTGTTTGAGTACGCGTGGATGGCGCGGCAGCCAAGCTCGGCACAGGCTTTCTTATAACCTTCCCAGTCGCTGCCTGTACTCTTTTTTAGATCGTGGACTCCAAGAAATAATGCCATATTTTTTCATCTGCTTTCGGTTTAATTTTTGGTAATCGACTTTTGTATTATATCAAAATCTTCCATTGGAACGCCCAACGCTTTGGCAATTTTGGCGACTGTCTGCACGCTTGGCATTGGCTCGAGCCAATGACCTCATTTTCTAACTGGCGGAGAGGGAGAGATTCGAACTCTCGGTACCGTTGCCGGCACACCGCTTTTCGAGAGCGGCACCTTCAACCACTCGGTCACCTCTCCTTGTCAACCTGCATTATAGCCTACCTTATGGACAATATCATGCAGTATGGATTTGACATATTTTAACTACTTTGATACTATATATATGAGTAACACGACTGTTAAGCTACAGATTCCCTTAGATAAGTCACTACGTGACCAAGTGGAAAAACACGCCCGCAAAATGGGCTTCAGTTCGGTTCAGGATTTTACCCGTGTACTTTATAGTACAGTTTTGGAAGATAACATGAAGTTAAGCATGAAACCTGCGGAGGTTGAGTACATAAGTCCTAAAACTGCAAAGCGGCTCGACCGGCAGGCAAAACAAGCCATCCGTGATTATAGGGCCGGGAAGTTGAAGGCTTTTGATAACGTCGAGGATTTTTTGGCCGATCTTAAAAAGCTATGAAGCCGATTGCCCGGACTAAGCAATTTGAGAAGCATTACAAGCAAAGAATCTCGCCCAACCCAAAATTGTTACAGCGCTTCAATGAACGCGTAGCGTTATTTGCTAAAGCACGCATTTCGCACTTAGCCGTTGATGGCAGATTGCAGCTGAACGAGCGAAAGTTTTCAATCTGAAGGAAGCGTAACTGTTGTTACGGTGAGTGAAGAGTGGAAGCTTGTAGCCGATCAGGTGTGATCTGGGGTGATGGAAAAGTGCGAAATGCGTGCAAAGTTGAGCGAGGAAAATCATTGAATGATCATCCTTTAACTGGCCCAAAGATGGGCCAGCGAGCGTTTTCGATCATGGGTGATTTGAGGGTATTGTACAAAGAAACTGACGATGCTTACATATTTTTAGACATTGGTAGTCACAATCAAGTTTATTAATTAGGGTTTTTGCACGTCACGTTTGGAGCCCGTGCGCAGTGACAAATTATTTCTTGTGCTGGCTCAACAGTTCGCACATTGTGGCGATGCGCTTGGCGTGGGTTTCGGGCTTCTTGGCCTCCTCGATCCAATGGTGATATTCGCGCTGGTGGCCGGTCACCAAAGCCGCCGACATTCATAATACTAATCTTGAAACAGAGTAAGTGATACACCACCGGCAATTAAAAGTTGCATAACGCAATAAAGTGTGTTATAATCTAGACTATGGAATATGAAAACAGAAAAGAAGGATTATCTCTGGGTACTTCGAGCAACGAAGGGCTCAAGAAACGCTTGATGAGGCGTAGTATCCGTGAGTTACTCGCGATAGGTGCAATCTGTGTAGGAGTAGGAGCATTGATTGCTGAGCAGGCTAAAGCAGCCCCGGTCAATCGTGGTCGGGCTACCGTCGTCGCTAGTCATGGCCCGGCAAGTTCCAAGAACCTGGAGAGACCTAGAAAGCTTCCGGGCAGAGGCACTAAAGTTTTTGTTCCGACGTTCGAGTCCACCGAAGCCAGACTCAATACAGCTTGGGCGGATCATGTTCTTAATGAGCGGCTTAATAGCGAGAAGCAAATTGAAGTTTATGATAGCCCGTCTGGAAAAATAACAATTATTGGTAATGGTAACTTTATCCAGCAATCAAGAGCTGCCCTAGATTTACTACAAAACAAAACACCTAATCATTTTAAGTTGGTAGTAGACAATATGGGTATGATACTGCAAGTTGACAGAGGCTCGGGTATGAACCCGTGGTTTGATCCAACTATTTTCTTTGCCACAGATGAACAGTTTAGGCCCGGGACATCTTGGTACGCTGGTGTTCTCGTCCACGATGCCAATCATTCTATACAATGGAAAGATTATAAAAAAGCGCATCCGAACCAGCCTGTGCCACCCGACATCTATTCTGGCGAAACGGCAGAAAGGGAGTGTACAAAAATACAGCTTGCAGCACTTGAGCAAATCGGAGCTCCCCAAGATCAAATAGACTGGGCGAAAGCAGCGCTTGAAACACGGTATTGGGAGATACCCCATGAGAAACGTGACTGGTGAACCTGAGGTTTTCCACCCTCGCCTGCATTGGCGATGATGATTGAAATTCAGGCATCAGTTTTTTTGGGTTGTGGCTTCCTGTTCTGGGCCTCTGGCTGTTATCATTATGCTTATGACTTTTCTTCGCCGAATGTTAGTTTTTCTTTTGGTAGGCCTGCTGCCGCTCTTTTTATTCGTCTTGGCTATGGACACCGGCATTATCCGCACGGCCGGCAGTTCGCAAAATATCAAAAAGTTTTTGGCTGACAGTAACATTTATAGCTCGGCTGTCTCTAGCGTTCTAGAGCAGACCAAAACAACTGCCGGTGAGGCCGGCGAAGGTATATCCTTAACCGATCCAATGGTCAAACAAGTTGCCGAAAAAACATTTACGCCGCAGTTTTTGCAGTCCAATACCGAAAAGGTGTTGGATAGTTTTTTTGTATGGCTGGACGGCCAAGCGCCGATCCCGGACTTTCGGATTGACCTTTCGGGGCTAAAAGACACCTTTGCCAATGAAGCAGCCAAAGCCGCAACCGAGCGGGCCGCTACCTTGCCGGCTTGTACAAACAGTGCGCCAGCCCAAGATTTTGACCCCTTCAGCGCAACTTGCTTGCCAAAAGGCATGTCACCGGCGTCAATTACAGATCTTGTAAAAAAGAGTATAAGTTCCGGCGGGGAGTTTCTGAAAGATCCGGTAATTACAGCCGAAACCATAAAATTATCTGGATCCAATCAATCGGTTTTTGCCGACCAGCTTAAGGACGTACCAGACTACTACCAACAGGTTAAAAAGACACCGCTTTATTTGGCAATTTTGAGTTTGCTAACCGCCCTTGCCATAGTCTTTCTAAGTGCCAGCCGGACACGGGGATTACGCCGTTTGGGTATTACACTTATAACCGTTGGCGTCCTCTTACTAACCCTGGCCTACGTCCTAAACTGGAGTGTTAATAAAAAGTTGGTGCCGCAGCTGAACATGGAGAGTAAGGTCATACAGGAAACAATAACTACCTTGGCCGCCGACATCACAGCCAACATCAACCAAACTTATTACACCTTTAGCGGTCTATATGCCGGCCTTGGCGTGCTAGCCATTGCTGTCCCGATGTTCATCCATCGCCGCAGCGGCCATCTTGTACACGAACACGCGGCCAAGGAACATGAAGCCAGCGCAGCCAAAGAGGCACAGGAGCCAGAGTTGAAACCTAAGCCTACCAGAAAGCCGCCGGTCAAAATCCAATAGCTTAATCGGGCAGTCTAACCTTGTCCTGATTAGCTGCTTGCCAGTCTTTTACTTGTTGGATTAGCGGACCAAGTGATTCGACTTGTTGGGCTTGGCAACCGGTGTCCTGACAAAGCTTTTTATAATCTTCCAGCAGCTGTGGCAGGAGCTTGTCTTTGGCCCGAAATAGTACCAGCGGTTCATCGCCTGGGATTGGTGTGCCGTCTAGTTTCGTAATATTGCCGTCAGTTTTATATTTTCCATCGATTTGGCGCATATATCCTCCTTTGATCAAATTATATGCTTTTCGTGGGTATTTGTTCCCAATTTGGGAGTACCTGGTCGAATATAAATAAGGCCATCTCACGGGCCATAGGGAAGATTTCGGAGTCAGGCAGATCAGAGATTTCTTGACGCGTGAACAGTCTTAGGTCTTGCGATTCACCTTCAGCAAGTGAGTGTTTTGGAGACTCCTGAGTTGTCAAGGCGAAAACGCTGTCCGTATGGTAGTGCTTTTTGGCGTTCCTGACGCTATGAGTGTTGTAACAGATTGGAATAGGGTGGATGGAGGCCTTTGTGAGTTGTTTGAGCCGCAACTTTGGTTGCAGTATTTTTAGCTGACTGATGTCATAGCCTGCTTCTTCACGAAGTTCGTGAATGAGAGTTTGCCAAGGATTCTCATCCAGCTCGACATGCCCGCCAAACTGTAAATAAACCCTGTCCAGCTTGTGTCTGTGGAGCATTATGCGGGGTTCGTTACCATCAACCCGAACGATGTAAGCGCTGGCCGTGTGATCGTGTTGACCAGGTTTGGTGTGAATATGCGCCATATTGCCATGATAGCAGTTGTAAGACTTTTAACTGACCGATTTAACAGACAGGTGTAGTGTGTAAACGTAAGGACCTGCCGTCCGCCTGAGGCGGATTGCAGGTCAGGGAAGGAGGAAAATCCGATGAACAAAAGGTCAGGTGGTTAAACGTTTAAGGGCAATCGCCAAGGCGGCTTCTTTAAGTGAGAGGTTCTGTGAGGTAGCAGATTTATAAACATGGTCAACAGCTTTGACCATGTATTTTTTTAGTTCGGCATTCACTTTGGTCTCTGGCCAATGTTCGCCGGCCTTGTTTTGCAGCCACTCGAGGTAACTAACTATCACCCCGCCAGCGTTGGCGATAATATCCGGCAAAATCGTAACAGGCTGACTTGCCTGCCCGACGGAGCCTTGGCGGAGGTGGGTTAAGTATTGGTAAGCCGCTTCGTTAATTGGGCCATTAGCTAATTCAACTATGTATTTAGCCTTGACCTTCGGTGCATTGGACTCTGTTAATGCATCTTCCAAGGCAGCTAAAACTAAAACATCCGTATCAAGACTAATTAATGCTTCGTTAGAGATTAACCTGGTGCCGTTAGCTCTAAAGTCACTAAAACTTTTACCGCTGTTTTTATAATCTGCCAGCTCTTTGGCATCAAGGCCACTGGGGTCATAAACGGCGGCTCGCGAATCGCTCGCCGCTACCATTTGCCAGTCTGGCTGCTCTTTTTGAGCAATCGTCGCAAAAAATGACCCGACATTACCATAACCCTGCACAGCATAAGTCAGCTTTTGTTTAGGTTTGCCAAGATGTTGAAAAAGCCTAGCCGAGGCTATGACGCCGCCGCGGCCGGTGGCTGCTTCACGTCCCTCACTGCCGCCCAAATGCAGGCTTTTGCCGGTGAAGCTGGCATGACTTTTGTCTTTTGTCAGTCTTTCATATTCATCGGCCATCCAATCGATAATCTGTTGGTCGGTGTTAACATCGGGCGCCGGAATATCTTTATCCGGGCCAATGAACTTTACTAAATGGCGGACGTATTGCCGGCTAATCTCTTCAAGTTCGGCTCTAGACAGCTCCTTGGGGTTGACCGCTACGCCGCCTTTAGCTCCGCCCAAGGGTAGACCGACCGCGGCCGTTTTAAGACTCATCAAAATTGCCAGCGCTCTGATTTCGTCAAGATTGACATTTTGGTGGAATCTGATTCCGCCTTTGTACGGACCAAGTTTATTACTGTGCTGGACACGGTAGGCCTTAAATTTTTGGCCGCTTTTTAGCTCAATATCAAAGTTGTGTTCAGCATCAGGTTTTAGTAGTCTATCTATACCTTGTTCACTCAGGTTAAGTTTTTTGCCGATCTGTTTGATGAAACTATGAGTGGCTTCAAGCACGTGGTTCTCCTTTCAGTTTGACCAACTAATCATACCAAAACCATTTTTACGACCGTTGGGATCAGTTGGACCAAGACCGATAATTCTTTAGTCTCCATTCTCCATTCTCATACCTGCGTATAATAAAACCATGCTCAAAGAATTTAGGAAGTTTATACTTCGCGGTAATGTGGTGGATTTGGCGGTCGGTATTGCCATCGGTGCGGCCTTTACTGGTTTAGTTAACTCATTGGTAAAAGGTTTTATTGACCCTTTAGTCGCCGTATTTTATGGCGGCCAAAAGCTAGCCAGCTCCAGTTTTACAATCAACGGCAAAGAGTTTTTATACGGCGACATTATTAATAGTTTGATCTCCTTTATTATTGTCGCCTTGGTTATATTTTTCTTAGTCATCCAGCCAATTAATCATCTTACAGAGCGTTTTGGAACCGGCAAGGAAAGCGAGTCGCCCACCAAGAAATGTCCGCACTGCCTTGGCAAAATCCCGCGCGAAGCTACCAAATGTATGTTCTGCACCTCCGCAATCGCCAAAACCTAAAGCTGGCCTTTTATCTGTAAAACTGCTAAAATCACCCCAGTTACGCACCCAGCCCTATTTTCTGGGATCGTAGCTCAGCGGATTAGAGCGTCGGCTTGCGGAGCCGAAGGTCGGAGGTTCGAATCCTCCCGGTCTCACCATTTTAGGCGGGTGAAGATAGGGCGGTCGCCAGAGCGACAGTCCCTAACGTCTATACCCATTAATAAAGACGAATTCGTCCGTATTTGATTGATCGTAGTGTTGGGCAAACTGTTCGCCATTGCACTGCAATGGATGGGCATCACGATATTCCTTGGTAATAATTAATTCTTGGCGGTCTTTTATCCCAAGGGTTTGATATTTGGCGAAGACTGAATCAGGCATCACCTCGAAATAAGAAATAAAATTATGGCTGCCAAGGCCCCCGGCGCTTACGGCGATATCAGTATTCTGGATTTTCCCGATATTGCCAATTTGCTCACCAGCCTTAACTTGTTGGCCTTTTTTATAACCATCAAGTAAGAAGATATGAAAAAGGCGGACGGTAAAATCTTTGTATTTTTCCGGTTGGATATAAATTTGCTGGCCGACATCGGTCTGATCACTTTCAATAGCGGCAATTTTACCATCAACTGGGCTGTAGATTGGTATTGCTCCCTCTAAACTAAATGGCGGCGGGAAACCGCTATTGTTATTGATAAGCATTTCTTCTTCAGTGGTTCGCAGGGCATTAAAATAATGCTTCATGCTACGGCAAGTTTCGCCATTACCGGAAAAATCATGCCCAGAGCTGGAACGAAACTTAGAGATAGCGCCAATCCGGCTGGTATCAATCCAATCAGCCTGGATGAACTTTGGTAAATTATTCGAGTCGGCATTTCCAGCCGTATCAGCCTGCGCTGAGGACGATTGATCAATAGACTTGTGATTGTTTGCAAACACCCGCCAGCCAACCAAGCCAATAACCGCTAGAGCTACGGCCAGCAACACTAGCCACAGATGGGCGAAACCTTTATGGTTTTTAACCATTGGCTTTATTGTAGCGCTGAATCTGCCGGCAAACCAGGCCTACCGCTTACAGATTCAGAGCTACATCCTGGTTGCCAGCATGGTTCTAACTCGGTTCAGTGTGCTGTACAGTTAGGAGATAAGTTGAGTATGGTAATTCGATGAGAATAGAACCACTGATTGCAATAATTCTAGTCGCGGCTGTCACAACAAACACAGTATCTGTACTCCTGCAAAAGAAATACAAGCTCTATAACAGGCTTTCCAAAAGATATGGCGCATATATTCACGGGGGTATCATACTACCGTTTTGGGCACTATTTTTTGCCATTGTTTTTTACTATGCCTTCAGCTACGGAGAGCTAACTGACGGCCTGTTAAATGCGACCGTCTCAATATTCCTAGTGGTAATTTCGCTCTACTTAATCTACGCCAGTATCAGAACTTTGGGCTTCTGGTCGCTGGTCAATGGAAACTTCTTTAATAAAGGTCAGCAGTCTCATGCAAAACAGAGCGTTTATGGGCATCTACAAAATCCTATGTATATCGGCTTTGAGCTGCTTGTTGCTTCATTGGCAATAGCTTATGAGACTTATTTTTTGCTAGTCATCGCCGGCCTAATGTTTATCGGCTTAAATCTTGTTCAGGCCCGTTTCGAGATACCGTCCTAATGGGACTGGTGGATGGTAGCGCGCTAATCGTGACTCGACTAATAGTTAAGCACTTGCTTAACAGAAACTGTCTGCCTCTGTCAGGACATTAGGTTATCCACAGAAAAATAAATTCCTACTTGACAGTTTTTAAAACCCGCCGTAGATTACAAGTAGATGTTTAAGTAATTACTTAAACACTTAATTATACGAATAAAAAGGAGGGCATATGTTTTTACGAAAAAGGGCAGCCAAAAACAAAAAACCCAAGGTAAGATACTCAGAATATTTAAGCCACGAGGGTGAGCC
>JACPKF010000004.1:0-23853 GCA_016187125.1 Candidatus Saccharimonadota bacterium
AAGGCGGATTGGCGCAGCCGCAGAATAACTCGAAACCTGCCTCCCCCACCACTCGACGCTCTGCGCTTGCTCGTGGTAAACCATTCGATGCAGCGGATAAATTCACCTTACTCGTCTCTCAACCCCGAGACGCGAGATCGAAGGGTGGTAAACCACTTTTAGCTTCTATTTGACGTTTCGCCAAATTAGCATAGTATAAAAGCAAGATATGATAGAGGCTGGACCACAAAACGGCCATCGTTCTGATGGTAATGGACATTTTCCGGACGATGGGCGAAGGGTTTCGTCAGTGGGAACACCCGAGACTGACGGGAGACCTGATTTTAGTGATGTAGTAAGAGATCATCGTGATACTTTGGTACGATACGTGAGGCGAAGAAAACTAGAGCTGTCCCCGGGATCACCAGACGAAGAAGATGTTGTTCAGGAGGCCGGGGTATCAAGATTTCCGAGGCAAAACTTCTGTGCAAAATTGGCTTCTAGCCATAGCCCGCAATGAAGCTAATGACGAAATAAGAAGAGAACGGCGCAGGCCGGCAATAGCCGGCATCGAGCATGGAACTCTAGGTGACGCAGTAGTTGCCCCCGAATTCCGAAGCACTGCTTCAGATCCAGCACAAGTTTATGAAAACTCTCAGCACATTAGGAATTTGATCAAATTACTTACCGATATACCATATGAACAAAGACGACCGCTTTTTATGTTCGGATTAGGTTGGAGTTACAAAGAGATAGAGTGGTTGTTAGGATTATCTCCGGCAACCGTAAAGTGGCGTATTTATAAAGGCCGAGAAGCAATTATTAAAGCCAGTGAGGCAGAAGATTTTTCTGGACAAGCCGTTCCCCAAGCAGTTGGTGAAACTGCCATTAAAGTCGAACTTCTGAGCCCAGCCTAAGCTATTATTGTTAGATGGAACTTACATCTTCTAACAATGACAGAGGCTTTAGTAGTAGAGACGTATGAAAAATGTAACTGTTGTTGCCCATCCGCTCATCAACAATTCAATGACCTTGCTGCGTGATAAACGCACGCAGGCCGATGAGTTTCGCCGGCATTCTGACATAGTATCTAAACTACTTTTAATTGAAGCTACCAAGGGATTACAAACTGAAACCTCAAAAATTGAGACTCCGATCGCTTCATTTTCCGGTCAACTTTTAACAGATCGGGTTGTAGTAGTTCCCATTTTGCGTGCCGGCATATCAATGCTCAGCGCAGCCTATGGGTTGTTGCCCTCGATATCGGTTGGCTTCATCGGTCTAGTCCGAGACGAAAAAACGGCCATCGCCGACAAATATTACGAAAAACTTCCCGATATTAAAAGTGCAGACACTATCTTTATCGTTGATCCGATGCTCGCAACTGGGGGCTCGATGGATGAGGCTCTCAATATTGTAAAATCTGCTGGCGCCAAGCGTATTGTAGTAGTTAGTATAGTCTGTGCTCCAGAAGGCTTAGAACGTGTCAATAAAAAACACTCCAACGTGCCGATAATCACGGCGGCAGTTGATGAGAAACTAGATAGTAACGCCTACATTGTCCCCGGACTCGGCGACTTTGGCGACCGCTATTTTGGCACCGAATAATTAGTGCTCTTTATCTAAAAATCCGAGTAATTCCCGGGCCGAGCTGGCGGACATTAATTCGGCCCGCAGTTCACTGGCGCCGTCGAAGCCGTTAATATAAACTTTGGCGAATTTTTTGAGAGTTTCGAATTTTCCGCCAGCTGGCGGATCGCCGCGTTTCCAAGTTTGGGCGAAGAGTTTTATATGTTTGCCAAACAGCTCAATTTTTTGTTCCTTACTCCACTGTTCCCAAGGGCTTCCGGCAGCCGGTCCGCCAACCGGCGGAGCAAAAACAAACGGATCATGAAAAACACCGCGGCCGATCATAACCCCGTCCAGTTTGTATTTTTTGGCTAGTTCCAAGCCTTGCTGGCGTGTCATAACATCACCGTTACCGACAATTTTTGTAGTGGGGCAGAGGACATCACGCATTTCCCGGACTTGGCCAATCAGCTCCCAGTCGGCCGGGACTTTGGATAACTGCTTGGCTGTCCGGCCGTGAATACTTAACAAGTCAAGCTTTTTTGACAGCAGAAATTCTAGCCAACTCATGTCTGTTGTAGAAAACCCAACACGCGTTTTTACGCTGATAGGGAAGTCCCTCGGCACACGCACCGCCCTGGCCTGCTCATCAGCAAAGCCACCGACTCCGCCAGTGGCTTCTGGCGCATCGCTGTGTTGTGGGCTCCGGTTCGCACTCAATGTACCATCTCGTACATTTCCTCTACGATCCTTGCCCCCGCCTTGCGCTGCACCCAGATGCGCGCCCCGAGAGAATACGTACTCTACAGCTTCCTGGGTCGCATCAATTATTTCACCAGCCAGTTGCCTGTTATTTATCAGTGCCGCGCAGGCTCCATTTTTTATAACTGTCTTAACTGGACACCCCATGTTTAAATCAACCCCTGCGTAGCTAAGGACCGCATCGGCCTGTTGCCCGGCAAAGCCGGGCATACTGCCATGCTTAGAGCGCACTGCTATGTCAGAAGCTCCAGTGCTCGCTCTACGTACCTCTTTGTACGTTTCGTTCCGCGCTTCGCTTCTTCTCTTCGAGTCTGAGCCGATTCGGCCTGAGCTCACGGTCGAAGGACCTGAGGGCTCTTCCCTCAGAGTCGAACGACCTTGCATTGCATCTCTATCCTTAGCTCGCAATGACTGAATCTCTTCGATCAAGGTACCATCGACAATTTCCTTGACTGTTTTATAAAAATTTTCAGGCTTCAAACCCCATAATTGCGCAAAGATAGGAGTTTCTTTAGAAGTGAACCGAAGTTTTTTTAGTAGCTTTTCCCGGCCCGGACTTTGCAAGCCGTCGACGTTTACAAATTCGGTGATATATAAATCGGGCGGCGCGCAATCGGCCACGATCTGGCGGAAAACCGTGTCGGTGACATCGTCCATCGGCGCCAAAATAAATATCGGCTTAGGTAATTTATCTAGGAGGTTTGTCTTGTTCATTACTTCTAAAACCAATCAACTTAGGTATAAAACCAACTATTTTATCCCACCGCTCTTGTCTTCTTAGCGCTTCTTGTCTTGCCAGATGATAACTAAAGTTAAACCTAGGAAAGAGTTTATCAATTTTAGCATGCAGTTTGGTTATTCTTTTTTGGTATTTTTGGCCGCCAAAGTCACTTGGCGGCAACTTCCCCACCCCTTCTGACATCTGTTCTATTTTAACAGGCAAATGAACTCGGTGATGCTAAGCTGCTATCTGATCTGGCTTTGGAAATTTTTTTGTGACTATTGCGAGATGTGTTTTATATTTGTCACGCTGAGCTCGTACTTGAGAGTCGCCGTATTTATGAGTGAATTCCCGCCACATTTTACGGCCTCTTGCATCAATCTCATTACTATTTATAATTCCTTGCCCGCGAAGAGCGGCGAAGCCCGTGGCAGCCCAAAAATCACGTTTTGCTACATCCAGAAAATTATAAACATTCCGCTGTGCACCCTCTATAACGATAGGAGTTATTTCTTCATATCTCTTGGCAACATTTATATAACTTCCCTCGGGGCCATAGGTTATCGGATAAAGAATCCCGTTTTGAACTTGTCCATTTGCCTGAGGATTTCCCATCAGAGTAACTTTTGAGCCGCTGAGCTGGGACTGGTCGGTTGGTATTTTCCAGCCATAAATTCTTGCCAGGATTTGGGCTCCGGCTCAAGAGTCTTTGATTCCACTAATGATTGCAGCAGCGTCCTGGCCAGCTCGGCGTTGGTAATTAGCGGCAAATGGTTATCAATGGCCAGCCGCCGAATCGTATAGGCATCGGGGCTGGTTTCCGAGCTGGAAGGCAGATTGATCATAAGTTCGAACTTTTTGCCAACGATCCCACTGGGGATGCTGGGTTCGGTTTTATCACTGATTTTATAAATAATTTCGGATTTAATACCGTGGTCTTTTAGAAAATCATGCGTCCCCGGCGTCGCGTAAAATCGCCAGCCACGCTCGTATAGGGCCAAGCATTCATCAACGAATTTGTATTTTTGTTCGTCGGCCACACTCAAGAAAATGTTTTTGCCGGTGATGGTTTGTTCGGTGGCTTGCCAGGAGTTATAAAAAGCTTCCAGCATATCGTCTCCCAGACAGGCCACTTCCCCAGTTGAAGCCATTTCGACGCCGGCCACCGGATCGGCGCCTTTTAGCCGGTTGTAAGAAAATTGGGGGCTTTTTACGCCTACATAATCCAGGTCAATAGTGTGGTAGTCAGCCTTTTTATTTATTCCCAAAATGGCTTCGGTAGCTATTTCAATAAAATTATAATTTGTCATTTTAGAAACGAAGGGAAAGGAACGCGAGGCCCGGACATTGCACTCAATCACTTTGATTTCGTTATCTTTAGCAATAAATTGGATATTAAATGGCCCGGTTAAATTAAGCTCGCCGACTATGGCTCTGGTAATTTGTTTAGCCCGGCGGATGGTTTCCAAATAAAGCCGTTGTGGCGGCAAAACTACCGTGGCATCGCCGGAATGAACGCCGGCATTTTCCAGATGCTCGGTGATGGCATAAATTTGGATCTTGCCAGCGGCGGCCACACCGTCAATCTCCAGTTCCTTGGCGCCGCTTATAAACTGCGAAATCACCACCGGATGATCGGGCGACAAGGCGGCAGCTTCCAATAAATATTTTTTGAGCTCTGCCTCATCGCTGACAACATTCATGGCTCCGCCGGACAACACATAAGAAGGCCTGATTAAAACCGGGTAGCCAATTTGGCTCACAAAGGTTTTGGCCCGGGCTAGGCTGGACACTTCTTGCCAGATTGGTTGATCAATTTTAAGACGGTTTAACATTGAGGAAAATTTTTGCCGATCTTCGGCTTTATCAATACTGGTCGCCGAGGTGCCGAGTATTGTATAGCCCCGCTGCGCCAGTGGCAGGGCTAGATTATTGGCAATTTGCCCGCCTACCGAAACGATAGTCCCGGCTGGCTTTTCAAAATCGGTGATGTCCCGGGTTCGTTCCAAAGTCAGTTCTTCAAAATAAAGCCTGTCGGATCTATCATAATCAGTCGAGACGGTTTCCGGATTGGAATTTATCATAATTGTGGCCTTTTGATATTTACGCAGAGTCTTAACGCAATTTACGGCGCACCAATCAAACTCCACCGAACTGCCGATACAATAAGGCCCGGAGCCAAGTGTCATAATCGGCTTGCCGGGTAGTGGTCCAACATCATTCTCCGTGCCGCTGTAAGTCAAATATAAATAATTGGTCCTGGCGTCAAATTCTCCGGCCAGAGTGTCAATTTGCTTAACGACCGGCAAAATTTTGGCTTTGATCCTTTTTTGGCGGATTTTTTCTTCCGAAGTACCGCACAATAAGGCGATAGTCTTATCAGAAAAGCCTTTCTTTTTAGCATCAAGTAAAAGTTCGCGGCCAAGTGGTTTTTGGCTTAAATCTGTTTCCAAATTTTTAATAACTTCGATCTGGGCCAAAAACCATTTGTCTATCTGGCTGGCGCTGTGAATTTTATCTACGTCCGTGCCATTTTGTAAGGCTTGGTAGATTGCAAACAGCCGTCTGTCGGTGGGCTCCGATATTTCCTCCATGGGATCTTTAAACTCATAGGGATGAATGGACAGGCCGTCGGCCCCAATATTCAGCATCCGAACGGCCTTTTGCAAAGCTTCGCCAAACGACCGGGCCAAAGCCATAACTTCGCCGACGCTTTTCATTTCTGAGCCGATGCTGCGGTCGCTAGTTTTAAGTTTAACCAGATCCCAGCGCGGAATTTTAACAGCAATGTAGTCTAGTGCCGGCTCATAAAAAGCCGGCGTGCTGCCAGTGACCGAATTTTTAATTTCATGCAGTAAGTAACCTAAGGCCAGCTTCATAGCCACGAAAGCCAAGGGGTAGCCAGTAGCTTTAGATGCCAAAGCGCTAGAGCGGGACAAGCGGGCGTTGACTTCAATTACTCGGTAATCGCCGTTGCTCGGATTAAGGGCGAATTGGATGTTGCATTCGCCGATAATGCCTAGATGCTCGATGGTTTTTAGGGCAGTCTCACGCAGTTGGTGGTATTCACTGTTAGTCAAAGTCTGCGACGGCGCCACTACAATACTCTCGCCAGTGTGTATACCCATGGGGTCAAAATTTTCCATGTTGCAAACCGCAATAACACTGCCCGAGGCATCGCGTACCACCTCATACTCGATTTCCTTCCAGCCGTCTAAGTACTCTTCGATCAGAACTTGGGGCACTACCCGGAGTACTTGCCTGACCTTCTTTTGCAGCTCGGCCTGGCTCTTTATTTTGCCTGAGCCCAGCCCGCCTAAGCTATAACCCGAGCGCATCATCACTGGATAACCAATCTTTTTGGCAGCTCGGCTGGCCTGTTCAACGCTATAAGCCGCTTGGCTAAGCGCGGTTTTGACGCCAATTTCTGACAGAGCCTTTTTAAAAAGCTGCCGGTCCTCGGTAATTTTAATGGCCGACACCGGCGTACCTAAAACTTTTATCCCAAACTTAGCTAAAATTCCCTGCTCGTGCAGTTCAAGACCCAGATTAAGTGCCGTTTGACCACCAAAACTCAGAGCTATAGCATCGGGTTTTTCGCGGGCAATAATTTTGTTGACTATCGAGATGTTAAGCGGCTGAAAGTAAACTCGGTCGGCCATATCGCCGTCAGTCTGGACCGTGGCAATATTGGGATTTACCAGTACTGTGTATATGCCTTCTTCTCTTAGGGCTTTTATGGCCTGCGACCCAGAATAATCAAACTCGCCGGCCTGGCCGATTTTTAAACCGCCCGATCCCAAGATCAAGACTTTTTTAAAGGACGAACGCCCCGCGCGTCCTTTTTTTGACTCTGTAATCATAACGTCTCCCAAAACTTTTTAAATAACCAGCTGGTGTCAGTCGGTCCGGGACTGGCCTCCGGGTGAAACTGAACAGAGAAAAACGGCCTTATTTTGTGCCTTATGCCTTCTATCGAATCATCATTTAAATTGCGGAAGTTTACTTCCCAATCTTTGGGCAAGGTTTTTTCGTCAATGGCGTAGCCGTGGTTTTGACTGGTTATATAACACTGACCAGGACTAGCGCTTATGCATGGTTGATTATGACCGCGGTGGCCAAATCGCAGTTTGTAGGTTTCTGCTCCGGCAGCTAGCCCCATAAGCTGTGAACCCAGACAAATACCAAAGATCGGTTTATTTTTAACAAAAGCTTTGCAGACTATGCTTACAGTTTTTTTATAATCGGCTGGGTCGCCTGGTCCGTTAGAAATTACCACGCCGTCATAATCTTCATGCGTGTAATCATAATCATAGGGCACTTTTTTTACTTTGACGGGCAGCTTAATCAGCAATCTGAGTATATTATTCTTGGCACCGCAGTCCACCAAAATGATGGTTTTTTTGTGATTCTCGTTATAAATAATCGGTCTGGCGACCGATACTATTTTGGTTTTAAAAATGAAGTTTTTGAGCGACGATTTACTGCCACCAATAATGCCGCCCATCGTCCCCTGAACCCTCAGATGCTTAGTTAATGCCCGAGTATCGACGCCCGTAATTATTGGCACATTTTGGTTTTTAAGCCAATCAAGCAAGGATTGGTGGCTGCCTTGGTGGCTCCAAGTCTGGCATGACTCACTAACCACCACGCCGTAGGCATGAATCTTGTCTGATTCCCAATTATTTTTTCCGCTCACCCCATAGTTGCCCATCAACGGATAAGTGAATACTAGAATTTGGCCGGCGTATGATGGGTCTGTCAAAGATTCCTCGTAGCCGGTCATGCCGGTGTTGAATACAACTTCAGCCGGGGGGCTGTTTTTTTGGCCTTTAGGAGCAAAGCCTGCAAATACTTTCCCGTCGGCCAGAGTTAGCTTGGTTGGCTGCATTATAAAAAAAAGCCGCCCTGCCGGGCGGCCCCTTCTGCATCATTTTGGAGTGTTGCGACTACTCTCATGTTGTGACTAAATTATCAGACTAGCACCAATAACGCAAGCCCCGTAGTGAGCCCTGTAGTAGACTTTCCAGTGTAATTTGCTTTTAGCAAATTAATAAAGCCGCTCTGTGACTCGCCTGGAAAGCTCACTACGAGGTCTACTACAGGGCAAGACCAGATCCAGTCATTAGCTACTTGCCTATTTTTAGAGCTTGTTTGATACGCTCGGCTGCGGGCAGTTTGAGGTCGATTTTTTTCAGAGCTTCGGCCGCGTCTTGCACGGAATAACCTAAAGCTACTAATCCCTGCAGGGCTTCGTCGCTGGGGTCGGCAGATGTCGTCAGAAATTCAGTAGCGTCTTGGCTGGCAGTTAGGCCGACTTTATCTTTCAGATCAACCACTACTCGCTCGGCGGCCCGTTTGCCTACGCCTCTTGCTTGAGAAATAAATTTGGTATCACCACCAGCGATTGCCCGGCGCACATGTGATAAAGAGGCCACACTTAAAATTGCCAAGGCCATTTTAGGCCCTACGCCTTTGACGCTTAGTAATTGTTCAAAAAGTTGCTTGGCCTCAAGACTGCGAAAACCAAATAAGTCATGGGCGTTATCGCGAATACTCTCATGAATATAAAGTTTTGCCCGTTCACCGATTTTTAAGGCACCAAAATCTTCGAACGGCACCAGCACGCCATAACCCACGCCGCCGCAATCTATAACTACTACCTCACCGATCTTCTCGGCCACCTTGCCTTCCAGTGCCACAATCATGATCTAATTATCGCACAACATAGATCTACAGCTCTGAAGGAACAGTCTAGTCCCTGAGTGGAGTTCGTTCTCTACTCTAGAGCCAAGCTGGCTTCTCTTCTAAGCGCACGCATGTGTGTAGCTAATGCGATATCAAACATTTGTCCATCACTTAGTCGAGGCTTTCCGTGTCGAGAGCTTGCTGCTACATGGATTCCAAGGGCATCATACACCGATGGATCTTCTTTACCTACTTCAATTAATCTAACTAATAATTCTTGTCGGTCGTGTGGCGATAGACGAAATGGCTCGCCTAGTTCCGCGGGAACTTCACCTACCATAATGTTCTCCTAAACTTATTATCCAATTTATAGACCTTATTTGGTGTTTAGTCAACTTTAATGCTCATTGAGTGTGTGATGGCGGTAGCCAGGGCATCAGCACAATCGTCTGGTTTTGGTATATCTTTTAGGCCAAGCAGCACGCGGGCCATTTCCTGCATCTGTTTCTTGTCGGCCCGGCCGTAGCCGGTCAGCGCTTGTTTGATTTGCAGCGGCGTGTATTCGGATACTTTCAGGCCTGCTTGGGTGCCGGCTACAATCGCCACTCCCCTGGCCTGTGCCACGCTCATGGCCGTCGTGATATTTTGGGCAAAAAACAGCTTTTCAACGGCCATTTCGGCTGGCTTAGTCTCCGCAATAACGGTGCAAAGTTCTTCAAAAATAGTTTGCAGCCGGACCGTTTCGTCTTCTTTAACCGGCGTCCTTATAACTCCGGCGTCAACCAACTTATACCTAAGGGTCGTACCCTTAGAGGAGTTATCGACGTCGATGACGCCAAAACCCAAAATCCCCGTTCCGGGGTCAATCCCAATAATTCGCATCGTTTTATAATTATAGATTAAAACTAGTCTTTTAGAGTTCGAGGGTCTGGCAGTATAGGGTGCGTAATAGCAACGACCCTGCCGTGTTTCTGGATTCTTTTTCTATATCTATTTAGTTCCATAAAACCAGTCTGTTGTATTGTGCCAGAAAACTGAGTCGATGAATCAGCAAATCTAATAACTATTGCTCTAGCGACTTTAATTGAGCGGTCGAGAAATTGAATCGGTGTTTCGCCCTTCCTTTCAGTAACTGCATCAACAGCTTCAACTGTTTCTTCGGGAATGCCTTCTTCTCTTAAACCATCGATTGTCCATGGGCTGTCCTCTACAACGTCATGCAATAGTGCCCCAGCAACTGTTTTTTCGCCGTAGCCCATGGCTCGGACGATAGCTGCTACCGGTTCGACATGTGAGTCAAAAAATGGGTAAGCATTTCTACCAATATAGTATTTTTGTTTAGCATGTGCTGCTCGTGCAATTTCCTCTGCGTGTCTAACAATATTCATAATAGAATTTTTCAAACATTAAAATAACATCTTGTTGATTTTTAGTAAAGAGCATTTTAAGAATTTTATAAAGTTACGGAGTCAGCGATATCGAAGTTGGTGTGAGTAGAAACTACATCGTCTAAATCTTCGAGGGCGTCCATAAGGTTGACGATTTTGCGGGCGGTCTCGCGGTCGCTGATTTCAATATTGCTATTTGGCACGTAGGTCAGCTCGGCTTCGACGACTTCCAACCCGGCTGATTTGAGCGCTTCACGGACTTTTGCCAGCTCGTTAGGCGTGGTATAAACCACTGTTTCTCCGCCAGCTGGCGGAGGTCCCGGTTCGTCAATCACGTCCTCGGCGCCGGCTTCAATGGCCTGTAGCTGGATTTGCTCGCCAGTTCCCTTCACCCGGACTACACCTTTACGGCTAAACTGAAAGGCCACGCTGTTTGGCTCAGCCATACTGCCGCCATTCTTAGAAAATGCCGTCCGCACTTCCGGATAGGTGCGGTTTTTATTATCGGTCGCCACTTCTACCAGTACGGCTACGCCGCCGGGTCCATAACCTTCGTACATAATTTCTTCAAGAACCGCGGCCGATTTATCGGCCGAGCGGGCGATGGAACGTTCGATATTGCTCATTGGCATATTAGCGGCTTTGGCTTTTTCTACCGCCATGGCCAGAGCGGAGTTTAACGCCGGATCAGTGCCGCCGCGAGCGGCGATGGCGATTTGATTACCCAATTTTGTAAATAACGCCCCGCGCTTGGCATCATTGGCGCCTTTTTGGCGTTTGATAGTCGCCCATTTTGAATGACCAGACATAACTGGGGGCATTTTAGCATATAACTTGTTTTAGGAGATAATTTATTAGGATTATTTACTATTTTATGATATAATTACATAGATTATGTCTGGCCATCAGGAGCGACGATCTGATGGGTGGGAACGGCGCCAAGCGTCTGTTTTGCGGTGCCATTTAGGCACACTGGCGACTGCAGCAGCCCTCGCTGTTGGACTTATTGGAGCGCCTGGTGCCAGTAGCGCTGAATCCCAGACTGGGCGCGCCGGCAATGTAGTGCCTATTGGGGGTGCTAATACTAGAGATGAGCCTACATCCGCTAACCACCTTTTGGTTCAAGTCAACAAGGCTAGAAACGCTTACCTCGGTGGAATTGTAAGATTAAAGCTCCTGGTTTCCTCAGATGATGACAAATCTTTATCGGGCGGTCTGGTACTAATAACACCTGCGGTCGGCAATCCCGCTGAAATTATCTTTGTAAAAGGGCCAGTGGCCGAAACGCCTGGCAAAGTATACGTCAGCCAAGATAGTAGTACGCTTGTTGACTGGTACTTTAAGGCGCCGGCTATTTCTGAAAGACCGGCTACGTTGAGCACACAAGTAGGCATACCAAAAGGATTCAAGGAGGGTAAATTCTGCTTGGATATTTTAGCGTTGGCTTCAGACGTTGAAGAGCCGACAGACTTAACTGCTTGTTGGAATATTATAAGAGCTCCAGAAAAACTGCAGAAACAAAAGTAGTCAAACCCTCAAACCATTTTGCTAAGCTCGTTTGATATCTACTACTTCGGCATTCCTGGTTTTACTATGTTGGCGAATGGCTAAGACCACAAGTAGTACCATTCCATAAAAATAGAGCATACCGGCCATGCTGATGGACCGGTGCAAAAAGATTGATGGAATGGCGGCAAATAGATGAACAATATCTAGCATGTAAGTAAGCAGCAAATTGGCCGGCCAAGCCAGCCAACCGGCAAACGGCGTTAACCAAGCCCCGGCCAATCCGGCAATTGCAGCCAAAAGCATGGCAAATGGCACCAGGGGTACAATCAAAACATTTGCTAGCAGCGCAATTAGCGAAAGCTGGCCAAAACTCATCATAATCAGTGGCAGAGTCATAACTTCTGCTGATAGCGTTTCAAGTACAACTAAGCTCAAAAATTTCGGAGGGCGAGAAAATAACCTTCCCGCTACCACCGGAGCAATGATAAGGATGCCAAAGAAGGCCAGAAATGACAGATACCAGCCTAAGTCTCCCCATACATAAAACGGACTGGCCAGTCCAGTTAAAGCCGCTGTAAAAGCAATTAGCAAAACCGGACGGATATTGCGGCCAAAGTACCACGCCCAAAGGCCTAGTATTGAGATAATAGCTGCCCGGACAATTGAGGCACTAAAGCCGGTCATCAAAATAAAAATGCTAATGAGACCCAGTGATATAAGCAGTTGCTGATATTTAGAACGAAGCTTTAGCTTAGTGGCTGCACGAACTAGAATCGTCAAGTTATAGCCTGATACCGCCACGATATGCACTAATCCAACCATAATAAGCTGATTAGTCAGATCCTGCGGCAAACCATTGCGCTGGCCAATTAACAGTCCTAGACCAAAAGAAGCGTTTGGTTCAGGCAGCGCGCTCTGCATGCCGGCGCTAAAGTGGCGGGTAAGTTTGTTAAGCCAGTTGTTATCAAGCCCCGTGCGTCTGAGCTGAGCATAAGCAATACGCGCTTGGTTGGCACCACGCGTCGGATAGAGCTTACCGCTAATTTGCAGGCGGTCACCGCGGTAAATCATTGGTTCGCCAAAGCCACTAATCTTAAAACCGCCCACCAACTCCTTGCCTTGCAGGGATTGTCCCTCTTGCAGGGACAATCCCTGCAAGAGGTGGGCGTGGCCTGCCGTGAATTCAAGTTGAGAAGCGTTGGCATAAATTGAATCGCTAGTTGCCGTTGCCTCGATAGTTACTTGTTGGCCTGATAGCTCTTTGAGAACATTCAACTTTTCCATATAAATACTGCCACGCCAGAGACCCAAGCCAAGTCCTAAAAATATGACCAGCAACAAACTCGTTATATTTTTAGGTTTAATCAACAATGAACAAAGAGCAAAGAACAACAGATACCAAACCGAGGGTTCAAAAGTTATCCGGCGGGAAAGTCCCAGACCGCCCAATATAGCTAGGCAAAAAACCGTAATTAAAGTCGTCCGCCGAAACCGCCGCATATTAGAGGCATGATCCCACAACCAGCTCCAAAAATTAATTGCTTACGGTTGATAAATTAAAAAAAGCCCGATACTCGGTCTTTTTTCTGGAGGGCCACCGTAGGCGCTATTGGAACTAAAGTACAAGGCTTAGAAGTGGTTGCGGAAGGCTTTAGTTACTGAATTTAATGCTCTCTAAAATTTGTTTTGCTTCTTTAACAGACTTTTCTTGATTGAATGCGGCCAAGGAGGGATACTCTACTTCGAAAATTGGACGGCTGGTGGATGGTTTTTCAAACGCCCCAAAGATTTCGATTCCAACCCCATCTAATTTTGAATTTATGCGAGGTATGGGCACTATTTTCTCTCCAACCTTGATATCCCCCGAACCAACATAAATCCTACTCACTTTACCATCACCGTTGTCTGTAATAATGTATTGCTTACTCGCATCAATATTTTTTACTTCTAATACTGTAAAGTCTGGCGGTGATTCATAGCCACGCGGCAAATTGTTTGCACTAAGAGACAGAACAAAATTATCTGGAGACTTAAGTTTTATCTCTTCATACTTGTATTTACTATCTTTAAATTTTGTATTGTCAGAGATATCTTGCCAGTTTGATGGAGCCTTAAAAGTCATACCAACTAGCTTAATGCTTTTTTCTTTCCAGGAAATTTCACTAGCTTGTTTAGTAAGCGTCTGTTGACCCGCTTTATTATTAGAATTCCACACATACCAGCCTACAAATCCCAGTAACCCTACAATAATTAAAATTAGCAGTCCTTCGACTGCACTAAAACCCTTCTGATTTTTCTTCATATCAACAATATAGAGTAAAAATAAGCACTAGTCTATATTGCTTACGGTTTGTTGGAAGGGTAGATCAGCTGGCCGGCGTAGGTGCCGCCAGCTGTGTCCGCCGGCTGGTCGATAACTTCGTTACTCGAACCGCTGCCGCACTCTTCACCAATCGGGGCCGCCACTAGTTTATTGTCAACAATCGTGGGCTTGGAACCGTTCTCGCAGTTAACACCAACTTGGGCATCGTGGATAAAGTTACGTCGAATGGTCGCAGGAACGCCGGCTTTTTTGGTGCCTATCGCCTGGTGCCAACAGTAGTAAATCTGGTTATCTTCAACCAAAACGTTCTGGGAAAAGACGTCCACGCAGCTCCACAGCGAATCGTGAATCATGCTATGAGTAATTTGTACATTGCCGCCCCACACCGTCAGACCGTTATGGGCATAGGCCGCTTCCACATATTCAAGGCGGCTGCCGCCGAGTAGTGTCAGTTGATCCCAATCGGCATATTCCGACTTACTTTGGGCTGAGGTAAAGGTAATTTTTTTATCCGGAGTACCTTTGGCTATAATTTTGGCCGTTATAGAAAAGTGAGTCTGGCTATAGCCTTTGCGACCAGTTGGGTCGTTGTGATCTTTAATGTAGGCGTCGGCATTGCCAGCCCAGTCAGTACCGGCAATGTCTGGCTGTTTATCAAATATGACTTTTGTGCCCGGTTCAATGGTCAAAGTAGCTATCGGCGCAAATGTGACGTCGCCAGTAACGCGCACTTGGTCTTTCCAGGTCTGGGAAGTCAGTTGTAAACCGGCAACTTGCGTTTCAGTAATAGTCCCGTTGACTGTTTTTAGCGTCACGGTTTTGGGATGATTGAACGTTAAAACGTAAGCCACCAAGGCGATGACGCCGACAATAATTACAGATACAACTATCGCCAATATTTTTAGTATTTTTCGTCTGGTTATCCCCACCATTCGCTTAAATTGTAAATCACACACGGCTAAGCAGCAAACGCAGGAATTAATTGCTTAGGTCTGACTTTTTTTTCGAGAAGAGCGCTTAATTGCTCCCGTAATCGCGGCTGCGGCGAATATAGCAACAATAATTATTCCTGAGCCGGCAGCCAATTCTCCAGCCTTTATGTGAGGTGGACAGTCGTAAGTTTTATCCGTCGGAGGAACACTTTCTATCTGTTGAGTCTTACATAGGCGCCTTTCAACAATTACGTTTTCTACTACCGCACCTATCAAACCAAAGGAAGCTCCGACAGAACCTGCAAAAATTTGGTCCTCAGTAGATAGACTCAAAAATCGTTCTCTGCTCATTTTAATACTATAACATAAAAATAAAGTCTAGCAAGATGAATATTGTGCTGGGGCGTGCCGAGGATTGACTTTTTAGGTAGAAAACAGATAATCTAAGGTGATAAAATAGCTAATAGCTGTTAGCTCATAGCTGATAGCTAAAACATTTAATGTTTTACATTTGTCATTTATCATTAATTTCTCATTGATCATTGGTCATTGATAATTCATTGAAAATTGATAACTGTAAATTGATCATTGCCCGCCATTGGCGGGCTCCGGGCCCATAGCTCAGCCTGGTAGAGCAGAGGCCTTTTAAGCCTCGTG
This sequence comes from Candidatus Saccharimonadota bacterium, assembly GCA_016187125.1. GTDB lineage: Bacteria > Patescibacteriota > Saccharimonadia > Saccharimonadales > UBA10212 > JACPKF01. The sequence goes on from JACPKF010000004.1 coordinate 15,529, forward strand.
TCGTGGGTTCAAGTCCCACTGGGCCCTCCAACAAAACACTTCACCCTTGCGGTGGAGTTTTTTGTTGGTGTATGGTCGAATGACTGAACCCACGACCTCGTGGGTTAGCCCTGCGTGAAGCCAGAGCGCTGTCCCACTGGGCCCTCCAATGAAAAGTCCCGACTTTTTGTCGGGCTTTTTCATTGGAGTGATCTTGTAGAGATTGAAGTCCGCGATACGAGATAGTGTTGTGGGGGAGAAATGCCAGTGGCATTTCGGACAGCCGGAGCCCCGGATCCGCCAACTGGCGGACCGAGGCGAGGCGGGGTCGCGGAATCCGCCATAGGCGAATATCTGTGACCAAGCCCTACTAAGGTTCTCCGGAACGCTTGTGGTTAAAGATTTCTTCAGATAGTTTTTTTTATTACTTTACAATGACTTATATGGATATTGGACAAATCGGTAAAGAGGTATCATCAGCACAGTTAGTAGGTATTGGAGAATCAACACATGGTACTCATGAGTTCTTTGATTTCAAGGCCAAACTTTTTATCGAATTACTGCAGCGACACGGTTTTAATACATTGTTGTTTGAAGACTCAGCCCGAACCTGCCAGCCAATAAACGAGTACATCAAAACGGGTAGAGGCAACTTAGGTAACTTAATGAGCGGCTTGTATTCTGTCTGGCGTGTTGAAGAACTTAAGAACCTTATTCTCTGGTTGCATGACAATCGTCTAACACATCGTGTAGAGTTTGTGGGTTTCGACATTGACCAAAGTCTTGAGAATATTGAACAGCGTGATGAACTAATGGCAAAAAACATACTTACCTATGTTAAAAGCAAACTTCATACTAAAGCATTCATCTGGGCGCATAATAGTCACGTCAAGTATTCAGATACAGATAAAAACGATAGGCCTATGGGCTTGTTTTTGAGAAGGTTATTTGGCAGAGATTATTTGAGCATCGCTCAGTTCTTTGGTTGTGGGGAGTTTAGCGCAACGCAGATTGACGAAAGCAAACCCAATAGCCCAGACAGAACACTCAAAACAGTTGCATTTGATAACATCCCAGATAATTTGTTAGAGGCTCAGCTTGATACACTCGATGACAAACCATACTTTCTAAGTAAAACTGGCTTGGCCATTAAAGGCTTCAAGTCAGATAAAGCCTATGCAGTAAGGTCTATCGGTTGGGGAATAGTGCCGAGTAGAGCCAATGAATATATAGAAAACTGCAACGTCGCAAAAGAGTTTGGTGGCTTGACGTACTTTCCCGTAGCTAAGCATAGTCAGCCTTTATCGCAATAAACCCTTTATTCTTCTGCAGCTCGGTTGCTACGGCCTCCACTCTTCGACTAGCTCAGAGTAAACGGCTTGCCCACCGACTTGTCCGCCATAGCTTCAGCGTAGGAGGAAGCTTTAGCGAAGGACTGGGCCCTCCAAGCCTTGTGCTAATATAGCTTTATGAATGACCAACAACTGGAAGATTTAAAACAGTTTATTGATACTCGGATTTCACAAGCCGAAGCTAGATTTGACGAAAATCTCGAAGAAAAACTAGAAGCTCTCAGAAAAGAAATGCTTGATGGTTTTACTGGAGTTGGCGAAGCGATAGAAGAAATTAACAAGCAGGTCGATGAACGATTAACGAAGCTTGAGCAGGAAGCTGCCTAACAAACCTTCGTGGCCCTCAAGCATAAGCATTTTGACAGGTTTTTATATTTTTACTCCACAATTAGCTTTATGAAAAAACTTGTTGTTCCAGCTGTACTTATATTGTTGCTGCAATTAGTCACTTGGTATTTATCTGTAAATTCAAGTCTGATTTTTACTGATAGCGGATCTGGTGAATGGTTTGAGTTTTCAAGCTGGTGGCCAATAGGACTTATAGCTCTTATATTTCTACCTATAGCTGGAGGTAGATGGCTGTCTAAACTCTTAAACCATCAAGTTAGCTGGAAAAGGAGCATTGCTATTTATTTTGGTTTGATAGGATTAGCGATTCTGGTGGCCATTTTGTGGTCAACAGTCCACTCGTCTCGTTACTAAGTTGCTGGATTTTGGTTGCTACAGCCTTCACGGCCTGCCCCTCGAAACTTTAGTGAAGTGGGGTGGCCCTCCAAACTGTACTCAAAAATCTTTCTATTTGTGTTTGCCGTAGTGCTTGAAACTACCGAACCAAATTAGTAGTAGGCTGATCAAAGCTCCAATACCAATAATTTTTGTATTAATTTTTGTATTAGCCAATCAATGTCTTCTGCATTGCATTATGCTAGAATAACGCTTATGCAAGGAGTAAATGATGGCCGAGCCCAAAAACGACCAAAATAGTCATCCGAGTCAAGAAGAATCACCAGGTCCACACGATCAACTTTCTGACCCAGCTCCTAATCAAGTTATTGAGCCTCAGCCTAGTCTAAGTCCTACCCAAACAAATACTGATACGCGTTCCAGCCAGCCAAGTAATAGCCTTCAATCCAAACGAAAATTCAGGCTCGGACTACCTAGCCCCGAGCAGTTAATACCAGGTTTTATTCGCAATAAGTTAAATAGTCACGCTAGGCTTGCAGGCATTATCCTTATATTTCTGATTGTCTGTGGCGTCAGTGTGGTTTCTTGGTTTTCATATAATGCCTTTCACAAAAAGTCTTCTATTGAGCGTTTTCATACCGTTGTAGAACCGTTTCAAGTCGTCTCAACATCACCAAGCAGGAAGCAACAAAATGTTAGTATAACAACAGAAATCACCCTTCATTTTAATCGTTCGGTTAATCCGAATAGTATAAAGGGTGATTTTTTCGTATCGCCACAAGTTGACGGAACTTTCGCTCGAGGTAAGACTGATAGCGACATAGTTTTTAAACCAGCCATCTCGTTTATGCAAGGGACAATTGTCAAAGTCATGGTCCATGGAGAATTCCAAAGTAATGATGGCAACAAGCTTGGAGCTGATTTCTTTTATGACTTTACAACTTCCATCCCAGGAGATGGCGTTTTGTTCCAGCACGAGGGACTTATGGAAACTCTTAGCTCTGCGGTTTCGAGTCAAAAACAGACTTACTCCTTGGTCGTTGGTGATAAAATCGATCCAAACGGCGAGATAACAACTTACAAAAGTGACTCGACCGCATTGCTGCAATCGTTGGTTTACAAAACTAAAACTACTGCCAGTTATTCTTATCAAGAATTTGCCAACGATAGTATCAATACAAATGGGTTGGTCCAAGTTGATAACAAGAAAGGTTTAAAAGACAACGATAGTTTTAGCATTATCAAAGATAGTGGAGTTTATCTTGTGGTTGCCACCAGCAATGGCAAACAAGTAGGCCATCTTTGGGTTGTGTTTAGCGATTTTGGAGTACTGTTACGTCAAGATGATCAAAAAGTAGTCATTGCTGCACAGGATTTTACCAGTTCTAAAGATGTAAATGCTAAAGTAACTCTTTATAGTCTTAATGGTTCGGTATCTAATATCGGTGAAACTACTGTCAACGGTGTATCGACTCTGGATGTTCCCTTTTCACCAAAACTTGATATAGCAGTAGCCGAGTCGGGCAACAGTCAAGCAATTGTGCCAGTATCTATAACTACGAGTCTGGCAGATTTACGTTCCACGCGCGATCTCAGCAATTCTAACACTATCTTCGGCCTAACAAGTAAGCCGGCTTATAAAGTTGGTGAGAAAGTTCAGCTTGCCGGCTTTGCCCGCATCGACAACGACGGCGATTATATACAACCTGGAGAATCCAGTATTGATTTTTACGTAGCCGAGTCAAACTATAGTAGCCACCTGGCTGAGTTCTCCGCAATACTCGGCAGCGGTGGTACATTCAGCAGTGATTTAATAACAACCTCTGCTTTAATCCCAAGCGAACAAACAAAGGCCCAGCTACACATTTATGCCAAAAGCATCAGTGGCAATAGCTCCCTAGACTCCGATGTTGCCAGTTTCACCCTAACTTCCGAAGGTTTACCAGATACGGCAATTAACGTCAACTTTGATAAAAAAGAATACCTACCAACTGACCAAATAACAGCTCGCATTACGGCCACTGTATTAGATGGTAGTCCCGCTGCAAATACCACACTTGATGTTAAAATTTACGCCAAACAATACTACGAAAACAATCAATCAGCTAATCTTGGGTCATATGACAGGCCTGGGTCACAAATAAGTGATGACGGCCAGACAGCTAGTCTTGATCCCAATGGTCAAGGTAGCCTGGCTATCGATATCAACAAATTACCAGCTGGCAGCAGCCAGGTAGTCACTGTCCAGCTTTCCAAAAAGGGCCAAAACGGTTTAATCTCAGTCGGTGGAGCCTCAGCCATTGTTCACTTAGGTAATGCAACCTTGGAATTTAGATCTTCAAAAACTGTGCTGGCTCCCGGAAATGAGCTAATCGGGCGCATTCATGCCAAAAAGCTCAGTGGGTCTGCTCTTGCCAATTCAAAAGTGGAATATCAACTGACTTCGAGTTCTTATAATAGTACTACCCAAAAAACCGAAACCCAGAATGTTGCGTCTGGCAATGTCAATACCGACGATCAAGGTTATGCCGAAGTCCGCACAAAACTCGCATCTGATGCTACTAGTCCGCTAATCTTAACTGTTCGGTCAGATGATGGTCAGGGCAATAAAATTCAAGCCATAAATTATTATTACGTTTCGAACCCCAACGACTCGGTTGTTTACAGTGAACTACAACTAGCGGGACTAGATGTTTATGGTTCGGCAAAATATGTTAACGTCGGAGACAAACTTAATTTGATAGTTGACGCGCCAAAAGCCGTGCATGCACTGGTGACGGTGGAGCGCGGTAGAATTCATAAATCCATGATGGTCGACTTTAATCAAGGTAAGAATTATTTTAACTTAGAAATTAGTTCCGACTTTATGCCCTCGTTCACATTGGTCTTTAGTTACTTTAGTGATGGCAGCTATCATACCGATGGCGTAATGTTCGACGTCAACACTTCAAACAAGCGAGGCTCAATCCAAATCTCGCCAACTGTTCAATCAATAACTGCTGGCAGCAATACCAGCATCCAGTTATCTACAAAAGACTCCAAAGGTAATCCATTGCCAACTAATCTGGTGGTCGGCGTTGTAGATGCAGGAATGTATCGTTTGTACGATCAAGTTGTACCTGATATTTATTCCATTCTTTATGCTGCTCGGGAAATCACAACCAACTCCTCATCATCACTGACTGGTATGGGCAGTGGTGGTGGTAAGTGTGGAGGGGGTGGCAACGATCAACCCAATTTTGCAACGCCCGTTGGCGATATACTATATTGGCAATCAGCACTTAAAACCGATGCATCGGGCAACGCAACAATTAATGTAAATCTTCCTAAAGGTTCTTGGCGAGTTTATGCTTACTCTGCAACTGACGACATGATAGTTGGCTCAAGCTACACAACCTTAAAAACAAACTAATCTCTAAATTATAGTTGGATCGGGTTACAATGCCCTTCCAAAAAACAAGGTATTATAGCTATTCATATCTGAGGATATTTTTGTTACCGGTGTAATGTGGAAGCATAAGCCCGTTACGCTAAGTTTTTTCATTTACTGTGCCTGCCATGGCGTTTTAGATCACCGAACCAAATTAGAACTAAGCTAATCAAAGCGCCAATGCCAATAATTTCTGATTGGATTTTTTGCAAATTTGTCCAAAAACTAGAAGTTGTGAGATTAAATTGCGATGAACTGCCTAGAACTGGTCCAACCGAAAGCGCAAGCAAACCGCCGGCGCAAAGAGCTGCAACTAGCTGCAGCCAGAACCTTAAACCTTTGCCACTGGAATGTCTGCTTAGAAGCAAAGTCAGAATCAGTGGCAGGCTTAGCAGAAGAATGGCAAGAGTGCTACTGGTAGCAGATAGATTAAGCTGGCTAAGAAGACTCTTGAGATCGCCAATAACAGAAGTGCTGAGCACAAAGCCCACGCATAAAACTAAAAACCCCAGCGCCGCGTTACTTTTTAATAAGAAAGTAATGACTAGCGGTCCTAAAACCAAGACAGCCAGCAATATTTCAGCCATAAGCTTTATTGTACTAGAATTGGACGCTTTTTAAGGGAAAGTTAGCAAGGAGTGGTTTTGGGCGACTATCCCATGACAGCAAGTAAATTACCCCAAGGGGGTATAATTCGAGATATGGTTAATCTGTGGAGAAGACGTAAGTTTGTGTGTTTAGTGCGGAAGTCAATCAAAGAGTTTGAGAAAAGCCACCCGCCAGGCCTAGAGGCAGAAGTATCGCACGACCCCCCTACAAAAGAAGTAAAGCTGGCGTTTACCAAAAAGCATAAGATTTGGCTTGCTAAATTTACCGCTTCAGAAGCTAACGATATATGCCGCGAGGTGCTACATTACGAGTACTGTACACCTAAAGAGGCCTTTGGCGGTATTAAGGTCTTACGTCTAGAACAATCGGGTAAGGAGCTATGTAGTTTATCGGGCTATTTTGAAGAAATAATAAAGGGTCGTAAACGTCTAACAACAGTTTTGTTAAGCTCGACTATTGCAGCTATATTTCTCTATCTTATTGGAATTGGTAAGGGCTTGCTCGAAGAAGGGTATAATCTAATACTGAAACTACTATGAGCAAGAAACTATTCAAACGACTGATTAAAAAGGCTTCCCAGCCCGTTCCAAAAGAACAGGACAAACAGCGACACCCCGAAAGTTATAGCGAAAAACAAACTCGTTCACATAAGACTGTAAATACTTCGGCGAAACCACGTGGTAAGTCCCGTCAATAGACCGTTTCATTTGCGACCACAAGCCCTCAATAGTATTCGTAGAAACACCCTCTTGGACATAATAACCCTCCGAGTGATTGACCACTCCATGCTTAAATTGCTTTTTAGCCCACCAATAAATCCTACTGTCGTCAGTATGTAGGTGGGTATCAGGCTCTAAGTTAGCCTGCAAGAATGACTTGGCACGGCTAGATGAAGCCCAGTCAGTTACTTGAGCCTTAGCCGAGCCGTTTTTCTCAACCGCACCAAGTACAGGCGTTTTTTCTCTATAACCTTTGCCATGTCGTTTATAGCCGCCAAAATACGACTCGTCTGCTTCAACCACGCCTGTTAGCTTCTCGCCGTCCTGAGCCATTAGAAGTCTAATCTGTTTAGCCATACGCCAAGCGGTCTTATATGTAACGCCTAAGTGCCTTTCAAGCTCCTTAGCCGATACGCCGTTTTTGCTAACACTGAACAGATAAATAGCATAGAACCAGCTTTTAAGCGGGGTTTCGGACTTGCGAAAGATTGTTTGGGCGAGTGGGTGTAATTGGTAGCCACAGTGCATACAGGCGTAGCATTGGCGTTTCTTGACCCGATAAAACTTAGTTTCAGCGGCGCATTTGGGGCAATACTTTAAGTCGCCGAACCGATTTTGAAAGACTGCTTCGAGGCAAGCGTTGTCGTCTGGATATTCGGCGTTGAATTGTTTTATCGTGTATCTCATACCTCTAAGTCTAGCAAAGATATACTTGCTTGTCAAGGCATAAAGTAAAGTGTTAGTAATGTACTTCTGTACAGTATCCTGAGACATAGTAAACTAACCTTTCGCAGGTAATTGGCGTGTCCTTAAAAGACCCGTGCTATAATATAGACAGTTTTCGGGACACCAAGAGAGCGGCGATTTTACCCGCTCTCTTTTCTATTTGTATTGGTGGAGCAACGGAGACTTAAACTCCGCTCTTGTGTTTTCGGGACACATGTAATAATCGCTATACTATTGCCCCAGATTTTGTTTTAGCGTTCGCAAACACCCCTTTGTTTTTGTCCGCTACTCACATCTTATCAAAAAGGGTTAGCAATTTACAATATTGTGCGACGCTTCGGGCGGTGTACAATAAAAGCAAATAAGTAGGGGGAGTGATGGGTGTCAGTAATAGTATATTAAGCGTAGCCAAATTTGTTGCCGTAGTTGACGGATTTATCCTTGCGTTACAACTGCTACCATACGGAGCTTGGGACGGAGCACCAGGAGTTGCCAATATTGATGGCTGGCAAGCCGTTATGGTTGCCATATTTATTATCAGTATCGTTTACTTGTGGTATAGAGACCACGAAGAAATTGATGAGCTAAAGCGTCAGCTTAAATATTACGAGACGAAGAACAAAAACTGACTACTGTTTACTTGCTATGAAGGGATAGTCGCCTGGTTTTGCCGTAGACAAAAGTTGGATTCATTACAAGCTGTCGAGCGCCGGAAGAAAGGGGTCCCCGCAAAATTCTATTTTGAGGGGTAAAAGAAAACCATGTAGGTCATTCGACTCTGAGGGAAGAGCCTTCAGGTCCTTCGACCGTGAGCTCAGGCCGAATC
>JACPKF010000004.1:23867-78933 GCA_016187125.1 Candidatus Saccharimonadota bacterium
TCTTTTAGAAGACGAAGCCGTTTCAGGCGCCGACTTTATCCTTGCGCGGCCGTTGCTTAGCATTTTGTTCGACGTATTCAATAATCTTCTCGGCCACGTTACGGCCGGTAACTTGTTCGATCCCAAAACCCGGACTGGAGTTTACCTCCAAAACCAGCGGTCCGCGTTTACTGCGCATAAGATCAACCCCGCAAATCGAAAGACCCATAGCCCGGGCAGCTTTGACGGCTACCTTTCTTTCTTCATCCGTTAACTTGATTGAAGAACCCTCCCCTCCTTGATGAAGATTGGAACGAAATTCATCAACACTTAAGTTCTGGCGTTTCATACTGGCCACAACTTTGCCGCCGACTACAAAAGCTCGCATATCAGTACCGGCAGATTCCTCAACATACTCTTGGAGTAAGATGTTAGTACCTTCCTGGTCCATCAGGTAAAAGGATTGAATTACAGATTTTGCGGCCTTTTTGGTTTCTGCCAAAACCACCCCTCGGCCATGCGTACCACTAGCCAGTTTGATAATGATCGGCGGACCATTGAGTTCCTCCATTAAGCGGTCAATATCACCGGCACCACGCGAGAAAATCGTTTTAGGCACACCGACTCCAGCTCGGGCCAGTAGTTGCATAGCCCGCAGTTTATCGCGTGAGCGGACTATGGCAATCGAACTAGCCGTGCTAAAAACTCCTTGCATCTCAAACTGACGGACAATGGCTGTACCATAACGAGTGTACGAAGAAGCAATCCGCGGAATTATGGCGTCAAAGCCCTCTAGGGTTTTGTCCTTATAGATTACTATCGGATTATTGGCCTGAATTCTGGCCTCGCAAAGCCCATAGTTAATAATGCGAACTTCATGGCCTCGCTTTAGAGCCTCCTCTTTTATACGCTTAGTGGAGTAGTTACCAGGACCTTTAGATAAAATCGCTATTTTCATCCCGTTAGAACCCACTTACCTTCCGTACTATAATTAACGTCTGAACACGTGGGCATGCTTCAAGACACATATCAACATTGTAAGTTCTTTGGGTTCTAACGGGATTCATTTAATTACTTACTCGCCTTTAAATGTGATCTAAGTCTCGAGCTGCGGATCTTTTCTTCTAGCTTAAGCGGTTGGCCTTTTTTAACATCGACTATAAATTTACCGCGTAATATATTACGGCCGATAAGTATAGGGTATACCTGTTGCGACCTATCGGCCAGGGTAAAAGAAGCTCTTATTTTTTTACCTTCAATTTTGATCAGAAACCTTACTTTGTACCGGGTTTGAATTGCTCCCATCGAACTAGCCACGGCGGTCTTGGAATAAGACCGTTTTATAATTTTTTTCTTCTGGTAAAACGGGCTTGTTCTACCAAAGAAATTGAAGGTTAGTCTGCTCTCTTCGTCAATTCTTAAGTTGGACACCCAGATAGTCGATGTTTTAGCCCCCGTATCAATGCGAGCCGGTATATTCAAAACATCTAGAGTTGGAAAACTTATTTTCTCAACCCGTCCAATTAATTTTCTTGGCCTGCGCTTGTTCATTTCGCGTTATTTTTAACATTTTTTGTATCTTTAATCAAGTTAAAGTCCTCCCGCAGAGTTATTCATAACAGTGGTCGGTTAATTTCCGGAATGGGTCACGCGGCTATAAGCCAGCCAAACAAAAAATGCCAAAATAACTATTAACATTATTATCATCGGTATAAACCCAGCACTTAGCGCCGAGTGCTTCGCGTATATCCGCTTACGGCGGATAATCTCGGAGACTAAGTGCTGGGTAGAGCCGGTTTGGTTTTTGGTTCGCAAGTTCATCCAAGCTTTATTGTACCGCCCCAGTAAGTAAACACAACCTTTTGACTCAATGCAGCGTTTTATGCTATAATATGCTACTATGAATGCGTTTAGAGTTGATGGAGACGGTTTGCCGACAAAGGGCATTGCCAATGAGACTGGCGTAGCCCCGATTGTCTTGCTGGATAGGGAAACTTGGCGTAATTCTGCCGAAACGGCCTTTAAGACCGCCCAAGCAACCGGCCAGCCGCTAAGTCTGTTATTTATAGATCTCAATCATTTTAAAGACGTCAACGACACTTTGGGGCATAGTGTAGGTGACGAGGTTCTTGGTGAGATACAAACATTAGTTAAACTGCTTGAAGGCAAGCTGCGCATTAGGGATACGGCTGAAAGGCCCAAGGAAGATCGGGATCAGCTGTCCGTTAATCCAATAAAGCCTCCTGACTCCACCTATTTGCAGGACCATGGTATTGATCCCAAGCTTTTCGCCATAGAGGGCGGCCGCATAGGCGGAGACGAGTTCGCTTTAATCTGTAAAGCAGACAAAGCAGGAGCAAAATCAGTAGCCCAGCGTTTGCTTCTTGCAAAAGCCGACCAAGCTATGTATGAAGATAAGCGGGACCAGCTGCCGCCTCTGACTAAGGAGCAGGAACAGTTCTTGCTAGATATTGAGGCTGGTCTAAAAGACCATAACATCCGTTTGCGAGATGTCGGTAGATATTTGCTCTTATTAGCCAATAAGGCTTAGCGCCAAAGGCTTTTTTTGCCACCGGCTTGAAATTCTTCCAGCAGCTGGATTTGTTCCTTGCTAAGTTTAGTCGGTGTATCCACCAAAATTGTCACGATATGGGCGCCACGTTTACCCTGAGCGGAGTCGAAGGGGCCAGAGCCTTTTAAGTGTGGTACACCATGGTCGGACAATTTAAAGTCGCTGCCGCTTTGGGTGCCGGCTGGCACTTTCATTCGTACCGGGCCATCAACTGTTTCTACATCTATTTCGGTACCCAAGGCTGCCTCTACCATGCCGACGTTTTCGCTAGACAATATAAGCTCGCCCTCGCGGGTGAATTTTTTGTGCGGCCGGACCCTAATATTTACGTATAAATCGCCCTTGGGACCACCCTCGATAGCTTCGCCGTGTTCACGCAGGCGGATTACGGCGCCGTCGTCAATGCCGGCCGGAACTTTAAGTTTAACGGTTTGACTTTTGCGCTGGGTGCCTTTGCCGTGGCAGACTGTGCAGGACTTCTCGGCAATTTTGCCCCTACCCTTGCATTTTGGACAAACAGCGGCTTGTTGGATATTGCCAAAAACCGTCCGCATGACGTTAGTGATCTGGCCGCTGCCTTTGCACTGGTCGCAGGTTTTTAATTCGTAGCCCGGTTCCACGGTGGTGCCTTGGCAGTGCTCGCAACTGTCTTCCAGATTCAATCTAAGATCAACCTCGGTGCCAAAAACGGCATTCTCAAAAGAGATTTCTACGGTCGTCTCGACGTCGCTGCCACGCCGTTGAGCTTTGCGAAATCCTGAGCCTGTCGAAGGACCGCCAAAAAAATTACCAAATATGTCACCAAGTCCCAGATCGCCAAAATCAAAACGAAACTCTTGTTTACCCTGAGCGGAGTCAAAGGGCCCTGTTCCACCAAAACCTCCGCCATAGGCGGAAAAGGGGTTACCGTCGCTAGCGGCGCTGCTGCCAACACCGGCATGGCCGAACTGGTCGTAGCGTTTACGCTTTTCGGTGTCTTTTAAAACTTCGTAAGCCTCATTGATTTCCTTAAAGCTTTCTTCGTTGCCCCCACGATCCGGATGATGTTCTACGGCCAGCCGGCGGTAAGCTTTTTTAAGCTCGTCGGCACTAGCGGATCTACCGACTCCCAAAATCTCATAATAATCCTTCTTAGCCACCACAAAGCCCTCGAGCACTTCTGCGCCAAAACACAGCAGTTACAACCTCATTAATAACTTGTATATCTTTGTTGGAGAATTCTCGTGAAGTTGCCCTGTTAAATCTGCCTGGCCCGGGCCCATTTTTTGCTTGATTGGCAGGATCAAACGCATCCCAAGTATAGTGAACTGGTCTATCCGCATTCTTGCCGGTCGCCGAAGAGCGTACTCTTGTGTAGAAAAAACTTGTCGTTCCTGGCTGAGCTGTATGTCTCAGACAAATTACACGTCCGTCTTCCAGCAGTTCAACAACTTCACGATTACCATAATCGGATGGTTCGTCTTGTAAAACATCCAGGATAACAAAACTTAAGGGGGCGAGAGTTCTGAGGGATCGGTCACTGTTTGCCAGTACATCTTCGGTTTTAACATCTGGGTGATGCTTAGGCATTTTTTAGCTTACCTTCTAGCCACAATTGGCAATAATTATTCATGCTTGTGCCACATGAAATTGTCTATTAATTCTTGAACGATCGCTCTCGAATCAAAAATAAGCTGACTTGTTACACCACTAGGAGTTCTTTCCCCTAAAACCGCGACAACGTAATCCCCAGATCTTAATTCTGACGTATGCCTATATCCAGATGGTACACGCGATAATGCAGTTTCCGAGCGGGCAAGCATCTCAAGAATGTAAGGGACCTGGGTTTCATCAAAACCATAATCTACCCCCGCTGACTGTAAAAATATACCTGCTCTCTCAAGCTGCTGCTCAGTCGGTTTCATTGCCGGCCAATCATGCCTTTGGGATCCGGTACAGCTTCGAGCGTTACAAGTTCTGCCAGCCCAAGCGGCGCTTGTCGCTTTGGCGAACCAACCTGATCAGTTTCGTATGGCCTATACTCCTCTGAAGAGTGGTCTCCCAGTCCGGGAGGTTGGTAACCGTGCTCAGCGGCCATGTAGGCAATGCCTGCAAGAAAAGGCTCAGCGTTTGTCCGGTCAACCGGCCATCGGCCTCGGCTGATGGCTACGCCTTTCATGAACTCCTCTGCCGTTGGTCTTGGGGCACCTTCTAATCCGGGCATTTTATTTATCCTTCTTATCATCATTATTAACTACTTCGCCCACCGTCGCTAATCCGGCCTTCGTAGCCGAAGTTACTTCGGCGGAGTAGGCAGCTATGGCGGCCTTCGGTTGTTGAATTATTAGACTATTCCTTTTCATTGGATTCAACAACCTTGCCTTCGATGAACTTCTTGTCTTTAACCACATAAACCGACTGGGCATATTTGATGCCTATTTTAACTCCCGCGGCCAGAGCAACTGCGGGAAGTAGCACATAGCGCAAAAAACTTGCCGGCTTCATTACTTAGCCAATCATGTCTTTGGGGTCCGGTACAGCTTCAGGCGTCGGAAGTTCTGGTAGCCTAAGCGACGCTCGTTGGTTTAGCAAACTAACCAGATCGGTTCCGAATGACCTATATTCCTCTGAAGAGCGGTCTCCAAGTTCGGGAGGTTGGTAACCGTGCTCAGCGGCCATGTAGGCAATACCTGCAAGAAAAGGCTCAGCGTTTGTTTCGTCAATCTTCCGGCCTCGGCTGATGGCTACGCTTTTCATGAACTCCTCTGCCGTTGGTCTTGGGGCACCTTCTAATCCGGGCATTTTATTTATCCTTCTTATCAGAATCTACAACCTCGCCTTCGACCGGCTCGTCCTTCGAAGACCCTGAGCCTGTCGAACGGGTGTCTTTTTTACCGGATTTCTTATCACTGCTTGACTCGCCATCCTTCGCCTTGCTTCCACCTTCGCCTGCTTCATCCCCCTTCGCTGAAGCTTCGGAGGACTCGTCCGCTTTTGCGGACTCGTACATTTTGGCGCCGATGGGCATGATCTTCTCACTCAAATCTTTGGCGGCTTTTTCTACTTCTTCTTTATCGGTCGCTTCCAGATGGGTCTTGGCCTCGTCAATCGCCTCTTGAAGAGTCTTCAAGTCTTCTTCGGATAGTTTGTCTTTGTACTCAGTCTTCATCTTTTCGGCTTGGTATACGGAGTTGTCCAGCTGGTTTTTGACTTCGGCCGCTTCGCGCTTTTTGCGATCTTCTTCGGCGTGAGTCTCGGCTTCTTTGGCGGCTTTTTCTACCTCGGCTTTATCTAAATTACCGCTGCCGGAAATTGTAATGCTTTGTTCTTTGCCGGTGCCTTTGTCTTTAGCCGACACATTTAAAATACCGTTGGCATCGATATTAAAAGTGACTTCGATTTGCGGCACGCCGCGCGGCGCCGGTGGAATGCCGTCCAGCACAAACCGGCCCAGGCTTTTGTTGTCGGCGGACATTTCACGCTCGCCCTGCAGCACATGAATCTCCACGCTGTTTTGATTATCGGCCGCCGTCGAAAACGTTTCGTTCTTAGAAGTAGGGATGGTGGTATTGCGCTCAATCAGTTTGGTTGTCACGCTTCCCAGAGTTTCAATACCTAAAGATAGAGGTGTCACATCAAGCAGCAACACATCTTTAACATCGCCTTGCAGAACGCCGGCTTGAATAGCCGCGCCAATGGCTACGACTTCGTCCGGATTAACTCCTTTAAGCGGCTCTTTGCCAAAAACTGATTTTACTTTATCAATCACTGCCGGCATGCGAGTCATGCCACCCACCAGCACGATTTCGTCGATGTTTTTGGCATCAAGCTTGGCGTCTTTGAGGGCTTTTTTGACGGGCTCGGCGGTTTTATCTATCAGGTCTTGAACTAGCTCCACCAACTTGGCGCGGGTCAGTTTATATTCAAAATGCTTGGGACCTTCGGCGTCGGCTGTCAAAAACGGCAAGTTAATATCGGCAACTTCGGTGGTTGACAGTTCTTTCTTGGCCTTTTCGGCTTCTTCTTTAAGACGCTGCATAGCCGCTTTGTCATCCTTAACGTCAATACCGGACTGGTTTTTAAACTGGTCCACAAAGTGGTTGACGATTCTAAGATCAAAATCTTCGCCGCCTAGATGGGTGTCGCCATTGGTAGAAAGCACTTCAAAGACGCTTTCGCCAAGTTGCAGAATGGATAGGTCAAAGGTGCCGCCGCCAAGGTCAAAAACGGCAATTTTTTCTTCCTTGCCTTTGTCCAGGCCGTAGGCTAAAGCGGCCGCCGTTGGCTCGTTGATAATGCGTTTGACTTCCAGCCCGGCAATCTTACCGGCGTCTTTAGTGGCTTGGCGCTGGCTGTCATCAAAGTAGGCCGGCACGGTAATTACGGCCTCGGTTACCGGCTCGCCCAAGAACTTTTCGGCGTCGGCTTTGAGTTTAGATAAAATCATGCCGCTAACTTCTTCGGGGCTGTAATCTTTACCAGCCATTTCGACTTTTACGCCTCCGGCGGCTGCCGGACCGGCTTTGACTATTTTGTAGGGCATTAATTTGATGTCTCGTTGGACTTCCTCATCCGTAAATTTGCGGCCAATCAGACGCTTGACACCAAAAATGGTGTTGGTTGGGTTAGTTACCCGCTGGCGGTTAGCCACTTGTCCGACCAAACGCTCACCATTTTTATTGATAGCTACCACGCTTGGCGTGGTGCGGTTGCCTTCGCTGTTGGCGATAATTTCCGGTTTACCGGCCTGCATCACGGCCATCGCCGAATTTGTAGTACCGAGGTCGATCCCAATTATCTTACCCATTTAATACCTCCTTTAGTTGTTCTTTACCCCGAGCTTGTCGAGGGGCTAAATCTATGCCTATAATTTTTCCCATGCTACTTCCTTCCTAATATATATTTTTCGTGTTAGTCCGTCCTTCTCCATTTGGATCAGGTCTACCGGGTATAGTGCCATATAGTCCACCTCTTGCGACCTCGCCAGTTAAGACTTCTTCAGCCATAGGGGCCCACGGATGACCCATTGGAGTAAAGTTGCTCCTCACTCCGCCTGTTACATATCGCCCTAATTCTTGTTCCAGCTCTTTCCGAGTTTTTCGTATTGATTCAGGAAAACCATCTTGTACTTCTGTCATATCATTTCTCCTCTTTCTTTACTTTAACCACTGTGTGTTCTTCTTCGGTTTCGTTCGAGCAACTCTTGAGCTCGCCGGCGCTCGACAAAATCTCTTAACTCGGAAAAATCACCGGTATGTCCTGCTTCAGAAACCCTTAGCCTGCTTTCAAGTTCTTCTGGGAAAATTATTGGTTCGAATATAGCCCTATAGAATCCTGCAATAACCTTTCTGCCAATAAGGTTCAGGGTTTTAGTTCTTTCAGGGGTTTCTGATATTCTGATTATCTTTCTATCATGAAAATCCACCTCAATAACCTGTCTGCCCATATCTAACCTTTCCTTACTTTAACCATGGCGGGACGAACAACTTCGCTGCCGATTTTGTAGCCTGCTTGCAATTCTTCACTGACAACCTCACGTTCTCCGTCACCGTCCTCCATATGCACCGCTTCATGCAAACGCGGATCAAACCGCTGACCCACGGTTTTTATCCGCTCCAGCCCGAGCTGATTAAAGGCTGCCTCAAACTGCTTAATAACGCTTTGAACTCCCTTAAGATAATCGTGATCTTTCAGGTCATTCGGCGCGTGCACCAGGGCTCGTTCCAAGCTATCAATTGCCGGCAAAAGCTCGCGCAAAATTATTACTTTGTAAAAATTGCCCAGTTTTGCCGTGTCTTCTTCTGTGCGACGGCGAATATTAATTGCGTCGGCCCGCTCCCGCCGCAGTGCCTCTGTGAGTTCGGCAATTTGTTGCTGCAAGTTTTGAATTGTTGGTTTTTTAGTCATTTTACAGTTCTTTCTTCGCCAGTTGTTTCGTTATTTATAGTTCTAAGACACGCCCTAAGACCCCAGCTCGATATAACCCTGGCCTCATGCTCAGATAACCCGCTTTGCTTTAGCCGACCTTCAATTCCTAAAGTCGCCTCTGTTACACCAAAACGAGCAATAAAAGAATCATCAGAACCACCAACAAAAGCTTCTTCCCAGCGAGTTCTAGCATACTGAAAACCTTGCAGTCTTAAACTAGACATAAATTGTATTCTCCAAGGTTTTACCGGCGCGGCCAACTAGCGCCATGACATCGCGGTAGCTTTGGCGGGTAGGGCCCAAAACACCAATATAACTGCGGTCAGAAAACGGGCTTTTGAAGCGGCTAATAATAAGTGAGCAGCCGGCACTGCCGCCAATCGGATTTTCCTGCCCGATATAGACAGATAGTGGTTTATTGGGAGCGGTTTCTAGGAGCCATGGCTCTAGGTTGTCCAGAAGCCTGGCAACCTCCTGGACTTGGCCGGGGTGAATAAATTCCGGCTGGCCGAATAGATTAGACAAACCACTCATATAAAGCTGTTCGCCGATTGTTGCTAAGCCTAAGTTACGAGTTAGCTCCACAAGCGTATCCACGGCGTTGCGGATAGTTTGTTCCGGCAGTCCGCCGCCGGCCACTCTAGCCGTTAAGGCTCGATCGGCGGCTCTGGGCTTTGATTTAATATCAGCGTCCGACAATTGATTCACATAGTGGCGGTAGCCTTTGTCGGTTGGTATCCGGCCGGCACTGGTATGAGGCTGCTCGATGTAGCCCTCGCGCTCCAGCTCAGCCATTTCTGATCTGATAGTGGCGCTAGACACACCAAAAACCTTAGCCAGAAGACTGCTGCCCACCGGGCTGGCGACTTCGGCGTATTGTTCAACTATAGCTTGTAAGATTTTGGATTGTCGGTCAGTCACTGCGTTATTAGCTCCTTTTGTGATAGGTTTAACCTATCACAAATTGGCACTTACTAATTTATAGTGCTAGTTTAATAGAATTAGCACTCGCATGTCAAGAGTGCCAAGACGCACCTTTGGTGCTCAATTGACAGTTTTCATTTTTCCCCGACACCAAATCTTGAAACTCCGTAATCCGCCGCAGGCGGACTACTCCGCTCTGGATTTAGTACGGGGCAAGCAATTATCAATGATTTATCATTTATTAGATTGACTGCTACAAGGATTATCCTTGTAGCACTTGTAGCATTAACCACTTATGCTCCTGTTTAACACGTGTTAAGAGCGCTAGTTAAAACCCAGCCGCTTTTTCTACCGCGGCCACTGCCACTTTGGGGCGGTTGTAAGGATTAATTATCAAGTGATCGAAATGACTTTGATAAGTTAGCTCCTCTTTGGCTAGCTCGAGGCGGGCTTGGATCAATACTTCAGTCTCGGTCGCCCGTTTACGAAACTGTTGTTCTAAAGCTTCCCATTTGTCTGGTAATAGACAGACTGTAATCGCTTTAGGCCACACTTTTTTTATAGCTAGGGCTCCCCTAACATCCTTGCGCATAATGATATTTTTTCCAGTTCTTTGCATTCTTTCAACCGGTTCTTTAAGCGTGCCATAGAGCTGTCCGGTCGTCTCAACCCATTCCAAAAATTCGCCAGATTTAACTTTTTTTTCAAAAGTCGGCCGGTCAACAAAATAGTAGTCCAGCCCCTCAATTTCACCGGCCCGCATTGGTCTGGTGGTCACCGATGGTAGCTCGAGCCAATCTGGATGTATTTTTAAAAACATTCTGACGATAGTATCTTTCCCGACCCCGGCAGAAGGCCCAGAAATAATCACCAACTTCCCTTTATTCATTCTGTTTCGGGTTTTTTATCTAATAATTTTAGCAACTGCTGGTAATTATCCTCAGCCGTTTGTCTAGCCAAAGCTTGATCGTCCGGCTGGGAGCCTTTGGCTACTTGTAGTAGTCGCTTGGCGGCCTTGTCTATGGTGTCATTTAAAACAAAGGCAATTTCCGAATCAGATAAAGCGAACTCGTGAGACACTTTGGCTTCTTCGAGCCGGCCCTGTATCTGCTCAGCGGTCCATTGACTGGCTTCAGACTGTTTTTTTAACCACTCTTGCCAGTGCTCAAAACTATCGGGTACTATAAAAGCCGCTTTAAAAAATTTAAGCGGCAGTTTTCTAAATTTTCTGACACCGGCTGGCACCAGAGCCATAACCGAAATACCGCTTGGCGGAAAACTACTAAGCCGAGTGGCGTAAAGATCACCATTGGGCCCGATTATTACATCAACCAGCTCGCCACTTTTTAGATCGGAAAGAATTTCGTCTTCTGCCCTGAACAAATAATCAATGTCCGGCCGTTCACCGTAGCGCGGCCTCCGGGTAGTTTCCCCTACCACTAGCCGAATTTCTGACTCCGATCGGTTCAGGGCCTGAGCAATTACGGTTTTGCCGGTACCACTCGGCCCCACAGTTGCCAGCAACCTAACTTGTGATATAGCCTGTAAGACTAAAAGGTTAGGCTGATAATTATCGACTAAATTTTGCAGCTGATCGTCTATCATTACTTTTCAGATTATCACAACTTTTTGTATAGACTGCCGGTAAGGATAAGAAGTAAAAGGCCAGCTCCTAAAAGCAGGAATGGGTGGTTGGCAAAAAAAGTTATTTTGTCGATTATGCGCTCAAAACCGTAAAAAGTGGCTACCAGCCCAAAGGCTCCCAGCAAAGTGAACAGCAGTGGAAAACGGCCGAAGGCACTGTCGCGATGCTGAGCCAGTTTATCCACCACCGGCTTAGGTGCCTCTACTACGGTTTTTGGGTCAAGTGGCAATTTCATAATTAATCCCTCCTTAACAATACACTAAAGGCTTCTGAGGGAATGTCAATTTTGCCGAAGCGTTTCAGGCGCTGCTTGCCTTTCTTTTGCTTGGCCAAAACTTTCTTTTTGCGGCTGACATCACCGCCGTAGAGTCCTGTAGTTACATCTTTGCGGAAGGCACTGATATCTTCCCGGGCGATAAATTTTCCGCCGATGGCGGCTTGCAGGCTAACTTTAAATTGCTGACGGGGAATAACTTGTTTAAGCTTTTCTACCGTTCGGCGCCCGACTCGTTCGGCCTCAGATTTGTGAACCATCATGCTAAGCGCTTCTATCCTCTCGCCAGCGACATAAAAATCCAGCCGCGTGAGCTCCCCGGCCCGGTAATCGGCCAGTTCGTAACTAAACGAACCGTAGCCGGAAGTTATACTTTTGAGCTGGTCGTAAAAATCGGTGATTAAATTGGCCAGTGGCGCCTCGAAATCTATGATGGCCAACCCCGCCGTTTTATCAGACATTACATAGCTTATACTTTTTTGAGTACCACGAGAGTTAATTATTAACTGCAGGACTGCACCAACAAAAACGGCTGGGCAAACGATATCACCTTTGATCCATGGTTCGCGAATTTCTAAGACGGTGGAGGTATCGGGCAAATCAGCCGCCGATTTTATGTCAATTGAGCCACCACTTGTTAGACTAACTTGGTAGTCAGTTGAAGGATTGGTGACAATCAAATCCAGATTGTATTCACGCTCCAGGCGCTCGCGGACAATATCCATATGCAGCAGCCCCAGAAAACCAAGGCGGAGGCCGAAGCCCAGCACCGGCGAATTTTCTGGCGTAAATTGCAGCGAAGAATCACTAAGGCTAAGTTTTTCTACCGCATCTTTAAGCTCCTGGTACTGCTCGTTGCTACTGGGGAAGAAGCCGGCATAGACAAACGGATGCACCTCCTTATATCCTTTAAGTGGTGTAGCTTCCATATCTGATAAATGAACATTATTGTTCACGATCGTGAAATTCGTTGGATGTTTTTGTGTGGTGACGGTGTCGCCGACTTTAGCTTCGCGGGCCGACTTTAGATTAGTCACAACATAGCCAATCTCCCCAGTCGCCAGTTTGGCGACTGGTTTCATGTCGGGATTTAAATAGCCGACATTTAGTGCCACTGCGTGAGCACCAGTAGCTATCATTTTGATTGAATCCTGTTTGGAAATTTGGCCGTCAACCAGCCGCACATATAAAATAACTCCTCTATGGTCGTCGAAGTAGCTATCAAAAATCAGCGCCCGGGTCGGCGCCTCGGCCTTGCCCGATGGCGGCGGCACATCGGAAACAACTCGCTCCAAGACTTGGTCTATGCCCTCGCCAGTTTTGGCACTGATTAGTAAAATATCTTCTTTTTTGCAGCCCAGCAGTTTTACAACTTCTTGGCTAACACGCCCGACATCAGCTGCTGGCAAATCAATTTTGTTAAGCACCGGGATAATTTTAAGGTCAGCGGCTAAGGCCAGATAAATATTTGACAGGGTTTGAGCTTGCACGCCTTGGCTGGCGTCAACCACCAAAATGGCACCCTCCACGGCTTCCAGACTGCGGCTGACCTCGTAACTGAAGTCCACATGCCCTGGAGTATCTATCAAGTTGAGTTCATACTCAACTTGATCCGTTATCTTTTTACCGTTTACCGTTTTCCATGCGTTTTCCGTTGTCCGTTTACCGTTTTCCTCGGCTAATAGATCATGGTTAATGGTTAATGCATTGTGAACTGTTAATGGTGAATGGTAAATGTTTGCCCGGTACTTTATTCTTACCGGAGCAAGCTTAATGGTAATGCCGCGTTCTCGCTCTAGATCCATTCTGTCTAGGATCTGAGCTTTCATATGGCGTTTTTCAACTGTGCCTGTCAATTCCAACAAGCGATCCGCCAAAGTCGATTTACCATGGTCAATATGAGCGATTATGCAGAAATTTCTAATATGTCCCTGATCCATGACCCTTAATTATAACAGAGGCGCAACAGGTATAACGTATTTGGTATGATGTATAAAAACTATACCTAATACCTGATACTCCATACCGGATACCTACTGGATTTTGATAGGTTTGAGGGCAATTTGTTTGATCTTTTTAGCAATCGGTTGGGCCTCTTCCAGCCCGAACATCGAAGACACTATAAAATGAACTACAAACGTCGGCAAAACTATAGCTACCAGCTTAGCTCCCAAAACGCTAAAGCCGCGATCGGTACTGACAAGCGGTACCAGCGACACCATAATATAAGTCGTTAAAACGGTAAAACCGGTAACTGACAAAGTCCTGCCCACGCCACTCCAAAACTCTACGCCAAATAGTTTATGGTCTCGCCAGACCATAATAATAAGCAGCAGAAAGACTTCGAAAGCCGCCACAATTGACTGAGCCAAAGCCAGTCCAATTAAGCCGTAGGCGCTCGGTCTGGCCAGCGTGAAGACCAAGTAGACGTTTAGGCCGATGGCGAACAGCGAAACAAATAGCGGTGTTTTAGTATCTTTTTGGGCGTAAAAGTAGCGCGAAATGATGGCGTACAGAGTTCTAAAGATAATGGCACCGACTAAAAAGCCCAAAATTAAGGCAATTTCCGGCGCAATATTCTTAAAAATTAACCGGGCAAAGTAAGCGCGGCCAAAGTAAGCTACCACTCCAACCGGTAAAATAATCCAAATCATGGCCCGCAGAACCATCAAGAAGTCTTTCCGGAATAAATCCGGCCGACCTTGGGCTAAGCGATCATTAAGCCTAGGAAAAGCTGCCGTAGCAATTGTCGTACCAATAAGTAATATTGGCACCAGATGCAGCATGTAAGCATTTTCATAAAAAGTGATTGAACCTCTACCAAGCACACTGGCCCGATTAGTCTCCACGATACTGTTAATAGAGTCAATGCCTTGATCAATGGAACGTGGCGGCAGATTTTTTAAGATGTGCCTAAAGTCCGGACTGCGCAGATTGAAGGTCGGCATATAACGAAAGCCCAAACCACCCAAGCCCAGGAGTACTATCAGAAGCTGCAAAATTGCTCCAGCCAAGGCTCCAACTCCTAGCCCTACTATGCCGAGACTATCTTTAAAAATATAGACGCTGGCAATGATGCAAACGTTATAAATAATCGGCCCCAGCGCAAAGAAGAAGAAACGGCCGAAAGTTTGCTGCAAAGATGTTAAAATTCCCGAAATCGTGAATAGCAACGGGTTGAGCGCAACAATCCGCATAATGGTTACGGCGTCGTGCATTTGATCGGGGCCAAGATTATTACCGACCACCAGTCTTAGTAAGGGTTCGGTAAAAACTAGCAGGACAACACCAACAACCCCCATAATAATGCCCAGCAAATTGAGTAGGCCAGAGGTTATTTGCCAGGCTGATTTTTTATCGCCAGCGTGGAGTTTGTCGGCTAAAAAGGGCATAAAGGCCACGCCCAGAGCCCCGGCAGCAATGGTATAGAAAAAGAAGTCGGGAATTTTGAAGGCCGCAAAATAGGCATCGGTTGTAATATGGCCCGGGCTATTGAAATTACCATTGATAACCTGCGTTCGGATAAAACCAAGTAGCTGGCCGAATAAAGATGCCGCTACCAGCAGGGCCGCGGCACCACTAAGAGAAATACGTTGGTTAGCCCGGTTTAGCCATCGATTCATCCCGTTAGAACCTCACCCTTGGCTTATAAAAATAATTTAACGTTGGATATCTGGAACAACTCCCACGTAAATTTAAGATGAAAGTTGCAGGCTGAGGTCTAACGGGATTCATACTGCCCCAAATTATAAACTAGGTTCCGGCAAAATACCTGAGTAGTTTGAAGTCTTGCACGTATTTCGCACTTAGCCATTGATGACAGATTGCAGCTCGAGCGAGCGAAAGCTTTCAATCCGAGGGAAGCATAACCATAGTTATGTTGAGTGAGGAATGAAAGCTTGTAGCCGTTCAGCTGTGATCTGGGGTGATGGAAAAGTGCCTTAGTCAAAATGAAAGCACCCGCCTAAGGCGGGTGCTTTACAGTCCGCCTTCGCCAGTTGGCGAATGGCGGATTAAATATCTTATTTATTTGCGCTTTAGAGTCAGAAACCCGTTGCGTGGGTTTTCGTTGACGACTCGATCACTGGGTAGATCGGTTCCAGTGTCTTTGCGATCGTCTTTACTAAAGTAATAAATTGTCTGTGACTTACCACCTCGAAGTGTTACATTCTTAGAATTTAAGTAGTATGTAACGCCCTTACTGTTAGTGTGCTTGTAGGCCATTGCAATTTCCCTCTCTCCTTAGGTTACTAATGTACCCCTAACATACTCTGTTAGCTTTTCACTTGTCAACCCCGTAGTAAGCTTTCGTGAGTATCCACCCCTGGTGGACAGCATGGCAACAACACGAAAGTCTACTACAGGGTCAACCCTCCGACTAAAAAAAATTTTCCAATTTTTTCGCTCAGGGTTGATACTGAGCAGAGTTTACCTCTGTCGAATGTACCAAGGAGTTTTTTATCCGAGGGCTCACATTAAAAAATTGCCGGCCGGTGTTTTCTCAGCATTTTATAAGCAAAGATGGATAATTTATGGTTAGGGTTCGCCCAGCACTTAGATCCGAGTGCTTCGCAGATATCCGCTTAAGTGGATAGTCTCGGATCTAAGTGCTGGGCTTGAACGACAAAACGCTTATGAGTTATCATAGGTGAAGGAATTAACTTAAGGGCGGTTAAAACTATGGATTTCACTTCCGAAGAAAGGAATAAAATGCAACCAAATTCTCAACCAAGCAGCGGCCCAATCGGCCACGGTGTGGGACATCAGCATCCCCCCTCAAAAAAGCGATTAAGTTTTGGAGCTCGAACTATCAGATTTGAACTCTTTACAGTTATAGTGGGCAGCGCGCTGCTGCTAGCAGCCGTATCGCTCTACCTAGCATTTAGCACTAACACCGGCGGGGGCGAATCAAGGCAAATTAACACCAAAGAGTACCAAGCTCTGTTCCTTAATAACGGCCAGGTTTACTTTGGCAGACTTATTACTCTAAACGATAAATACGTGGTCATTACCAAAATCTTTTACATAGAGAATAGTTCCCAAACTACGCCAAATCAACAAACAACTTCTAACAACTATAATCTCCGCAAACTAGGCACGAATGAGCTGCATGCTCCGGAAGACAAGATGGTAATCAATAAAGACCAGATAACTTTTTGGGAGAATCTAAAAGACTCAAGTCAAGTAGTCACCAAAATTAACGAATACTATAAAAACCCTAGCGGTTCTAGCTCTAACACTACGCAGCCGTCTACAACTACGCCAAGTACTTCAACTACGCCAAGTACTACTCGCTAGCTTTAGGCTATCTGAACTGATAACTAGGCCGCCCGTTACGGGCGGCCTAGTTTTTGTCTTATGGAGCTTAAGATAAACCCGGCGAACGCTAGACCACTAACAACTAAACTCCAGCCGGCCAAATCGGGCGACCAAGAAGGACTTATAAAATCAAATTGATATAGTCCGGCCGGAACTAGGGCTGGACCAGATTTAACCCCGTGAGTCGAAACGTAATTTTGGACGCAGGGGACCCGAGTAGTTCCATAAAAAGCCTGATCTACCGATTGGCAATAGCTTTGGGCATCTGTATAAATTTGTGCATTGGCAGTATCAATTTTGGCTCGCTCGGCGTCATATAGACGCGCATATGTGTACTTTAGCTGAATTGGCGGTTTGATGGCATTGCCGCCGCTAGATAGATTAGTATTCATATGTCCGTAGACATATTGCCTCAGACTATTAAGCGCACCGTTGACGTCGCCGCCATTCTTATCGGCTGCATAGACAGCCTCACGCAGCTTGACCATGGTTTGGTTATTGTGCCGCAGCGTGTAAATCGCCACTACTCCACTGATAATAAACAGGACTAGAAAAACTTGATACGGCACTCGCCAGAACTTGGCAGTTTTCATCTTCTTTATTATGTTATGCTCGGGCTCACACGTCAAAACCCTAACCTGACTCTCAAAACCTACTAATTTAAGCTATAACAAAAATCAGCGATCGCTGATTTTTGTTACGCATACTGTAGGGTTTTGAGAGTCAGGTAACGCTATGCTGTAATCTAATTAAATAGAAGTACCTGGAGAGAGTCTTAGTTTAAACGAAGAACCCAAAGCATGCGCCGAGTTTCTGACTACAATCTTATTGCCAGACCTAATTAGGACCTTAGAAGACGCTCCTAGGCAATTAGAGTTAGGCAGAAGAGCTACGAGCTCAACCTGAGGCATGGCTGCACTCTCAATCTAGCAGATGGCTAACTGAAGTCACACGAGAGAGCTTTAGACCTCTAACAAAACTGCATGCAGCTTTACGCTTTACGCTTTACGCTATTTAGTATGCACATCTTCTTTTCTGGTATTGGGGGAACTGGAATTGGACCGCTGGCGCTGATTGCCAAGCAAGCCGGCTACGAAGTTAGCGGTTCGGATTCCCAGGACAGCCAATATCTCAAATACTTAACCCACGCACTAAAACTTGACGCTCCGCAATCCGATTACCGACTGCTCCACTCAGGTTTTAGTGCGGGGCAAGCAAGTCAAGGCAGCATCCATGTCGGCCAGTCGGCTGAAAAACTAGCCGAAGTCCATGCCCGCAGGCCGATTGACTGGTTTGTTTACAGCTCTGCTTTACCCAAAACTGATCCTAACCACCCAGAACTTGCTTATGTCATCGAAAATGGTATCCGGGCCAGCAAACGCGACGAGTTTTTGAATGAAATCCTCTCCGAGAAAAATCTAAAACTCATTGCCATTGCCGGCACTCACGGCAAAACTACTACCACGGCTATGGCTATTTGGCTGTTCAAACAACTCGGCGTGCCGGTTACTTATTCTGTGGGCACCAAAATCAGCTTTGGCAAAATGGGCCAGTATGAACCCGGCAGCCAGTATTTTATATACGAAGCTGACGAATATGACCGCAACTTTTTGGCTTTTCATCCCTATATGAGCTTGATAACCGGTCTTGATTGGGACCATCCGGATATTTACCCGACTCGTGAGGAATACTACAAAGCGTTCAAAGATTTTATTAGCCAAAGCGCCTGGACAGTCTTGTGGCAAGAAGATGCCGACAAGCTTGCCTTGGCGCCGGCCAAAAATAGAATGGTCCTAAACGACAAAGATCAAGACATTGATAAGTTTAAGTTAGCTGGTTTGGTCAACCGCCAAAACGCTTGGTTGACAGCTAAGGCTATGTTCGAAGTCGTTGATAAGCCGCTGGAACAGCTTATTGAAATACTAAATAAATTCCCGGGCCTATACCGCCGCTTTGAAGAGCTAGCCCCAAACATCTACAGCGACTATGCCCACACGCCCGGTAAGATCCGTGGCGCTTTGCAACTGGCCCAAGAAGTCGCCGGCGACAACGTCGTCGTTATCTATGAAGGGCTGCATAATTTGCGGCAGCACTTTATCAAAGACCAGCTTAAGAATCTTTTTGACGATGTTAAACAGCTTTACATTGTTCCGACTTACTTGGCCCGCGAGGATCCTAAGTTGCCGACGCTGTCGCCAGACGATATTAAGGACTTGCTCAGCAAAAAGGCTCAGACGAAGGCCAGCGCCGCGGCGCTTGATGAAGATTTGAAACAAAAAATAATCCAGCACACGGCCCAAGGCGACACCGTGCTTTGTTTGAGCGCCGGCGGCGCTGGCGGCCTGGATGAATGGCTGCGCCGACAATTTGCCTCGACTTCTATTTTGACTTAATTACTTATCTGTAAACAGGGGAATAAATTCAGCGAGCCTACTTCGCCGTAGTAGCGCTTGGGCTACGAAGGCTGAATCGCTGAATTTATTCCCACAGCTATAGAGCTTTGAGAGTCAAATAGTTAAGAAGCGCTGAAGGCAAAAAAAGCGGCTACCGCTAAGGCTACTGCCACCAGACTAGCCGTTGTAATGACCAGAAGTGGGCTAGACTTGGTAGCAGTTTTGGCTGGCCTGAGTGATGGCGGAGTTTTTTGTGCCGGTTTAAGTGAACCACCGATCTTCTTTGTCAGGGGTTTAGGCTGGGGCTGCGCAGCAGGCTGGGATTGATCGGCAGCCACCATACTTTCGGTAGCTGGTTGTTCAACTGGTATATTTTCAACAATTTCGGCTTTTACCCCTTGCTGAGGGGGAGCCGAAGCCGGCCCGGGTTCGGGTGACGGAGTTGGTGGTACGGTTGCCTTTGGCGCGGAGTTATCTGGTTCCATTGCCAAAATTTTAGCACGAAGCCTGAGCATAATGCATAAACACAACAGAAAATCATTCTAATATTCTTAAGAATATTAGAATGAGTGAAAGATAGATTAGTCTGGTTTAATGGAAGGATGCCTTTTGCAGCTCAGCTAGTTAAAGCCAAGACTCACTTGTCGGCTAACGATCCGGTTTTAGCAGGAGTTATTAAAATCTATGGACTGGTTGAGCTCAAGCCGCACGGCAACCATTATAAGCAACTGCTGGGTAGTATCATTGGCCAACAATTGAGCGTTAAGGTTGCTAGTAGTATAAGAGCGCGAGTGTTTGATCATTTTGGCGGCAACCCTACGCCCCAGCAGCTGTTGTCGGCAGACAGCGATGCTCTGCGAGGACTTGGACTTAGCCGCGCCAAAGTTAGTTATGTTAAGGATTTGGCGGAGCATATTGCCAGTAAGCGATTAGACATGAGCCAGGTTAGCACTCTACCAGACGAGGAGTTAACCCAGCAACTAGTGGCCGTCAAAGGCCTTGGGCAGTGGAGTGCCCAGATGTTTATGATTTTTGGCCTCGGCCGGTTAAATGTGCTGCCAGTTGGCGATCTTGGCATCCGCCGAGCCGCCATGAATCTTTATAGCCTGCGCCAGCTGCCCGACCCGGAGACACTTTCAAAATTGTCCAAGCACGGGTATTGGGAACCTTATAATTCAGTCGCCGCCCTGTATCTTTGGAAGTCTCTAGATAATGCACCGGACCTTACTGGTTAATCTTAACGGATCCCTGACGCAGGATTTCTAATTTGCCGCCGGTTAATTTAACAATCGTAGACGGTGCGGCGATTATTTCTCCGGCGTCAATGTAAAAATCTAATTTATCGCCAAAATATTTTTCGGCCTTCTTACTTGACACAGCTGGCGGTTGGCCGTCCGGGTTAGCGCTGGTACTAATTAGTGGGCCTACTTTATTTATTAAATCCCTCAGCTCTTTAGGCTTTGGCAAACGGACAGCTAAGCTGCCAAAGCCTTGGTGTAGCCACTTCGGAGTCTTCGGAGCGTCGAAAACTATAGTTAAAGGACCAGGCCAATATTTGGTTATCAGCTCTAAACTAAGCTCCTTTATTCCTAGGTCTTTAAGTTGCCAAATATTGGAAATCAAAATTATAAACGGTTTGTTTTGGGTTCGGCCCTTTAGTGCTTGCAGTTTTTTAACAGCTGTTTTATCCAGCGCCCGAGCTGAAAGTCCATAAATAGTATCAGACGGTATAAAACCCACACCGCCATTTTTAAGCAGCTCGACTACTTTATCGTCAAACTTTTGGGTCAAATAGCTCACTAGCTAATTATAGGCCGCCGTAGCCGCCACTAATATACCTAGGGTAGTACCTCGTCGTGTTATGGTAATCTGCGATCTTTAAGAGTTCAGACTCTTTCTTAATCCCGGCTCTGGGCAGAATATAAAGCTCGCTGCTCTTTTTAGAAATTAGTAGATAATCGTCACTGAACCAGCCATAAACCTGGTATTCATCACTCAGAGTAGCAACTGTTTTGCCGTTTTGGTCGGCTTGACTGCCTAGCACCAGCACTTTTTTGCCGTCGCGCATTTCCATCCATATAGCATCGTTACCCACGGGTGACTGTATATAAGTAGGAGACGAATCACGGTATTTATTAAATACATCGGATAAATCATCGCGGCTAGTGATCTTACCATTTACATATGCATAGTAGTTGGTAGATTCTCCTTGGTAATTCCCATAGTTATAAACAACTTGGTAATAAATTTGCTGCGCTGTGTTCTGAATGGAGGCAAAATAGATAGAGCCATTCTCCGGTGCCTGGTAATTGAATGTCTTAAGAGTTTGGGCTCCCGAACCAGTAGCGCTGATGATGTAGATAGCCGCCTGTCGTCCATTTAATGCCCCCGGGTTGGAGTAGTCACTGGACCAACCTTTTACATAAATCACATTTTTGTCAATCAGGTATACCTGCCCGTACTCATATGATTCACGCGCATAGTCGGTGTCGTTTGTCCCCTCACCTTTTGTCTGATCCAGCAAAATTATTTGCTTAGTCTGGATATTGTAGACTTTAAGAGCTTGAGCCTTGGGTTGCCACAGTTGGTAGCCAATGCGGTCGACTTGGTAGACAAAGTTGTTATCGCTCCAGCCGGTTAAAGCAAATGTGGCGTTGCCTTCGTCAATAGCTGTAGTTTGATCGGTGGCTGTTTCAATTATGTAAAGCTTAGCCAGGTCCGAATCCCGGCGTGAAAGTAGCGCCAAATATTTCCAATCGCGGGAAGCCAGCATCGCTGTACCGCTGTCATCCTCCTTGCCTGTTCCGGCCAGAACTATCTTGCGATCGCTGCCATCAAGGTTGGCTTTAACAACGTCAATTTTGCCACTGAGTTTGGAAAGAAAATAGATTTTGCCGGCCGGCGTCAGATTATATTTATTGTCTTTGATGGTTTTGTCGCTGATTTCGATCACCACTCCGGAGTCGTTGTAGCCATCGCTGCTCAGATTAGCCTGCGATGATGCTATACCGACGGGCAAAACAATCGTGGCGCTGCCGTCCTTATCAGTTTTAG
Organism: Candidatus Saccharimonadota bacterium; assembly: GCA_016187125.1. Taxonomy (GTDB): domain Bacteria; phylum Patescibacteriota; class Saccharimonadia; order Saccharimonadales; family UBA10212; genus JACPKF01. The sequence continues at coordinate 45,935 of JACPKF010000004.1, forward strand.
CTTCGACATCCAGCACCTTGATTTTTACGTCACCGACTTTTTGGTGACTAATAGTGTTAGAAACCACAACCTTTACCTGGCGCCCAGTGGCTGTAAAAGCCACAGTGGCTGGATTTTTTTGACTAAGAATTGGTACAACTACATCCGCCTGTCGATCGGCGTAATATTTTTTGGTTATTGACAGCCTATGATGGCCGACAGCTAGACGCAGGACAGCTTTGCCATTACCATCGGTTTGAACACTCAGGCTACCGCCCTTGAGCGTCGCGTCGCTAACTGGGGTGTTAGCCGTGGCGTCCATAACTTGCAGCGTGAAGTTCTTGGCTAACGCTAGTCCAGCTAATTTGTAACGGCTCGAAGGAATTGCAAAAATTATCAGCAGCAAAATGGCAACCGTGATTGGAATAGACTTTTTCTTATCGCCTAAGTACCAACTTTTAAAACGCCGCAGGCGCGAGCCGCCCTTATCGGGTTCTGGCGCTTCGATGCTTTCTTTGGGCAAAGACAATTCGACTCCATCTTCAGGTGTCTGATCCGGGGTTTCGGTTCGTTGCTTTTCTTCGGTCATCATTTTTACCCCGTAGTGAGCTTTCGCGACCATCCGCCTAGGCGGATGTTATTGCGTAGCAATGCGAAAATCTACCACGGGATTTAAGTTAAACTATAGGGTTTTCGCCCCAGTTTGCCAACCCAGTAGTGAACTTTTAAGATTTTAGTGCTGGGTTTCTTTTTCGATTCTACCGTCACGCATGTAAATAATGCGCTTGGCATGTTTAGCAACGTCCGGGTTGTGGGTGACGATAATGAATGTCTGGCCTTTTTTGTTAAGGCTGAGTACTAGCTTCATAACTTCCTGAGTCATCTTACTATCTAGTTCCCCCGTCAGCTCATCGCCAAAAACGATGGCCGGGTTGTTGACAATGGAGCGGGCAATGGCTACGCGCTGGCGTTGCCCACCAGATAGTTCGTTGGCGTCGTGGTTTAACCGGTCGCCTAAGCCGACGCGTTCCAGGGCTTTACGAGCGATGTCTTTGCGTCTGCGTAAATGGATACCGGCGTATTTTAGCGGCAGCATGACATTTTCCAGGGCTGTCAGTGTTGGTATCAAATTAAAGGATTGGAAAACAAAGCCCAGTTCGCGGCTGCGGATTTCCGGCAGTTCATGCCGCCGGATACTGGTAACTCCTCTGCCCTGCAGATAAATTTCGCCGGCTGTTGGTTCATCCAGCAAGCCCAGCATATTAACGAGCGTTGATTTGCCACTGCCAGACGGACCCATGATGGCTACCAGTTCGCCCTTTTGGATTGCCAGGCTGACATTATTCAAGGCGTGTACTACGTCGCCGCGGTCGCGGCGGCGCTTTTTAAGCGTCTTGCCGGTGGCCACATGGTAGCTTGCCTCAAACTTATCGGCCGCAAAAAATGTCTGAGCTTGGTTAAGTTTTTTCCTTATTTGCTTGGTTAATTCAGAGTTGCCCTTGGCTGCCAGTTTCTCATACTTTTTCTGCAATTTATGAATGGCTTTCTGAGCCTTCTGCGCATTTTTACGTTTGCCTAGAACATAGGTCTTGGTAACGTTGTTAAGCTGCAGTACCGACTCAGCCATTAAGAACTGCCTCCAGCAGCATTTACCATTAGCCATTTACTATTTCCCATGCATTTACCATTAGCCATTAACCATAAGGAATGGATAGCGGTAAACGGATAACGCACTGTGAACGGTGAATGGTAAACGGTGAAAGCATTCATTATTCTTCTCTTATTGCCTTGACGATATTAATTTTGACGGCGTGATAAGCCGGATAAAAGCCGGCCAAAACTCCCAGGATCACCGAAAAACCGATAGCAAAAAAACTAATTCGGCCGGACAGCAGGAATATTTGGTTGCCGCTGTTTTCGGTCGCTTTGTTAATCAGCAGAACTGTTATGGCGCCTAGGCCCCAGCCCAGCAACCCGCCGAATAGGCCAATCAACCCGGCTTCGGTTAGATACTCGCCTAAAATATTGCGGGTACGGGCGCCGACGGCTTTTTTGATACCGATTTCGCGAGTCCGCTCGCTAATGCTCATAGTCATGGTATTGATGACGCTCAAGCCACCAACAATCAGCGAAATCAGGGCCACGCCAAACAATATGGCATTAAAAATGGCAGTGGCACTGGCAATCTGGTCCTGAAAAGCTTTTGGCCCATTAGCTTTAACATTCGGCACCTCTTTATTAATTTTTTCGGCTAATTTGTCAGGGTCAACGCCCGGTTTTACATAGACCGTGAAGCCGTTGACTACATCTTCCGGCCCAGTGGCAGCCCGCACGATTTCCGGCAGCTCGCCGTAGTAAATTTTCTGGGCGCCAACTAGCGTCATCAATACTTCGTTGTCCGGCGCCGTCAAGGTCTTATTCATAATGCCAACAACTTCGTAATTTTGGCCGCGAACTTTAACCTTCCCGCCAACTTTGGCATTTAATTTTTTAACTAGGTCCGAACCAATTGTGACTTTTCCGTCCTCACCGTCGCGCAGAGCCCGACCGTCGCTATAGGTGATTTTGAAAGTCTCATATCTTGCGGCAACACCTATTTCAAAACCGCTGATGCTGGCCGGCGGGCCGAAGCTAACAGCATCGAATTTCTCGGTCAGACTTGTAAAAACAGTACCCGAAACGGCCGCCACACCGTCAACTTTTTCAATTTGTGGTCTTTTATGAATATCTAGCGGTGCCGAAATGAATAGCGAATCACTGCCGCTGATGATGACTTTATCCCCGTAATATTTAGTGCCGCCGCTAACCAGCAAACTGATCTTTTCGGCCATACTGCCCATGACGGTAAAAGCGAATATGCCAATGGTAATACCAAAGATAGTTAGCAAGGTGCGCGTCTTGCGCCGGAACATGTTTCTCAGAATCTCGGTTATCACTATTGCTCCCTAATTATTTTGCGGATAGCTCACTAGTATCTTCCTACCTCTAGACAACATTTAATTTCATCTTACCACCCCGGTAGACTATTTTCTAAATAAATGAGGCCCTAAGGAGTAGGCCTCATTTATTTGCTCAGCGTGTTAATATAGATTTGCGCGGCGCTAACTCGAAAGAGTTAGCGCTCGTTTTTTGCCAGCTCGTTATTTATAGCTTCGGCAATTTTTCTGGCGTGGTCAAAAGACACCCCGACACTGGCTACAACATTAGCCGTGTTGCTGCCGGCCATATGCTGGCCAAACTGCAGCGTTACGCCATTTTCGGTCGACACAATGGCCGCGATATCGCTATATAGCGTTTGTACGCGGGCCGGATCAATCGTAAAACTCATCTGCTGGTTTTGATCCTTTGAGCTTTTTTTGGTTGCCATAGAAACTATCCTTTCTAATTCGCTCTTACTTATACGCTGAGTGGTGACAAAGCCGCCGGCTCGTCCGCTTAAATTCCAAAGCAAAAGTGCCCTTGGCTCGTCTAATTCTAGAGCATCGATGATAGCCTGAAGTTGCTCTTGGGTGGGCCTGACATGGCCATTTTCGATCTTAGATAGTAGCGTGCTATCAATGCCCATAGTCTCGGCTAGTCCTGCTTGAGAAAGGTTAAGGAGAACCCTTGCTTGCTTTACCTTATCCCCCAATTGCTTTAAATCTTGCATTACATCTGCTCCACCAGATAATATGGACTAACTTGAAAAATACTTCAACGTTTTATTAACAACGCTTAGACTTGACCTAGTTTCTAACTTTTCGAACTAGCTCCTTTTTAATCGCTTCGATGTATTTTGGATTAGCCACGTCGTGTTTTACCCCATTCATTAAAATAAGTTTGCTATTTTTTATTCTTTTGTGCGCTTCATTGACTCGATAATTTAGTTCTTTGCCTTCTTTAGAGCCTACAAAGATTGTAGTCGGACATTTTATCTTTACTGACAGTGATACCATCGATAGCCTTCTAAAATTTTCTGTTCTTCTCTTGCCTGTACGTTTGAGCCACCAGGTTTTCAGTGACGGGATGTCTTCCGCAAAATATGGTGAGAGCGAAAATAGCAGAAGTCTCTTTGGGTTTATATATTCTGAAGCAAGAACCAGTGAAGTCATTGCACCCCAAGAAAAGCCAGACAAAAGTGAATTCTCTAATTCCCTTTTAGAAATTTTTGATTTTACTTGTTCAACCCAATCGTTAATAGTCTTATATCGCCAATCGATTGTCACAAAATGTGGCTCATACCCAAACTGTTTATACATATTAAGTACCGCCTGGTAGTTGCGAGACTTTAGATCCTCCCCACTCCCCGGAATCAAATACGCCTTCATGCTTAGGGACTTAGCCTATTGATATCCCTCGGGAATAGAGTAGCTTCTTTAACGTTGTTGAGCCCTATGATTTTCTCGGTTATCCGCTCTAGGCCCATAGCGAAACCGCCGTGCGGCGGCAGGCCGTATTTAAAGGCCTGCAAGTAATATTTAAAGCCTGGGTGCTCCGGGTCGCCACCAGCTTTTTGCTTAAGCTGTTTGATTAACTGGTCATATCGATGCTCGCGCATACTACCAGTAGAAATTTCTACTCCCCGGAAAATAAGATCAAAGCGCTCGGCAAGTTCTGAATTTTTTTCGTTAACCTTATGATAGAACTTAGCTTCGGCTGCCGGCCACTCAGTAACAAAGACGGCTTCGCTACCAAGATTCTTTTTAGCATATTCACAGATCCATTTTTCTTCGTCTGGGCGCAGATCATTTTCGCCTACCGAGTTCTCGCCAGTGGCTTTTGAATATTTTTCGTGGATTTCAGCCATTGTTAGAACTGGAATTTTAGCCGGCAAAACCGGTTTGGAGGCTTGCCACATTTTTAGCTCGTCTGGGCGATTCTTCCAGACATCATCAACTACACTGCGCAGCATATCTCCAGCAATTTGCATTAATTCCTCAAATCCTACAAAACCAAGTTCTACATCCAAATGAATAAACTCAGTCATATGGCGAGTAGTAGCACTGGGTTCGGCGCGGTAGGTTGGATTGATTTCAAACACCCGCTCGAACACGCCTACCATGATCTGCTTATAAAACTGGGCACTTTGGGCTAGAGTAGCTTCTTTACCAAAATAATCGAGCTTGAAGACTTCTGCTCCGCCCTCCGTAGCACCGGGTAGCAATTTTGGCGAGTTGAATTCTGTAAAGCTATTGGCGCGGAAGTATTGGCGCATAGCTTCTTTAACTTCAGCTTGGACTTTAAAAATCGCTTGTTCTTGTAGGTTTCTTAGACCGATAGTGCGATTGTCTAGTAAAGTGTCTAAGTTCTCGGGCTTGTGAGAAAGAGGCTTGTCAATTTCTACCGGCGATTCGTCAGTGACTGGCACCATGACGCTGATTTTTGGTTGGCGGATTTCGGCGCCGCCGGGAGCCCGTTCTTCGCTGTAAACTTTGCCGCTAATTTCCAAAACCGTGCCAATTTGCAGGCCGCGCAGCTTTTCGACTTCGGCCTCATCCTCGACCACAATTTGGGTCAGGCCGCCGCGGTCCCGCAGGACAATAAAGTTAAGACCGCCAAGCAGCCGTTTTTTGTGCAGCCAGCCTTGCGCCGTCACTTCTTTGCCGGCATGTGAAATCACATCCCGTGATAAAATTCTTCCCATCGGTGTTAGTTTATCATTTTTTAGACAAATACATGACAATGCACTTCTTTACTTGACTCCCGCTATTGCGTTTTTTGCCTGATCAGGCAAAAAACGCAATAGGTCACTTCGGATAATGTCTAACGGATTCGTACACCTGGACATGGTCACTGATTCCCATTTCATTAACTACTTCTACTACGCCATCACGCAGATCTTTACCGGTTACCCAGACGCTTTTTTGGACTTGTTTGAAGTTCCATTCTTTAAGAACTTGGCGGAACGTACGCCTGGTGTCAATCCGATCTTCTGGGATATCAAAAATAACCATAAGATTCACGTTACCCTTGAGTTCTGTGGCCACAAATGGCGCTATTTTGCGCCGGCCTTTTTCGGTCAGCTTAACCAAATTGTTCTTTTGCTTGATCAACCCTTGCTGCTGAGCCCGCCAATATGCGCCTTTAAGCGCAGCTTGTTTATAGCGGGAGGCTTTTTCAAGCTCCCGAAAAAACAGGCTTGGTTTGTAGGCCAGTAATAAATTAGGCTTGGAATAAGGTATTAATCCAACAAGTACATAAACTAGTGGTGAACGTTCTCTTAGCGGTTTCTTCATGAGCTTTGCCTTCTAGCCCACCACTATCTCGATAATCAATTATTGCATATGCTGCCTGATCAGGCAAAAAACGCAATAGATTGTTCCTGATCTGTCATTGATGATTCTTCGTTACTTGGCTTTGATGTATTCGCTACGACTCTGTGAGTCGTGGCCAGCGACAGCCTTTAGATCGTGGTAGTTATCGAAGTCATCGGTAATTTTTTGGCCCAAAATTTGCTCGAGCACGTTCTCTAAAGTTAAAACTCCCACAACTTCCTCGAAGTTGTTGACCACCACTAGCAAGTGCTGCTGGGATTTTAAGAAGGCATCGAGGGCTTGATGCAAAGTGTGTGATTCGCCGATAAAATGGACGCCGCCAATCATTATGTCGCGGACTGTGCCAGATTTTTCCAGGTTTTTTAACAAGTCTTTAATATAAAGAGCGCCAACAACTTCCAGATCTTGTAGCTTAGCAGCATCTTTTACCACTGGAAAATGAACGTGGCCGGTTTTATGCAGCTCGTCCATTAGCGTCGGCCCGATGGATTCGTCGGCTGCCAGCCATCTGACTTCTTTGGCCGGAGTCATGACCCGGCCGACTTTTTTATCGGCGAAACCTAGAGCGCCCTTGGCGATTTTGAGTTCACTAGCAGTGATTCGGTTGTCTAGCTGAGAGGTCTGCCGCTCCAGTAGCTCTAGCAAGTCTTCTTTTTCATAAATCCTGCTATGGATTTTAGGCTGGTCAAAAAGCTTAGCTACCCGAACTAATGCCGGCTGCAGAAAATCTACGACAGGCAAAATTATTGATGCAATAGCGCCGGAAGCTTGCCATAGCCAACTGCCCGGCCGAATTGTAAACTTATCGTCTAAGAGCAGCCAGCTGGTAACTAATATAAAGACCGCTACCAGCCAACCCGAGATACTAGCCGCCAGTAGCAGTAAGACTGCGGCTGAAGTCGTACCGAGCACCAAGATAATGATTTTAAGTGAAGTTTGAAAGGCCAGCAATTTATAAAGAGCTTGAGTGTGTCTATTGCCACTTCTCGCCCGCCGGCGAAGTTCAGCCAGCGGTATGGTCTTAGAAACTTTAAAAAGCAAAATACACTTCGCTAGCACTACTGCCAAAAGTAATATGCCTATGGTTTTCATCCCGTTAGAACCTCACCCTTGGCTTATAAAATTTGCTTGTCATGGGCAATTTGAAGCAGCTCCAACGCAAAGTTAGTGTGAAAGTTGCAGGCTGAAGTCTAACGGGATTCATCGGCTCTTTAATCTTAACAGAGTAAAGTGCTAAAAAGCGGGGTATGAGATAATAAGTATCTACTCACCAGACTGAGTGATCAGTGGCAGCATAACCTCAAAGAATGAAGGGATAAGTAGATTGCATAATAATCAAATATTATGTTATAATAACTAAAAGTAGGTAGCTATGGATAAACGCTTTCTAACAATTCTAGCCGCAATAGTCGTCATTTTTGGCAGCATATTTATCTTTAGCCAGCGCTCCAGTAACAGCTCTGGTGGCAGCACGCTAGGCAGCCAGACCCAGTTGACCAACCATGTTAGGGGTCAAGGCCAAAAAGGGGTTACATTAGTTGAATATGGCGATTTTCAGTGTAGTGCATGTTTTAGTTTCGAACCGGTTATTAAGGAAGTTGTCGAAAAATATTCTAACGATATATATTTCCAATTCCGCAATCTACCTTTGGTTCAACTACATCCCAACGCCTTCGCAGCAGCCCGCGCCGCTGAAGCCGCTAGCCTTCAAAACAAATATTGGGAAATGCATGATATACTCTATGATTCCTCCAATTGGCAAACTTGGACGAATTCCGTTAACGCGCGCATCCTTTTTGATTCATACGCTCAAAAGCTCGGCTTGAATATGGAACAGTTCAAGCAAGATTACGGAAGCAGTAAAGTCAATGATGCTATTAATGCTGACCTTGCCGAGTTTAAAAAAACCAGGCAGCCAATGTCCACGCCAACTTTTTTCTTAAATGGCACATATCTAGATACCTCTAAGCTAACAGATCAAAACAATCGGCCATCGTTTGAAAAGTTCAAAGTCGTGCTCGACGCCGAAATTGCCAAAGAACCATCCCGGCAGTAAGCCTTTGATAGCATTATGTTCTGTAGTCTATAGCTAGTAGACTAAAAAATCGTGCCAGTTCTGACGGGCAACACTGACTCTAATTTTGCGTTGTCTTGAAGACCTAAATACCACCTTAATAGGCATTGTTTGTTTTCCTCCCCGTTTTTATTTGTAACCTTGGTCCTCCCAAAGCAACAACTGACCACAAGCTTATAAAAATTAGGGTGGCAGGTCAAGCCAAAAAAGTTTACGATAAGCGTTAGGATAAAGAGAATTCAGATTTCTAACGGAATGAGCCAAAAGCCGCTAATGAAAAAGATTACCGAAACACCAGCTACCGCTTTGAGTAGTTCTATTAAAAAAACCGAACAAGTGGTGCGTGAACTGCCCTCGTCCAAACCAATTAAAAAAACCAAAGAATACTGGAATGTGTTGGGCCCAGGTCTGACTACCGGCGCCAGTGATGATGACCCCTCTGGTATCGCCACCTACTCGCAAACCGGCGCTCAATATGGATTTCAACTGCTTTGGCTGTCAGTTGTTACTTTTCCGTTGATGGCAGTTGTCCAGGAAATGTGCGCCCGCATTGGCCTGGTAACCGGACGCGGGCTGGCCGGTAATATTCGGCAGCATTTTTCTAGAAAAGTTCTATATATTTGTACCTTACTCCTGTTCGGGGCTAACGCTTTTAACATCGGAGCCGATCTTGGAGCCATGGCCAAGGCTGTCCAATTACTCAGACCAAGCTTCAACTATAGTCTTTTGGTTATAGCGTTTGTGATTGTGATGCTGCTTATGCAAATATTTATGCCCTATGCCCGCTATGCCAAATATCTAAAGTGGTTGGCTATGGTGCTGCTGGCTTATGTGGCCTCGGCGCTGCTGGCCAATCTTAATTGGGGCGACGTGCTGCGGCACACCATCTCGCCATCAATCCACTTCACCAAAGATCAGTTACTACTGATCTGCGCCATTTTAGGCACCACAATTTCTCCATATTTGTTTTTTTGGCAAACATCTCAAGAAGTCGAAAATCAGATTCTTGAAGGCAAAACCACGGTGGCTTCGCGCCAAGGCAGCGATAAGACGGCCGTACACAGTATGCGGGTGGATGTCTGGAGCGGTATGCTGCTTTCTAATATTGTGATGTTCTTTATAATCGCCGCCAGCGGCGCTTTATTGTTCACTCAGGGAATAACTAATATTGATAGCGCCGCGGCAGCGGCTGAAGCCTTGCGGCCGGTAGCCGGTAATGCTACTTATTTCCTGTTCGCTGTCGGCATTATCGGCACTGGACTGCTGGCTATTCCGGTCTTGGCCGGCAGTAGTAGTTACGCAGTAAGCGAGAGTTTTAAATGGCGCGAAGGTTTGTACCGCAAGTTTCGCCAAGCTCATGCCTTTTATGGCGTACTAGTTGTTTCGATGCTGATTGGTCTAGGAATAAACTTTATAGGCATTGATCCGATCAAAGCCCTAATTTACTCGGCCATAGCCAACGGCATAGTCGCGCCGGTGGTTCTAGCTTTGATTGTTGTTATTAGCAGCAATCAGCGGATCATGGGCGACTGGGTTAACAGACGTCTTACCACCTTCATGGGCTGGGCGATAACCGGGCTTATGGCAGTTGCCGGGCTAGCTGCCATTTTCGCAGTTTTTATATAGAACGCCGGCTACGGTTTACCCACGCACCAGAAAGCCTCGAACTTTAGTTCGGGGCTGAATGCCAGTTCTGGCTTTTAAGTGCGGGGTTCCACGCTCCGAAAGCCGTAAGCCTGAAGCCACGGACTTTAGTCCGTGGAGCGCTTCACAAATTTATGTACTTCAGCCGTTAAATAAACAGACACGCCAGTAATTGCCAGTCCCGACAGTAAATGCCCGAGCTCAACTGACTGGACGCCAAAGATATTTTTAAGCGGGCTAAACATGGCCAGTGCCTGCGCAGTGGCGGCCAGCGCCAACCCAACCAGCAATTTGTAGTTTGGATAAAACAGGCGCCTTATCAACGATTGTCTTTCGCTTCTGGCGTTGAAAGCGTTTACCCATTGGGCGAAAACCAGCATGGCGAAGGCTATCGTCTGAGCATATTCACTCGAGTAGCCGGCCTGGATCAAGAAAGCAAAAACTCCTAAAATACTAGCTGACATGGCAATACCTACCAGCACGATACGGGTCAGTATCAGCCGGTCCAATATTGGCGCTCTAGGGTGGCGCGGTGGCCGATTCATATGGTCAGCCTCGGGCGGTTCCAGGCCAAGTGGGATAACTAAAGCCGTATCGGTGACTAAATTAATCCATAGGATCATGATAGCCGTCACTGGTAGGGGCAAGCCTGCCGCTAGGGCGCCGATAATAGTTAATACTTCTCCTAATGTGGTAGCCAAAAGGTAAAACAGCATCTTGCGGATATTGTCGTAGATGATGCGGCCTTCGCTGATGGCTCTGACGATTGAGGCGAAATTGTTATCGAGCAAGATGATATCCCCGGCGTCTTTGGCGATATCACTGCCGCCGGCCATGGCGATACCAACATTGGCATTAACTAGTGCCGGTACGTCATTAACGCCGTCGCCGGTCATAGCGGTTATCTCGGACCGTTTCAAAGCGCTTAAGATATTAAACTTTTGATTTGGTAATATCCGGGCAAAGACGGTCTTTTGTTTGACGTAAGGCACAAGTTCTTCTTCAGTCGCTGGTAGTTCACTGCCTTGCACAACCTGTTCTTTGTGCGGGCTAATATTAAGCAGCCGGCCTATATGAAAAGCCGTGTCAAAGTGGTCGCCGGTTATCATTTTGACTGATACGCCAGCAGCTTGAGCCGCCGCGATGGCCGGTTGCGACTCCGGTCTGAGTTCATCAGCAAAGGCTAACAGGCCCTGCAATTTCCAGGGCAGACTCTGCAGATTGTCTAGATTTTCCGGGGTAGAATCTACCTCAGCGCTAGCCAAAGCAATTACCCGGAAGCCTTTGGCTACCAGACTTCTGAGTTGATTCTCGGCACCGTCGGTGTCGGTACCACTAAGCCGGCAGAGATTCAGCAGATGCTCGGGCGCGCCTTTTAGATACATGGTCTTTTTGCCACCATTGTTCCAAAGCGCGCCACTGGCTCTTTGTTGTTGGTTGAAAGGATATTTTTTTATTAAGGAAGTTGGGGCCGAAAAATCCTTCTGGGCAAATCTTTTTATAGCTTTATCAAATGGTTCCAGAACATTTTCATCACCCAGCGCGTGGTAGCTTACTTGGCTCAGGTTAATATCTTGACTTGGAGTCCAGGCGGCGGCAATCTCTAGTCGGTTTTTGGTCAGTGTGCCGGTTTTATCAACAGCCACCACGGTTATTAAACCAAGGTTCTCAATGGCATCGGTTGAACGAACTAGGGCGTTGTATTTAGCCATCCGGCGCATACCCAGCACCAAAACAATAGTCATGGCAATCGGTAAATCTTCAGGAATAGCCGAGACGCTAAAAGATAGCACAAAGCGCAGAGCTTCGTTAAGCTCAATACCCCGGGCTAAGCTAAGCCCGAACACGGCCACAGCCAGTATGGCCAGCACCTTGATCAACTTGCTGACTATGGCGTCAATCTTCTGCTGCACAGGGCTTTTAGGCTCAGGTCTGATAGCTAGTTTGGCTATGGCCCCAAACTCGGTATGGGAACCGGTGGTAGTAACCATCGCCCGGCCTGCTCCGGACAGGACATAGGTGCCGCTAAAGACCATATTGTCCCGCTCATACAGCTGCTTCGGCGCGGATAAGATACTAACGGCCTTTTTTACTGGCAGCGACTCACCGGTCAGGGCTGCCTCGTCCATAAAAAGATTGTCCTGATGTATCAGTCGGGCATCGGCCGGGATTTTTTGACCCTCGCCTAGGATAATCACATCGCCAGGCACCAGCAGCCGCGAAGATATATTTACAATCTGACCATCTCGCAGTACTTGAACAATTTGCTCGGAATGCTTCTTCAAGCTTTTAATAACACGGTTGGTAGCCTGTTGCTGGCTGTAATAAATTGCCATATTAATGGCTATAATTACCGCTATGATAGTCCCGTCAAGCTGCTTGCCGCTGATAAAACTTATGGCCGCTGCGGCGAGTAAGAGCATAATGAAGATACTTTTAAAGGGCTCCAGCAGTTTCTTCCAAAAAGCCAGCTTTTTTTGGGGCAGTTCGTTATAGCCATACTGGCTAAGACGGTGGCTAGCTTGTTCGCTACTTAGGCCGGCTTCGCTTGAACCGAGGCTGTGAAAAAGTTCAGCTAAATTTAAGGTGTGCCATAGCTGCATGTCAGACCAGCCTTGCGAAACTAACTACAAGAAAAATCCCAGTGGCATTTAAGACAAGCGATAGTAAAAAGAACTGCCAGCGCCTGATTTTTGACAATCCCAGTATGCCAACACCTACTTCATCCGGAAATGGCGAAGCAATGATAAAAGCTCCAAAAACCGGCAACATCCAGGCAAAGTATGGGCTTCGATACAGAATCCGGATATACGGCCTGCCATGTTTCATAAATGACGGCCGTAGCTCAACAAATATTTTGTCCTTAAGATATTTAAAAATGATGTAGTCGCCTACCATGGCCCCAAGGCCGGCTAAGATGGCAATTTCTAAAGGATGCAAGCTGTCTGCCAGATGGTATAAGATTACGGCCGCGGGAGCGACAGTAAACGTTGATACGAAAAAGGTACCAGCTATGAAAGCGCCGACATAGCCGAGAGTTCCAACTTGCCTGATAAGGTTATCGACCTGCGGTGTTTTGACTAGGAAAAAAAAGACAACTAAGCTGAGAACTAGGAGTGTTGTGTTTTTATAGTGCCACCGCTTCCATTTAAAATGGTTAAGCTTCATTTCTCGATTATCTCATAGTCCGATTACCAGAAGTTAACCCCTGTTCTCCATAATGCTAATGCTGTAATCTATATGGAGTGGAGAATACATTTTCAGGTCTGAGTTTAATCATCGTCATCGGCGCGGTAGTGGCACTAATTATGCGTGTTATTGGTCAGCCCCTAATCATCGGCCACATTCTGACTGGTATTATTGTCGGGCCGGCCATTCTGCATGTGGCTAAATCGCCCGATACTCTAACCATCTTTTCTGATCTCGGCATAGCACTGCTACTCTTTATCATCGGACTTGGCTTAAACCCGAGAGTTGTTAAAGAGGTAGGTAAAACTGCCGCCTTAGTCGGCACCATCCAAGTCGGGGTTACTATGTTATTTGGCTGGCTAGCCGGCCAAGCCTTTGGGCTAGGTACTAACGAAAGTCTATTCTTGGGTGCTAGTCTGGCCTTTTCTAGTACCATAATTGTCTTAAAGCTTTTGAGCGATAAAAAGGAACAGGGCCGATTGTACGGCAAAATTGCCATTGGCGTGTTGCTGGTGCAGGACATTATCGCTATTGCTCTGGTGGTTATAACTTCGGCTAGTGAGCAACATTCTTTGATGTTGGGCTCCTTGCTGTCTCTGAGCCTTAAAGCGACAGTTGTCGGCTGGATGATATATATTATCAGTTACAAGGTTTTACCTCACTTTGGCAGAGTGATTGCTGGCAGCCAGGAATTTCTATTTTTGTTTGCCATAGCTTGGGGACTCGGCAGTGCGACCTTATTTTCTAAAATCGGCCTATCTAGTCAGATTGGCGCTCTGGTGGCCGGGATTTGCCTAGCGCCTCTACCCTACGCTCAAGAAATTGCGGCTCGCCTTAGACCCTTGCGCGACTTTTTCCTAATAGTCTTTTTTATATCCCTTGGTTCCAACTTAGGCTTTGCCAGCATAAGCTCTATGCTTAGCTTAATCATAGTAGCGGTTATCATTGCCGTCATACTAAAACCCCTAGTGGCTATGGCGGTTATGGGTTTCTTGGGTTACACCAAACGGACTAGCTTTAAAGTTAGTGTGGCCCTGGCTCAAGTTAGCGAGTTTTCTATAGTCTTGATAATACTTGGGCACAGCAAGGGTTTAATTGACGCAAATGTCGTCTCTACCATAATTTTTATAACACTTCTAACAATTGCCGCCTCGACCTACATGATTACCTTTAGTGACAAGTTGTTTAGTGTTTTTGAACGCCACCTGAACATGTTTGAGAGACGCAAGGCCCATGGCGAGGTAATGCCTGAAGGCCGTCATGAATTAGTCTTGTTCGGTTACCAGCGCGGCGGCCATGAATTTGTAAATTTGTTCCGCCAGCTCAAGAAAAAATACGTAGTCATTGACTATGACCCAGAGGTTATAGATACTCTTGAGCACAATAAAATTAATTACCTGTACGGTGACGCTACAGATACAGAGCTGCTGGAAGAAGCTGGTTTAGAACATGCCCGCTTAGTTGTTTCTACTATTCCGGACTTTGAAGTTAATCTATCAATTTTAGAATTTCTGGAACATAAAAACCCTCGAGCAGTAGCTATTATGCATACCGATCACCCTGATGAGGCCGCTAAGCTTTACGAAGCCGGTGCCAGTTATGTAATTCTGCCCCACTACATTGGCAGCGAAAAAGTAAGCAGTTTTATTAGCAAATCAGGCCTGACTAAACACGCTTTCAAGCGGCAGCGAACTAAACATTTGGAATACTTAGAAAAACATTATGGCGCCTTAGAAAAACCGTTGAATGAGGGAAAGAAAAAGCTAGGCCAAACGATTGTCAAAAACATGGCAGCTCTGACAAAAGCCAAGATCTAGACTTTGCCAAGTTAATGTTTCTGTTACAAAATTTACGCGACCTGGGTAAATTTTGTAACAGTTAATCGGCAATTAATTTCACCTCAAGCTTTATCAAGAAACCCAAGGGCTATTAGTCATGTATGATTTTTGTGCAGCCGCAGCTGCCGCTAATACGCCTCCCACTCCCAGTCTTGGTCACGCGGGTTTTAACATTTTTGGCGTGGCACCCGGGACATTCTTTGGAGACAAATTCGCAGTCTTCCTCGGAGGCTTGATTGCCATAGCCAGCCAGCCGCAACTGACTTTCGATTGAACCATCAAGAAGGCCGTTAGAACGCAGCGTAACACCGCAAGCACTGAAAGACATGCCCATTTGATAAGCCCGAAATCCATCTATCTCAAGCTCTCTGTGAAGGACGGCGAGCTCAGTTGTTGTCAGACGCGGCATTATGTCAGTTGTTCCCTCTTGGTGCGCCTTGAAACGTTTCTGCATAGTCGCTGACATCTTGTACATCATTGTGTCGTTGAACCAGCCGAGGCTCTGTAGCCTGACACATTCTTCGATCAAGTCATGTTGCTGGCAGACAAAGTCGTAAGTGTTGCGGTAGTCGGTCGGACGGCGGCCGGCGTACCATTGTCCCCCAAATTGGGCAGTTAGACTTTGGTCGTAGATGCCGGTTAGTTTATCTGTTAAAAAGGCTTGATCCTGCTCCGTTAAATCAGCACGAATACGTTGGCCGAGAAGTTCACCGGCTTCAGGCTCAATACCAAAATAGGCATATATAGCTTCCATGCCCTGGCGGTTTGAACCATCCAGGCTTTGTGAGCTGATAGATATCATATGGCCATCTGGTGCACGGGATAGGACACGCAGCATGGTTTGTTGGCGCCTAACGTTATAGCCGCCGACGTCTTCTTCTGCGCTCAAAAGCTCCGGCGGAAAATCCGATACAACGATCATCGTGTTAGGCCCTTTGCCCTGTGCCATTTCAACGAGTTCATGAAACTCGTATCGCTCTAGACCACGCCGGCGTTTTTCAAACCGCAAATTAGGATTTAGCTCGGCTATTTTTTCTGCTTCGTCAAGCGACTTCTTGGTAACCTCATCCATACCGCGGCCATCTTCACCAATTAAATCATAGCCATTAAACCGCAATTCAAAATCGGTACGCATGTTGCCATCAACCAGCTCGGCGAATTGAGTTTTCAGGTCGTATCGAAATTCTTGTTCGCGCTGCCTCTGAATTTCAGAAGAGACTAGTGTTTCCAAAAAAATACCCCTTGCCCAAAGCAAGAGGTCAAATGTCCAAAAAACTGACTCTCCTGCTCGGGAGCCCCACCCAATTTTCATCGAAAATTGGGTGGGGTAAAGCTGTATCGGACTCTCCTCTCACCTTTCGACAGGCTCAAGGTAAACCGTTGCGGCACAGTCCTCGATTCACACGAGGTTCCAGCCAGCCTGCCGGTAGGCAGGCAACTTAATTTATTAAAGTAAGTCAATCTTAACACAAGCTGTCGCCCAAAAACGTAGTATTTTTGGCTCCGGATTAGGATTCGAGTTATTTTGCTCTTCTAGCTTGCCGAGCAGCCTGGGCCTTCTTGATATTTGCCCTTTGGGCTTGACGTTGAGCCGGAGTCGGCTTTTTTGCTTCGGGTATGTTACGGCGATCTTTTGCCCTAAATATATCGCCGCCTACATGTATTGGTTTAGTGCCTAAATTTTCTAGTAGTTGTTTGGCGTCCTCATCGTCAGACACCAGTGTATTGCCTTCTTTATGGGCTTTGTCTTTGCTGACCAGCCAAGCTTGAGTGGCCCAGGAACCACTTGAGCGATGACCAGCCAGTCTCTCCAAACCACCGGTCTTACCTACGTCCTGGACACGGAAACTGACAAACTCTTCTTTCGGCCGGACCACAATTCGATAGTAATCGCCAGTGCCTTTAGTGCCTGGTTTGGACCGCTGGCGGCCAGCTGGCTGGCGAAGCGCTCGCTGCCGGCTTGACATACTTTTCCATTTGGCTTGAGCTTTTTTTATATTGGCTCTAGCCGCCTTAATCTGTTTGGCTGTTGCCATGGCTTTCTCCCTCCATTTTATTTAATCTTGTGTAATAATCAGGAATTTCCTTAAGCCGTACGCCGGCAACTTTGCTCCAGCCCGCGCTGATTTGGTCGCCAATTTTTCTGCTATCTTCGGGGTTTAAATTATTCATTAGCTTAACAAAGCTCCGCCGTCAACAACGATTTGACTGCCTGTCATGTAGCTGGCCATATCACTGGCTAGAAATAACACTGTTTTGCCGATTTCATCCGGCTCGCCCATGCGGTGCATCGGGATTTTAGCTAAAAAAGCGTCCATCACGGCTTTCATATCAACGCCTGGCTGGGCTGGGCTCTGCATTTTGGCTACTCCGGGTGTAGCGATACCGCCCGGCGCAATAGCATTGACCCAAATCTTGTGACTTGCCAATTCCAGTGCCACATTTTTAGTAAACCCCCAAAGCCCGTGCTTGGAAGCGTCATAATGAGCCAGTCCAACCATCGAAGGATGCAGCGCGTCGATTGAAGTGATATTGATAATTTTGCCTCCGTGGCCCTGGCTGATCATCTGCTCGGAGGCGTACTTGGTACAAAGATAAGCACCGTGTAAGTTAATGTCTAGGACTTTTTTGAAATCTTCATTAGCCATATCGTGCAGCGACTTAGCTGGATAAATACCGGCGTTATTGACCAAGATATCCAGACTAGCAAATTGGCCAACGGTAGTCTGGATCAATTTATTGACATCGTCGGCGCTCGATACATCAACATGAACGGCCAGCGCCGAACCTGCCCGCTTGGCGTTAAGCTCATCGGCCGCGGTTTTGGCGGCGGGGTCGTCTACATCAGCAATTATTACGCTGGCACCGGCTTCATGCAAACGATCGGCTATGCCCTTCCCTATACCCACAGCTCCACCTGTCACCACGGCGGTTTTGTTGGCTAAATTAAGGAGTTCATTGATTGGTATAGGCATAAGCTAAATTGTAAAATTTTTATCCGGCTGTTCTTGGCAAAAAGCTATGGCCGTCTTATTTTTTCTGAGTACTTTCGAAGTTGAGAACTTTCCATTTACCATCTTCTTTTTGCAGGTTAATCGTTACCACGTAGGTAACGCCGTCAGTGCCTTTGATTTCATATACCACTTTGCCAGTGCCGGCTTTGCCGGTTTCACCGCTGGCTTCTTTGCTGGTCATATTTGTCTTGGCATTTAAGATCGGCCCGGCCTGATCAACTATTGTTTTAAACTTGTCCTTATCAGTCGCCGCAACTGCTTCTTTAGTCAGTAAGCTATAAGCGGCATCGGCGTTCTTACTTTGGACATCCTTTAGAAATTGGTTGCTGACCTTAGCCACTCCGCTGGTGGCCACATTAACAATTATGAATAGCGCTACTAACACTACGGCTACCACGGCTGCGATTTTTCGCCAAAGCGGCCACTTTTTTTTGTTTTTAACGGTTTTTTGATCCGTGCTTGTCTCGGTCTTTAGATCGTTCCCGTCCTCATCCATTACTCCTGTCCTCCTTCTGTTCATACTACCACATCTGGTTCATTATACGGCTGATCTGAGTCTAAGGTAGCTTATTTGAGACAGTTATTTATAAAGACTGATGTTGCCGCTGGCTGAGCCGGCTGAGCCAGACACGCTGTATGAAAGCGCCATTCGGCCCTCAGAAATTGAACCTTTAATACTGCCCGACGCCGAGTAACTTTTACCCTCCAGCGAGCCGCTGGCACTGACACGGCCCGACACATGGCCATCCTCACTCACTGTGCCAGAAATTGAAATACTCATATAAAAGGATGTGCCCTCAACGGATTGACGGTAACTGCCGCTGCCGCTCATGGAGCTACCAGAAACGTCAACGCTAGCGCTGGCAATACCGGTAGCGGCACTGCCACTGCCCGAATAAGTACCATCGTAGCTGGGTTTGGGTATTTCTTGAGCTGGGGTCTGGGCAGCTGGCGTGGGGGTAGACGAAGCCGGCGCCGTATATGGCGTAAACAAGCCGGGCACGTTTTGAGCGATCAAAGCAATTGGTATGCCATTAGCGTCAAGCTTTACCATCGGCAAGGTCTGGTTGATTTGACTGGGGTCGGTGGTATTTAGACCGATTGTAGAAGGGCCGGGCTCCTGGAAAAGCTTGGCAATGTCTGTGGTTTTGTCACCTGCCCAGCTGGTCCAGTCATAAAGCGTCTGCATATTGCCAACGCCATTTTCTTTCAGGTTATCGGCGACTTTTTTAACTTCATCGCCCTTGGCCATAAATTTCTTTATCGAATCAAAACTCAACTTACCATCTTTACCGCTCATTGACTCTTTGATCTTGGCAAAATTAGAAAGAGCCTTGCCTAAATCCTTGATACTAATGAGGGTGTTGGCGACTTTTAAAAACGCCGCGTCTTTGGCCTTGGTGAAAGCAGCGCCGGTTTCTTTGCTGAATAGGCCTAGATCGGCACCGGAGGAACCAACATCAAGCACCAAATTAGCGCCGGCAAACGATGTAGTAATGATATTGACAGCGTTAGCCAGTTTTTGGGCGCTGCCCAGAAGCGCCAGCTCGCTGGCGCCAGTATAAAGCCCGCCGACGAACAGAGCGATGTTACTACCAGTGGCTATAGCAGTGGCCGCCTTACTGCCGCTGTCAGCCATACCGGCGTAACTGGCGGCGTTGGTCGACCATTGGTTATAAAAGTTATCAACGATAGCTTTGGCGTGTGTGATGTCGGTATTAAACAGTTTGGCAGCAGTTTTTATTCTTTG
This sequence comes from Candidatus Saccharimonadota bacterium, assembly GCA_016187125.1. Classification (GTDB taxonomy): domain Bacteria; phylum Patescibacteriota; class Saccharimonadia; order Saccharimonadales; family UBA10212; genus JACPKF01. Next base: position 65,677 of record JACPKF010000004.1, read on the forward strand.
CCCCGCCGGTGCTACATCAACGGCCTTGAGCTTGTCCATATACTCTTGATCCTTTTTAATGTCCTCGCGGTGTTTATAAAACTCTTTGTAGGCCGGGTCCAGCGCGTAAGCTTTCGACACCAACCAGCTACCGCTATCAGAAAGCTTTGGCTCAGCATAGTTCGGTATAGCGGCCGCCACAGCGTCGAAGTTTTGGCTGGCAGCCTGCGCCGTTTTCCATTTATCCTTAACCGTCTGACCAAGTTTGAGCCAATCATCGTACGACATTTCACTGGGATTGGCCCTCAGCCAAGCATCACTGTAAACTTGAGCTTCGGCGTACTTAATAGATGTGTCGGCCAGCGCCCCTTCAAACATCTGGCCGTAAATCACGTCTTGGCTGGTGCTAGGTTTAGTCAAGACTTTGGAGTTGTTACTAGCACCAAGGTTAAGCACACCGATTGCTACAAAAATCAGCAATGACAAAACGGCAAAGCTGCCGCCAACCAGACTTTTTTTGGTTCTGCTTTTAAAAATTCTCTGGAAAGCTGTTGGCTTTACAAAGCCGACGATCGCTAAAATCAAGCTGATAAGCAGTAGTGCTACTAACGCTATATCCATCACGTTTCCTAAAAATTGATTTTGGCCCTCTATGGGATTTATGTCAATCTCGTGGTAGATTGTGTTTAGTATTAATTATGGGTTGGGAGGAGAGGATCATGAATAAGTTTATTAATAAATATAAACCTTGGCTGCTAGTAGCCCTGGTTATTGTCGTGGCCGGTGGTGTCTGGCTGGCTACCAAAAGTGACAACACCACGACTAAAACGAGTGTAAACAAAGAGCTCCAAGACAAATGTAAAACTGAAGTCAACGATGATACATTTTGTAAGTTCGTCGGCAGTTTCGGTAACGCCGGTGATTACAAGGTCAGCGTTAACTCTACCGCTCCAGAGGGAACTTCAGTCCTAGAACTAGCCAATGACAGCCAAGGCAATAGCTCCATGGTGGCTAAACAAAATGGCCAAGAACAAGCTAACATTATTGTCTTTAGCAGCACTACTTACTCCAAAGACTACAGCGATGGCAAGTGGTTCAAGTATAGTTCCAGTGACAGTAGCAAACCAACGACGCTGGACTTGAAAAAAGAGTTCGCCAAAGGCGACTTTAAGGGCGACAACGGCCAAAAATTAGAATACAAAAAGATTACCACCGAAAAATGCGGAAAATTGAGTTGCTACAAATATCAAATCGTAGACCCCCAAAAGACCAGCCAAGAGGGTTTTATCTGGTTTGACACAAAGGACTATTTGCTACGACGCGTCACGGTCAAAGAAGGCACTACCAATGCCGACATGAGTCTTAGCTACTCATCAGTTAGCATTAGCGCGCCTTCTCCAACCAAGGATGATCCGTCGGCCGATTCGCTAAGCCAGTAAAGTCTCGTCAGTTATATCGGTCATAGAACGCGATCGCTACTTTTGGGCGCCCTATTTGGTTTACCATGAACGAAGTCGAATGGCTCCTCGTGGTGATAGAAGTCAGAACAAAGTAGTCTGCTGATCTGAGCGCAGCGCTTGGCGATCTTCATCGCTAAACACATGCACGGTCCCATACTGACCGTCGTACCCAGGCTCTATATGGAGCTGGCCGCTGCGTACGCGCTTGATGGCTTCGGCGATGATCGGACTGCTGGCTGACTCAATAGTCTCTGGCGGTGCGTCCAGTAATATTTCCAGCTCGTTGCCTAAAGCTTCTAATAACCTCTCATACTGCGACAGAACTTTTTGGGTTCCAACTTTCACGCCTAGGGCTTCGGCAATGATTTCTTCTAGCGGCACTAGCGACCAATAATCAGGCGCCCCGGCCGGCTTAAAGTTTTCAGCCCGATCAGCTAGTTTTTCAACCCGAGACAAAACACCAACCGTCACCCGGCGGCCACAGACCGGACAGATAGCCTTATTTTTCTTAGTTTCTGTCGGGCTGAAGCGAACTTGATGGGCGCTGTGGCCGTCGTAATGATACTTACCTTCCTCGGGGAAAAATTCGATTGTGCCAATGAGTCTCGTCTCAACATCCTCGCGCTGGCTTGCCCTGGCTGGAGCGCCACGCCGTAGGGCCTTGCCTATACCAACGTAGCTAAGCTCCCCGTCAAATTTGGTAGCTTCACGGGCTATTTTGGAGGCCGAGTGAGCGTCGGAGCTAGAAATCAGAGCTACATTATCCAGCCCGCTTAGTCGCCAGTTCATTGGCGGATCACTAGACAATCCTGTTTCAATTGCCAAAATCCTTGGTGTTAATTCGCCGTAACATTCTTCAAGACTGTCAAAACCAGACATCGAGCCGAAAATACTAAACCATGGTGTCCAAGCATGAGCCGGAATCACCAAAGCTTGAGGATGAGTGGCAATCGCTATTTCGGCAACCTGCTTAGCGCTAAGACCGACAATCGGCCGGCCATCGCTGGCCAGTTTGGCACCACGGGCCTCCAGGCGGCGGTTGAAATCGTCAGCGGCTTCCAGCGTGGGCAACATGATAAGTGTATGAACCCGGCGGCCCTGCCCGGCTTGCTGATAAATACTGGAGATTTCTACGCTTAGTATAAATCGCGTACTAGCGTTATCGGCTGCGTCTTTTAAAACAAAAAGTCCCGGCTCCGGTGCAGCAGTCAGTTGCTGGTTAATTTCACCGAACCACTGCGGATGTGTAAAGTCACCGGTGCCAAGTACGGTGATACCCTTTTTTCGGGCATACTCGTCGAGTAGTGGCAGGGTTAGATTTTTGGAAGTAGCTCGGGCAAAGCGCGAGTGGATATGAAAGTCAGCGTAATAAACCACGCTTTTATTGTAAGACAAATAGCGTCCGCTTTGGCTCCGCTTGTCGGTCAAGAACCCCTTAGAGGGATAAAGAAAAGTGAGGCACAACCCAAGCCACTGTCCCATTTTTATGAGTTTTACACCTTAAAACGGGACAAATTAACAGTCGCCGCTCTTAAAAGAAATCTGTAGCTACTCAACCATGTTCTGAACAGCTTTGACGGACTTTGCCAGTATGCGTGGAGGTGCTTTCTCAATAAATACAGCATTCCGAGTGATGTAATCCACGCTCCTAACTTGAAATGGCAGTATGGCTCCAGTGGTTTTAGTACCCGTAAGAACTATTTCAAACGGTAAACCAATAGCTTTGCTGGTTATAGGCATAATAACAGCCAGTCGTGTGTGTTCTGCCATCTCTTTGTACGACAAGACAATAACCGGCCTTCTACCCGACTGCTCATGACCGACTCTAGGATCAAGTATCATCCAAGCAATATCGCCACGATCAGGGATGTATTTACTTTGAGTAGTCATCATCAATTATCTCAGCCCCGACATCCGGGCCCCAATCCACCAGAGGATGAATGCTCTCAGGAGTTACGCCTTTAAGCATAGCTTCGAGGGTGAAGCTGTTATCTTCATCGACTGGGGTTAAAATAATAGACCGGCCTTTGAGACTTATGTCTAGGGTTTGGTTGGGTTTAAGGCGAGCTGCCTCTACTACCTTCTTGGGTAAGCGAACACCGGCGCTATTGCCCCATTTTTGTAAATTTTGTGTGATGTTCATAGTTAACTCCTTTATTTATATATACAAGTATATACAATGGAATGGTAAAAGTAAATCATAAAAAGTCCTTCGACTTCTTCGACTCATTCCATTCGCTCAGAACTTACGGTGCGCTCAGGACATTCAACTCGGCCGTAGTAACTCTGGATCAGAAGTTCGCAGATACGTATAGGGATCGAATGAATTTCATAACGATTTAAGAACCCGGTCGGGTTTTGCACTGTCCAATCGCTGTATAGGCTTTCGGTCAGTTTAAGCTGCTTGATTTCGTATTATCTGACGCAGTGTCACTTTGCCTTTGGTTGTTTTATAGTACCTTTCGCGCCTAATGGCATCAAGTTTGGAGAGATGCCCTTCGAAATATACAAGTTCAACGGGTAAGCGTTTGGCTGTAGAGGTATTTTTGCCTTGACTATGCTCAGCGATCCGCCGGTTTAGATCATTGGTCGAACCAATGTAAAACTTACTGTCTTGGATTGATAATAAAACATATACGTACCAGAAAGTATCCATAGGAAAATTATAGCCCCAAACCACTCTCTACGTTCAGGTTTAGGGCATGAACTATTCGCTTTACGATATGGCGTTGCCATGAACTTGAGCGAAGCGAATAGTTCATGGCTCCGGAGGCCGGGTGAGCGCACATCTGCGGATCATGCTCGAAGTAAACTTCTGCGCGTGACCACTTGATGACCGAACCTCCGGTTCGAAATTCGCAGTCTGCGAATTCATACAAAAAAACCCGACCGCAAGGGTCAGGCATTTTTGTATGGCTCCGGAGGCCGGACTCGAACCGGCAACCATTCGATTAACAGTCGAATGCTCTACCATTGAGCTACTCCGGAATGGCGCCTTCAGCTTATGAGACAAAACCGCTGGTTTTTTCTCATCGCCCAGTCGGCAAAGCCGCCCCTAACGGGCAAGCTGGGCTGCTCTTTTTCCTCCAAACAAAGCAAGGTAAAGAACAGATTGATTATAGGGGAGAGACTGGACTAGCGTCAAACTAAGCTAGGGATCTAAGGATATTATACCGGCTGCAACTTCCCCGTGGCACTTTTGATAGTGCTTATTTTTATCCACGCACTGAAAAGACCACGGGTGTCAACCCGTAGATTAATGGTCTTTTAGTGCGGGATTCCGCTCCCTGGTGTAAGCCTATGCTGAAAGATATTTCGAGCTCGGGGAGCTTCATTTTTGGTGATATACTTAAATCAATGGAACCCCGATTTAGTGGACCTGTGAGTCCCGTGAATCCCCAGCCAATGCCGCTAGCGACGGCAATGCAGCCCCTACCAAAACGTCGCAAGTGGTTAGCTATTTTGGTTTCACTAATTCTTATATTAGCCGCTGGGGCCGGCGTTTATTTTTGGCAGCAGCAGAAAATTAACGATCTAAACAATCAGATTATGACATTGAAAGCTGATAACTATCAGTTACGTTATGAGCTTACGGATCTTCGCAGATTCTAGTAATTCTTCCTAATCTCCTCTCGCGCAACATTGTGCGACTCGCCAGTCCTGCATTTTTGGGCCTGTATGGTTGGGGGCCATTTTAGGATCTTTTGTTATAGTATGTCTATATTTTCATTATTGAGTTTGAGATGTGAAAGGTCCGTCCTTTCACATTGGCTGCGGGAAGGAACAGCAAAGCATGAGATATTACGAAGCTAATCAAAACTACGTTGTTATTTTGGCCAAGGGCGAGGAGCTGATGGACTGTCTGCGGCAGTTCGCTCGGGAATCCGGTGTATCGGCGGCTTGGCTCCAAGGTATCGGCGCCGCGCTAGAGGCAGAGGTTGGTTATTATCACCTGGACAGCCAAAGCTACCAATGGAAAGCCTTTAGCGGCCCGCTGGAAATTACCAATTTGCAAGGTAATATTGTTAACCTCTTCGAGCCTGAGCGGCCTCAGAGCCGAAGGCCTGAGCCTGTCGAACGGGTCAAAAAACAGGGAGAGCCGGCCTTGCATGTACACGTGACAATGGCTAACGATACCTACGGTTGCATCGGCGGCCACGTCAAGAAGTTGACTGTTTCTGCCACCTGTGAAATATTCGTCCAAAAAATTAATCTGGCGCTAACCCGCCAGCGTGACACGGCCGTGGGACTCGAGCTGCTGCAGCCGGCCAGTGAATAATCTAGATCGCAAGAAAAAATTAATTTTTTAAGCAACCTATTGATACCTTAAGTCGACAGGGTTAAGAAGTTGTTCCGCACATTTCTAAACCTAAGCAGATATTTGACTTTAAAAACGTTGGGTAGATAATATTAGCCATCAACTATTAATCTCAAACAAAGAGGATTTTATTATGTCATCATCACCAGAAGCCATTGATCCACCAAATAATGGGCATGCCAAGCCAGATACGAAATGGGGAGTTCCAGGCTATGTTTTTAGTCTTGAAACCGATGACTTAGAAGGGGATGGAGTTCTAGTTGAAAAATATTTAAGAAGGAGTGGGCAGCCCGTGCGAGCCGGTGGTGGAGTTCTTGCAGACAGACACTATGCCAAGCCTCATGTCGAATATGTAATTGATCAACCCGAACTATCTCCGAGAGCTAGGGAAAGACTTATTAAACACGGTCATCATCTAATTAGAGGTGAGCTACAAGACTAGAACGCTAGTGAGCTGAATGGGCTATCAAGATAACGGTTAGCCCGATGGTGGCCAGACCGGTAGCTATGATTTTTTGTTTTAAGTAGTTGCGCTCGCCCAGCAAGACTATACCAAGCAAGACAATCAGAATAACGCTAAGGCTCGATATATAAACCGACAGGCTGACAGCCGTGCCTACCACAAGTGCTAGTTGTATGCCATAGGCCGAGACTGCTCGCAGCACCATCATCAAGCTAAATTCGTAAGTAGCAAAAGACCTAAGCTCTAATCTTTGTTGCCGAAAGGCTAACATTGCCCACATAACCAGCGCGCTAGTTATCATCACCAACGGCGCGTACTGCATGTAGCCAACGTCTCTGATCAATATTTTCTCGATCGCGGCTAAAAAGCTAATTACTATGGCTGCCGCGATACCCCAACGCAGCCCAAGAGTTGTAAGCTGCCTACTACCCTTTTGCCTGACACTCACAACCGCCAAAAAAATCAGCAGGCCGCCCAGTATTTGTAGAGGGATTAGCTTTTCTCCTACAAAGATTATGCCCAGAATGGTAGTAATAATTATCCGTAAATTGAATAAAACAGAATAAACGCTGGCTTCCAGATATTGCAGGGCTTTAACACTGGTAATATTAAAAACCACGGCCAAAGCTATAGCCCCCGACGCGTAAATTAAAGTTTTGGCATCGTAGGCGGCCAGGTTAATGGGCTTAAAGGCCATGACAAAGATTAGTGGGACGGCAACGGCTGTTTGCATCAACGTAGCTAGAGTTAGCGGGTCGGCCTTTTGCAGAAGCGAGCGTCTGAGTAAGAGGTTATAACCTGTAATACCTACCAAATGAAAGCCCAAGAAAACCAGCCACATAAACTTAAGTGTACACCCCTTGATTTAGTCACCTGACCTATATACACTTTTTTAACCAATTCGTAATCTCTGATTGAAGTTAAAACTTCTGATTAACTTATGGTAAACTTGGGTTATGGTAATTCAAAATATTTCGACTAAAGAACTGCGCGAACAGCTGCCGAAGGTCCGCGCTGGGCTCGCCCGCGGCGACCATTTCCTCTTGATCTACCGTTCTAGGCCAATTGCCCGCTTAGAGCCTGTGGAACAGAGATCTTTAACGGGCAGCCGTGTCCGAGGCGGGGGCCTGCGCTTGCAAGCCAATTCTAAACAAAGACTGACGCCCGAGTACCTCAAAAAACTTGCCAGCCAGCGCTATGAATAAACCGGCATCAGTCTTCCTTGATGCCAACGTGCTGATTTATTTTCTCGATGAAACTGCCAGGCAACACACCGTAACAATCTCTAACTTGCAAAATCTAGTTGATAAGCAGGCACAATTATATACATCACACCATGTTATTGAAGAAGTGTTATTTATCGTAAGCAAACTGGCAAGCTCTAAAGCTGTAGTTACTGTGGCCATCAAACAAATAGCCAAACTGCCAGGGCTGTTATTAGTTGAGCCGGCGACCGACCTTCAATTTGCGCTAAGATACGTGGAACTTTGGCAAAAAACAAGCTTAGGGATTAATGATGCCTTACTTCTGCAACTAATTATTGACGGTAGTATAGGCCAGATTTTCAGTTTTGACGCCGCACTACTGCGCCAGGCAAAAAAGTTCGGTATCCAGGCAGCATAAAACGGTTGTCGTATCTATTTACATACTCTATGAGGTTTTGAAATAAGTGCGTGGGTTATAACAATTTAAGCGCTCAAGAAGAAGCCGATCAACCAGCCAATAGTAGTGCCTCAAGCTGAGAGCCAGCTGAACGTGGTTTATATAACTGTGGATAACATTTGTAATATGCCGCGGAATTAGAGATAGTGTAAGTTAAGCATTAATCAAGACAAAGGAGGGCCTATAGCAACTTAAGCAAACTTCGATCAACGCAAATCATATAAATTTAAAGGAGAAATGAATGTTACGTAAATTACGTGATATAGCAGTGATAGGAGCTTTGCTGACCCTGCTAATAGGGCCTTCTGCAGCCTATGCAGCTGCTACTCTTTCAGGAGCTACGTTGGACTTCGGTCAAGGCGGCTCCAAGATCTGGGATGATGGAGATCTAAAGATCTCGACCGACAACTTCCTATATCTTGGCGGTCCTTCATTGACTTATGTTTCCAACGCCCTTGAGGTGCACGGTGCTATTCGTGTAGGCAATGCCTTCACAGGCGCCTTCAACGGCTCCCAGATCTACGATGATGGCGCATTGCGCATCCAAGGCAACACGTCTGGCGGTACTGTCATAAGCGGTGCTGTTCAGTTTACTGGTACAGTTACGGGCTTGCCCGCAGCTGCCGGTTCCGTTGCTTTGACCCCAACCACTGCTCAGACAATTTTGCCGAGTACTAACACTGTTCCTTTGACAGTTCAGCTGGTATCTGGTGGCAACACCAATATTTTGAACTTGAACAGCGCTGCTGGCACAACCGTCTTTAGTGTGGGCTCAACTGGTAACACAGCTGTTTCCGGCACTTTGACAGTCACCAATGACGCTACCTTCGCAGGAAACGTCACACTAGGTGATGCCGCTGCTGACACGATCACCTTCACTGGTACGCCAACCTTCGGTACAGTCGCTGCTACAACTGTCACAGCCGTTACATATAATGGCACGGCTGTGGGCACAAATGGTGTACTATTCAACAACCTCACCACTGGTAACATCACCGTCGGTGGTGTCCAGACCACAGGTACGATTACCATCGGTGCCGCCGCTGCCCAAACTGGCAACGTCGTCATTAACGGTGGCATAACTGGTGGTGCGAACACCTTGTTCAATAACTCCACGACTTCAACCATCGCCATTGGCGGTGCCTTGACAACCGGAACATTGACACTCGGTAACGCTGCCGGTACTGGCGCCGTAGTTCTTAGTGGTGGTACAACCGCTGCTAACACCCTGTTTGCTAATGTCACAACTGGTACCATTACACTTGGTGCTGGTTTAACCGGTGGTGCCTTTACCCTTGGTGCGGCTGCTAACACCGCTGCGACCGTACTTAATGGTGGTACAACCGCTGCTAACACCATATTCGCTGGAACTACAACTGGTTCCATTACCCTTGGCGCTGGTTTGACAACTGGTAACTTGACACTCGGTAACGCTGCGGCCACGACTAGCCAAACCATCATCAACGGTGGTTTAAGCACTACAACGGCTGCGCCTAACCAATTGTTCCCCAACGTTACTACTGGTAACTTGTCAATCGGACAAGGCCTGACAACCGGTGGCATCTGGATTGGCGGTGGCGTAATTGCCGCTGGCGTAATCAATGTTGCTAACGGTACAGTCGCTGGTGCTGCCAATGCTGGAGCCCAGACAGTCAATATTGCTGGCGCTTTGGCCACAGGTGCAAATACCGTCAACATCGCATCTGGCGCTGGTACGGGTAACACTGTTAATGTTGCAAGCGGTGTCAACACCGGCACTGATACCATAAACTTAGGAAGTGGTAACGGTGCAACTAAGACCGTTAACATTGCCACTGGTGTAACAACCACGGCAACTAATGTTAATGTCGCAACTGGTGCAGCCGCTGCCACGGTTACCATCGGTAACGTCACTGGCGCAACTGCCGTTAACATCAACACTGGTACGGGTGCTTCAACCTTTGCCACAACCGGCGCTGGTACCTTAGTTGTCGGTGGTGCCGCAAGCACAGGTGCACTGACTTTTGGTGCAAGCACAGGTGCTGGCCAAACGGTTAACATCGGCACTGGTGCTTCAACTGGTGCAGACATTGTTAACATTGGTACTGGTACAGCCACAACCTCTAAGACGGTTAACATTGCTACTGGTGCCATTTCGACAGTCAACATTGGTACCGGCGCCTTTGCCAATACTCTCAATATTGGTACGGGTAACACTACCGGTGTAGTCACATTTGGTGCTACTGCCGCTACTGGTAACACGATCATCCGTGGTACTCAGACAACTGGTACAAATGCTCTGTTTGACAACACCACAACCGCTAACACCACATTCTTGAACGGTGTCACAACTGGTACCATCACCATCGCTGGTGCTTTGACTACCGGTACCTACACGGTTGGTACAGCTACCGCTACTGGAACCACCACTTACCGTGGTACTCAGACAACTGGCGTGAACGCACTGTTTGACAACACCACAACCGCTAACACCACATTCTTGAACGGTGTCACAACTGGTAACATTACCATCGCTGGTGCTTTGACGACTGGTGTCTACACGGTTGGTACAGCTGCCGCTACTGGCAACACTGTTTACCGTGGTACTCAAACAACTGGTACAAACTCACTGTTTGACAACACCACAACCGCTAACACCACGATGTTTGCTGGTGTCACAACTGGTACCATCACCATCGCTGGTGCTGTGACGACTGGTAACATCGCTATTGGCAACGCAGGCGCCAACGGAAACACAGTCACCATTAACTCTGGTTCCACTACAACTGGACGAGTTATCTTGGCTGGTAGTGGTCAGTTAGACTTCAATGGTACGGCTCCTGCTGCCCCAGCCGCAACTGGCGCAGGTACAGGTACCATCATCGCTAACTCGACTGACGCTGTAGGACAGATTGGTGTTGACTCACAGGTACTTAACACTGCCCTGGTCTTGACCTTCAGCCACACCTACACGGTGGCTCCTCTTTGTGTAATCGCAGGTGCGGATGCCGGTGCTGCCACAGCAATTGGTAGTGCAGCCGGGGTCATTGTTACCTCGGATGCAACCACCATGACCTTGACCTACACAGGTGTTGCTTCTGCCAAGACGTTCAACTACCACTGCTTCAAAGCTACATAGGATTAGTTGATGCTGTTTCGCTAGCTAGACTAGAAACCGGGTCGCTCCCAGTTCTGAAAACTACGAGCAGTAAGTCCAAAAACAGGTCTCTTTCGAGGCCTGTTTTTGCTAGTCTATGAAAAGATTAAAGTCTGAAAGTGTTTCTGATATAGTATTTGGATATGAAATTAGCTCGCGCCCCCCGCAAAATTTATCTGCCGCTTTTAGGTCTAGCGTTAGTTTTGGCGGTCGGGCTTGCCTACAGGGAGGTCTGGCATAAGCCGGCCAAGCCGGCTGTGGTAGAGGCAAAATACGTTAGTTTTACTGGTAACTACCTTTTTACTATTCCGGCTAAATACACTGCCAACGGCACAGCCATACCTGATGTTGCGCTGGTATACCCAAAGGCATCATCCCTCCAAGACGGGCAGAGTCTTAATGACCTGTATGCAAACGGCGCTGTCGCTGTCCAGCCAATCAGGGAACTCAAAAATGACGACCCCCAAGCATTTAATGCCTATGTTACGGGCGTATTGGCGGCTGAGCTGAGGAAGACCTTTAAGGCAGCGACTGATCTACGCCCCGCCAAGCAGAAAGGGGTTGATGCGGTTGAAGTTTCTGCCTTAGGGGGAGCCGGCAAGGTTTTTAGAATAAACTACGCAATTGACTTAGCCCAGCCGGTACTTGTGGTGGCCCAAGACCGTAGCGATGCTTTTAAAGCCGTTGGTTCTTCTATGGAAGATCTTATGAAGAGCAACTTGAAAACTGACATAGACCAGGCCGCCCAGGCCGCAAAGGAAACTGCACAAGGACTCAAAGACCAAAAGATTAAGGAGTTAAGAAAAAACGCCTCGTCCGGATTTAAGAAAAAGACGACCGAGGTGCAGCTGGCTGATACTCTTCAAAAGTCGAGCCAGTATTTCCAGCGGCCAATTAGCATTGTCGGCGGTTTGTACAACGGCGAATTTTTTATTGCTCAACTTGTTTTTGAAGTAAAAGCGGCGGGCGACCAACCTGTGCCAGGGGTAGTATCACTACATAAAGAAGGCAAAACCTGGAAACTTGACGACCTACAGTTGCCTAAATAGCTTGGAAAAAAACTAATTTTCTCAGCTAGCCCTCAGGATAAATAGGTAGAATAGGGTCAACCTAAGCTTGAAGGAAACAATAAATTATATGGTAAACTATCTGCTATGATTAAAAAACTTACTTCACTATCGCACAAAACACTGTTTCTATTTCTAGTTATTATAATAGCTATAGGGGCAGTTTTTTATGTATCCGCCAACAAAGCAAAGCCAATTGCCACAAGCGGGTTACCCGAGTATCTCAACCTTGGCAACAGCTATGTTTTTAAAATTCCCAAAAACTATAGCGTCGACGCCCAATCTGTACCGGGCGCGGAACTAATCTATTCTACTCCGATAACTGCCAAAACCGTGGATGACATTTATAATCAAAGTGGCATAGCCGCCCAACCACTAGCTTTGACCGACCATAGTCCCAAGGCCTTCAAGGATTACGTTAATGGCACTTATTTGTCCGACTTAAAGAAAAACCTTTCTACGAACGATGTTGAGGTCAAATTTGGCAAAACCAACGGCTCGGACAATGTCAAGATAACCGTCAGGAAAGATGGCAAGCAAATAAGATATATTTATCTAAAAGGTGGCCAGCATCCGGTGGCAGTTTTAGCCAAAACCGAAACAGATAACTTCAAAGTGATTGAGCAAACAATAAATGATGTCGAAAATAGCGATCTTGAAAATGAAACCGATGGTATAAAAAAGTCAATCCAAAACAATATCCAACTGGCTAAAGACCAAAAAGCCCAGGAACTATATGCCGGTGCTGCGCCAGCCCTGCGCGCACAAATAACTCAAGACACGCTGGCCTCGGGCCTAAAAAGCGCTTCTTCATATCTGGCCCAAAACATTGCCGTTAGCGGCGGTAGTTATAGTGCAGGCGAATTTTCGGCCGCACTGCGCTTTACTCCGGTGGGCCAGGACAATCCTCAACCGACCTTCGGAGCCATAGCCCTAAAAAAAATTGACGGCCAATGGAAACTCCAAGCCCTGTCACTGCCAACACCGAAGCAATAAAATGCTGAGCGCTTTCCATGAACCCTTCACCATTCACCCTTCACCATGCATTGACCATTTACCATTAACTATGATGTAAAGCATGAGCAATTTCATATTTTACACTGTCTGTTTACAATGCTTATCATGTCCGATAAGTTCTTAGCACTTGATATACGAACGGTAAACTTTAGCAG
>JACPKF010000002.1 GCA_016187125.1 Candidatus Saccharimonadota bacterium
ATAGTTTGTAGTAAAAGTGTTGGGATTAGTAATCCAGCGTTTGGTTATATTTTCGGCTGCATAAACATTGGCTGAAGAACCTTTAACAGCCCGGTCAACGCTGCCGTTATTGGGCAGTAGATTCAAAAAGCCGTCGGTCACCTGCGGTATGGTAACCGTGCCATTATTGGTCCAGTAGTTTTGGACTGTGCTGCTAGGGAAACTCCGCTTGCCGCCCCCATCAATTACATAAGTGCCGCCACTGCTATTACGAACAACTATACCCGTCCATGTTCCAAGGGTCATATCGGCAGCACCGGGGTCAACCGTCATGGTCGGCTGAAGCGTACTCATGCCTAAATTACCGGCCTGCTCTGGACTTAAGTAATACAAGGTGCCACCGTCTACTATGAACAGTCTGGTGTCGCTAACAGATTTTACAAACCGCGTCATCATAGCTTTTGGCAGGAATTCGGAAACCAGGCTTGAGTTCATGGACGGTGCGGACTTGATGCCCCACATATCAGCAATGTTAGCGTCCACCGTCACAAAACCCGTGCCCTTATGGACCCGGAAATATTGGCCGCTGGCCTGCAACGAGTTGCCAAGTGCTAGTCCGGTCGCCAAGCGAGCAACAGTTGCACTATTTAAGCTAGCCGGGCCAGGCAGCTGCCAGTTGCTGCCGACTGCCGTACTAACCAAATGTTTGCTGCCGCTTTCTATAACATAGTTGCTGCTACCGTCGCTAACATAAGCCCCGACAACCGAGCCCGGATTGCCGAATTGTCCAAGCACATATTCGGAAACCGAGGTTATGGTGCCAGTACCGTTCCAGAGATTTAGCTGGTTGGGCGAGCCAATATTACGCAGCGTGGAGCCGTCCATTAGATAAACCGCCGGCGTATTAAAACCTTTGATAAAATCGGTAGCTGTTTCGCCGGCCGGCGATAAATTAAGTAGGGCTTGACTGGCCAAGTAGACATTGCCGGTTTTACGGTAGGCACCATCTAAAGCCGCCGGCACCGTAATCCGACGGCCGTCCATTAGATATAGCTGTCCGCCAACGTCAGCTTCAAAACTGCTAAGAGCCGAGCCGACGCTCAAAAGATTTAAGTTGCCTTGGGTCACTATATTGGTCAGCGGACTAGGGCCAACGCCCCAAGCTCGCAATACCTCAATCGAGCTGACGGCATGCGAACTGCCACCATCCACCATATAAACCGTATTTGATCCCGAGACTCTTATGAATTGGCTGGCCGGAGCGCTGGTAACAAGACGGTTGATGGTAGCCGCGCTAATATTCGGTACTACCGAGCCTGGATAAAGCTGAGCCACATTTGCTGACTCTGGCAGTTTTTGGCCGGCTACTACTTGGTACTCTTGCTGGCCAGCGCCAGCGCTGATCTTAGTGTTGGTAATATCTGAATCCGTTGGCATAGAGTTAAAGTAAGCGTCGGAAATAGTAACGGCGGTTGCCGCGTCACCTTCCCAAGCCACGAAAAGATTAGCACTGGCGTAGCGGCGGCGGGTACCGCTATCCACTAAATAGTTCTCGGGACTGGCACTGGTCTTGATTGAATAGATCAGATTGCCGGAATTTATCGGTAGCTGAGCTAAACCCACAATTACGTTACTGACGGCACCGGCGGAAAAGCCCCAGGCATCCATCATTTGCGGCGAGGTAACTCTATAAGATTTACCACTGTCTACAAAATAAATATCCTGACTGCCACTGGGTCGCATCAACCTGCCAAGTGGCGGTCCTTCGGGTATAGTACCTAGGTAACCGCCAACCATTGTATTGAGTGTCACATTCTGCAAACCCCAAGCCGTTTTTACATCTTCGTTAGCGATATGCTGGCGGATACCACTTTGGAGTACCCACTGGCGCGGATCGCCGTTATCGGCTATTACCAGTGTGAAGTTGTCGCCCTGAGTCGGGCCAAACCAAGAGCTAAAGAAGTTTATAAAATTATAATTGCCGTAATAATGACTGCCATTGCCAGCTGTTTCGTAACCGCTGTCTGGGCGGTGCGGCGTGTAGGCGTATAAGGCGCCGGTGGCGCAAGTCTGAATCAACGTGGCTTTATCATCAACGGTTGTGGTATTGCCCAGACGCCACCGGGCATCAACGCTCCAGCCTGGATATGAAGATGAGTTCCCACAGTTGCGATCAACTCCGACTCTCAGCAGCTTAGTGCCTAAATGAATTTGATTGGTAAAGCCAAAGTATTGGGAATCACAGACCGATTGTGATTCCGGGCAACCATAGCCCATGGCCGTTTGGTACTGACTTTCCAGGGGAAAATCATCAGTCACTAAACTTTGCTCTTTTTGCAGGGTAACTAAAATAACCTGGGGGTTGATACTAAATTCGATAGCTTTGTCATAAATTATCTGAGCGGCTGACTTGCCATTTTCCGTAAAATTTTTAAGACAGGTGTAGCCAGGGCGGCAAGACGGCACTTTGGCGTTTAAAAAAGCCTGGATCCCCGCCGCCGACATCGAGCTAGTCTTGGTAAAAATATCATCGTCAATTATCCTAGCGTTATAGGACGGATCGAGTGGGGTTTTATGTATGCCGTGAGCCAAAACACTGCCGACCGGCAAGATGGTCCAAACCGTGGTCAAAAAAAACAGACCGAGCCCCAAAAATACCGCCTGCTTCATCCGGCTATTAACTCCAGATCTGTGGCCTCAGCTTTGGCACCATCAGCCATGGTATACAGTTCAAGATAGAGAGTTTCGCCAGTTTTGGGACTTTTTTCCAAAATAATCTCAAAACTAAAAGCCTGGTTAGTCTTACTACTTGGAGTAATTTCCAGTGAATAATCAGTTAAGACCCCACTGCGCGAGCCTTTGACGATCACGTACAGCTTACCGTCGGAACTTTGAGCGCTGCCGGCAATTTTCGTTCCATCCATCAGAATAGCGCCTTTTTTAGGAGCGGTAATCACTATCTTGGGACTGGCAACCAGCGGGCCGGGCGGCGGTATACTGCTGGAAGGTGGCACAGACTTTTCGGCATCGGATGACGAGCTATTGTTACTAACTGGGGGGCTGTTGTCTTGGCGGTTTAATAAAATAATCGCGCCGCCGGCCGCCAGGCCAGCTAGGATAACTAAAATTAAGATTTTTCTGCGGTTCATCATCCAGTACATTCCAGTTTATTTTTTAGTGTCTGTAGTTCAATTATACCGCTCTAATCGGCTTGACTCCAGCTGCCACTGATATAAAACTCGCCGTTTTGGGTTGATGAGCCTTCCAATATTGTAATAATAGGTACCTTAATGTCGTAGCTTGTATCAAGTACATCAATCAGCTTGGAGGCGTGGTTATAGACAGCCGCATTTACAAAATAATCTCCCTTGGTTAGCTGGCCGGCTTTTAGGCGGCAGGTTATCCGGTTTTTACCTTCTTGAGGCTTAAACTGACCAAGGTCGGAAGTGGTATTAATACCGGCCAAATATCGGCCATCGGGACGAACTAAGAACAGATTAAACTGGACTGGCTCGTTTAAGTTATGGACTCTAAAATCGATATCTACCAAAATATCTTCGCCACGTTCAAAATGCGACGTGGCCTTTTTTGGCGAACGGGTCTTGAGGTTCAGAAGCTTGAGCGGCGGATTGAGCGGGCGAGATGATTTTGTAGGGCCGGTCTGAACAGACTGCTCAGAAGCTGAGTTGGCTACTTCATAACGCAGGGCTACTTCCCGGGGTTTACCTATTATCAACATGTGGGAATCGGCAATCATCATGGCCCGATCGCAATACTCCTGAACAGCCCCCATGTCATGGGTTACAAAAATCACCGTTTTGCCATGGTTTTTAATATCTTTAAAGACGCCGAAGCATTTGCGTTGAAAAGCGGCATCACCAACCGCTAGGACTTCGTCTATCAGCAAAATGTCGTTATGAGCTTGGATAGCGATTGAAAAAGCCAAGCGCACTTGCATACCGGATGAATAGTTTTTAAGTTTCTGATCCATAAATTTTTGAAGTTCGGCAAAGGCTACTATCTCATGATATTTGGCCTTAACCTCTTTTCTGGTCAAACCAAGGATGGCGCCGTTAAGAAAAACGTTTTCGCGGCCGGTTAGTTCCGGATTAAAACCGATCCCTAGTTCTATAAATGGTGTTAGTGATCCATGAACCTGAACTCGTCCGCTGGTGGGCTGATAAATCCCGGCGATAATTTTCAAAAGAGTACTTTTGCCGCTACCATTGCGGCCAACAATGCCAAAAAATTCGCCTTTCTTAACTTCAAAGTTAATATCTGATAGTGCTTGCAGTCTTTCATAAGTTGGCCGTTTAAAATGGACTACCCATTCTTTGAGTGAATTCTTACGCTCATGCGGCAGCTTAAATTCTTTGTAGAGGTTTTTGACTGATACGGCTATATCATCCATCTAAGCCTCCGGAGGCAATTACCAATTTACAATTCTGCAATTTACAATCAATTTTCAATGACTCAATTTCCAAAGCCTTGCTTATTTGACCTTTTGGTTCTTGAATGAAAATTGAAAATTGAAAATTGAAAATTTTCATTTAGAGTTCCTCGGCAAAATTACGAGAACTACGGCGGAAATACCAAATCGATATAGCTGCCAGAACCAGAATAAAAATTACCGGCCAAACCCGGCCCAAAAACTGAGAATTAAATACCTGCTTGGTTGTCAGCGTTTGGGGAGTAATAGTTATCGAGCGCATATCCTGAATAATTTGAGTTAAGGGATTAATGCTCAGGAGCTCACGTATTGTTTGGGAGCTGGGATAAGTTAATGGATAGAGTATTGGTGTGGCATAAAAAAGGGCTTGCAAAATTACTTCCCAAATGTGGCTAATGTCGCGGAATTTCACGAACAGCGCCGAAAGCGTGAACGAAACTGCCAGACAAAGCAGCGCCAACTCGACAATAAGCAAAGGTACGAATACTAAGCTAGCTCGAAAAGGCACGTGGCCTATGATCATAAAAATAATCACTACCAGCAAGTTAAGGGAAAAGTTGATAAAGGCTGAAAGGGTCGTACTAATGACAATAATGTGTTTGGGGACGGAGACCTTACGAACCAAATCACCACGGCCGGTAATAGCGTTCAAGCCGCTCATTGTAGATTCGGTAAAGAAAGTCCAAAGAACTATGCCTAGCAGAAGATATGACGGAAAATATGGAACGTCTTTACCGACATTAAATACTTGGGTAAAAACTACATAAAGAACGCCGAACAGCATCAACGGCCGGAGCAGCGACCAAAGATACCCCAGCACCGACCCTTGGTAGCGCAACTTAAAATCGCTAGCCACTAGTTCCCTCAGTAAGCTGCGGTTGCTGGCTTTAAAAAATTGCTGGGTTGAATTCACGCTAAACCACCTCCGAATAGAATTTTTCGGCAATCTTCATTATGGCATCCCAGCGAAACTGGCGGGCGGTTTTTAGGCCCTCAGCTGCTAAACGCTGCCTCAGGGCATGACTCGACTGGAGTTTTTTAATTGCTTCTGATAAAGCTTGTTCGTCGTCTTGTTCAACCATTAGGCAGTTTTTGCCAGCCAAACTAAAGTCACGATTGCCATGGGCATCGGTACAAATTACCGGGCAGCCGGCGGCCATGGCTTCCAGAATCGGTAAACAAAAACCTTCGTGGCGGCTGGTTTGGACAAAAAAAGTAGCTTGGTTGTAAAGCTTATTTACTTCACTGTTCTGCGGTTTTTTAAAGTAGGTAATTTTTCGGTCAAGTCTAGCCATTTCTGGCTCCGCGCCATAAAGCCACATCTCGGGACGCTTGTCACCCAGCAGTTTCCAACCTCTAAAAGTCATCGGAAAGTTTTTTTGGAAAAAGCTGCGGCCGACTGCCAGCATCACATTGGCTTGGCGCTCGACATTTTTCAGCGGATGGTAGATTTTGTCGTCATAGCCACAGGGCAATAGCGTGGCCTCAAGACCTATGGCCCTAAGTTCTTCCTGGTTGGAAGACGAGATGGTTAAATTACGAAATTCCTTACGGTAACAAGAGACTACTACCGACTGGGCTACGATATCATCTGGATAAAACCATGTTTCGAATTCCGAAACCATATATACCGGAATACCCCTTTTAACCGAAGCTAGCCAAACCGGAAAGGCTGTTTCCCACCAAGTGGCGACTTTTATGGCGTCTTCATGAGACAAAGCTTGGGTTAGGCGGTCATAATTTTTAAAAGTTCGAATTTTTATCTTATCGGAGAAATCCCAGATGGGACGATCTCTGTCTAGCCCCCAAATTTCAATGTCAAAATTACGCTCTGATAAGCGGTTAGCCTGCTCAAAAATATTCTTTATTCCCCCAGACAAGCCAAAGGTTTGGAGCACAAAAATAATTCGGCGCTTCCCTGCAGCGTTTGTCACTCTTCGTTTATCAAACCAGTCGCCCCATTTGTTCCAAAAATAATCGATTGATTGTTTTTCTTTGACGGACATGGTTTTGTGTTTTGCCCTAGTAGCTGACTCCACGTGGGTCAGGGTGGCTGAAGGGAAGTATAAGGTTCGATAGCCAGCTTCCCAACCGCGCAGGCACAAATCAACATCCTCAAAAGCAAATTCAAAGTTGGTATCAACCCCGCCAACGTAATCCAAAAGTTCCCGTTTTATATACAAACAGGCACCAGTCATAAACAGACAATAATGCGGCACGTTGGCCGGGCCATAATTAGACTCTTGGAAACGATAATAGTGGTCAAACCACTTCGGCTGATCGGTGTTACGATGGCCGCCGGCGCTCTGGATACGGCCATCCGGATAAAGCAGTTTTGGCCCAACGATGCCGGTATCAACACCAAATTCATAGGCTCCGTATTGCAGGGCTTCCAGCCAGCCTTGGTGGGCGATGATATCGCTGTTGAGCAGCACTACGTCGTGTTTTTTGTCAGCTGCTTCCAGACCGCTATTGACGGCTTTGGCAAAACCGCCATTTTGTTTGCGGTAAAGCACCTTAACTTGTCCGTCTTCCAAAGTTTTCAGATACTGGCGGCTGGCGGACGTACAATAATCATCAACTATCAAAATCGATACCATCTCAGGGTCAGTAGTTGTTTTAAGGCTGTCGACACAAGAAGCCAGTACCTCAAAGTCGTTATAGCTAGGGATAACGATAGTTACTGGTTTGGCATGCTTGGCATACCAGGGTGTTATCGCCTCAGACGATACGCCACTGACCAAGCCGTTCGGCAGAGCCCAGCTATCACCAAGTCCCGATGCCCGACGGTCAAAGCTAATTAGCTCATGCTTGAATTTACGTATAAAAGCCGAGGGGCCAAAGCGAAATAAATATAGGGTAGCCAAAAAAATCGTCCTGATGGGTCCTTTACCTCGGTATTTAAAGTTCCCGTGGGCGGCTCTTCTGAGAATTTTTTTAAAGACTCGGAATAGTATTTTAAACTTATTCATCCCGTTAGATCTCACTCAACTTCCGTATCTCAATAGACGTCTGAACACCTATGCCTGGTTCGACGTATAGATAAGCATGGTAAGACTTTTGAGATCTAACGGGATTCATCGGTTGATTAACTCTTCACCACTATACCATATGGGGTGGTCTCTGCCGTACAATGAAGCTATGGCTAGTACAGTTTTAATAACTGGGGTTAACGGCTTTGTTGGCAAGCACCTGGCGCGTGAACTTAAAAAACGAGGTGTTAAAGTTATTGGCGTTGGTCGGGAAGTCTCACTGGCGCCCGAGTTGCAAAATACGCTTAGTGATTACTGGGTCTGTGACCTTACCCATAAAGCAGCGGTTACCAAACTTCCCTTAAAATCTATTGAGGGGCTAATAAGCCTGGCAGGACTAGCCCGGGTTGGTGATTCTTTTGCCGACCCGGAAAAATATGAAGCTGTTAATGTCGGTGTTTTAGCTAATCTTTGCCAGGATCTGCTTGGCAAAAAACTAAACCCAAGAATTATAGCTGTCAGCACTGCTGCGGTTTATGAGCCAAATCAGCCTTTGCCTCTGACCGAAAACTCCAAACTAACCAAAGACGGTTCGCCTTACGCTATGAGCAAACTTTTAATGGAGCGCTCGGCCAGCCAGTTTCGCGCCCGAGGCCTAGAGTTAATAATTGTCCGGCCCTTTAATCATATCGGGCCGGGGCAGGAAGAGGGTTTTTTGGTGCCTGACTTGTTCGCCAAACTCAGGGCGGCAAAATTTTCCGGCGAGACTATAAAAGTTGGCAACTTATCAACTAAGCGTGACTACACGGACGTGCGCGATGTAGCTAGAGCTTATGCTGATTTGGCGCTGGCTGGTTCACTGGATTATGATCTTTATAACATTGGCAGCGGCAAAAGTGTGGCCGGCCAACAAATGCTAAATCTCTTGCTGGAGAAAACCGGCAAAAGTGGTCAGATCAAGATTGAGACCGATAGTTCGCTACTCAGGCCCAACGATATTGCCGACATATTTGGCAGTTACCAGCGCTTAAACCAACAGACTGGCTGGAAGCCTCTTATTCCGCTGGAAAAAACTATTGAGGATTTTGTTAATTCATTCGACTCATCCGCCTGAGGGCGGACTTGTTCAGCATTAATCTCTTCGAGCCTGAGCTGATTCGGTCTGGGCCTCAGAGCCGAAGGCTTGAGCTAGTCGCCCGTTCGATAAACTCAGGGCGACCCTGAACGATAGTCGAATGGGTCGAAGGGTTAAAAGCCGGGCTTGAACCGTTTTAGGTCGGCATCAACCATCAACTTAATTAGTTCGGAAAATGTGGTTTTTGGTTCCCAGCCCAGCTCCTTTTTAGCCAGCGAGTAGTCGCCTTTGAGTTCTTTGATCTCGGTCGGGCGAAAGAATTTTTTATCCTCGATCGTATAATCTTTCCAATCCAAGCCAACATGGGCAAAAGCCACGGCCAAAGCATCTTTGACTGAGTAAGAAGTGTTGGTCCCAATAACATAATCTTTTGGGATTTTATTTTGCAGTATCAACCACATGGCCTCGACATATTCTTTAGCATATCCCCAATCGCGCTTGGTACTGGTATCACCCATATGCAGCTTGCCGTCAGAGTCAATCAGCGGTTCGCCGGCTTCATTAATCGGCGGATTTTTAACCTTGTTTTTAATGCAGGCCACCCCAGCCGTAATCTTGCGGGTTACAAAATGCAAGCTACGCCGCGGACTTTCATGATTAAATAAAATACCGCCGCAGGCAAACATGCCATAAGACTCGCGGTAACAGCGGGTTATCATATGGGCGTAAGTTTTAGCAATCCCGTAAGGATTATTGGCATCAAGCGGCGTTGATTCGTTGGCGCTGGCGGCCTTTATATTACCGAAAATTTCTCGGCTGGTGGCTTGATAAACCCGGGCACCCGGCGCAAAATTCCGCACTGCTTCAAAAACTCTCACCGGTCCTAGGGCCGTAACTTCACCGGTATAAATCGGGTGCGTCCAGCTATCAGCCGGTATTGATTGGGCGGCGATATTATAAACCTCATCCGGCCTTACTGACTTTATAACTTCATTTAAGCTGGTCTGATCAATTAAATCGGCCGCTTGTATTTTTATTTTGCCGTAAAGATGAGCTAGATTGGGGTGCTGATAACCAGTTGTGCGGCGAATGGTACCGGTAACTTCGTAGCCTTTGGCCAGCAGAAGATCTGCCAGATATGACCCATCTTGTGACGAAACTCCAATAATAACTGCTTTTTTAGCCACCATTGCTCCCTTAGTTACTGCAACCATTCTACCAAACCTGCTGCTGCTGCAAGGCTAGGCCTTGCAGCAGTGAGGTGAGTTTAGTACTATTATCAGATGCCCGCTAAAAATCGAATAAAGATCTATGTGCCAGAGGCTTTTTATCATGTATACAACCGGGGGCTCGACAAACAACTGATCTTTATCGACAATACTGATTATTCTGTCTTCCTTAGTTTGTTTAAACGATATTTGGCTAATGAAACTGTTAAAGATCCCTCGAGAAGAACCTACGAAAAATTAGCCAACGAAGTAGAACTTCTGGCCTATTGCCTGATTCCTAACCACTTTCATTTACTTATTTACCAGATTGATTCAATGGGTATGCCAAAACTTGTGCAACGGGTCCTTACTTCATACTCAATGTATTTCAATAAAAAGTATAAGAGGACTGGACCGTTATTTCAGGATACCTATAGGGCGAGTCAGATCTCTTCGGATGAGTACCTACAACATGTATCACGCTATATTCACCTCAACCCTAAAAATTGGCGGCATTGGGACTTTTCAAGTCTAAGATATTATCAGGGCAGTCAAAAAGCCGACTGGATAAATGTAAGCCGTGTCTTAAGAATTTTTCGTAATAATAAAGAATATTTGGAATTTGTTGCCGATTATGAAGATTATAAAAGATCAATTGATGAAATCAAATACGAATTGGCAGATCATTAATTCGCTGCAGTCCATAGCCTAAAAAGCTTATAAAAATAGCTATAATTATGAGATGAAGATTGTGATTGATGCCCGTGAATCTGGCACCAGTACTGGCCGCTACATAGATAAGCTAGTTGAGTATCTACATAAGCAAAAGCCGGACTTCGACTTTACGGTCCTAACAATGCCAGGGAGAGTTAGTTATTTAAAATCGGTGGCACCGGACTTTAAAATTGTGCAGTCTACTTATAAAGAATTTAGTATGGCGGAGCAAACCGGGTTTTTAAAACAGCTAAAGGCCCTTAATGCCGATTTGGTACATTTTGGCATGACCCAACAACCGATTTTTTACCAGGGCAAGGTCGTAACCACCATCCACGACTTAACAACCGCCAGATTTACTAATCCGGCCAAGAACCGGCTGGTCTTTAAAATCAAGCAGATGGTATACAGATGGGTTATAAAGAAAGTTGCGCGTAAATCATATGCGCTTATTACGCCAAGCAATTTTGTAAAAAGCGATGTCGCACAATATGCAAAAATCGATTTAGACAAAATTGCCGTAATTTACGAGGCCGCCGATAAAATTAATAAGCTTGCTGAGCCGTTACCTAATTTGGTAGGTAAAAAATTTTTGCTGCATGTTGGCCGGCCTTTGCCGCACAAGAATCTCAATCGCCTAATCGATGCTTTTATTAAACTTAAGGCGACTCATCCCGATTTACAGCTGGTTTTAGCCGGGAAGTTTGACGATAATTACCAGCTTCTTAAAAACTACGCCGTAAAAAAATCGGCTAAGGACGTTATTTTTACTGACTTTGTAAGTGAGGGCCAACTTCGCTGGCTGTATGAACAGGCTACAGCCTATGTTTTTCCATCACTTTCCGAAGGATTTGGCTTGCCAGGGCGATGCCACATGTTTACCAGAAGTTTATAAAGATGGGGCTCTGTATTTTAACCCGTTAGATGCTGACGATATGGCCACCAAAATCAGCGAAGTCCTGGATAGTCCGCAGCTATGCCACAGTTTAGTTACGGCTGGTAAAATTCAAGCCGCCAAGTACTCTTGGGACAAAACCGCCTCTCGAACACTCAACGTTTATAAGTCAGTCTTGAGCTAAGCGGCGACCTCTACTGGTATAACTGCGATCGGGATTGGCGCAATCCCTCTAGGGAGTCTAGCATTGTTGCAGGCAACACTACCTGCGGCAAATTCAAGGCAGGCTCTTGGCCGATTCGGGTTTTCATGGGCAGAACATTGAAGCCAACCGTCTTTTTTCTGTAAATATCCACAATCCGTAGTTAGCACAAAAACACCTCGGATCTCAGGCTGGTCCAGAGGTACTGGTACTATTGAGCGAAGTCCACCGCCACCTTCAGATATAAAATCGGCCTCGGCTCGATTTAGTTCAACTCTCATGCCTTGACGACAGCAAGCCCCCACACAACCACTACATATTTCACTCATCTAAATATACTATATCATTTTTGGTTACTTTTATCAATTTCAACTGGTTTTAGGACGATGTGGCGTTCCAGGCCCTCTCCCACCGACTCCGTTTGCAGACCATAATCGGTGGCTGCTTGATGGATTATGCGCCGGTCAGCGGCGTTCATTGGTGATAAATCCTTAGACTTGCCGCTGCCTTGAACCTCTTTAAACCAGTCCTCGGCTTGCTGCAAAAGTCGCTGGGCTCGATGCTTCTTATAATCAGCTACATCAACATTAACCCTGGTATGAGAAAAGTTTTGGCTTTTAAGAGCCGAGCTGATGGTGTACTGCAGAGCCCGCATTGTCTCCCCATGGGCGCCGATTAAAAAGCCGTTGAGGTGTGTTGAGGGCACATTAAGTTCAATTACCTCATGATCCTCGGTGGTGGCGTAAATGTCGGTGTTAAGCCCAAAAAACGACAGCAGGTCTTCTAAATACTTTTTGGCATACAAGATCGCCTCTTCGATATCATTATTTGAGTTAGTGATATTGTCGCTCATGGGTAATAAATCCCTAGGCTTTCTTGCTCAGAGGTCTATCCTTGGTGAAAAAGAGGTAAAATTTAGTAATTTTTATAAAAAAATACTTTGCTTTCACCAAGGATAGACCTCCAACAACAAGTTGTGTCATCGTCTCTTCCTTTTATGATGACCCCGCTTAGCCGTTTTTTTACGAGGGGAGGCTTTGGAACCTAGTCTATCAGCATCAACAACTGGCGAGCTTGACATCACCGTTTCAGCTTCGGACACATCCTCTCGCAAAACCTTTGATTGCTGGATCAAGGCTACGAAGCTACTGGTTAACCAATAAAGCGGCAGGGCTACTGCAAAATTCAGTCCAACGACCAGCACGATAAAAGGTATAAAGATCAAAGTGCCTCGACCGACTGCGGCGCTAACCTCTTGCTGATCAGCTTGCTTGCCCTGCCCAGCCTCCTTGAGAATTGAGCGCAGACCCCGGCTGTCTTTAGCGGTTGGCATAAGTTGCTTGCTTTGGATGTATTGAACCAGGGCTGAGGCAGCTACAATAATAACTGCCGGCCAGTAGGTTCCCTTTGGCCCGCTGGCGGTGCGGCTCAAGTCTACCATCCCGAACAAAGTATTATCAAACTGATGAATATTATGAGCCAGCGTATCAAGCCAACCAAAGTGCAAAAAAGAGTATGAAAAGTTTATGAGTTGGTTGGGGTCTTTAATGATTTTCTGCAAGCCGAAATATAAACCAATTAGAATCGGTGCTTGTACAAGCGCTATACCGATGGTTGCCAGCGGATTGATTTCCCGCTCTTTATACAGTTCCATCGTCAGTTGTGACTCTTTGCGCCGATCACCTTTAGCCGCTAACTTAATTTTTCTGAGTTCCGGCATTAGTAATCGTATAGCCTTGGTGTGATGGAGCTGTTTTTTAACTAGCGGCCACATTAGCAGCCGCACAACTATGGTGAAGATTATGATAGCCAGGCCAAAGTTATGGCCCGGCACTATGTTATAAATCAGCACCAGTAAATTAAAAATCGGTTGGACTATAAAGGTATCAAACATATCAGCAACTTA
Organism: Candidatus Saccharimonadota bacterium; assembly: GCA_016187125.1. Taxonomy (GTDB): domain Bacteria; phylum Patescibacteriota; class Saccharimonadia; order Saccharimonadales; family UBA10212; genus JACPKF01. Next base: position 13,402 of record JACPKF010000002.1, read on the forward strand.
CCTCTTCCGAACTACTATATCACGCCAGAGGTACTTCCTTCCTTAACCTGGCGTTTTAGCAATTACCCACGCACCAGAAAGCCTCGAACTTTAGTTCGGGGCTGAATGCCAGTTCTGGCTTTTAAGTGCGGGGTTCCACGCTCCGAAAGCCGTAAGCCTGAAGCCACGGACTTTAGTCCGTGGAGCGCTTCACTTTTTTATTCGTTTAGCTAGAACGCCGGCAGCAGACAGTTGTTTTTTTAGCTGGCTAGTTAGAGACTCGACAGGTTCATCAATAACACTGTCGTGAAAAACCGTTAACACGATATCGTAGGCTTTTAATATATCGTTTTCATTGGTACGCACAACCTCGTAAAGTCTCCGGCGTATCCGGTTACGAGCCACCGCCGATTTATTGATCTTACGAGCTACTACTACTGCCAGTCGGTAACTATCCCGCTTGGGATTCTCTAAAACTTTTAGAGAAAATGAAGGACCCCGCGTGGTTACACCATGCCTGTAAACATGACGCAAGCTGCCATAGTCATGAAACCGATGCTTCCTTGAAATCATAAAGATATAGTAACTAGGAAATAGTAACTAGGAAATAGTATTAAAAAACTTCTGGTTCGAGGTCTTTGCATCCGGAAAATAGCCCGAGATGCGGATTCACTCCGCACCCGGTGCGATAAGAAACCGCGAAGGGGTTTCTTATAAGGCGTAAGCCGCATTAGTGCGTTAAACGCACTCGGCCTCTGGCTCGGCGTCGCTTCAAAACCTTACGGCCGGCTCGCGTGGCCATACGGGCAAAGAAACCATGCTCCCGGCTACGTTGACGCTTTTTGGGTTGGTAGGTTCTTTTTGGCATGATCATACCTTAACATAGTTCTCTGAGGTCTGTCCTTGTAAAAAAGTTAAGTAAAATCTAGTGATTTTTACTAAAAAATACATTGTTTTTTACAAGGACAGACCTCCCAACCGGTACGTAGAATTCACAATAGTAAACCACAAATGAGAGGGAGTTTTCCACTTTTATCTAACTTTTGTCCACGTTTTTACAGATGAGCGGGCCGGCTGTGTACAACTTTTCCCTTCTGGGCGTTGGCTGGCTGGGTAGTATAGTAGTTTAGGCATAAGCTGTGGAAAAGCTCGCAATGATCAGCTATATTAAGAACTGCATTGTAAACAACCAGGAAGAGTTGAAAGAGGGTTTTAGTCCACATGCAGGAAAATACACTGTGGCAGGCTGTGCTAGGCGAGATTGAGCTTAGTGTTAGTAGAGGCAACTATGTAACGTGGTTCAAAAATACCCAACTTATTCGCTATAAAGATGATGTTGCTGTGGTAGGTGTGCCAAACATTTTTGTTAAAAATCAGCTAGAGCGTAAATTTAATGACTTAGTAGTTAATATACTTGCCAAAAATGGTATCCAGCCCTCAAGAGTCGAATACAAAATTCACTCCGGCATTGCGCCAACCACCAAACACAACGACGAGGGTATTCTGAAAAACCCAGGCGCTATAACAGGTTTATCAGAGGTAAGCACAGGCCCTAAGTTGAGAATAGCTAATGTTACTCACTCTTACCGCCAAGGTTTAAACGACCGTTATAGTTTCGAGAATTTTGTTGTTGGCGCTGGTAATGAACTGGCCTACGCTGCTTGCCAAGCAATTGCCGGCAGCCCCGGTACTCGGTACAACCCTCTGTTCATATATGGAGGTGTAGGGATCGGTAAAACTCATTTAATTCAAGCTGTCGGCAGCGCTATTTTGGCAGCCAAACCAAACGCTCGCATTATTTACGCTTCAACAGAACAATTTGTCCAAGAATTTGTGGATGCTCTGCGCTTTAAAAAAAATACTACTGATTTTGCTGGATTTTACCGCGGCGCCGACGTCTTAATTGTTGATGATGTACAGTTTTTGGCAGGCAAAGAAAGAGTTCAGGAAGAATTTTTTCATACTTTCAATGCTCTTTATCAAGCCAACAAGCAAATTATTCTAACCAGCGACAAACCACCCAAGGAGATCCCAACCCTAGAGGAACGACTTAGATCGCGCTTTGCCTGGGGTATGTCTATAGATATGCAAACTCCGGATTTTGAAACCCGTTGCGCCATCCTGCAAAGTAAAGCTGCGATTCAAAACATAAATTTATCCCAGGCCGTAACTGAGCTTTTGGCAACCCATATCCACAGTAATATTCGTGAACTAGAGGGAGCTCTAAACCAACTGTTGGCTTACTGCGAAATGAGAGGTGTCGAGCCAGATATTCAGGTTGCAACCGCCATGTTTGAGAATGTAAAAAACCGGCCAAAACACATTAACGCTCGCCAAATTATTGAAAGAACTGCTAAACATTTTCATGTTTCTATGGAGGATATTTTAGGACCAAAGCGAGATAAAGATATAGTAGTCCCCCGTCAAATTGCCATGTATATGCTCAGGTGTGAGTTGCATTTGTCTTTTCCCAAAATTGCTCACGAGCTTGGCCGCAAAGACCACACCACCGCCATTCACTCTATTAATAAGATCGAGAAGGAAACCGGTTTAGACGGCCCCATCAAGCAATATGTCAGTGAGTTGAAGGAGAAATTATATGTTTAATGGCTGTGTACAAGGATTGTTTATGTTTGGTAAAAAACTAGCACAACTAATAGGTTTATGCACGCTGTACACAGTTTTGGGGTTGGCTGTTAATAAACTGGGGTTTTTTATACGCCAATTAATAACAGTTTATACATTGTTAGTTGAGTTTTATACACCTAAACAGTTTGGGTTTTTAAGTTGTTTAGCTAGGGTTTTTGCACACTTTCCACAAAACCTATATCTACAACTAAATAAAAGATTTGTATTAATAGACCCACTTAAAACCCTAGCTATCTTCCAACCTTCAAACAATCGTAATACAAACGGACTGTAAAGGAATGAAGCTACAAACTACCCAAGAAAACCTAGCTAAAGCCCTAAACACGGTTGCTAAAGTTGCTACCACTCGTAACACACTACCAATTCTGGCTAACGTCCTTCTTAAAACAACCAACAATAGATTAAGTATTAGTGCTACTAATTTGGATATTGCCATAACCCACACTATTGGTTCAAAAATCGAAAAAACTGGCTCAATTACTGTCCCAGCCCGCTTAATGCAAGATTTTATCTCAAGCCTTCCAGGAGGGGTGCTGCAATTAAAACAAGACGACAATAAACTCCACATAACCACCGAAAAATACAACTCCACCATAAATGGAATAAGCGCTGAGGATTTCCCTGTAATGCCAGCCATTAAAGGTGGTGTAAATTGGAGAATGCCGGCAAGTGAGCTTAGAAAGGGTCTACAAAAAGTAGTACTAGCTGCTAGTAATGATGATGCCCGTCCTATCCTAACGGGTGTCTATTTCCATAACCAACCCAACTCGGTCATGGTGGTCGCCACGGATAGTTACAGACTTGCCGAGTACAAACTATCCAAACAAAAGGCGCCAGTAAACTTTTTAGTGCCATCCACAGCAGCCAGCGACCTCCTAAGAATTATCAGCGATTCTAACCTAGAAGTGTTGATTACCCACGATGAACAACAGGTGCTTTTTCAATCCGGTGACATAACCTTAGTGGCTCGCTTGATTGAAGGCAATTATCCCGATTATCGTAAACTCATACCGGCTAAGTTTGCGACTGTGGCCAAGCTTCGCCGTGAAGATTTCATTAATATTGCTAAAGTATCGGCTTTATTCGCCCGCGAAAGCGCCGGCAGTATAACAATTAAAGTCGACGAAAATGACAAAAAAGTCAGTATTAACGCTGTAGCTTCCCAACTTGGGGAAAACACTGCCACCGCCGATGCCGAAGTTAGGGGCTCTGGTGAAGTAACGCTAAACTCTCGTTATTTAGTTGAAGCCCTAAACGCCTTTTTTGGCGAGGAGATCGAGCTTTGTTTCAATGGCAAACTAGAACCCTGTATTTTGCGCAGTAGCGACGACGTAAACTATTTACACCTAATTATGCCCCTGCGGAGCTGAAAGCTCAGCAGCCCCTAGTTACTAGTCATTAGTCTATGAGATAGTAGTTAAGAAACTAAACTAATCACAGGAGGATAGAGACTAATGATCGAAAATATTCGCTTGCAAAATTTTCGATCATACCACGATGGTTCTTTTGAGTTTGATAAAGGTGTAAATATCGTGGTGGGCCCCAATGGCAGCGGCAAAACCAATCTTTTAGAAGCCGTGCTGGTTTTAGCAACCGGCAGTTCATTTAGAGCAAAAGACGCGGAGCTTATTGGGTTTGGCGGATCTTGGGCTCGACTCGATGGCTGGTTCGGACACAGCCAAAGGACGCTTAAAATTATCTTGCAGGGGACCAGCTTGCAAAAAAGCTTTGTAATTGATGAAAAGCCATACCGACGCTTAAGCTTGGAACGTAGCCTGCCGGTCGTTTTGTTTGAGCCAAATGACTTACAGCTTTTAGGCCATGGGCCGCAAAGACGCCGCGATTATTTTGATGATATCTTGCAGCGCACCCAGGCTGGTTATAAATCACTAAACGTCAAATACTACCGGGCTCTGGTTCAGCGCAATGCTCTCCTTAAACAACCAGCCGCCGCGGCAGCTCAGCAGATGTTTGCTTGGAATATTCGCTTAAGCGAACTCGGCGCCCAAATTGCCAAGACTCGCCGTCAACTTATCGGCGATATTAACAAAACTATTGGCGAGACATATAGTAAAATTGCTCACCAAAAAACGGCCGTGAACCTTGTTTATAAATCGCCTTTTAGTGACGCCAATTATTCCAGTAAACTGCTCTTAAAACTGGAGGCTTCCGCCACACTAGACCTTCAGCGTGGCTTTACGTCGTACGGTCCGCACCGTGAAGACGTCATTATTTACTTGAGCGATCAAGTTGCTAGTTCTATGGCTTCGCGCGGTGAAACCAGAAGCCTGCTGCTAGCCCTAAAAATATTCGAGTTGCAGTTGTTGCAAAAAGTTCATGAGCAAAAACCGATTTTCCTATTGGATGATGTGTTTTCTGAACTTGACGCCGCCCGTCGCCAACACTTAGTCAAGCACCTCAAAGGTTATCAATCGATCATTACTACCACCGACGCCGACGCTGTCTTAGAGTACTTCGCCGGCAAGCATAACCTTATACCGTTACAAAAGTAGCCTAGCTATCTTTACCCCAAAAGAAATTGAGATTGAGGCGCAAATCTTTCAAAAATACTACATTATCTGAGGGTATATTTTTTGATTTAAGATAAATCTTGGCCTCATCAATTCTCTTTTCGACTTCCTTGCTTTGTAAGCCTGGATTGGCAAAAAGCGGGTCTTTTATATCACCGGTGGTAGCGACAAAATAGACTTTATCTCCTAAGACGTCGAGTGTGTAATCGCTGGCTACATAGGGCAGATTACCAAGGACAGCTTGGTTATCCGCCGGCTGGCTAAGGTCTATTTTATAAAGTATTAAATTGAGGTCCAATAACGGGCTGACAGCGAAAGTCTGCCCGCCTTGACCGCTATTTGCTCTGGTTGTTACGAATAAAGTATCACCGTTTTTCTCTAACCCTTCGTAGTCTAAAATCGCATTTGAAAAGACCATACTACTTGACTCGTTTTTAATGTCGAGTCTCTCCACGCCTTTATTGACGTCAAATGTTAAAAGTGTGTTATTGTTTTGCCAAAAGAATTTAGTGGGCCGCTTAACCACAAAGTCTGTAACTAGTTTTTTGCTAACAATATTGTAGATTCGCAAGCTGCCTTTATTGGTAACTAAACCGATTTTTTCATTATCGGGGGAGGCTGTCATATAATTGATGGCTAAATCATTGACTTTAAAATTTATGGCCGGTCCTTCCTGATTTGAAACAGCATTAAAAGGAGTAATCGCCAAGTTATTAGAAGATTTACCTTTTCTTTTAGCCGGTATTTCTGACGAGGCTTCTTCAACGCTCGATATCGGGCCCTTATATAGGTAAAGGTTTTTGCCCGTGAAACTGGCTATCGGTCCGTTATCGCCAAAGCTATAGGAGTCACTCTTAACATCTAACTTAACAGGGTTAGCCTCGGTGTCTTTTAAGTAATAAAAATCTTTACTATCGAAATAAACTAGGCCGCTTTTATCGGCGCTACCTACTAATATAAACAGTTCACCAGCTGATGTATTATTGGACAAGCTGCGGATGTTATTAGTAACAGGATCGTAAATGGCTGCAACTGGTCCTATGAGGGATGTTTGGGTACCTATATATTTGTTATCGTAAACGACCATTGGGCTAAACGGTGCCGGTAATATATGTAGAGAATTTTGTACAAAGGGAATATTGGGTAAATTACGGTGAAGCTCTACGGTAGTCTGCTGGCTTCCTTCATTCATGGTATAAATAACTCCTTTTGCTTCGGCGTGCAGCAAGCGGGTGTTGTTAGCTATTTTTTGGGCTTTTGCTTGACGGGCTAGACTGGGTTTAAAGCTGGTGGTCTTAAGCCATCCAGAGGACTCTAAATGGTATCTATAAATATCAGAACCCTTCGTGAAAGTGATAATTAATTTACCACTCCGGACAATCTGGGGGTTTTTCCTAATTAGTGTTTCTTTAGCACTGGCTTCTTCTCCCTTCTGAATTGTTACTTTGTCCCAGTTGGCTATATCAGGTATTGATAGCCGACCGTGTGTGGCCACAAAGATAGTAATAAGAACAATCAAAGTTAGTAGACCTACTAAAGCCAAACGCCGCGCTAGCCGGCCGTTTATTATTCTGACAATATCTCCTCTGCTCATATCGTTATTTTAACCCCCATCGACCCCCAGTTATAATTGATTTTCCCCACATCTATTATTCATCGGCAAAGGATCCCAGTGCCATGATTCCGCGGAATATTGCTTGAAGCCAAACTTTTCGGCATTCTCATAAAGCCATACCCACTCCTTGCTACTCCTATCGGTTATTCTCCCGGAGCAGCTGGTAGTATTGGAGCCTTTGATATATGTGTTGCCGCCAAAATCTATGGCTACCCCAAGTTGATGCGGTGATTGGCCCGGGCGGGCACAATAATCACCATCGCCAGTGCCACCGCAAGAATTAGCCAGCCTGAAAGAACTGGTCGCCAAAAAATTCATTCCTGCCGCCTTAGCCGCTTCGCCTAAAGCAAACCAGGCTCCAGACACACGGGAATTAACCGTTACGCCGCCGCTAATTTGGGTACCAGAGACATCATTACCAACGCCAGGGATGTTGGGTATTTGGCAAAGTCGTATTTTAAGATCCCCCTGATCTTTTTTAAATGTTCCGGTGTATTGGCTAGTTACAACACCCAAGTCTTTTGTTCCAGTCGCACAGGCTACAGAATCTGAACTCAAACCTATGTCGCCGACAATTTGTGAACTATCGCCCGATGTTGTTGTACCGCCACCACATAAAGCTCCATCTCCCGTACCTCCAGTCGGGGAGCCTACCGGCGGTACATTAAATTGAATCTGAGAAGAAGGCGTAAGAATTTTTGCATCAGCATTGAAATTGATAATTTCTTGAACTATTGTTCCCACTGTTTGGGCATAGTCAGGAGCAGTTGCATACCCCCCTGCGGCTACGGCAGTAATAAACTGGATAGGATTGTTTGAGTACTGGAACGCTGATGAATAGTTAGAGTTTGTACGTAAGAAGTTTGAGTGGTCATTAAAACTTTCTTGAGCCGAAGCATAAACCCTGAATTTGGCTTGAACACGCACTGAGCTTCCATTAATTACTTCAGTCGTCCACAATAACTGTGTGGGGCCAGTCCAGCTACTGCTAGCTTTGATTCCAAAGAAGTTATTGCCAGGTGCGCTATCGCCAAAAGCTGACTCGACAATAGCTTGAGCTTGCGTCACCTCCCATGGGACACCCGATTGTATCGCATCATTATAAGCCATCTGCCCATAGGCTTTTACAAAGGCGGCTACTCGTTCGCTTGGCGATAGATTGCTAGGTATACTGGTAGATCCGCCAGGCGAACTATTAGCACCACAGGCTTGTAGTGTTTCTTCTGTATTGAAATAATAAATTCCAGATTGGAAAACTTTTTTTTGAGCATCCGACAGGGCACTTACCGGAACAGGAAATAGAACAATTAAAATCCCGACTCCGTACAACAACTTTGTTAAAATTCTAGCAGTCTTTTTCCCGGCACTTATATAAGAGAGTTCAGCGGTCAATTTAATGTCCTCCTATGGAATAGTGGTAGTGGCCAGAGTTGCTACAGGTTTCTCCGGTTAGATCGGAAATATTATACTTTGTGCCGATTTGATCTGCTGAAAAGGCGTTAAATGGACAGCCAAAATCAACAGCCTTACCTTGATAATGATTTGATGTTATTTCTCCGTGGCACTGGCCGGCAAGGGCGTTAATTTGGATGTCTTGGACTTGGCTGAGCTCTTGGATAAATGCCAGTAGGTTGGTGCTTAAAGCAACCACGCTAACAGGAGCTTGGGCGCCACGCCCGCTGATCCCGCAGCTAGAAGTAGTATGGGCGAGCTGTCCGTTGGCTGTCTGTTGAATATTTTGCTCTGGTGTTGAACCGTCAGTTATATCTGAGCTACTAAGCACATTAAATTTAATGTGCCCGGCCTTTGCTGAATTTAGTATTTGTTGGGCTAGTTGAGTAGCAGTCCCTGATGGAGTTGTACTGGGAGCTGTTGTCGAGCCAGAGCCTTGGAAATAAGTCTTCAGCTCGGCGATTATATTAATAATTGATTGTTGGTTGGAGCTGAAACTGTTGCCAATACACCAGCTTTTGGGATTTGGAATAAGACATTCATTGACAACTTCTTTATCGACGAAGAAAAAGCCAGTTGCCGAGTCGCGTAACAGCAGAGACTTTTGCAGATCACCTGAGGAGTTAACTGCTTTATCATATTCAGGATCACCTTGGGGATGGCCGGAAGCAGTACTTACCTGCCCCAAAATATCTTTTAGGTTGCTGCCTGGATGCAATTCCTGAGCTTTGGCAATAACTTCTGAAGCGGAAGGATTGGGTACTTGTACGGCAGCAAGACCAACTTGCCAGGCATAGCCAGGGGGACAAACATCAGTAAAGTTAATATGCGTATTGCCGCTGCCAGTACCACAGTTTGAATAGCCAATCGGGTTGTCGAGGCTTAGTACGCCTTCGCGCAGCGACCACCATGTACCGTTGGCGGCCATGGTAGCGTTTGCATCAGCGCTACCACCTAGGTTTGGTACCACGTTTTCGGCTATATATTTTATCCACTTAGTTTGAGTGGCGTCTAGTTGTTGGCCACCCAAGCTTGTAAGAGGCGGAGCTGAAACAGAAGGGGTCGTGGAAGGCGCCGTACCAGTTGAGCCAGAGGTTTGGCCAAAACCGACTTGGGTACAAGAATCTTCGTCACCTTCCCAACAGGCCATAGCATCCGCGAGGCGCGAATCAGCAACAAATAACATAATTCTATGCCAGTTTTCGCTACCATCGTCGCAACTAGCACTAGTGTAATCGCTTGAGCCAGGATTGACGTCGTCTTTAGCTATTACACTCCAGACACCGGAATCCTTGCTGATATCAACACCAAAGCAGCTTTTCGCACGGCTTATATAACTACTATCTGCAGCTAAAAGCTTAGCTACCTCTTCACCATTGGCATACGGGTTTTCATATTTAGGGTCTTCGGCTAAACTCTGCGGAATGCCATAACGTGCAAATCCCCAGTCATAAGGCTGTGGCTCAGCGTGAGTCAATGGTGTAAAGAGCTTGGAGGCTGTCGAGAATATACTACCGAAATTTGTAAACACAGAGCCCAGCTTAGCTATATTCTGCTGGATACTTGGGCTGTAGCCATCCACTACCTTAGATGCCAACGAACGGTAGTCATGAACATCGAATAATTTGCTGGCCAGACTTTTCGAATTGAAATCTTGCTGATCAGCCAACCTTTGCTGGCTGTCAAGCATAGCGCTCTCCGAATCACTTAGCTCAACGCCGCCAGAACTACGAGCGACTATATTACCCAACTCCCGGCCACTATACGCCAGTATGTTGCCGCCTAACGGGCCGCTAAGGGTTTCTGGAATCACTGCTTTATCTTCTAATAAAGGCGCTAATTGCTGGTGAAGAACAAACAGTACGGTAGCAGTTGCCGCCAAAGCGGCGCCTTGCTGAGCCGCATATAAGCCCCAGCTGCCACCGAAGGTAAAGGCTCCTGCTGCAAGCAGTACTATACTGGCAACGCCTTGTACAATTAGCCCAGGAGTGCTGCAAAGGAAGCCGGTAGCATCAACCCCACTAACTTTTATTTGAACCTCGTTTCTTATCTTATCGGCAGTTGTACTATTGGAAAAAGCTGCCCCGATGCCGGTGGGTAAATCAGGCCCCGTCGGGTTAGCCGTACCAGCAGTGGCTTGGAGTGCCTTAGCTTGCCATATTGATTGGCCATTTTCATCAATAAGACTATTAGCCACCGCTCCGAGTTCAGTCGACGTGAAACCTCCCTGGCCCGACTGGCCTTGCGAACCCACTGCTATTTTGTCTGTGGCGTTTACTACCCCGGGTAGGACAATTACGCCTCGGTTGACGGTTACGGCGTCGTCCGCAAGTCCCCTAACTTCACACAGCAAAGCCGACGCAGCCAAGGCGGTCGATGCTCCTATTGCTGCTACTTTACCTTTATTCGATTGTAGAAAACCTTTTACTTTTGCCCGGGCTCCGGAAACTTTTTGTGCGCCGGGCTCTTGTAGTTTCGCTTGGCGTTCCCTCTCAGCCTTAGCAGCATCGGCTGCCGAAAACTGGGCGCTTACTTTGGCTTTAACACGGTTAGACAGCGGCGAAAATAGCTTTGGTAAACCAAAAGCCGTTCTCACAAACCTAGTTTGCATCGCAGAGGTTATTGCTCCGTCACCCAGTTTTCCAATCGAAGTCTTAACCAGCATTTTTGTAAAATTCATCCCCTTTACGCTAGTGGCGTCAAGTTTTATGCTCCAGCGATCAGAGTCTACTTGGGTTAATATGCTAGCATCCTTGATCTCAAAATCACTCAATAATCTCTCCCTTAAGGTTAAGTTGCGTATCCCCTTATATTCATTTTTGGACGTATCAATGATAAGCTCATTCGGTACCCCAAAAGAGTTTTTCCTAAATTCAAAGCCCAGGTCCCTCAATTGCGACAGTGTGCCTCGGTAAATCCTACTCCCAACTAGATTAAGGCGGGTTTCGCCAATATCGCCGCTGCGGGCGTAGCGGAATAAACCTTTATATCTGGTTGAGGAAGTTTGTTGATTGCCAAAAAAATTTTTACCTAAAATCTGCGACAGATGAATAAGCTGCAGCGGTCCCTGAAGAATGGAAAAACCAAAAAATAGGCCAATGATGGTGCCGGTAATCCCACCAATACCCAAAATTTTCCGTCGGCGGGTACGGAAAAGATTTTTAAGTCTTGAAGTCTCAGATGAGGCTCCCGGACTTGGCTTATATAAACTACGTTCAGCCTTTGGAACCGCGGCGCCGGTTTTATCTGCCGCGCCTTTGTCGGTTGAGTCTTCCTTGTCTTTGAGATTTTGGGCGGCTTGTTTGGGACTTTCCGGGCTGCCCGACTGGCCACGATTCCAAGGTCTCCACGGTGTCTTCTGAGTAGGGTGTTGGTCGGTGGCAGTTTCGGGTACATTGCCCGGTCGGTCATAGGTCGGCCTTTTTTCCTCTACGGGCTGCTTGGAGCTATCTTGCAGATGATCTTTGCTTCTTGGTGTTGTTTGCCCTTGGCCGTCAATGGCTTTTAGGTCTGGGCGGTAGCCGGTACCAGAAGACTGTTCACCGGGTTCATTATAGTCATCCGGCTCTAATTTTGGTGCTGGCTGTGCCATTGGGGACTAAACTCCGCCGGGCTGTTGTGACGGAGGGCTGGCTTGTTGCACCGCGGACGCTGGCTGGTCTTGCGTCTCAAGTTCATCCTCCTCACCGGTCTCAGTCTCATCTATATCCTCATTTTCCAGGACCTCCTCCGCTTCGGGATTTGGGCTAATTAAGCTGGCTTCGGTGGGACTGGCGATCACCTGAATGTGCACGTGATTCTGGCCGGCAAAAAACAGCCCTTGGCCAATCGGAAACTGGCTTAAGCGTTTTTTTTCTTCCTCAGTCAGCTTAAACACATCGCTCAATACATCGACGGCGCTAACGCTTTGTTTGAGTAAAATCTGGACACTGGCGTTGGCCACAATGGCCCGTCCCATGCGCGAGGCCATGAAATCTTCCACGTCTTGAGTCACGGTCGTCAGGCCCAAATTATATTTGCGGGCCCGCTTGGCCAGACTAAACATAAAGTTGGCGCTATCTTCAAAACGCATCAACTGCCAGGCTTCGTCAACGATCAGCAGCCGCCGCTTTTTATCGGCTTTGGTTTTATTCCATATAAAATTCAGCACGATGTACATGGCCACCGGTCGCAGTTCGTCTTCCAGATCCCGGATGTTGAAAACAACCATGGAGTTATTGACGTTAATGTTGCTGGGCTGGCTAAAAATACCGGCAAAAGTTCCGGATGTGTACTTGCGCAGGCGCTGGGCCAGCTGCGGTCCGGTGCTGCCCATGTGCAGCAATGTGTCATATAAGTCATGAATGGTTGGCGGCATTGAGCCGTGAGTCAAAGGATCATTGGTGATTCCGGCTTTAGCATAAGTTTCAATCAGTGCCGCGTCCAAATCGGCTTCTTCAACCGGATTAAGAGCCGGCGCCATGGTCAGTCCGGTTTGCAGCATCTGAGCCTGAGCGCCGCCCATCATCAACCGGAACAAACCGTGCAAAGTAATGAGATTGCTTCTCAGGGCATTATCGGCTTCTTCGTCATCCACCACTTGCGGCAAGTCAAAGGGATTAATGCGCGTCGAGCTATTTAAGCTGAGTCGGACATAAGCGCCACCAACGGCATCGCACATTTTTTGATATTCGTTTTCCGGATCAATAATAAAAATTTCGGTGCCAAACATCATGCTGCGCAGAGCTTCTAGCTTAACCATAAAGCTCTTGCCGGCGCCGGATTTGGCAAAGACTACGCTGTTGCCGTTTTCCAAAGAGAAACGGTCAAAAATAACCAAGCCCGAATTATGCATATTAATGCCGTATAAAATGCCGTTTTCCTGAGTCAGGTCAGCTGAAGTGAAAGGAAAGCTGGTGGACAGGGCGGCGGTATTCATGTTGCGGTAAATCTGCAGCTGATCAACAAACTGCGGGATGACGCTGTTTAAGCCCTGTTCTTGTTGAGCCGTGGCCGCCTTGGAATAAACCAGCTGCTGTCCCAGCATCGATTCCACTTTATGGCTAATGAACTCTAATTCCTCATCTGAACCGGCGTAAATTGTAAAATAAAAGCCAAAGCGGAAGAAGCGTTCTTCGCCGACCTGCAGCTTATCGCGCATTTCTTCAGCGTCTTGGATAGCAGCTTCTTTGCCTGGGTCTCTAACCCGGCCTTTTTCGCTGTCAATTTGGATGCCGGCCTGCAGCTGAGAAACTTTCTTGCGCAGATTATTTAATACTACCTGGCTGTCTACCGGTTGAACGATCATAGACAGATCTATAACTTCGTCCAAATTGACCATGCCGGAAAGCCAGCCGGTATAAACTTGGCGAGGATAGCCATAAACATAATAAGTTCGGGCAAAGCGGGTGCCGATTCTGAAATTGTTACCGTTAAATTCCAGCGAGCTGGGGGCGATAAAATCGCGCAGGGCGGTAATGCCTTTTTGAAAAGCCGTGCTAACCTCTTGAGCTTCGACTGCTTGCTGCCCAGCTACCGGATCGTCCGGTTTTTTCTTGCCAAAACCTAGCATCAATCGGCCTCCGGCCTTCCATTAACCATTAACCATTTACTATTTACCACACATTTACCATTTGCCATTAACCACTGACCATGGATAACTGTAAAAGTAGAGAGTATGGTGAAAGGTGAAAAGTGAAGGGTAAACGGGTTTGTCATGACAAACCTTCCTTGCCAAAGTGCGGTTGGTGGGCATTACCCTTGCCTTTGGTTATAATCGGCACGTTCAAATCGCCGGCGTCGCCCAGTTGCTGATTGGCAGCGGTGTCGGGATTATAAGCCTCATAATAAAGCTCAATTAGCTCCTGCGTATCCAGCGGTATGCTATTGACTCCACACTGCAGCAGTCCCTGCATAACGGAATTTACCCGGTTGCGCAACTCTGTCTTGGCTTTTTCCAGCGTGCCTTCATCTATAACTACATGCGGTGTTTTGGTACCGCCTAGAAGTTCGGCCACTCCGGTAAAAAAGCCAGTACTTTGGCGAAGAGCCCGCCGGATATCGGCGTTGGCGTCGGGATAACCAATAACTATGTAAAAACGCTTATCCATGATGTTGGTACTCTGGGCAATTTGGGCTAAAAAATTAATGTAATCTTCCATAAGTACCCCCAGCAGCATGCTCTCTTGCTGCATACGTAGTTTGTCCAATTTGTCGAGGTAGGGGTCAAGATCTACCTTCTGAGAGCGCATGTATATCTGGATCGGAAAATAAAGCGAATTCAAAAAGCCTTGGTAAGCAAATTCCACAGCTTCTCGTTCACTGGAATTCATCAGATCGAAGTTGATGGATTTACACATTACTACTGCTCGGAAGGAACCGTCATTTAAAATAGCCAATCCGTCGCGGATTTCGGCGATTTGCAGAGTATTTTGAGTACTGTTCAGGTTGGCAACACCGGTCTTATCGGGCGTTTGCTTGGCTGGTATAACCTGGGGCGAGACCGCAGCCGCTGGCATTGGCGGCATTATCGGTTGAGTAACATTGTCAGTCGGCAGGGATTGCGGCGGGGGTTGGGCAGGCGCAGGTGCCGCTGGCAAAGGCGCAGCCGAAGAAGTTGGCGGGGGCTGACCACCCACGGTAGGGGTTATGATGTTCGGCTTTTGACTAGGATTCATCCCAGGCCTCCTTCGGAGGCAATTATCAATTTACAATTTACAATTTTCATTAAATTTACATTTAACAGTCTCCAAACATAGCTTAGGGCTTGAAGTTGAGTGCAAGAATTTTTTTTGGGCTGTGGACTGTTAGCTGTGGACTGTGGACTCATTTTTCTCCCACCCTCTTTGGTTATGCGGCTTGCCCGCCTAAAATCTCTAAGAAATTTTGATGGGTCAGTGCAAAGATATGACTACTTCGTTAGGACCGATCTGCTGCACGGCGTTTTTACGATTGGCTAATCTGGCAATCGAAGCCACACTTAAATCATTACCGCTTTGGGCTAGCTCCAGTTTATCAGCTCTAGCGGTAGCTGTCACGGGAGAAGAACTGGCCGAAGCTCCGGCTTGATTTTGGTCATTGCCATCAGCCGCCGCGGCGGTCGTTGAAGCCGAGTCAGCCGTAATAGTTGGCTCAACCGGCAAGGCCGCCTGAGTTCTGGCAGCCGAAATAGTATGAGAAATTTTTTTCCGGCGCTGATCATCTTGCTGCTGCATCAAACCGCTAAAATATTGGGCCGTCGGATTATTTTTCTCGTCCATGATGTCATCGGCCGGATTTATATCTACGTCAATTGCCGCTTGGTTCAAGGTATTGGGGGCCACCAGGCGGTCGCTCATAGCTTCAAATGCCGGGTTGGGTTGAAGGTTCAGATTTTTTATAGCCCAACCCCGGCTATCCAGTGTCGCCGTTAAAGTCTGCAATCGGCTGCGAACCTCGGTCTCGCTGAGGCCCTTAGTGTGAAGCTTGGCGATTTTTTTAGGCGCTGTTATACTCACCAGTTTACTAATTCCGGTCTGATCCCAGAGGCGCTGGCGCGGTTTAACTAAAAAGCGTAGATGAGCCAGCAGCCAAACCTCCGTCGGCTGCTGCCGCCCTAAAGGCGATGCCAGTACGCCAAACAAGGCCATGGGAAGTACTAAAAGCAGTATCACCAGCCAGCGCCAGCTACCGACATCTGGGGCCAAAACTAGTCTAAAATCAATAAAAGCGCAAAGCCCGGCAATAACAGCGTAAATAAAGCCCTTTAGCGTCAAAGGTCCCAGGAGCTTATCTTCGGACTCAATATCTTGTATTACTTTATATACGGCCATAAAAATAGCTCGTAGCTGCTAGCTCGTAGCCGTTAGCTTAATCCTTTTTAGCCTTTATCATTTTTCTTGCTATTAGCTATCTGCTAATCGCTAACCCTCAGTATCTAACAGATTAACGCTTATGGCAATAATTACTGGCAAGGTTATTTTCTATAAACTTCTCTGCGATGATCAACGGCCAATACGCTAATTTTTTTATTCCCGGCATCAAAGAGTATCCGGTAATTACCAACTCGCCACCTGTATTGCCCGCTGCGCTTATCGGTAAGCTTCGCAGCGTAACTTAGCGGGTTTGGTTGCGCTAGGAAAAACTTAATTTTCTCACCAATCCTGCTACGGACTACCGGGTTAAGTTTCTCTAAGTCTTTTCTAGCTGTTTCTTTGAATTCAATCTGCCAGTTCACAGACCGTCGCCAAATACTTCTTCAAAACTGTATGTCTTAGTCTCGCGACGGGCCCTGGCTATCTTTTTTATAAAACGGGGGTTCTGGCTGGTCAGAAAATCTTCTAATATGTCAGTATCCACTAAGGCAATATCTGGTTTCCCGCGGCGCTTAACAATCAGTACGTCGCCTGAAGACACATTGTTGAGTGCCTCGGCCATATTCTCGCGGAGTTTCGCGGAAGTTATTACTGTTGTAGTCATATCTTCTCCTTTTTGTACATCAATAGTGTACATTATATCAGAAGGTCAGTCAACGATTTTTCGGCTAAAAGCTGTTAGCTAACAGCTCATAGCTATTTTCTGCAGGGTTCTGCAGGGATTGTCCCTGCAAACGGGGGAAATATTGTATAGTATATAGTCTTCGGGTTATTACCTTATTGTTTCCAGGGTGGTACCCTGTAAATGGGTCTCGGATTTCCAAGATTTCCAAGGACGGTTCTTGGAAAAATGATGGAGTAAATGGATCTCTTAAACTAGGCCTAACAGCTGTGCCAGCCTGCGCCTGACTTCGGCCATTATTTTGGTGCTGACTTTGCCAACTGAGCGATCAATAATAAACGCCTCAACGGTGTAAATTTTATCTGGTCTAATGTAGCTATTAATCCGTAGGCCGCCTTCAATAAAATCTGTGTTGCGCAGTGTGATAGCACTTTGAGAAGCCAAGTCTTTGCTGGTTATTTGGCAAATGATATAGTTGTCAAAATCAGCCAGGCCAATTATTAAGGCCGGTCTTTTTTTGTATTTTAGGTAGTTGGAGTATGGAAACTCAACCGCTACGACATCGCCTACTGCAAGTACGCCCATGCCGCATCTTCTTCAGGTGTATCCCAGTCTTTAGCTAAGGCTGAGTAGCCAGGCCCGTAAGCCTTGATCATAGCCATTTTTTTAGCCTTGCTGGCAGGTCTTTTTTTTGCAGGCTCGATAAAAATCTTGCCATTTTTTAGCTTAAGCTCTAGCTCGGTACCCAGGCCAGCTTCTTCAATCAAGACTTTTGGTATGCGCACACCTCGGGAGTTGCCAATTTTTATCAGACTTGCTTTCATAATTACATTGTATGTACATAGCCGATAGCTGTCAAGTGTTCTTTCAAGGACGGTTCTTGAAGATCTTCTTTCAAGAACCGTCCTTGGAAGTTTGGTAAATTTCTAATGCTTAATTATGGACTAACGAGGTAAATTACCAGGGTCATTAGGCCCGCGAACTTCCGGAGGTGGTTCATTGCCTGGTATTGGTGGATTGGTTGGTGGTGTGGTATTGGCTCCTTGGCGTTTTCGTTGTTCGACGGCTTCGGCTCTATAAGCTCTCCTCGTCTCACGATTTATCAAGTCAGCCAACCTATCCTCGGCGGCAGGGTTGTTGTGCGAAATCCTCAGTTCACTTGTATCCACCGATCCCCCTCCGCCGCGCAGACTGCCTGTTGATACGGAACCCGTATTGTCAGATTGAGAGAGCGTTCTCACGCTAGACGCCGGAGCGGCGGTTTGGTTAACAACTGTCTGCTCGACCTTAGTTACTTGAGGAGCCGGAGTTGCAGCGAACAAGTTAGGATTTGCTGGTGGTGCGGCCGGCATTGGAATGAATTGTGCTGTGGGCGCTGCGTGAGCAGGTGCAGTCACAATCTCAGGTTGGTTAGATACCGGCTGAGCTTGAGGTGCTGGTGCTGTGGCGGCGGCTTGAGGAGCCCGAGTTGGTGTTGCAGTTGGAGCAGCTACAGCAATCGCCGCAACCTGCGTGCGAGGGCCGCTTGCTTGGCTAAGCGGAGTTGCTTCAAGTGCCTTCATTTCAGCCTCAAGGCTGTGTACATCATCAGCAGAAACCAAGGCGCCGGGTTTAAGAGCATTCATTTCACCTTCCAGATGGAGTATTACATCAAAGGCTACCTCGCGTTCCGCCTCACTGGCCGCTTTAGCCGCCTTTTCAAAAGTACTACGGATTTGAGCGCCGGTGGCCTTAACCTTAGTTTCTACTTCTGGTCGCGAAGTTGAAGTTGCCTGCGGGGCTGGGGCTACTCCTTTAGCCGCTAAACTAGCCTCAGCACGTGCACCGCCTGCGGCCTGCATATGTCCAGGGCCAAGGTATTGATCTTCGGCTGCCGGACCAGGTCCGCCAGACAATGCCTCGCCGCCAGGGCGAGGATTAACTGGGGGGACACCGCCGCGACGTGCACCAATCCGCGCCTCAGCAGCCGCACCTCCCGAAGCCATAGCTGGACCGCCAATGTCGCGAAGGCTGAATCTTCTTATTTCTTCAGGGGTGAGTGGCGGATTAGGCGGGCCGGGTTTAAAATCATCCGGTAATGCATCGAAATCAGCCGGAACTGCCGGCTTAACACCCTTAGGATCTTTTTTGCGATCCCAATAAGCTCTGACTGTCTCAATATCCGCTTGAGGATACCATTCCTGAAGCTGAGCCATATTTTCCATAATGAATAAATCTCTAAGCTCGTTCGGCCGTCCATCGTAACGATCAATGCCCATTAGATCTCTTAGCTCAATGGCCTTTCTTGAGGCTGCTGCATAGTATGGCCGATTCTCCGGAATTCTAAGCGCCTTGGGCACCATCTTTTCTAAAATATTCTTTGGATTCCAAGTATTTTCTAGTACTTTTTCATAGCCGCGGGCGGTGCTGGGCACACCCCGCCAGCTAGCTATTACCTGCGATGTAGAGGCATCGCGGTGTCCAATGTCTTTCACTGTTTCTTCCAAAAACTTTGTGCTTTCTCCCAAAGCCAAGCCGTAGTTTCCATCAGCATCCGGTATATTGTCATGGCCGATTAAGCCAATATCAACGTTCTCGATATCTTCCGCAGCTCTTTCAGCCATAGCATATACCGATCCTTCAGACATCGAAGCTTTAGCCGATGGAGGCGAGTGGTCTGTATCGGCATATTGGCCTATGTCACCTCTACTATACTTCCCTTTACCAATGAGGGCATCGGGGTCATTAGTGGACTGGTAATGTCTTAGTGTTCCTGGAACCAGCATGGCGTCAAATTTTGAATGGACATTGGCGTTGGCGTACCGGTCAAGCTGCTTTAGACGTTCATTCAATTCAGGTGTTGAGGCTGATTTCATGGTTAAACTAGGATCATTCGTTAAAGTTTCCATATAAAACTCTTCACCGGGTTTCTTAATTTCATCAATTACTTTGCCAAATGGGGTATTATCGACCGGCTCCAGCGCCCATTCTCTGGTTTTTCTAAGGTAGTCGATTTTTTCCCTCATTCTCTTGGTCCTACCCCGGCGAGTCTTTTTGACTCCTCCCTGCCATAACTCAAACATTACCTGAATTTCTTCCATTTCTTTCTGTTCTTCAGGTGTCCTATCCCTGCCCTCAGTCTCGGGAATGGCATGTAGCTCCTCGAACTTATTCATGTCGTCAGCAGCTTCTTGAGTCGATTGCTTTGCATCATAAGGCCTTCGTTTTTTACCCGGGTGGCGTTTGTTCCACAAATGATTCAGTGCTCTAAACTCAAGGTCATCTGGATCAAGCTTGATGCCATCACCCATATGGATTCCTACCTCTGGGTGGGTTCCGGCGGCTAGAGCTGCTGCCTCACCAATGCGGTCATCTTTTTTCCTGTCAGCATTCAGCAGTGGCAAAGCGGCTGCGAAACCGGCGTCGTAACTCGGATTTTTTTCACCTTTAGGGAAAGCTTTGCGTTGCCATTTGCCGTCTTTTTTGAAGTATTTTAACGCCGGTATACTACCAGCACGTGCAGCCTCTATAAGTCGGGAAAATCTGGTTTTTCCACCTTCATCAGTTGTACCTTTGTGTTGTTCAGACCGTCTGAGCATGCCCTCTAATTGTCGGCGTGATTCCCACAGGGCACCGCCGCCAACGCCGACAATTTTTCTACCTTCCCAACCGAAAAGATTCCTGCGGCCGACTAATCTTCCTTCGGCATCTCTCTCTCCCTTGGTCGTAGCAAATGCAAGCGGGTTGTATTTACGAGAACCTCTTTGCCACCACCTACCTTGTCCGTTCTTGCCCGTGCCGAATGTTTGGCGTTTTAGGTAGTCATCCTTCTCGTTATAATACCTGCCAAAGCGAAGAGCCGAGCGATCGCCAAACATATCTTTAATAAACTGGTTGCCCAGGCCTTTGCCTTGATTGAGTAGTTTATTCTCGCGGACAGCTTGGTTGACTCCTGCCAGAATTGAGCCGCCCCACTTAAAGGTTTTAGGCAAGAAGAAGAGCGGGCCAAAAAAAGCAATCAAAACCACCAGGTAGTCAATCGGTCCCGGCAAACCAATATTGCCCCCCAGCCAGGCGGCGATACGACCGGCGTAAATCATGGCTATTACCAGCGGAAACAGTAGCAGCAGTTTTATAAAGTTGTCGGTGTATTTTTTCCAATATCCTTGAAAGGTTTGTCCCGGCAGCACCCAAAGCAGCAGTGCCAAAGGCGAAAATATGACAGCCATTATTATTAATATATTTCTGAAGACTAAAGTTACCAGCGCCACAAACAGCGCCGAGCCGACTGCCAGCGCAATAAACAGTACAGCCGGCAAAATAAACGTCTTAAAGGTAAACAGCAAAGTTAACATCACACCCATGATCGCCCAATTAGCTACTGGTGGATATTCTGGATTCAAATGGTGCATTATGCTCGGTAAATCCAAATTACCACCACCGCCAAACGGTGCCAGCATAATTTGTTTAAGGCCTACGCCCAACTCATTAGCAAAGCCAATCATGTACTTAGTCAGCACCCAAGAAAATTGCATGACAATTACCGCAATCACTAATTTAGGCAAGACTTTTTTGACCGTATAAGGATCAAAAGGCCCCTTGTCAATGGCTTGAGAAATAACCATCACCAGCATAATAATTACCAGCAGGGCGGCCACGATATTTTTAATGATGCTCCAGGCCCTATTAACTTGACAATCTTGATCGCTGCTGGACTTACTACAATCGGGCAGCATGCTGTCTACCCTAAAATGCAGCTGGTCTTCCACGTAACCATTAATCACATCTGCAAACTTGGACATTGAAGTCATCAGCGGGCAGGCAAGCCATTCGAAGCCGGTTTGACTATCAGCTGCGCAGGCCGAAGAATCCGGTCCTTCAGTGGTGTTTAAGCAAGCAGACAGATCCCCGCAGGCGCCAGGTACCTCCCCGGCTTGTAAGGCGGCATCTTGGGACGACGGGTTAGCCTGACCAGCCACCACTACCTCGAACGGATTGATTACAGCATTGGGTTGGCCGGCGTCAAACTTACTTATAGTTACGTTTTGCTTACCAGCGCCAATGGCTTTAATATCCTGCTGTGAGCCATGCAGCCATAAATCCGAGCCATTACAGGCTTTATTTAGATACTTATCACCGCACAAAGTGAAAGTCCTTGAATCTCGCATTTTTTCGGAAACGTGCTGGATAACCAGGTTATTAGTACCAGTGGAATCCGGCCCGACGGTATAAGTTATATTAAAGTTTTCTAAATCTTTAAAATTATCCAAGCCAATCTGAAAACCCTTGACCCCGCCCACGGGACTATCACTAAAACCAAGTGCGCTATCATCCGATCCACTGTTATGGCACTCCCATTTTGGGGTACCGCCATCGGCCAAAGTGAAGTTTGAATCACTACCGTTACAGTCGTAGCTAATTATTGCACTGCTCGACTCAAAAGACAGGGTGATTTCCGCCTTTTGCAGGTATTGCTTCAGATCATTGATGTCAACTATTTTATCTCGTCCACCAGCACCATCTTCGGGAATACTAAGCCCAACCAACTGGTCAATTCTGGTATCATCGTCGGAGTCATCACCCGATGTGCGGTCACGGTATTGCCACTTGTTACCATCCGTGTTGTTTAGGTTGTCATTAGTTAAGAGTAGGATATTGTCTTGGCCGCTGATGTTTTTAAATATCTCGGCAAATGTAACGTTACCGAAAAAAGTAGCCGAATTTGTAGTAGCCGGAATTTGACAATTGCCCTTGGCATGGTACTCGATCTTAATTTCCGCCCTACTAACAAAACTAGCGCTCAGCCAATCTTTAACCGCGTGATGGTTGTTATCAGTGCCGCCCTGATATTGCGGTACGCAAATCTCGTCACGATTTTTAATACTATCCGCTAGAGCTTTATGCGGCAAAGCCAAAAGCGGCAACAGGAACGCCAACGCGTAAAGCAGGATAAGACCTAGACCATTTTTTTTGAAGATTTTCATTTTAGGGGTACTGCTAGATCGTAATATAGCATAAGCGTAAAGTGGTGTACAGATGTTTGTTGCCTTTTTGCCTGCCGCCCCATATTGCATAACTAAGCCCCTTGGATCTCAATCCAACTAAGCGTAAACATAACAAAATCCAGCGATCGCTGGATTTTGTTATGGGTTCTGAAGATTGCTCCTTTTCACTCCATTAGAAGTTGGTTAATCCTATCGGAAGGCCACGGGTTTAGAGCTTGAGTTTAGGAAATGACATTAGCTATTGTGGCGTCGGCTAAACGCTAACGGCTTTTAGCTAAATCGTGCTATAGTTGTAGATGTTAAGCATCTAAAAAGACATGCCAAAAACAAAATTGCATAATCTCACCATGGCTCTGGTCTCTGTCTTATTCTTTGCAATATTATTTTTAGCGCCAACTGCTCCAGCTCAAGCCGTCCAATGCACAGATACCACTTGTGACAGTAGTGGCAATCCCAACCCGCCAAGCTCGGGAACTTCTCAAGCCGCTAGTAATAGTGGACTCTGTGACCCCGCGAAAATCAAAGACTACCCGGTTCCTGATACGGAAAAAGATCGAATAACCAAAAGCTGTAACTGTGATGGTACCCCAAGCTTAACCACCGATCAGATAAAGAGCTGTGAAGCCTGCGCAAAAGGCGCTGAAAGCTGCCTGAAAAATAATGGGATTATAAAAAAATTCATTCAGCCGATCGTGAATTTTTTGAGCGCCGTGGTGGCGGTAGTAATTGTCGGTTCGATTATGTTCGCCGGTATCCAATATGCCCTAGCCGGCGATAAGGCCGAGGCCGTCGGCGCCGCTAAAAAACGCATCGTTAGTAGTCTTTTTGCTTTTTTGGTCTTTTTGTTAACTTTTGCCTTTTTGCAATGGCTTATACCCGGAGGAGTTTTTAAGACGTGACAGCGCTAGTTTTTGCTTTTGCTAAACTTGTCTCACCGGTCCTGGCGGTTTCCTGCGAGGCCAAAAAATTCTTTTTTTTCCCACCATGGTGGGAATACTTACAGACCGGCGATGACGGCGTAGGCGGCTGCAGGCTTATCACCAATGGCTTTCAGTTTGGCGATGTTTTGGCCGTCGGCTTGGCGGTTTTGGACATCTTGCTTAGAATTGCTGGTTTTGTGGCGGTAATTTCTATAATTTGGGCCGGCGTAAATTATATAACCACCATGGGCAATCCCGAAAAGGCCGCTGCCGCCAGAAAAAGGATTTACAATTCTTTGATTGGTCTAGCCATTGTCTTTGTAGCCACGGCTCTAGTAACCTTCTTGGGTAATAGTTTAGCGAGCAAATAGAATGAATGTACTTGCACAATTGATCAGCGGTGATAACTTACCTAAAACTTCAGACCAAAGTCTAAAGACCGGCCTGACTATTACCTTTTCAGTTATCGGCGCTGTCGGTTTTTTGTTCTTGGTCATTGCTGGTGTGCGCTACGTTTTTGCCCGCGGTGATACCAACAAACTTGCCGAAGCTAAGAATATGATTCAACATATCATAATCGGCTTAATTATTGCCGCCTTGGCAGCCTCAATTGTCGCTGTTGTGGTCAGCAGGGTCCAATGAAAAGCCTGACTACATTAAAAATATTTTTGATAAGCCTAGCCATGCTTTTAGGCACGTGGGTATTTACGCCGCTGGCTTTAGCTCAAGGCTTTGATCCATTTTGCAGCAAAGTTGATCCCTCTACAGGAAAATGCACTGAAGGTGTCTGCGTCGGCGAAGCGGCTACCGGCCCGGTCTGTCAACAAAAAAAAGCTCAGCAAACAAAAAAGGATAACCCGGCTATAAGAGTTATCCACACCGCCACCAACATTTTAGCTCTGGTGGCTGGCGTAGGCGCCGTAATTATTATTATTTATAGCGGCTATGTGTTTGTAACGGCCGGCGGCGCCATAGGCGGCCAACGTTCCGGCGATAATCCTACCAGGGCTCGCCAAGCTCGCTCAAGCTTGATCGGAGCTCTTATCGGCCTGATTATCGTGGCTCTTTCTTGGAGCATTATCACCTTCTTTACAAATCGGTTACTATAGACTTATGACTGGCAAAATCAAAAAATTAATACTTCTGACGGTCTTAAGTCTTATCCCAATACTAATTCCCGCTTCGGCTTTGGCCGCTGTCGACTGCAGCCAGCCCAATTTATCCTCTAAACAGGCCATACAATGCGGCACTCAAGGAGCCAGCGGCAGCGACCAGGATCCCTCCGCTGCCGGAACCAACATTGATAATACTATCGCCAAATTTGTTAATGTCTTCTCGGTCATAATCGGCGTAATTGCCGTCGTCATGATTATTGTCGGTGGCTTCCGCTATATTACCAGTGCCGGTAACACCGAAAAGCTGACCCAGGCCAAAAACACTATTATGTATGCAATTATTGGCCTGGTGGTAGTAGCCTTAGCCCAAGCTATAAGTAGCTTTGTACTATCTAAAACGACCGATTGTGTAAAAGGCAAAACCAGCACCGGCCAAAAGTGCTAATTGCCATAAGCCCAGCACTTAGCTCCGCGTGCTTCGCAAGTATCTTCCAAAGGAAGATAGTCGCGGAGCTAAGTGCTGGGTAAGTAGGGTTCACCCCCTGGAATCAGACTTGAGGCGCTTATCAAGAAACATTTTCCCATAATGCGTCTTGAGATATTTTTCTCTTCGTAACGCATCTTTGTGAGTACGACAAGCTTCATAATAAATCAACTTAAGCGGTCGTCGATAAACTGTTGATGTCACGAGGCCCTTTTGGTGAGACTCAAGTCTGGCTTGTAAATCTGGAGTACAGCCTATGTAGTGTTTGCGGTCTTTAACACTGTACAAAACATATGTGTAATACATAGCTTATATTTTACGAGCATTCCAGGGGGTTGACTAAACTATAACCACGTATATACTTATGCTTATAAAATGAAAATAACAAAGGAAATCTAAAAATGCTTCAAAAAATAAAAACTTTAATTATGTCTTTGTCGCTGCTCTTTGCTTTTGCTGCGCCTGTTTCTCTGCCGGTTGCTGTTTCGGCTGTATCACCCGATGTTCAAAAAAGTGTTTGTGAGGGCGCTAAAAAACTACAAATTTCCCCTGATAATCCCACTGGCGAACCATGTGCAGAAGATACAGATGGTGGTGGCACTACTAAAGTAAATCTTCTCTTGCAAAAAATCATCAATATTTTCTCAGTAATTGTCGGCGTAGTAGCCGTCGTCATGATCATCTGGGGCGGCTTCAAGTATATAACCAGCGGCGGTACCTCCGAGAAAGTGACTACTGCCAAAAACACCATTCTATACGCGCTTATTGGTCTGATCATTGTGGCCTTGGCTCAAATAATCGTCCGCTTCGTACTAGCAAAATCCACTTAAACTTTCTATTCCCGCGTTGGCTTAGCCACTGCTATACTTACTAGCGTGAAATACTTGTCTAGCTTTGCCCTTATCTTGAGTGTATGGCTGGTTATGGCCTTGGGCCAGGCACCGCCGGTTTTTGCTCAGAATGGCCAGC
This sequence comes from Candidatus Saccharimonadota bacterium, assembly GCA_016187125.1. Lineage (GTDB taxonomy): Bacteria > Patescibacteriota > Saccharimonadia > Saccharimonadales > UBA10212 > JACPKF01. The sequence goes on from JACPKF010000002.1 coordinate 39,554, forward strand.
AACAAATCAACCGAGGCTTATGCGCCGGCGCCAATTTGCAGTTCACCGAAGGCGGTGCCAGCTGCCAAGGCGGAGATGATGCCACCGCCAAGTTTAATCAAATCATTAAGGTTGTTATTAATCTGCTGTCAGTCATCGTCGGCATAGTTGCCGTCATCATGATTATTGTCGGCGGCCTGCGCTATATTACCAGTGGCGGTAGCGACACCAGTGTTACCAGTGCCAAAAACACCATTCTTTACGCTGTTATTGGCTTGATTATCGTCGCCCTCGCCCAAGTATTAGTCCGCTTTGTCCTTCGCAAAATTACCCAATAGCTAAGCCTAGGCTTAGCTAGTCCCTAGTCCATAGCCGATAGTCCTTAGCTATAGCTTATTGATAAAGTTATTGAGCAGTTTGTAAATTTCGTGAACTTTATTAATTGAATTTCTTCTTCGGAGCTGATGTAACTGAGCTTAGTAGCAATTACTAACATTGATTCAACTTCGGCGGCTGAGCCTTTGGCTATGAATAAGAAGTTTCGAAATGCCTTATCACTGCGTCTGGCATAACCCTCAGCAATATTATTGGGAATGGATAGTGCAGCACGCTGGATCTGATCTCGGAAGCTAAAATCTTTGGATTTAGAGAAAGTTTTGTATATCTCAATGGAAAAATCGCTTGCTTTCTGCCAAACTACTAGGTCTCTAAAAGAGTAAACACTCACAGCCCCATCCTACCAGGCTAAGTGCCAAGGACTAAGTGCTAATGGCTAATCGCGTTTGGCGATTACATTACCGGTATTTTCTTTACTGTGTCTTGTTTAACTTTAGGCGAGCTGATGGTTAGTACGCCGTCTTTCAGCACAGCTTCGATCTCTTCTTCCTTGACCGGCACCGGCAGCACAATGCTGCGGCTAAATTCGCCCCAATAACATTCCTGCAAAAAATAATTCTCGACGTCGTCTTCGGCACCCGAACTCAGCGTGCCTTTAATTGTCAGCGTATTATCAGAAATACTGACATCTAAATCAGCTTTATTAACACCGGCTACGCGGCCTTTAACATAGAGCTTTTCTTTAGTTTCGTAAACGTCTACGGCTAGTTGTCCGGCAACCGGCTCCTCGCCGTCCCAATCTTGATCATCGGCGCTAGCATCGGAGCCAGCCGCATCGTCATTAGTAGTTACGGCCTCGTCCTCACTCAAGAAAGCCGAAGTTATATCATCGCCCATTAAAAGATCATCTTGCTGTTGGCTACCTCGAGCCATAGCTTTACCCTCCTTGTCCGCCTAAAACCTCGCAGAGAATCTGTGCGGACGAACCCGCCGGTTCTTTGAAATTTTGGCGAGCGAGCTTAAAAATTTATCCGAAATTGCCTGTTTGTGTTAATGTCAGTATAGCTGAGCACTATCTTTATACGCAACATGTTACAATGAACATTTACAACAGAACAATTACAACATGGGTGTCTTTGAAACAGCAATTGGGTGGTTGGCGCCACCGCAGTGTATTGGCTGTGATATTGAAGGCACTGCCTTGTGCGAAGCTTGCTCCACCTCTGAAATTGTGGCTTACGGCGAGCGTTGCTACTTGTGCGGCGCGGTTGCTCCGGGTGGCCGGACTTGCCCGAGTTGCCGGCCCGGCTCACCCCGCTTTGTGTGGATAAGTACTAACTATGAAGGCCCAGCTAAAGACTTAGTTAAGCTATATAAATTTAGGCATCAACGTGCGGCTGCCTCGACTTTGGCACAGCTGATGAATCAAACTATGCTGGATTTTAATACCAAAGCCGATGTTGCGCGAACCGACTATTTGGTTGTACCGGTGCCTACAGCCACCAGCCGTATTCGGCAGCGTAGTTTTGATCATTCAACTTTGTTGGCTCGAGCTTTAGCTAAAAAACTTGGCCTCAAAGAGGCTGCAGTTCTAGGCCGGCTTGGCCAATCCCGCCAACTTGGCGCTCCCAGAAGTACCCGGCTCAAACAAGCCGATGGCCAATACTATGTCCGTCTTCCCCACTTGGTCAAAGGCCGCAACATTCTGCTAATTGACGATGTTGTCACCACCGGCGCGACTATAAAAGCCGTAACTAAGCAGCTGCGGCGGGCTGGCGCCCGCCGCATTGATGCCCTAGTCTTCGCCAAACGGTTGTAGCTTAACTGGTATCCATTTTCCCTCTGATAGGAATATCGTGCCATGGCTTGTCGGCCATGCCCACCAAATCCACAGCCCAACTAGGGTCTCTTCGCCCTACTTCACTGTCCAGAATCCTTTGATCCGATATTAGCGTGCCATTAGGTCGAGTGGGATGGCTAACATCTAAACCCCAAGGCTCCATTTTAAATTGTACTTGATCAAGAATTGGTGCGCCCTTTTCTCTATTTGGACTAGGTGTAAACTTCATACCCTTCGCAACTTGTTTTAATCGTAAACTGGCAAGACCGCCAATGTTATCAGTGTTATCCAAAGGGGTGTATTCAGCCACAAAACGACCTATGGCATATTCAGGACTAGCCACCCGGTTTGGATGTTTGGGGTTCTTTACTCTGGGTATCATCACGGGGTTAAAATAGGTAGTTTCCCCGTCTTTTACTGTACCTCTGTAAAGTATGACTGGCTCCCCAGATCTAAGCACCCTAGCTGCTCGTGTGGTTAGTACTTCTATAGGAATAAACTGTTCGTGCCCGGAAACATCCTCTATGTTTGATCCTCCAATTACAGGGCTCGGTTTTGCTTCCACCCTACCAGCTAGAGTTGCCGCAACGCCTACTGCAGCAGCAGTGGCGGCAATGTTACGGATGGTTTTTCTTCGTTCTGACATTTTTTGATTTCCTTTTCTTTAACCTGACACCATACTACCATACTTGTGCTAAAAAGTCAATATTGATGTCAAATCCTCCATAGCTCCAACACAAGGCCGGAGCAACGGAGGATGGCGGAGCCAGATACAGTCTTGTACCTGGCGGAGAGAGTGGGATTCGAACCCACGATACCGTTGCCGGCACACCAGTTTTCAAGACTAGCGCCTTCAACCACTCGGCCATCTCTCCGCCATCGATTATACCAGTGAGCCTAAAAACAGAGGTTATTTGTTATTATGTATTAGCTATTCTAGAAAAGCGTAGCGATACCCAATTTTGCAAAATCGTGCTTAGCAGATGTTTGCAAAATTGAAGAGGAGGAAGTGACCCGAGATTGAAAGTAAGCAAGCTTTACGCGCTTACGGAAACCGAGTGTCGATTCCGACGAGGAGAGGTACCCAAGTGGTTGAAGGGGACGGTTTGCTAAATCGTTAGGGGTGCGCAAGTGCCCGCGAGAGTTCGAATCTCTCCCTCTCCGCCAGCTTAAGTCGTGACTCCAGCTTCCGTAAAACAGCGGAAGCTGTTTTACTTCCAGCTTACTCGTGCCTTTAAGCTACGCCCCATGAAGAATCCTCTTTTCGCAGGGACCCCTTAACACCCCGATATCTCGGTGTGTTTTGTTGAGACTGCGCTACAATAAACATAAGCATGAATCCCGTTAGACCCCAAAAGACTCACAAGCATCGTATGTCGGTTGAATCTCGGCATAGTTTATCAATCGTTAACCAGCAACAGAAGGTTAAGTGGGGTCTAACGGGATGAATGATGACGAAAATGGGTCTTGGGATTATAAACCCGACGGCCAAAATGTTTCCAAGCAGCCGGAGCTGCCCAGCACCAAGTCTGGAAAAACTCATCGTAGGCAGCCAGAACTAAAGCCGGTTAGTTGGACAGCTTCGGAATACATTGACCATAGCCGGGGGCCGGTTTGGTATATTTTACTAAGTTTCATCACCGTGTTACTAGCCGCTGCAGTTTATTTTCTTACCAAAGATCGTTTTGCAACTGGCCTGGTTGCAGTTGTTGGCATAATTGTAGCTGTTTATAGCCTAAAAAAACCTCAACAACTTACATATGAGCTATCTGAGTCCGGCTTGAGGGCCGGTGAGAAGGTCTACACCTACAGACTTTTTAAATCGTTTGCCATTATCCATGAAGGCGCTCTGTCCAGCATAACTTTTCTGCCCATCAAAAAATTTATGCCGCCACTTAGTATCTTTTTTGACGCAGCGGACGAAGAAAAAATAGTCAAAATTCTTGGTCAGCACCTGCCCTACGAGCAGCGAGGACTGGACAGCATGGATCGTCTTACCCGTCGCCTCCGCTTCTAAGTAATGAGACAAAACCAATGGTTTTTTCTCATCAGACCTGACGAAATGAATTCGTCTCCGCTAATAGCGGATCGGTCCGGCTCTTTTTCCTCTATACATCTTAAAGCCCTAAATGGTAAAATAACCCCTGTTCTTACCAATTTTACAAGATCGTGCTTTAGCAGATTCTTGCAAAATTGAGAGGAGGAAGCAACCAAAGGCTGAAGATAATTTGTTATCTGACAAATTAAGGAAGCCAGTCCGTCGATTCCGACCCGTTCGACAAGCTCAGGGTCGTCCTGAGTGAAATCGAATGGACGACGAGCACCCGTAGCTCCCGCCTACGCCACCCCCTTCGTTATCTCCTTCGCTGAAGCTACGAAGATCAAGGAAGCTTCCTCCTTCGCAAATGCTTCGGAGAACAAATCGGAGGTCAAGAAGGCTTCGGCGGGCAGGCAGCTGGATCGCCCTAGCACTTATCAAGTCCCCATAGTTTAATGGATAGAACACTGGCTTGCGGAGCCGGCGATAGAGGTTCGAATCCTCTTGGGGGCACCAAAATCGGTCACATTAAGGAGAGTCGTACCATAAGGTTTGGGTCTGATGATGAGGCCGGGGATTCTCATATATCCCTAAAGGGTACATTTTAGTGAAAGAAATCTTAAAGCAGACTTTAATACTGGCTTACGCTGGAGTTGGCGTTGTCGGGCTTATTGCCTATTGGCCAACTATCAAAGACTTGTATCACCATCAAAAACCGAGTGCTAATGTATCTTCATATGCGATATGGACGGCAACTTCTGGTACTGGGTTTCTGTATAGCTTATTTATTCTCCCCGATTTGCTTTTTAGGATTGTGTCAGGGATTAACTTTGGAGCCTGCGCCTTGGTACCCTTTTTGAGTATCAGACTCAAGAATAATCGTTAAAATATTATTCTAACCTTAAGTACTTGTAAATCTGGTTTACCGCGCCGGATAAATTTTTTTGACTCGTCTAACATCGGTTTGGCCCATTTACTAATTTTGTTAGAGCAAGACTAAGCTTACAAATCTATCCTCCGAGTTGTTACGTATCTGGAAATGGAGGGTACGTAACGTCCATAAGCCCGTCAGGAGCGGGGAGAGTCGTAAAAGGTTGTACCAAATGAATAAGTCTGTGGTCGCCGAGAGTGCGAGCTTGTCCGTTAGTCACTCCGCCGCTTAGAGGAACCACGGTTATCTCATCCGGGTTAGTTGGATCTTCATGGATTTCTATTACAAACCCGGGTAATATCCCCCGAGGATCGTAGTGGGTGGAATCATACATCACCCATGGTCGCAATAATCCTGGAACTAAGGTTCCTGAAGAGGGATCTATCACGTCCACTTCATGTCCTGGGGCAACTTCTACTTCCTCGGGCACTACAACTTTTTCCCGAGGATATACAACTTCGGCTTCTCCAAGAGAATCTAGAAATGCTTGCGACTCTGGCGGTAATTGCCAACCCCGGCTACGGTCTTCCACTTTTTTATTTGCCATAAATACTCTTCTTTATTTATATCATTAAAAATTATTTATCAAGCTCTAGTTTAGCATCATTCTAAAAAAAAGTCAATCAGCTATCCCTGAACCTCAAAACCTCCGTCAAAGTCCATCGCCCAAGGTACAACTCATCCGTTGTTTACAAGTTGTTTACAAGGAGCCTCCTTGTAAACGGCAAAAATATTGTCTAATAAATTATGTTTTGAGATTCAGGTAGCTATGGCTTAAATAAGAACTCTGAATTGGTATTATAGAAAATGCATGTTAAAAAGCGCTCACAATTTGGTTAAAAGTGTTGGTAAAAAGCTGAAGCTTGACGATGCGACCGTAGAAAAGCTTCTGAAGGCGGACGCGGAGCACCAGTTTGAAATTAGTTTGAAAAGTGGGAAGCAGTTTAAGGCTTACCGTGTCCAGCATAGCAATAAACTAGGCCCCTATAAAGGCGGAATCAGATTCCATCCTCGGGTGAATCTGGATGAAATAAGAACTCTGGCAACTTTAATGAGTCTTAAAACTGCCGCTGTGGGGCTGCCGCTTGGTGGCAGCAAAGGCGGCGTGACGGTGGATCCAAAGGTACTTACTCAAGACGAACTCGAGGAACTAAGTCGTAAGTATGTACAGCACCTGCAATCTCATATAGGACCGGCTAAAGACGTCCCTGCTCCTGATGTAAATACCAATGCCCAAATCATGGATTGGATGATTGACGAATACCAAAATCTGACTGGCAACCTGAGCCAGGCTAGTTTTACCGGTAAAAGTCTGACTAGTGGCGGCAGTGAAGGCCGTGATGAAGCCACCGGCCGCGGCGGCGTAATTGCCCTGCGCGAACTCCTTATGCTACAAGGATTATCCTTGCAGCATAAGGGGGATCAGGTATTGCGTTTTGCCGTTCAGGGATTTGGCAATGTGGGTTCGAATTTTGCAATCGTCGCTGAGCAGGAGCAGCCCAACTGGAAGTTAATTGCCGCCAGTGATTCTGGTGCCACTATTTTTGACTCAGAAGGACTTAGTGCCTCTAGTCTGGCGGCCTTTAAAAAACAAGCTGGCCGCTTTAGCCAGTACAAAAATGCTCAAGTCCTAAACAGTGACGCAATATTGTTCCTGGAAGTTGATGTTTTGGTCCTAGCGGCCCTGGAGGATGCCATAACAAATAAGAACATGCAGCAGGTTAAGGCCCGACTTATCGTTGAGCTAGCCAATGGGCCGATTAACGAAACCGCCTATGGTTACTTGGCCAAAAAAGGCATAACTGTTTTACCGGACATTATCACCAATGCCGGAGGCGTTATTGTAAGTTATTTGGAGTGGCTACAAAATAAGGCTGATGAGCGTTGGACGCGCGCCAAAGTTAACACCGAGCTAGAACAGTACATGATTAAAGCCATAAGCGAGGTTTATAAAACTTCTAGTTCACAAAATCTGACACTCAAAGAAGCGGCAATTATGCTAGCTCTCAAACGCCTGACTTAAACAATGTTCGATGTCTCATAGAATAAGGCGAGACCAAAAGCAATGCAGTATTGCTATTTATTTGCTACAAGGATAATCCTTGTAGCAAATCTTGTAGCAAATAAATAGTCTCTAGACTACTGACGGAGAGTGCTTTTACAGTTAATAAATTTAGTAGTCTGTTATTGGATGATGATCTTTTTCGTAGGCTTCTTTTTTGGCTTTGGGGCTGGAGCCCGTGGTATAGTCTCTGGTTTCGTGACAGCCGCGGGAGTCTCAACCGGTTGCTCTTTATCCGAGGTTGGCTCGGAACGTTGCGACTTCCCTTTGCCTAAAACCATCGGACCAGCAATGGCTAAGACACCCAGAGCAGCATATGTACCGCCAAAAATATAGTAAGTTTTGTTTATGTTAGCTATGATGTCGGCGGCCAAGGTTGTTATTGTTTCCTGCATAGCCTTATTCTCTATCTTCAGCTGCGGCAGTAGCTTTTTATTAACACCCCAGTTCAGGGTGTAGGCCGAGATTAGTAAGAAGACGCCAATGGTAGTAAGTGTGACGCCTAAACGGCGCAATCCCCGTGTCCGGCTGGCGCTCAGGAAGATTATGCCAAGGGCGGTTAACAGACTCAAAAGTGCCAAATAAAGCGGTGTCTTTTTAACCTGCTGATAATAGTTTGGTACGTCTTTTAGCTGGTCGGCAAAAACCGATTGGCTAGAGCCTGATAACTTAACAATGTCGGCTGTGATAACCGGGTCTTTTAAGAAGCCCTCGCTGCTGCTCAAGCTGTTTCGTATTTGCTCGGCTACGCTGGCTGGCGTTGTACCTTTGGGCAAACAAGTGGCGCTGAACGGTTCATATGAATCGGCGCTGCCAGATAATCCCGCCGGACAAGCAGGCAGCGTAGCGGCCCGGGCCTGAGCTGCCTTGGCGGTTTCGGTGGCAAAGGTCTCTTTGAGTCCGGATAAGTCAAGCTTAAAGTCAGGCACCTTTGTCTTACCATCCAGCCATAAAAAGACACTATCTAGTACTTTTTCGGTGTTTTCCTGCAAAAACTGGGGTGTAAAAGTTTTTTCGGCTACCGCTTTAATGTTTGGATCGGTCAGAGAGATTCCTTCACCTTCCCCACCAGAAGTCTTAACCTGATCCAGGGTACTGGAGATTAGGGAATTATAAATGTCGCTGTCAGACAGAAACTTTTTTATATTCCCAGAGCTGCCGGCCGTGCGGATAATACCGGTGTCTATAGCCAGCGTAAACAAAAAAAGCGGCAATATAAGCGCCAAAAAAAACACTAAAGTCTTCCGCACAAAACGCATACCTAGTAGTAGACTTTCTGTTTGGCTATCGCCAAGCTCTTAATAACTACGCCTATCTTGAACCGAGTATGAGATTTTATCTCATCCACTGTTGTACTGCGAAGCAGTACAGAAAGCTTACTACTAGGCATAAGCGTTATTGTAAGCTATTAATTCTAGCTATGCCAGAGTAACGGTACTGACTCTCAAAAATTCCGGCCGGGCTGGGTCCAACGTAACTTTTTACCAATCGTGTTGATTGTTGGGTATATTCCAGTATTTTGTTTGGGCAGCATAATTCGTCAACCAGTCTATTTGCCACTGTGGGGCACCAATTTCAGTTAGTGCATCAGCTTGTATTGCTATACACTCCAGCTCAGCTTTTTCGCCAAAAAACACATCCTCTGGCACCACTTGGCCTGGATGTTCTTTCTCGTACTTACGATACTGCAATGCATGGTTACCATCATGGACCATTGTGCTTGCAAACCAAGCCGTGCCCGCTTCAAACAGCCTATCGCTAGCAAAAAATCTAGGCGGTGTTTTTTCTACTTGTATACTCGATCCACTTTTTACGCGTAATATTATTCCCATATTATCAACAACCATTTTAAAATAGTCGGGCGCTTTAGATTGCAACAGATCAAGTGCTGCTTTGGTTTGTTCAATAAAATTATCATTACCAATGATTTTTATTTCGCCGACAGGACTTTTGTAAATTTCAGTATATACCGCATTTATCTCCTCCCGCATGAATTTACTGGGGCGATTGGCCACTAAACTAAGAGGATGATTGGGTTTAGGTCCGCCCTTGTTTATTAATGGTGCATTCGGACCACCTTCAAATATTCTGGCGTGAGCCACTTGAGTCTGATTAGGCCCACCCATAAGCGTAATAGTAGCAACACCACTGCCCGCAGCCGCGAGTACTTTGTGACCAAGGCCTCCTAATTTGCGTTTCTTTTTTTCTGGTGCTGGGTGTTTTTCTGACATTTTCAATGCTTTCAGTATTGAATATAACACAGGTAGCTTAAAAAGTCAAATTGGCGGAGAGGGAGAGATTCGAACTCTCGGTACCTTGCGGCACACTGCTTTTCGAGAGCAGCGCCTTCAACCACTCGGCCACCTCTCCGCGTCGTCCGCCTAGGCGGACTCCCTTTCAATTTTGTAAGAGTCTACTACGCACGACCCTACAAAATCGGGAAGACTAAGAAACAGAGGTAATTATACCCCGATTAAGACAGTTTTTGATATCATGGACTTATGGGGAAAGGTTTTATTAGTTTTTTGTTGACGGTCGGGGCCTGCACCTGGATTTACGGTAAGTTCCAGCGCTACAGTGGCAATAACACCCAGCAATCCCTGACAGCAGTCGGCGTGGCCGGAGTACTGATTTTTATTGTCAGCTTTGTAGTATTAAGTCTTATCCTATGATGATTCGTTCCACTCACCATCAGCTAAAAGTCCTTAGCTCAGAGTCCTTAGCCACCTCATTTAGGTTAATAGCTAACAGCTCTCAGCTTTCAGCTACAGCGACGGAAGGAGCTGCTTGATGTCGGATAGTATTTTCAGCCGAATTATTAAGGGTGAGCTTCCCTGCCATAAAATCTACGAGGACGAGTTAACCTTCGCTTTTTTGGACATCCACCCTAAAACTCCGGGCCACGTTTTGGTAGTTCCAAAATCCGAAGTGGACAATTTATGGGACTTATCGGATCAAGATTACCAAGCTGTAATGCGAACGGCCAAGAAAGTCGCCCAGAAGATACAAGAAATTCTGGCGCCCAAGCGGGTAGGCCTGATGGTAGAAGGCATAGCCGTACCCCATGCCCACATCCATGTTTTTCCTTTTAATTCCTTAGATGAATTTCACCACGTGCCGGACATGCAGGCCGAGCCCAACCACCAAGAACTGGCCGAAATGGCCAAGAAGCTTGGCTTCGGTAATTAGTTCACTTTCTAGCCTTCTAATGCTATTTTCTAGTTCCTAATTTCTATTTTCTGGTACTATAGTGCTAGATGAGGTGGCGTTTTGGGTAGTGTTACCAATGAAACAGAATTGGGTAAAAAATTGCAGCTGGCTCGCAAACGTGCCGGCTTAACCCAACAACAGCTATGCCAAAAAGCCGGTCTGTCTTATTCAACCCTGGCCAAAATCGAACGCGGCGCTATTCGTTCCCCCTCGGTATTTACGGTTGCCTCCATAGCCAGCGCCACTAGTACGCCTTTAGAAGACCTGCTTGATTTAGATACCCAAAGTGGCGGCTCCCCTGCCCCGCCGAACGCCAAAAAACGCTCCAAAACCGGAATCAGATTTGTTTATTTTGATATTGACGGCGTTTTGATAAGGTTTGTTATGCACGCCTTTCCTAAAATAGCTCGGGACCACGGGCTTCAACCAGACGTCGTCGAAAATGCTTTTTGGCGTCACAACGACTCGGTTTGCAGGGGGGATATTAGCCTGGAAGAGTTTAACTCAGTCGTTGGCCAAGAGCTCGGCATAAGCGGCTTCAGTTGGCTAAAATATTATTTTGAATCAGCCGAACCAACTCCCGGAGCCATCGATTTTTTGAAATGGGCAGCCCAACACTACGACGTCGGCCTTATCAGCAACCATATGCCCGGTGAGACCGAAGAGTTATTCAAACGCCAGATTATCCCTGAGCTGGACTTTAAAACCGTGGTTGATTCTTGCAAGGTGGGAGCTGTCAAGCCAGAGGCCAAAATTTATGAAACCGCCACTGAGCTGGCAGCCGCTACGCCACCAGAAATTCTGTTGATTGACGATAACCGGACCAATTTAACGGCTGCCGACCGTGCCGGCTGGCAAATATCCTGGTTTGACCAGTTTCAACCGGCCGAGAGTATCGAGCGGGCCAAAGCTCAGCTGGAGTTTTAAATATTTTTGACAGCTGTTTGGAAAGCCGCGATTTCGTGTTTGATAGCTTCTAAAAGTTGCTGCTCTTCGACTAATTGAGTTTTTGTTTGTTTGACTAATTCCTTCGGCGCTTTTTGAGTGTAAGATTTGTTAGATAGGCGCTTTTGCAGCAGCTTTATGGCGGCTTCTCGCGCCTTTTGGGAGGTTTTTAGCCGGCCTAAGTAGGCTTGAGCGGTTTCCCGGTCAATGTCCAGCCAAGCGGCGTATTTAGTGCCGGTTAGTCGTAAGCCCTTAGCTGCTTTAGCTTCTTTTACCTGGCTTAAGCGTCCTAAACTTTTGACTAATTCTTTATTTTCATCAATCAGCGGCGCGGCTTTATAAAACAGCGCCGGTTTAGTAACACCAACATTGGCGGCTATTTGCCTGGACTGGGTAATAATTTCTTGGAGCTCTTTGAATTGGCTAACCTTAGCTAGATCAACTTTCTGAAATTTTGGCCAAAGCTGCGAGGCCAGCAAACTCTCCTTTTCCAAGGCCAGGCCTTGGAAAAGGTTTTTATCCTGAGCAGAGTCGCCCATTCGACCTTGCTCAGGGCGGTCCTGCCCATTCGACGAGTTCAGGGCAGCCTTAGTGTTAATCGAAGGCTGAGTTTTGTCGAACGGATCGAAGGATTGCCAGATGGTTTCGGTAACAAATGGAGCAAATGGGTGGGCTATTTTTAGAGTTGATTTAAGCACGAAGGCCAGCACTTCTCTGTTGGGCGTTGTTTTGCTGACTTCTACGTACCAGTCGGCAAAATCATCCCAAACAAAATGGTACAGCGCGTCATAAGCTTCGCTGAAACGGAAATTATCCAAGTCCTCAGAAACAGCCCTCGCCGCAATACTTAACTTGTTAAGTATCCAATGATCGGCAACCGATTTTGGCATAACACTACCCCTGTTATGACCTAAGGGTACGACCCTTAGACTTCTTCTACCTATGTTGTTCTCCTCGCCCTCTAAGGGTCGTACCCTTAGGTCGTCTATGTAGCGGGCGATGTTCCAGAGCTTGTTAACAAAATTACGGTTGGCTACGATCTTTGACTTTCTTACTCGCTGGTCAGTTCCTGGAGAAGTGCCGGCTATCAAAGCCAAGCGCAGAGCGTCAGTGCCGTATTCATTTATAACTCCAACTGGATCAACGATGCTGTCTGGATCACTTTTGCTCATTTTCTTGCCGGTTTCTGTCCGCACTAGGCCATGCAGATAAACGGTTTTAAATGGTACTCGGCCAGTAACATAAGTAGTGGCTAGAATCATTCGGGCAACCCAGAAAAAGAGAATTTCATAAGCTGTTTCTAAGACATCAGTCGGGTGGTAAGTTTGATAGTCAATACTTTTGGCTAAAAGATCATCCAGCGATAGCGAAAAGTCCTTTGTCAGTTCTGGATCGACTAAGGTGCTCCAGGTCCAAAGCGCCGAGGAAAACCAGGTATCCAGCGTGTCCGGATCTTGCTGCCAGCCCTCTTCCTGCGGCGGCCTAACGCCTACATAAACACTGTCTTTGCTGTGGACCGCGGACTGTGGACTGTGGACTGATTCCTGTCTGTACCACACCGGAATCTGATGTCCCCACCAGATTTGACGGCTGATGCACCAGTCCCGCAGATTATCAATCCAGTGGTAGTAAATTTTCTCGAACCGTTTAGGCACAATCTTAATATCGCCATCTTCAATAACAGCTCTCATGACTTCCTTGAGGCTGCGTTTTTGACCCTTCCAATCTACCGCCGGCCGGTTGACATCAATAAACCATTGCAGTTTGATTTGTGGTTCAATAACACCTTTGCCGCGGCTATTTAAAGCGATGTTATGGGTGTATGTCTTGTCAATGCTGACCAATAAATTTTTCTGACGCAATTTTTCCACAATTTTAGGCCGGGCTTCATCTATTTTTATAGCTTCGAATTCGCCGGCGATAGCTAAAAGCTTTCCATCAAAATCAATAATTTGTTCTTTTTCCAGACCGTGCCGCTCGGCGATTTCAAAGTCAGTGCGGTCGTGCCACGGCGTGATGGTCATCACCCCTGTTCCAAAGGCTGGGTCCACGGCCTCGTCTTTAATAATGGTGGCGGTAACTGGGCCATTGATCCATTCACATTCAAAAGTGTCGCCGGTTTTATATTGAGCGTAGCGTTTGTCACCGGGATGCATAACGACGTATTTGTCGCCAAACTTGGTTTCGGGACGGGCCGTGCTTATCTTAAAAGGGCCGTACTGTAAGGTGTAAAGTGGCGACTCCTCTTCTTTGTAAATAACTTCATCGTCAGAAACCGTAGTTTCCAGATTGGGGTCCCAATTAACTATCCGATGGCCCCTGTAAATTAGCCCGTCTTGGTACATTTTTATAAAGACTTCGTTAACGCAACGGTTAAGTGCCTCGTCTAAGGTGTATCGCAGCCGGCTCCAATCGGCGCTGGCGCCCATAGCCCGCATTTGCTTAAGCATTGTACCTCTGTTACGATCGGCAAACTCCTTGACCTTGGCAACAAAGGCTTCGCGGCCCAGTTCGTGTTTATTGGTCCCCTGCTCTGCCAGTTGTCGCTCAACTACAGAATTTGTAGCAATCGCTGCGTGGTCGGTTCCCGGTAACCAGAGAGCGTCGTAACCCACCTGGCGCGCATGCCTGATTAGAATGTCTTGAAGCGTTATGAATAATGCCCCGCCAAGGTGGAGGGTGGATGTTTCATTGGGGGGTGGCATGGCTATAGAGAAATGAGGTTTGGAGCTACTCGGATCAGCTATAAAGACGCCGCTCTTCTCCCAAAGGGCATAAATATCGGCTTCATAATCACCTGCAACATAGGCTTTAGGTAATCCCATCCTGTTAGAAGTCCTTCGGATTAGCTTGAATAAGGTAAACTAAATTAAACTCGCAAATCGAGGTTTTTGATAAATTAACATCTGGAAGACTCCTAACGGGACCCATAGGGGTAAGTATACAATAAGTAGCTGACGGCAAATAGCATTAGAATACTCGTTTATAATTTCAACCGGCTACCGTAAACCATACTACTGTCAACTTGCTAGAACCCATTTCAATACCTCCTTCGGAGTTCGAGAGACTCAATTCCAGGTTAAAGATGACTGATTTCTTGCCACAAGCTGTACCCATTGGTACATCGCGAAGCAAAAATCAGTTAGATTGCCTGGAATCTGGTTCGCAGAACAAAAAACGGCCTTTCATATGAAAAGGGTTACCCTCAACTCTTCTGTTAACGCGTATCACAGAAGAACAGATCCGAATTGATTTATTTTTACCACCCGTGTTTGTTTTCAAATTAAGTATACCCAGTAGTGAGCTTTCAAGTCTACCCCAAAAGTGGTGTATAACTCGAGGAGCTTGAAAGTCTACTACCGGGTAGAACAGGTAAAAGAGTAGGGGACAAGACTATCTAAGATTCAACCAGTACCAATAAAGGATGATGGTCTGATGGGCCTCTTTCGGCCACTTCCAGGCTAGTTTTATCAGTCAAATCGGGGGTGACCAGTACATGATCAAGCTCGAATGTGCCAAGAGGTATTCTACCAACGCGAAGCGGCCAAGTAGTTCGACGAGTGCTGCTTTGGAGGTCTCTCCACCCTTGTTTATTTGCCTCTTTTATTAACTTCTTGTTAACCCCAGTATTCAAATCTCCTAGAAGCATTTGTCTGCCTACTGCGGGGCCAATTTGCCTTAATATCGCCTGTCTTTCAACTGGGGGAGGGGAGTGATAGGAAGCATGGGTAGTATGAACTTTTAGTCCATCTACTACTAGTGTTCCAAGTTTGCGGGTATGGAATCTTGACTTTCTTCTTAAATGCTCAATTTTATGAAAATGAGCCCACTGTAAATGAGTGCTAACAAATCTACTACCTCCTATGAGAGTTACAAAATCCGGGTCACGGCTGGCAAAACTCAGACCTTCAAATAAAGGTAGAGTTTTAAAGACTGTGGTGAGGCTGATATTAACTTCAAACCCCTCTTGCTCTAGTAACTCAAGAAGGGTTTCGCCATTGTAGTTTGATCTTGTTAAAGGTGCGGTTACTTCACTCAAGCTTAGTAGTACAGCTCTCGCTCCGGCCTGTCTTAATCTTGCTTCTTGTAGCTCGATATGGCGGAACTGATCAGCTGGTTGGGCTTTATCGCAGACGTTCCAACCAATAACACCAAGAATTTCGGCAGCCATTTAACAAATAAAACACTTTTTAATGCCTATCGTCAAGCCTAACATTGACAAATAAATATAAGTATTTTAATGCTAAGATGTTAAAACAAACTGGCTACATAGATAGACCTGGATTAACCTCGAGGGAGTACGGATCGGCGGGTTTTTGTTTTATAGCGGCTTTAAAGTAGCCTAAACTGGCTACCATGGCGGCGTTGTCGGTGCAAAGTTTGATATCAGGGAAAAAGACCGGAGTCTTGGCGAATTTTTTGGCCACTGTTTGGCGCAAAAGCTGATTGGCGGCAACACCGCCGGCGATAACGATAGAATTTGGCTGGAATTCTTTCTCAGCTTTCTTTAATGACTCAACCAGTGTTTCAATAGCAATATACTGAAAACTGGCGGCTATATCGGCTTTCTGGGTCTCATTTAAGGCTTCAGGCAGCTTAGTAGAAGGAAAGGTGTAATCATGACCACTTTGTTCTTGAGCTACTCTTAAAACCGCTGTTTTTAGGCCGGAGAAACTAAAAGGATAAGCATTAGTGTGATAGGTTGAACCTATCACATTGTCGAATTTGGCTTTGGGGAACTTAAAAGCGTGAGGATTACCTTTGGTAGCAACTCTAGCGACGGATTGGCCACCGGGGTAGGGCAGGCCGAGCATTTTGGCTACTTTATCAAAAGCTTCGCCTACGGCATCATCTGTGGTTTGGCCTAAAACTTGGTAATTCATATGGCTTTTCATCAACACCAGCTGGGTGTGGCCACCGCTCACAATAAGCGCCAGAATAGGAAATTCTGGCTGCTTATTGTTCAAGCTAATAGCTGTTAGCTGAGAGCTGTTAGCTTTTTCGGTGAGGAAGGCGGCGTAAATGTGGGCCTGGACGTGATCAACAGCATACACGGGTTTGTTTTTGGCAATAGCTAGAGTCCGGGCCGTTAAAACGCCAATCAGTAAACTGCCAAGCAACCCTGGGCCCTGAGTAACGGCGATAGCATCAATCTGCGACCAAAGGTCGTCAGATTGAGGAATTAGCAATTGGGAATTAGCAATTAGCTTTGATTTTTTACTATTTTCTAATTTCTGATTTCTATTTTCTCCGAAAGCATCCCGTAGGGCTTTGTCTATCACCGGGATGATGCTTTCTATGTGGCTGCGGGCGGCGATTTCTGGCACCACTCCTCCGAAGGCGGCGTGCAGATCTACCGAGCTGGCCACCACATTGCTGAGCAGTTTAAGCCTCCGCCGGCCGGCGGATTCAACTACTGCCGCGGCCGTCTCGTCACAACTGGTTTCTATTCCTAAAACCTTCATAGGTTACAGGTTACAGGTTAGAGGGGATAGTGTACAGACCAGACAAATATTGCATACTCAATACCTAATACCGCATACTTTATACTGAAGATGAGTTTTAGGCGTTGGTTAACGGGATGAATCCGAAAAAGCTGGCTCGCAAGGTCTTGCCGCGGCGCGGCGTGCGCCTGGCCGAGGAGACCTATCGGAAGGGCAGGGTATATAGCCTCCAAGCTCTCAACCTATTTCCGGCCAGAGGCCTGCGGGTAATAGGCGTAACCGGAACAAATGGCAAGACTACAACCTGTAATTTTATAAACGAAATGCTGAAAAACGCCGGCTATAAAACGGCTCTGTACAGCACAGCCATCATAGAAATTGATAGCCAAAAGCGACTTAATGAATCTCACCGGACGGTGCCGTTGACCGCTGAGCTGATAGGGTTTTTCAAAGATGCCGCTAAAGCCAAGGTGGATTTTGTGGTTATGGAAGTCACCAGTATGGCTCTTGACCAGCATAAAATGATCGGTATTCCGGTGGAAGTGGCGGTTATGACAAATCTTAGTCAAGAACACCTTGATTACCACGGGACTATGGAAAATTACGCGGCGGCCAAAGCCCGGTTATTTAACAAATATATGCATCCCAAATATGCAGTGCTAAACCGTGACGAGCAGTGGTATGAGTATTTTGCCGGGCAAGCCTCCGGCGAAGTTATTTCTTATGGCAAAGACCAGGCCAGCTCCGTCAGGATTGTTAATATAAGCCCTACAACTAACGGCAGCGATTTCAGTCTGGAAATTGATGGAAAAAATCTGGATGCTCATAGCCAATTAGTTGGCGAATTTAATGTTTATAACGCCGCGGCGGCAGCTGCCGCGGGCTTGGCGATTGGCCTAGATAACCAACAAATCACCAGCGGTATTGCAACTCTAAAAGGGGTGCCTGGGCGCATGGAAAAAATTGAAGCCGGGCAAGACTTTGAAGTGATTATAGACTACGCTGTTACACCCGACGCTCTAGCCAAAGCCCTGCAAGCTACAGCTCAAACCACAAAGGGCCCTCCATCGCCACCTCCTTCGCTGAAGCTACGAAGATCAAGAAAGCTTCCTCCTTCGCAAGTGCTTCGGAGGACAAGAAGGCTAGGGAGGGCAGGCAGGGTAATAGTTGTTTTTGGCGCGACGGGAGACCGTGATAAGTCTAAGCGGCCGCTTATGGGTGAAGTGGCTGCCAAATATGCTGATCGGATTTTTTTAACTGATGACGAAACCTATAGCGAAGATCCGGCCGCTATCCGCCGGGCCGTCTATGAGGGCATTTTGGCAGCTGGTGGCGCCACAAAAACCACCGAAATTGGCGATCGCCGCCGGGCGATTAAAGCCGCTTTTAATGACGCCAAACCAGGCGACACCGTGCTGCTAACTGGTATAGGCCATCAAACGACTCGCAATATGGGCGGGCACGAGGAGCCCTGGAATGAGCACGAAGTTGCCAAAGAGCTATTGAGCCAATTAACTAAAACCTAACTAAGACTGCGTTGCAAATTGGATTAAACTGTGATATAATACATACGTGAAAAAAGGCCCCGGCGAACATCAAGCTCCTCCCCCCTTAGACCCAGGCGATTTATCGGCAGGTCACTTTGAATCTGTCTTCGAACATTACTTACCCCCAGGGGCTATATACCGTATTTCCCGACGAGGCTATGAATTCGTTACTATAGATCCTACAGTTCCCTATCCAGATTCGAGAGCTCTATCCGGGCCGGTAAGAGAACTTTTGCTTGATGAAGAGTCCTTACCAAGTGATCTAAGGACTTTTCGACTGCCCCCAAACACCATACTGATGGGCATGGCTCTTAATGAAGCAGCTGGTACTCAAGCCCAAACTGGGCGAATATTAAGACACCAAAGGGATAAACCACTGGATCTACTATTTAGAACTTTCGGAGCTATGTTTAGCCAAATTGGAGATGCTTTGAATCAGGGTTATACATTTAGCGGTCTTGATTATCGTCAAGTATTAGTGCAAAAGGATGTGCTTAAAGTAAGGTTGCTTCCGCCGCTAGAAGTGACAACTTTACCAGCTGAAGCAAGTGTGGCGTCTGAGGAGCAGCGTCTGGCTGATGGTTTTGTGGAAAGCCTACAAAGGGGCATTAAAACCCCTAGTGATTATGCGTTATACTCAAGGCTTAAAAGCCGGCTTGACGAGGTAATAAGGCAATCACTAGAGAAGGCCCGCAAATGACCAACAGATTAAGGAAAAAAGTAGTTCCAGAATCAACACATAACGAACGTTATGCGGCTTTGAATCCTCAGTTTACTCCGCTGCCTGGATTAGCGCTCGGTGCAACTGATTCGGCACACGGTGTCTTTTTCGGCCGCGAAAATGGGCGGGATGTTGCCGTCAAGCCATACGTTAACGGGGATGACCCGCATGGTAAAGCCGAGCACGAACGTAGAATGTACGATATTACGGCTGGGCTAGGTTTTCTTACTCTCAAGCCTGTCAAAGTTATTTTTGACGGAACTCGACACGCATATTTAGTAACCGAACATGACCCAAACCTAGTTTCATTGCTTTCGGTTTCTCCGGGCTCCCAGGGCTACTTCGGTCTTATCCGCGGAGCTGCGGCCACGCTCGGTCGTTTTCATAGTGCTGGCATGATTCATGGCGATGCTCAAGTTAAGAACTTTGGTGCTAATAGAGGTCAAGTTGAGGAAGGCCTTCCCGGCCAAACGATGATTTTTGATTTTGAACGAACAGGGCCAACTGAAAGTGTTAGTGATCATCGTACCCACTCTTATGACCTTGGCAAACTATCCGAGTCTTTGGCTTTCACAAACTTTGGCAATACTTATAATCTCGATTTGGCTAGCGCTGCTCTCGAACATCACGTGCTTGATCCCTGGGGCGAGCAAGCTAGAGTTACTATCCCACAAAAAGAGATTGATAGAGCAAAAGCCGAAGCTTACACGAGGTTTATTGACCGCTTTACAGCCCGCTTGCGCGAAGGCAGACATACTTCCAGGCGCCACAACCGCGCAGCATAATTGTGAGAAATATTCTTGACGAGAAGTTGGCACTCGGGTATTATGAGTGCTAATAATAGCTAATAGCCCATAGCTCTTAGCCGATAGCTAACCGCTAATCGCTATAAGCTACCAGCTGGAGAGAGTGAAAGGAGTGATTATGACAGTTCAATTGCAGCCCTTGGCTGATTGGGTGGTTGCCGAGCAAGAAGAAGCCGTTACTAAAACCGCTAGCGGCCTATATTTGCCCGACAAAGCGGCTGAAAAGCCCAAGATCGCCAAAGTTTTGAAGGTCGGTAATAAAGTCAAAGACGTTAAAGCCGGCGATAGAATTGTTTACAAAAGTTACAGCACGACTGAACTGAAAATCAACGGCACTGAATATGTGCTGGTTAAAGAGGAAGACGTGCTAGCTACTGTTAAGTAGCCCATTAACCATGATCCATTCACCATTTACCTTGCATTATCAATCAACCATTAACGGTGAACGGAACACGGAACATGCACGGAAAACGGTGAACAGTGAACGGTAAAAGTTAACAACGAAGGAGTTATAGATGGCCAAGAAAGTTTTTTATGATGATGACGCCCGCCGCCGAGTGCTAGGCGGAGCCGAGATTTTATATAACGCTGTAAGAACAACCATGGGGCCCAAGGGTCGCAATGTGGTTATCAGCAAGAGTTATGGCAATCCCACTGTTACGCACGACGGCGTGGCTGTGGCCAAGGGCGTAGAATTGGACGATGTTGATGATGAGACATTAGGCTATAAAGTTGGCGCCGAGCTAATCAAACAAGCCGCCAGCAAGATGAATGATGTAGCCGGCGACGGTACGACAACCGTAACGATCTTGACTTATCACATTTTGAACGAGGCCAATAAACTGATCGCCGCCGGCCACAACCCGATGTTGCTTAGAAAAGGCCTGGAAGCCGCGGCCCACGATGTACTGGCCAAGCTCGGCGGCCTGAGTGAAAATATTGCTAGCAAACCAAAACGGGTAGCCGAGGTAGCCACAATTTCGGCCGGTGATCCAGAAATTGGCGAACTGATAGCCGGCGTTATGGCTAGTGTCGGCAAAGACGGCGTGGTAACGGTAGAAGAAGGCCAGGGTCTAGCACTGGAAAGCGAAGTAGTCGAAGGCTTTACCATGGACCGCGGTTACGTCAGCCCCTATATGGTGACTGATACTGCCCGCATGGAAGCGATTTACGATAAACCGGCCATTCTGATCACCGACCAAAAAATCGCTGCCATTGCCGAATTTTTGCCGATGCTGGAAAAACTGGCTACTGCTGGCAAAAAAGATTTAGTTTTGATCGCCGACGAAGTTGAGGGCGAGGCTCTTGGCACGCTGATCCTTAACCGTCTAAAGGGAGTGTTTAATACTGTGGCCATCAAGGCTCCGGCTTTTGGTGATCGCCGCAAGGAAATTCTGGAAGATATTGCCATTTTGACCGGTGGGGAAGTCATTAGCGAAGAAACCGGCATGACGTTTGAAAACGCTGATGTTTCGGTGGTTGGCTCGGCCCGCAAAGTAATTGCCACCAAGGATGAAACCACTATTATTGAAGGCGGCGGTTCCGCGGCAGCAATAAGAGCGCGCATCGAACAAATTAATAAGCAGATCGAAGCTGCGACTTCCGAGTATGATAAAGAAAACCTAGAAAAAAGGCGGGCGGCGCTGTCTGGCAAAGTGGCCGTTATTAAAGTCGGCGGCGCTACCGAGACCGAAATTGAAGAAAAGAAATTCCGGGTTGATGATGCCGTAGCCTCTGTTAAATCGGCGCTTGATGAGGGAGTGGTACCAGGCGGCGGCCTGACTTTAGTTGACCTTTCCAAACTTGTAAAAACCGGAGGCAGTGATTCGGTCTCAGCCGGCGCCGGAATTTTAAAAAATGCTTTGCTGGAACCGTTCAAGCAATTAATGGCCAATGCTGGCCTTAACGCCGAAGCCAAATTAGAAAAGTTACTGGAAGGCGGCAAGGGCCTGGGCTTTGATGTCAATAATCCCGACCAGCTGGTGAACCTTAAAGAGGCCGGCATAGTAGACCCAACCCGAGTAGTTAAAGAAGCGATCCAAAACGCTGTTTCTATCGCCGGCACGGCTATGACCATGGGCGCCTTAGTAAACGACGTACCCGAAAAATCTGCCCCAATGCCCGGCGGAGCGCCGGACATGAGCGGCATGATGTAAGAAACTTTTGCCACCTTTACCGCAAAGCTGGCGCCAAACTCTCGGACATTCGTAAACGAGACGGTTACCCAAGTCTCTAAATAAGTGAGCCTCGGCAACTCTTCGCCTTTGGCGAATCAAACACTCCTCGGCTCGGCTTATTTCTCAACTTTCACTCCCTCTGTTTTCTCGAGTCCGAACTATAAGCTCAAAGCTGCAGCAAAAAAGGAAGCGAGTTGAATACTGATTCAATTATGGTATAATTGGTTAAGTTTATTCGCCCTAAATTTCGCCGAAATTTAGGGCGGACGAAGGAGGAGTTTTATGGAGCCAGACAAGAAACCGGAAGTTAAGACTGAAACAGTCGAAACCTCAAAAACTGAACCTATCACCACGGCGCCCGTAATTCCGCCGCCAGTGGTTCATGAATTCCACGAAAAGCCGGGCCGGCGATGGCCAATAGTCGTAGCCTATTTATTGGCGGCTCTGATAGTAGCGGTAATCGTGGTCTATCTGGCCAGATGGATTTATCATAAAACTACTCATCAAACCACCAAACCAGTTCCTGCGGCTAATACTAGTAAAGTTCCGGAAGCGCCGGTGACTACGGTTACTCCCAATCAAACCCCCTCGTCTGCGACAACTCCTAGTTCTGGTACTAGTCCGGACTCCAGCTCAGGCGCAGTTGCCAATCAAAATCAAACCCCGCAATCTGGAGCTAACGGACAACTGCCCAACAGCGGTCCTGGCGACGTGGTAGCCATATTTTTGGGTGTCAGTCTGATATTCGGTGGCTTACACTATTTGCTTAGTTTACGTCGCTCGCGGGTCTAGCACGCACATACCCATTTACCGATTTTTCATTTAACAAATTAATTATCAATTTTCATTTGCCAAACTTTTAAAAAATGGTCAATGGTAAATAATTAGTAAATTGTTAAATGGTAAATTTGCAACCTTCGCCCGGCCGTCGTAGCCAGGGCTACTATGGCGGAGTCGGCTAGCCGTATTACGGCTAAGTAGGCTAAAATTAAATCATGCTAGATGATCTCAAATACATACATCAAAAGGACTCGCAGGACGCTTTGGGAATTGCCCAGCGACAATGGCAACAACTCGAACACAAATTTGAGGTGACAGGTGACAGCTTACAGGTGACAGGTGGATTCTCTAGCGTCGTGTATGCGGGTATGGGTGGGTCCGCCTTAGCAGCCCTTTTAAGTAAAAGTTGGCCGGGTTATAGTGTGCCGCTTGAAGTTTGCCGCCAGTATCATGTCCCGGCTTACGTTTCGCTGGGGACGCTATTTATAGCTGCCAGTTATTCTGGCAATACCGAAGAAACATTGTCGGCTCTGGCGGAAGCTCAAGGCAAAGGCGCGACGATTGTGGTAATCGCCAGTGGTGGCCAGCTGCAAGAAATCGCTAAGGCTAAAAGCTATCCATTTATGATGATTCCTAAAGTTGAGCAGCCGCGCTATGCTGTTTTGTATAACCTCAAGGCGCTGGTTACGATTTTGGAGGCGGCTAGTTTGCTTGAGAAAGAGCAGGCCAGTGCGGCTATTACCCAGGCGGCCAATTTTTTGAAAGACAAAGTCACCGCCTGGATCGCCACTGTCCCAACTAAGGACAACCCCGCCAAAAAATTGGCCGAGGATTTAGCAGGCAAGTCGGTAGTAATTTACGGCGGTCCGCTGCTGGCGCCGGTAGCTTATAAATGGAAGATAAATTTTAACGAGAATGCCAAAAACGTGGCCTGGTGGAATGAATTTCCGGAATTTAACCATAACGAAATGATTGGCTGGAGCAGCCACCCGGTAGAAAAACCTTACGGAATTGTGGAGCTGCGCAGCAATTTAGAACATAAACGAGTTCAGCGCCGGTTTGAAGTAAGCGCCAAGCTACTTTCTGGCCGCCGCCCCGCACCGTATATAGTTCAAGTTGAAGGCAACACTCTGCTGGAGCAACTGCTGTGGGCTTTGGCTTACGGAGATTTTGTCAGTATTTATTTAGGCATCCTGAATGGACTTAATCCGGCGCCAGTTGAACTGGTCGAAAAATTCAAAACCGAACTTAACAAATAATTATGTTTGACTGGCTGTATTTTCATGCTACTCACTTCAAGAAGCACCCCCTGGATTCCCACTATGAACCAAAGCAGGCGATCACTAAACGTTATTTTGTAAGTCACCCTAGCAATCAAAAACTAGCCGTCATTTTTCCTAATTGGCATCCGAGCGGAAAAATCTATAAAGTTCTACGCAAACGCCTCCACAGACGAGGCTGGACAGTTTTATATTACGAATTTCACTCTCAAATATTGATGGCTAACGAGCAGCTAGTTATTCGGTCTATGCAACATATCCAAAAAACTGTTGCGGCTGAGCTATGTGAGCTTTCTGACAAAAACAGGTACCGAAATATACACCTGATTGGTCTAAGCCTGGGGAATGTTCCACTAACCATGGTCTCTGATAATTTTTCTGACTTTAGCGGAGCGACTTTGGTTGTGCCTGGTGATGACCTGGCGGTTGATACTTGGCATAGCAACGTAACACAAGATATAAGAAAGTCTTTTGAAGATAATCATGTTGGAATAACAAAGCTAGATACCGACTGGAAAAATGAAGCGCCCCGGGATTATGTCCGTAACTTTACCAATAAACCCGTCACCATTTTTATGTCTTTAAACGATAAAGTTATACGAACGCGGTATCAGAGAAAAATGGTCGAATTGATTACAAAATCGCGGGCGCGGGTGGATCTTAAAACCAGCCGGCTTGGTCACGTTCTAACTATTGTTCGATTTTGTTTAGCGGGTCCTTTGCCCTAGCTTACTCGCCGCGCAGCGCAGTAATCGGATCTTTTCGGGCAGCTTTAAGGGCCGGGGCAACACTGAAAATAATGCCTACGGCGATCGATACCCCGACAGCCAGCAGGACCACGGGTATTGATACTACGGGATCTAGGCCGGTGTAAAGTTTTAAGCCCAAATTGATTAGCAGAGCCACTACCACTCCAATTAAGCCACCGCCGACGCTCAGGGCCAAGCCTTCAACTAAAAACTGACTTAGGATTTGACGATTAGTGGCGCCAAGGGCTTTTCTAATGCCGATTTCACGTGTACGTTCACTGACGCTGGCCAGCATGATATCCATGATGCCAATGCCACCGACTAGCAGGGCTACAGCGGCAATAGCCGAAACAAATCTGGTTGCCGAGCTAACCACTCCGCTTGCTAAATTAAGTAGTTCAGTTTGTTTTAAAACACTAAAGTCTTCCTGTCCCGCATGATTTTTTAGGACCGTGGCGCGGACTTCGGCAACGGCCGCGCTGGGGTTACCTCCATCACGGGCAACGGCCAGTATTTGCAGGATATTATCCTTATCTCCGACTAAGGCCTTGCCGGAACTGAATGGTACAAAGACGGCCGAATCAAAATCAGCTTGAGCTAGCGAGGGCAGGCCAGTGGAAGACTTCGCCAAAACCCCGTGAATTATAAAATCCTGCTCCAGAATTTTTATCGTGTAGCCTAGAGGATTAACATCTCCGTACAACTGTCTGGCAATAGTTGCCCCAATTACGGCAAAGTTTTGACCTTCATCCTTGTCGCCAAAAAAATTACCAGAGTCAAGGCTCGTATGCAGAATCTCCGGCAGGGCAGCGCTGGTTGCCAGCACCGCCACGTTATCCAGGGCTTGGTTGTCACTACTGACGCTGCTGCTAACAAAGTCGATAGGCGCTACAGCGCCGACGCTGCTGAGCTTAGTTAGTGAGCTTACGTCTTGAGTGCTGAGAGTAGAAGTACTAAGCAGGGCTAAGGGATTCAAACTTTCACTACCATTTGAGCTGCTAACCAATTTTCCGGGGCGAACGGTAATCACATTGCCGCCAAGATGATTAACCTGACCGACTATTTTATGCTTTAGACCCTCGCCCAGGCTAACTATGGTAACTACCAAAGTTATGCCGATAACTATGCCCAGCATTGTTAAAAAGCTGCGCCCTCTCGAGCTTCTAAGACTTGCCAGAGCCGCTTTGAGATGTCCTGACCACATATCAGCAAACCTCCGGTTTTAGCTCATAGTCCATAGCTCCTAGCTCATAGCTAAAAACTAGGGACTGGGGACTAAGGACTAGGGACTGATGATGAATGAAATGAATCATCGCCTGACCTTTTTAAGTGTTCGTTTTACGGCGCGGTTTTTTTGGCGGCGTTTGACCAAACGTAATTTTTGGCGGGCTGGTAATCGGTGCTTGCGGGAGTTGGTGATTTCTTTACCAGGGACATCGTGCATCAGGGCCGAGACGCCGGCTGTGATGTCATTTTCGGTAGTTTTGCGTTTACGCAAGTAGCTGCGCAGGGCGCCTTTGGCAATGTCGCCAATAACCGTCGCCTCATCATCAATAATCATGCCATCTTTCATATAAATGACCCGGCTGGCATAGCGGGTTAGCTCGGGGTTGTGAGTCACCATTAAGATAGTGTGCCCCGAGCGGTGAAGATCAGCCAGCAGTTCCATAAAAACTTTGCTGTCATGACTATCAAGATTACCGGTTGGCTCGTCGGCGATAATCAGGCTGGGGCTGTTGACCAGAGCCCGGGCAATTGCCGCCCGCTGGGTTTGTCCGCCGGAAAGCTGCCGCGGCATAAAATATTCACGGTCGCGCATGCCGACGAGTTCTAAAATATCACTGGCCCGTTTCATCCGCCTCACCGGCGTCATACCTTTGTAGGCCAGCGGCAGGGCCACATTATCCAGCACATTTAACCGGGATATCAGGTTATAAAACTGGAAGACAAAACCAATCCGGTCGCGGCGCATTTTGGCTTGTTGATTTGATTTTAATCGCGAGACATATCGCCCGTCGAGCTGGTAGCTACCGTGGGTTGGCCGATCAAGGAGGCCAATGATGTTCATCAAGGTGGTTTTACCGCAACCGCTGGGCCCCATGATGGCTACAAATTCGCCCTTCTCGACGTTTAAATTAATCTCGTCGAGCGCCAGCACGGTGGCGTCGCCGAAACCGTAGAGTTTAGAAAGTTCTTGGAGCTCGATTAAAGCCATTAGGCGCCTCCTAACGGAGCCGCAATTAACAATTTACAATTTACAATTTCCATTGAATTTTCAATTTTCATTAATTTATCATTGACCATTTCTTAAAAGCGAGTTGTTAATTGATAAATGTTTACCATGGCGAACCAAGCCCCACCCACCCAGGTAGAACCTTTTTGCTCTATCTCTCGGATTATAGTTTACGCTTGGCTATTTGCTTAAGCCAAATATAAAGAGTTGCGAGATTAACTACATGTGTGTAGTTAAGCGAGTCCCTTACCTTTTCAGGGTGGAGTAGTCTGCAATCAGATTACGGAACGCCCTGAAAAGGTACGTGGGCGAAATCGGCTACAATCCCTACTGGTTTTATCCAATTTTACAAAAACCGGCTTTAGCAGTTTTTGTAAAATTGAGAGGAAGAAACGACTGTAGGCTGAAGCTAAGTTAGTTATACTAACTTACGGAAGCCGGTTGTCGGTTCTGACGGGGAAGGGTGCAAGAGTGGTTTAATTGGCAGTCCTGGAAAGACTGTGTACCAGCAATGGTACCGAGAGTTCGAATCTCTCCCCTTCCGCCACTATAGCATTTGGCAGTTTTTATGTTAGAATTTCAGCAGTCTAGGGCGAATTTAATGGGAAGTTTGCAACCGATGCCACCCCTACATCGAGTATTTTTGACTAATTTAGGTTTTAGCTAATCGAAAAGGAAGAAAATGGCATTACCATCAACTGAGAGAGAAGCAATTAGAGCTCTGATTGCCGATGGACGTGAAGATGGAGGAGAAAGAGCCGTTAAACGTCCAGGTACTTTGCCCGACCTTGGAAAAGCTTTGCTCTATTTAGCAAACGGTTATGAAATTCAAGAACTCCGGCTCGCTGGAGTAAGTGTAATCCAGCACCCTGGCTTACCAGAAAGAAGGAGGGTGGCAGTTTTAACTGATCTGCCTCTTATACAAAAACCGACCGGAACCGCCGAAGGATGTGAAGCTGCTGTCTTATACCGTCGCTTACGAGTTGATGAAAAAGAACGTTTTGCGGCCGGTCATGGTCCAGGGATCGCTACTAATACGGGTTATGAACTGCTTGAGCCCGAGGTCCCACTTACGGGTTCGCTTCCAGATATTGTCTTTGTCAGAACTGGTAAAGTGGCACCTTACGTAAGGATTTCATGAGGGGCCTGTGTTCAACATTGGAAGACACATACAATATTAAATAGTTCCAGCCCCATCCGTTCAGCCAGTTAGAAAATGAAGTCATTGGCTCGAGCCAATGCCAAGCGTGCAGACAGTCGCCAAAATTGCCAAAGCGTTGGGCGTTCCAATGGAAGATTTTGATATAATACAAAGGTCGATTACCAAAAATTAAACCGAAAGGAGATGAAAAAATATGGCATTATTTCTTGGAGTCCACGATCTAAAAAAGAGTATGGACGGCGACTGGGAAAGTTATAAAAAAGCCTGTGCCGAGCTTGGCTGCCGCGCCATCCACGCGTACTCAAACGATGAAAGAAAGGTTGGGTACTGCGTGACGGAAGCGTCTTCTGCGGATGAA
>JACPKF010000005.1 GCA_016187125.1 Candidatus Saccharimonadota bacterium
GCCTGTTCGGCTTGACCGATACTCGGGGCCTGAGCCTGCCCAGTGGGCAGAGTCGAAGTCAGAGCCGTGGCTGGCTCGTCACCAACAAAACCGGCTTGGGTAGCTGAAGCTGGGGAGAGCTCACTGGCAAGGCTGGACTCTAAAGTCTTAATAGTGCCTTCAGTAGACTTTAGGGCGTGCTCAGCGGACTGGGCGAGGGTTTTGGCTTCTTTAGCCAACAGCGTTTTAACACGATGTAGGCGCATACGGCAACGAGTGGAACAGGTTGTAGCATTCCGACTCTTAAAAACCGTATTACAGCCAGGACAGATTTTGTTTTTTTGGCGCGCCATACTCTTTTTTGTTTTAGCTAAACGCTAGTTAAAAGTATAAGCACTTTCGTAACAATGTCAAGGAGTAAAATTGTAACTTTTAAGGTGGTAGAAACATACTGTAACTAAACTAAACCGTAATATTGTAACTCATTACCTAATCCACGTCTCAAGCCTTGGCCAGCAAAATTTTTGTTTCTTGGCTTTCGACCTTGTTGCTTAGCATCAAGCTGCTGAGAGTGCAGCTTTACCGTTGTTTTTAGAAGCCTTTGCCCCGTTTACAGATCATCCAGCCTCTCTTCGTGTTTATCCACCTGTTTCTTAACGTTCATTTGAACTGTTAAAAGATCAATATTGTTATCGAATTTAGCATGCAAATCTTCCAACAAAACACCTTGTTTTCTCTGCTCGTTCTTAATCTCTGTCAGAACTTCACTAGTGGTAATTTCTTCGTAGACAATTTTTCTAACCCCATCTTCAGTAATTTGGCTAGTCATTAATTATTTACCCCTGTTAACTTATTCCTTGAACTTTAATTATACGCTCCGTTTTGACTAGCCAAAACGGTAATATTAACACCAAACTATAGCTTGCTGAGTGAAATTCTTACTTCTTGGCCTTCGAGTTTTACTGTTTCGTTATAAGTTCCCTCGCCTTTCAACTCGCTTGTCGTTAGAGTTTCGGAAAAAATGATGTCTTGGAACTTGGCAATGGCCTGCGTTATATGTTTGTCGTTAGTTTCAAGACGCAGTTTTATGCGATCTTCAACGTTTAATCCAGCGTTTTTGCGGGCATTTTGTATATTTCTTACTATTTCCCGCATAATTCCCTCGCTTTTAAGCTCCGCTGTTATTTTGGTATCAACCTGCACTGTTTTGCCAGTTTTAGTCCACTTCAGCGTTTTGACGTTCAACTCTTCGGCAATGATTTGGCCAAACTCCGATTCATTATCAACTTCTAGGTTGACTTTGGCGCTAGCCAATGGCTGGCGAACCTTAACATTCCTGGCTGCTCGTTGCGACAATCCCTCGTTAATAACTGCTTCTCTGATTTTCTTCATGTCTTCTAGCAATTTCGTACTAGCCTTATTTGGCTTGTCAGTTGAAGGCCAATCGCTTAAGTGCACTGATGTTTCCGCCTTTATGCCTCGAGTCAACTCTCGCCACAAGTGATCACTTATAAAAGGGGCCCAAGGAGCTAGTAACTGGGTGCAGCGCACTAAAACATAATGCAAGGTTCTATAAGCCTGTTGTTTGTCCCAGTCGTTTTCACTTTTCCAAAACCGCCGGCGGGAACGGCGGATGTACCAGTTGCTAAGATCATCTATTAGCTCAAAAATGGGTAGTAGCGTGTGAGCTATTTTATAGCCGTCAGCACTCTTAGTTGCGGCCGATATTGTCTCTTCCAACCGGGCCAGGATCCACCTATCTAAGATGTTATCAGCCTTCGGCTCCTGGAGCGGATTGTAGAGCTGCTTACCCCGAGCATAGCCGAGGGGCCATTTATCTAGTTCGGAGTAGGTTTTAAAGAATCTAAAGCTGTTTGTCAGAGTATCTAGGACGTTACGATGTATATCTGTCATGGCGCTGCGGTCAAAGCGCATATAATCGGCTGTTTCGGTGGCCTGGGTACGCGAAAGCAGGTAAAGCCGCAGGGCATCAGCGCCTTCATTATTAAAAACCTCTTCGACTGGCGGGTAGTTGCGCAGTCTTTTAGACAGTTTTTGTCCATCAGCGGCCATCATAAAACCGGTGACAATCACCTTTTTATAGGCCGGGCTATCAAATAAGATGGTGGCTATCACATGCTGGACGTAAAACCACAGGCGAGTCTGATCAATGGCCTCGGTTATGAAGTCAGCCGGAAAGGTTTTTTCAAAGATTTCTTTGTTTTCAAAAGGATAATGCCACTGGGCAGCCGGCATCGAGCCGCTCTCAAACCAGCAGTCTAAAACTTCCTCGATGCGCTTATAGGTCTTGCCATCTTTTTTAAAAATAATGTCATCTATAAACGGCCGGTGCAAATCATCTGTTTTGATAGCGCCACCGGCCAGTCCTCTGAGTGTTTTGATGCTATCAACCACTATGTAATCCTCGGGGTCGTCAACATTTTGCCAGATTGGCATTGGCGCGCCCCAGTATCGGTTACGGCTTATGGCCCAGTCACGAGCGCCCTCTAGCCACTTACCAAAACGGCCTCTCTTGATATTGGCCGGTACCCACTGTATCTGTTCGGCTGTCTTAATAAGGTCATCTTTAACCTTGGTAACTGCCAAAAACCAGGTAGTGGTGGCAAAATACATTAGCGGTGTGTCACAGCGCCAGCAAAACGGATAGGTGTGTTCGGCTGTTTCGGCAGCAAACATTTTAGCTTTGCGACTGAGATCAGCAATAATATACTTATCTGCCGCCTTAAAGAACTTGCCGAGCGCCTCTTTAGGGCCGTATATTAGATGGCCGCTACTATCGACACTCTCAATCAGTGGCAGATCCTCAGTCTGCCCGAGCATCAGGTCGGTTTCCCCGTATCTGGGCGCCAGGTGTAAAATACCTGTACCGTCTTCTAGGCTAATGTTGTCGTCGTGGAATACCTGAAAGGCGTTTTTTACCTGACGGGCGCTAAATTTGCCTTTTGGCAGCGAATAAAGCGGCTGATAGCGCAGGCCTATTAATTGTTTGCCTTTAACGGATTTCAGGATCTTGTAATCGGTTTTTCGTAAATCTAGTACATTCAACCGTTTACGGGCCAAAATCAGTGTAGAACCATCTGATGTTAGCTTAACGTAAGCGTAATCGGCTGTCTTATCAACCGCCAGTCCAGCATTGGCTGGTAGAGTCCAGGGAGTAGTGGTCCAGGCCAGTATTTTAGTTTTCGGATCGTCAACCAGCGGGAATAAGACAAAAACGCTGGGGTCCGGAATATTGTCACGATAACCTTCGTTCAGTTCGAAATTAGACAGCGGCGTGGCACAACGTGGACAATAAGGTAAGGATTTAAAACCGCGGTACAGCAGGCCTTTTTTGTACGCTTGAGACAGAGTCCACCAAACGCTCTCGGTGTAATTGGTATCTACCGTAGCATAATAATTTTGGTAGTCGCTCCAGCGGCCGTAGCGAGTTAAAAAAGTTTCCCAATCAGCTTTGTACTTGAAAATTGAGGCCCGGCAGGCAGCGTTAAACTTTTCTAGTCCAAGTTCTGATATTTGTTTCTTGCCGCTGACGCCAAAGTCTTTCTCGATAGCATACTCCACCGGCAGGCCGTGGCAGTCCCAGCCATTGCGCCGCGGCACGTAGTAACCACGCATGGTCTTATAGCGCAGCATTGAGTCTTTGACGGCGGTGACTAGAGAGTGACCAAAGTGCGGCAGACCGTTGGCAAACGGCGGACCGTCATTGAAATTAAAATACTCGGTGCCTTTGCGATTAGCCAGACTTTTTTCGAAGGTTTTTTCTTTGGCCCAGACCCTTAGTATTTCTTCTTCGGCCAATGCGGTAGCAGACTTTTCCTCTTTACTCACGATGATTTAGATTTTAACAGAAAGTGCCTGTTAAATAACAGCGGTCGTGGAACTAGGCGGCATTATTATACGAGGGCTGTGTCCAATTGTACGGTTGTCTCTAGTTTGCATAGTGTAGTAAGACAGCTCATCCATCAATGGTAGTGGCGTACCTTGCCAAAGATGCTGCAAGGAGCCATTCTCGCTCATGGCCAAAATCGCTGGGTAGATAGTCACACTGTAAAGCTCGGCCATATCTGCGCCTTCGGCTGATTCTAGACTTACCAGCTCAATAGCTTTGCCCTTATATCTCTGAAATTCAGCCACGTAATCGGTCACAATACCGCCATGTTCACTTCGCTCGTGATATAAAATTAGCACTCGCATACCGCTAGTGTATAGCTTTTTGACCTACTTTGGAAAGTAGCCAACTAAATACCACTTTGGACCGCCAAAGTGGTGCAAAGCTCTCAAACCGTGAGAAAAGCTGAAGTTCGCTAAAGTCTCAAAATAAGTGAACTTCGACAACTCTCCGCCTATGGCGGATCAAACACGTCTCAGCTCAGCTGATTTTGAACCTTTCTTTCAC
Source organism: Candidatus Saccharimonadota bacterium (assembly GCA_016187125.1). Lineage (GTDB taxonomy): Bacteria > Patescibacteriota > Saccharimonadia > Saccharimonadales > UBA10212 > JACPKF01. The sequence continues at coordinate 4,397 of JACPKF010000005.1, forward strand.
TCAGTTTTCTCACACGTTCGAATTTAAGAGAGGTTCGGGCATGCGGTGCAAGTCTGAGCAGATGTATTTTTTAGTCCGGGCATCAGTAAAAATAGATGAGTTTGGTAGGCGGCTGACGAATCCAGCCGAAACTCTAGTCTCGAGCCTCCTATAGAAATAGTGAGGGATCGCTTATCGTTGTTTCGGCGCGGCAGTTGGCGTAGGCAAATTCAATCTGTTTTCACTGCGCCCGGGAGTTTTGCAACTCCGCCAGCTGGCGGATTGGCGGTCCAAAGTGTCAAAATTTTTGGTTCTTTTTCAAAAAAGAATTATTCCTTAAAGTTCTGAAAAAGCTTTTATCTAACTACAGCCGGTGGTCGAGCCGTCCTTCGACTGTGCTCAGGGTGGATCAACTGCAGCCTGTAGTTGAGCCGCAGGCGCTACAAACGTAGCAGGAGCCGGCTCTTTGGGTCTGGTTACCACAGTTATAGCAGATTGGGGCTGCTCCGTCGGCTCGTTCGGTTTTTAGCACCTTGTGGGTTGTGGACTCGGTGGTTTGCTCGATCTTAGACAGGTCTGAAGTGCTGGCAGCTACGGTTGTAACGGCTTCTGTAATAGCCGCTTCGGCTTCGGCCACGGCTTCCATGGCTTGTTCGACCACGGCGCCTTGTTTGGCAGCTTCGCTTAGTAAACTAGTTTGGGTTTCCGGTATGTCCTCTAAGGCAGCTAGTCCCAGCTCCAAGCGATCATCAAAGGTTAGGTAACTTTTCCCCAGACGCCGGAAAATATAATCTATTAACGAGGAAGCGGTGCGGATTTCTGGATCATCGGTGATGCCAGCCGGAGCAAAACTGGTGTTAGTAAAGGTCCGGACAAACCTCTTTAGAGGCACGCCGTATTGCAAGCCAAAACTAACGCTAGTGGCAAAGGCGTCCATAACACCGCGCAAGGTCGAACCTTGTTTAGCAATACTGATAAATAGTTCACCAGGAGTACCGTCTTCATACTCGCCGACTATGGCATAGCCACGGCTGCCAGCGACAGTAAACTTAAAGGTTTTAGAATTTCGCACTCTGGGCAGTTCTCTGCGGACGGCCGACGTTCCGATGGCCGCAGCACTAATTGCTACAGCCATCATCATCGGCGTAGCAGGACCGGTTTCGACGCTCGCGAGTGCGCGGTCGGACCCCCGATCTCCGCCTTTAGCGGACGTCGGGGCTTTTTTGGCCATACTGAGTGGTTGGGCAACTTTGCAGTTATCGCGGTAAATAGCCACTGCTTTCAGGCCTCTTTGCCAGGCGTCCATATGCAGTTGCTCGATGTCTTTGACGGTCACTTGCTCAGGCATATTTACCGTCTTAGAAATAGCGCCTGAAATAAATGGTTGTACAGCCGCCATCATTTTTACATGACCCAGATAGTGAATGGCGTTATCACCCATACTACAGGCAAAGACATTCAAATGTTCATTTTTAAGGTGTGGGGCTCCGACTATTGTCTTTTCGACATCGATGTAATTAATAATGTCACCGATTTGGGCACGGTTGTAACCTAGTGCTTTCAATGCCCGAGGCACGGTCTGATTAACAATATGCATAGTACCTCCGCCGACTAGTTTTTTGACTTTGACAAGTCCCAAATCAGGCTCGATGCCTGTGGTATCACAGTCCATCATCAGCCCTATAGTGCCGGTTGGCGCCAGCACCGTAGCCTGCGAATTGCGAACACCGTGTAGCTCGGCCAGCTCGACCGCCTCGTCCCAGGCTTGAGCGGCCGCCGATAACAGTTCTTCTGAGGCTAAAGCTGGATGGATTTTTTTTACTTCGTCACGATGCATGCGTAGCACTTTATTCATAGCTTCTTGGTCTTTATCATAACCGGCAAATGGCCCTACCCGTTTGGCAAGTCGGGCGCTGGTAGCATAAGCCTGCCCGGTCATGAGAGCAGTGATAGCCGCCGCCTGGGCGCGGCCTTCATCACTATCATATGGCAAACCTTGAGCCATCAACAGTGCGCCCAAATTAGCGTAACCCAAGCCCAGTTCGCGGTAGGCCCTGGCGTTCCGAGCAATACTTTGAGTCGGGTATTCGCTGTAACCAACCAATATTTCTTGGGCCGTAAATACTAATTCAACACTGTGGCGGAAGGCTTCGATATCAAAACTAAAATCCTCGTTTAAGTATTTAAGTAAGTTAATAGAAGCTAGATTACAAGCTGAGTTGTCCAAATGCATATATTCGCTACAGGGGTTAGAGGCATTGATACGACCGGCGTTGGGCGTGGTGTGCCAACGGTTAATGGTCGTATCAAACTGCATACCGGGATCGGCGCATTCCCAGGCAGCTTCGGCGATCTGATGGAATATATGGCGAGCTTTAACGGTTTTGATCGGTTGTCCGGTAGTTACTGCCTTCAAGTCCCAGTCCCCGTCATTTTGAACGGCTTGCATAAAGCTATCAGTAACCCGAACCGAATTGTTGGCATTTTGGTACTGGACGCTATAGCTGTCCTTACCGTCTAAGCTCATATCAAAACCGGCTTGCTCTAGTACCCGCGCCTTACGTTCCTCTAGCGCCTTACACCAGATAAATTCTTCAATGTCGGGGTGATCGGCGTTTAAAATAACCATTTTGGCGGCCCGGCGGGTCTTACCGCCGCTTTTGATGGCACCAGCGCTAGCATCAGCTCCGCGCATAAAAGACAGCGGTCCTGAAGCCGTACCGGCGCTTTTGCCCAATCTTTCCTTGGAACTTCGCAAAGAGCTGACATTGATGCCCGATCCTGAGCCGCCTTTAAAAATCATGCCTTCTTCGTAGTACCAGTTTAAGATGGCCGGCATGGTGTCCTGGACGGCCAAGATAAAACAGGCGCTGGCTTGCTGGCTACGTTCCCGCACACCAATATTAAACCAGACCGGGGAGTTAAAAGCCGCGCGTTGAGTCGCTAATATGTATTTAAGTTCCTCACGAAAATTCTCGGCCTCGTCAGAGCCTTCAAAATAACCTTCTTGCAAACCAGTTCGCGTTATCGTGTCAACCACTCTGTCAATAAGTTCTTTTAAAGAGCGCTCCCGCGATTTAGTGCCGGGAGTACCGCTAAAATATTTTTGAGCGACAATATTAACAGCGTTTAGCGACCAATGTTCTGGGAAATCTACATTCTTTTGCTCAAAAACAGCTTTGCCGGTGGCCGGATTAATAATGGCTGAATCTTGCGTGGTCCATTTTAGCAGGTCATAAGCCTTAGATTTAGGCTTCGTAAAAAGTCTCTTAACAGACAATGTGGTTGCTTGTGCCATGATGTTTGTGCCTCTCCTTTACCCGCAAAAACTTTTTTTGAAAGTTTCGGCGGGTTAGTTTATTTTATTTTTAATATTTATTTAGAGCTAGCTGCGACCCACTTATGCGCTAAGCAGATCTTCCTCCTTTGCTCCTTTTAGATATTGCTAGAATATCACCAAGCAATAGCTAAAGCAACAGACCTATTTGCGGCTTCGTCTTATAAGAAACCCCTTCGCGGTTTCTTACCCCCACACCCCACAAAAACCACTAGCGTTCGCTTTTTTCGGGGGCCCTTGGGGGTCCTCGCGCCGGGTGCGGCCTTCGACTGTTGCTCAGGCCGCCCTGTCTTCGAATCCGAGGTCGCTCAGACTCGAGGGGAGAGCATGTCGTCCTTCGAGTATCCTCAGGACGACCCTGAGCATCTGTCGAATGGGCGGAAATCCGCTCGCTCTGGGCTCTCTTCCCGAGGCCACAAACTACTTCTTGTCAGCTTTTTTAAGGGGGTTTTCGTCAGATTTGGTCTGTCGAATTTTAGTTAGTTCGCGCTCAAAACTTGATATATCGCGGAATTTGCGATAAACACTGGCAAAACGCACGTAAGCCACTTCGTTAATTTTAGATAGGCCTTGCATCAGTAGTTCGCCAATATCGGTACTACTGATTTCCGGTTCGCCGCGACCATAAAGCTCGCGTTCGATGCCGGCCACGAAACTCTCCAGTTGCATGTTAGTTACTGAAGTTTTTTCGCTAGCGTGCTGCAAACCGCGCAAAAGTTTTTCACGACTAAATAGCTCGCGGGTACCATCGCGCTTAACAACCACCAAGTTTGGTCTTTCCAAACGCTCATAAGTCGTAAAACGATGATTGCATTTAAGACATTCCCGGCGTCTTCTGATAGCTTCACTATCAGCCACGTCTCGTGACTCAATAACTTTATTATCTATAGACCCGCAGTGATGACATTTCATTTTGTCAGACTTACCTCCAGTGGTTGCCCTAGTGCCTTTAGCAGTTTGGAACCCCTGTTTTTTAAGCTGTTATTTAACCCGTTCGACTCTCCGCCAGCCGGCGGATCGTTCAGGCCCTCGGCTCTGAGGTCTTCGACCGTGAGGCTCAGACCGAATCGGCTCAGGCTCGAAGAGGTTAACACTGAGCAGCGTTTAAGCGCTGTCGAATGTGTTAAGGTGCTATCACTATATTTAGTGGTCGTGAACTTTATATTAGCCCTATCCATAGCGCCTATGCAAATATTTTATGATGTATTAATCACAAAGGTTATTGTTTATTCTTTTTTGTGTCCTTGTTTTTTGCCGAAACACTTTTTTGTTCGCCACTCTCGTCTTCGCCTTTATCTTTTGGCTGATCGGAGTCAATTTTTGTAACTATTTCTCCGGTTTCCTTAGAATCTTGGTCGGTCTTTTCGTCCGATGTAGCGACTACTTGATCATCATCCGTTTGACTCTGCACTACTTGATCGTCCGTTTGACTCTGCCCGGAGGCCGGTAAATCATCTACCTGTTGATCGGAAGTAGCAGGAGTGGGACCGCCTTTTTTACGTCTAAATCGGCGCAAAAATGAAGGTTTTTCGAGTTCTTCTTCTCTATCTTTTGATTCTTGACTAACGGCTTGTTCATTTGGCAAAGACCAAATGTTTGGCGATTCGTCACTATGAAAATCATGCACCCCGCCGTGATCAGCATCTTTAAGATCCATGTTGATGTCAGCCATGGTGGCATCGTCCAGCTGCTCTGAAGAGGCTGGAACTTCAGACTTATCGGCTTGGCGCAGCAGTTCGGCAGTTTGGGCGCTCCGCTTAGCGTAATAAGTATCGTCAAATCCAGTGGCTACCACAGTTACAATCAGCTCGCCTTCTAGCTCAGGATTAATAGTTGCCCCAAATATTATATTGGCTTCTTCATCAGCAGCAGCCGTGATTGCCTCAGCCACGGTATTAATTTCGTGCATTGACATATCTTTACCGCCAATGACATTGAACAGAATGCCCCTTGCCCCGTCTATTGATACTTCAAGCAGCGGTGAGGAAATTGCTTGCCCAGCAGCCTCTATCGCTCGGTTCTCGCCACTGGCCCGGCCAATGCCCATAAGGGCTGTCCCGGCATTACTCATGACTGTTTTAACGTCGGCAAAATCCAAGTTAACTAAGCCATGAACGGTTATTAGATCGGAGATGCCCTGCACTCCTTGGCGTAGAACGTCATCGGCTACCTTAAAAGCTTCCAGTAGTGGTGTACGCCTATCAATTGTCTGCAAAAGCTTATCGTTTGGAATGACAATTAAGGTATCGACGCTTCGGCGGAGTTTATCGATAGCCGCTTCGGCGATGCGGCGTCTTTTTTCGCCTTCAAAGGCAAAAGGCTTGGTAGCAAAACCGACCACCAAAGCTCCGGCGTCCTGGGCCTGACTAGCCACGATTGGACCGGCACCGCTGCCCGTACCACCTCCAGCACCAAAGGTTACAAAGACCATATCGGCGCCTTGAACGGCCTCGGCTATATCGGCTTTGGATTCCTCAGCGGCTTTTTGGCCTAAGACAGGATCGGCACCCACGCCCAAACCGTGGGTTGTTTCCTTGCCAATGTTAACCTTCCCGGCTGCTTGGGAGTGATGCAGCGCTTGGGCGTCAGTATTAATGGCCACAAAGTCCACCCCGGTCACGCCGGCGTCTACCATCCGGTTAATAGCCGCTCCCCCGGCGCCACCAACACCAACTACTTTAATTCGAGCAAATGTTTCGATTGCCGGGTCTATCTTAGGCATTAAATGCTCCTTTCAGTCGCCTTAGCTAAAAGCTGATAGCCGGTAGCTGTTAGCTGGCTTTTTGCGTAATGAATCATTATCTCTTTAAATCTCTCACAAATTTAGTTGATTAAATTATACGCAAAAAACTATACTGAATGCAATTAATACTCACATAAAAGTTTTCTAAACACCCGTGAATAAAATAGTGTCTCTAAAGTCTTTAACGTCTTTTAAAGCGTCTCAAAATACTGTTCAGGCTGCTGCTAACAGATTGCACGATGCCCGTAGGTAGCTCATCAAACATGCCCGACTGCGGCGGACCTAGCAGCATGTCAAGCATCATTAGTCCAACGGCTGGTGCAAAAACAGTTTCGTCGATATCGTCTACGACTCTGGGAATATAATTCCACTTGCCGACTCTGGCCGGCAGTTGTAGTACGTCTTTGGTAAGGTCAACTAAACCTGGCAGTTTGGCGGAACCGCCGACCAAGACAATGCCGCCGGGCAACTTGCGAGAGCGATGAATTTTTTTAAATTCCCTGTCTACATATTCCAGTATTTCTTCGACTCGGGCTTCGGTAATTATGCGCATCATCTCGCGGTCAAAGCGAATTTCTTCGCCAGACTTTACAAAACTGCCCTCGCCCGAAGCGGCTTTAGACAGGCTGGCATGTTTAACTTTGATAAGATCAGCCACATCAAGGTCGGTCTTTAAGCCGATGGCCAGATCATTAGTTATATGATTGCCCCCCATTGGTATAACGGCTATATGCTCCACTTCTCCGTCTTCGATAACTACAACATTGGTAGTGGCAGCGCCAATATCAACCACTGCCACCCCCGAATCTTTTTGTTTGCGGTCCAAAACGGCTTCGGCGGCGGCTAAACTACTGACTGTCCGATGGGCAGCCCCCAGCTCGGCTCTATCTAAAACTTGTTCTAAACTCTTAAGAGCCGGCGTGGAGGCCAGCAGTATGTGAGTGTCAACTTCCAGCCGAACACCGTGCATGCCAACCGGGTTTTTTATATTGTCTTGTCCGTCCAGCCGATAATTTTTGGCAAAAACCTGAATAATATCCTTATTGGCCGGCAGTTGTACAATGGTAGCGGCTTCTTCGACTCGAAGCCGATCTTCGTGCGAGATTTCGCGGTCCGGCGAGGAAATAGCAATCACGCCTTTGCTATTAATACCCTCTACATGAGAGCCATTGACATTAACGGTAGCGCTTTTAAGCTCGCGACCGCTGACTCGTTCGGCCTCAGTAATAGCCGCTATGACGGCTTGTGCTACTTCGTCCACATGAGCCACATTACCTTTGCGCATACCACTGTTGGGCGCCGAAGTAGCGGCCAAGATATTAGGAGTTTGGGCATCGTTAGCCAGTTCGCCAACTACACAGCGAACAGCCTTAGTCCCGATATCCAGTCCGACAAAGTAGCTAAACTTTTCTTCTGTCATACGGCCATCGCCTTATAAGACAACCTTTCAGGGTTTCTCATCGCGCCGGGCACGGCCTTCGACTGCCGCTCAGGCCGCCCTGAGCTTGTCGAACGGGCGAAATAAATTCGATGCTCGGGCTGCTCTTCCCGAGAAAAAAAGAAATTACGGGGATCTTTTTTGTTCATTGTTTATTGTTTATTGTTTATTGATTTGTACTTGCAGTATAACGCTAATGCTTGCCAAGAGGCAAGCTCAAGGTTACAGGTTGTAGGTTACAGGTTACAGAAATAAAAAACACCGCCAAATTTCTCTGGCGGTGTTTTTGGCATAACGAAACGAATATTTAACGTGGTTTGCGGTGAGGTGGCACTTTATCAGCCGGAACAAGGTGGTCTGCCAAATTCTTCACGAAATCAAAGTCTTTTTGCTCCATTTCCATAAGCCCAGATTGACCTAGACTTTGGTACTGTGCCTCTTTATTACCGTGCGGATAAATTGTTAAGTACGAAAAGTCTTCGAAGTCATGTCCGAAAGGCTTAGTACCCCGTCTAATTTTGCCCAAACTACGAACACCAACAAATCCAAAATGATCTTCAGCCTTTTCTCCTTCTAGGCCAAGCTCGCTACCTTTTATAGCTTCAGTAGCCAGCACTTGTCGAAACCCTGCATGTTTCCAGTGTGACTCTACCGAATAGGCGTCCGCTAGAGGACGATCTGGTCGACGTCCGGCAAAAGGCTCGCTATATTCAATGGCAGTCAAAATTTGAGATGCCACTCCAGCGACCAATGCTTCCCTAGGCGCAGTGCGCTCAGCTTGTCTAACTTTTTTATATAGCTGTTCTGTCATTTTTTTCCTTTCTTGCTTTTGTGAACTTAGCTGTATACTATCATACTTATGCTAAAAAGTCAACAAAAATCGGGATTATTGAACCGGGTTGTGTAGTTTCAGACCTTCAATTTCGGAAAAATCTTCGGCATTAGCCGTCCAAAGCTCCAAGTGGTGGACCAAAGCCGTAGCCGCGATGATAGCGTCCGGTAAATGTAGGCCGGGCTTGAGACGTTTGAGTTTAATCGATTGGGCAATAATGGCTTCGTCAAGCTGATAGTTGACGGCCTGTTTAAAAAAGTCCTCAAAGGCTGCCTCGTCAGGCTTTTCAAGTAAATGCCAGCCCAAAACTTCTATTTGGATGACGCTACAAGCTGCCACCTCCCGCGATGATAGTTGCTTACGCAATTGGTCATAACCGGGTTGGCGCGAATAGATAACAATATTACTATCTGCCAATATCACGGATTACGCTACTCCATTCATCCACCTCGTCGCGTATGGCTCTTTGCCAGGCCACAGGATCGGTTATAGACTTCATGGCGCCGCGGTCGTCGGCTAATTTTTGTAGGTTCTGCATTGCCCGCGCAACATTGCCCGCGCGCAGCGCCGGATTATTGGGTAGTCCGACTTTTTGGCCCAGTTTTAAGTTTTTAGCGTCAACATAAGCTTTGGGAACTCGTAAAGCATAGGAGTTACCGGTTTTTATAACTGTTGCCGTGTATTTACTCATAGTAACTACTATTGTATATATATTTATAGGCTTGTCAATCAAATTTGAGTTAAAATCTCCGCACTCTTCTCTGTAACCAGCACTGTGTGCTCAAAATGAGCCACCAGGGAGCCATCACTCATCAGAACCGTCCATTTGTCTTTAGCTGTCTGGACTTGCCAGCCTCCCAAAGACGCCATTGGCTCAATAGCGATTGTCACGCCGCCATGTAAAACCGAACCATTACCTCTCACACCGTAGTTCGGGATATTTGGTTCCTCATGAATTTTATCGCCTACGCCGTGGCCGACTAAATCACGGATTATACCAAGCTTATAACGCTCCAAGGTCGTTTGAATAGCCGCCGATATATCGCCAACCCGGGTGCCATCGCCTCTTACAGCCTCTATTCCGGCCGACAAAGCCCTTTGGCTGCCGGCAAGCAAACGTTTTATATCAGAGGATGGTTGCGAGCCAATATATATGGTCGTAGCCCCGTCGGTTATCAGACCCTTATAAATTACGCCTAGGTCTAGGCTCAGTAAATCACCTTTCTTAATGATTTTTTTTGACGATGGAATACCATGTACTAATTCCTGGTTAAGCGAAGTACAAAGTACATCTGGAAAGTCCTGATGATGTAAAAAGGCCGGTCTGGCTCCTAGAGCTTTGAGTTCTTTAGCTGCCATATTTGCCAGATCCTTGGTGCTCATACCAGGGGCAGCGGCCCGGCTAACTTGGTCTAAAACGCTGGCCAGAATGCGCCCCCCGGCGCGCATCGCCTCAATTTCGGCCGGGGTTTTGGCTCTCACGAGACGATCCCTTCAGTCGCTCCATTAACCATTTTCAATTGACCGTTTACCATACATTTACCATTAGCCATTAACCACTGATCATGGATAATGGTAAAAGGATACTGCATTGTGAAGGGTGAAAGGTGAACAGTGAAAAGTTCTCTAACGGGACTCATAACTAAACTTTTAGCGCTGCCTGAATTTGAGCAGCAACGTCCTCGATAGAACGACCGCCGTCAACTTCTATAACCTCAAAGCCACAGCCTTTTAAATACTCAAGGCCCGGCAGCACGGAGTCTTCATAAAACTTAAGCCGCTTGTTGATTGCCTGTTGATTATCGTCGTGCCGAGCGCGAAGTTTTAGTCTCTTGACCGCCTGGTCTTTGGGAAGTCTAATATGAATAATGCCTGTCAGCTTAAGTTCGCCTTTTTTTATCTTCTCGGCCAGCCATTTGGCCTGATTCAGACTACGTGGACTGCCGTCGAGTATAAATTCATTTTTGTCGGCTCCGATGTTGATAAATTCTTTTTCTAAGAGAGGCAAAAGTATGCTATCAGGTACTAAAACACCCGATTCAACTGCCACTTTTACCTGTGGGTTATGTCTATTTTGTCTAAGAATATCGCCGCTTGTCACCATGGGAGCATTTAGACGCTTGGATAGCAATTCTGACTGTGTTCCTTTGCCGCTGCCGGCGATACCAAACAGAATAATCACGAGGCGTTTACCTTTTTCCGTTTACCCTATTGCCATACTTTTACTTTTAGTCGTTTTCCATGGTGAATGGTCAATGGCCAATATATGGTGAATAGTTAATGGTGAACAGTGAGCCATTGCTAGCTCAATACCTCTTTAACAAGACGGGCGATCGTGGCCCCATCGGCAGAACTGTCTAGTTTAGCTTTAACAGCACCAATAATTTTACCCATATCTTGCATCGAAGGAGAACCAAACTGGCTGATTTCTTCTTCAATGGCTGATTTTACAGCTGTCTCATCTAATTGTTCGGGTAGATAAGCCTCGATGATCTTTTTTTCGCTCAGTTCTTTAGCTGCCCGCTCGGTTTCTCCGGCCGTAGTATATATATCAGCTGCTTCTTGGCGTCTTTTAGCCTCAGCGGCCAAGACTTTTTGAACTTGTTCAATGCTTAGAGCTTCGATTTTAACATTTAAGTTGACGGCTTGGTACTGCAGGCCGTTTTTAAGGCCGCGTAGGGTTTCAACCTTAGCTTTATCCCCGGCTAGCATGGCAGCTTTTAGGTCTTTGTCTATTTGTTCCTGCATTTTAATAAATTCCTTTTTACCAGGCGCTAGGAAAAGCTAAGTTCTAAGTTTGGATTTATTCCAAGTCCGGCGCGATGAGAACGGGGTCCCCGGCAAAGTTTACTTTGTGGAGTGATAGTACCGTAGGTTTGTCTCATATATATTATTTACCTAATTTAAGCTTTTTAATCTTGGCAGCTTTACGCTCGCGGCGAACAATCGCTTTGCTTCGCCTATCGCGCTTGCTAAGCGGTTTTTCAAAGTACTGGCCCATTTTGGCTTCGACCAGCACGCCTGATTGCTGTACCTTGCGTGAAAATCGGCGTAGAAGATTTTCGACCGATTCTTTAGAATCTTTTCTGGTAACTTGTATCATATGCGGCCAATTGTACCCTAACAGATGAGAAAATGCAAAGTTGGGCGGGCCGCCATTATTCGTTTTCCGTTCACCGTTTAGAGTGCTTTAGCCATTATCTATTCACCATAGCAAATGGTCCACAGTAAATGCACGGTAAATTGAAAATGGTCAAAGGTAAAAGGCTAAAGTTGCTGACGTCTAGTCTGGCTGGCTCGTTGCGATTTAAGCACAATACTTTGAAGCTCTTTAAAAATCGGAAAATTCTTGTTGGTATGGTAGACCTTGGTGTTACTCTGGCGCTCGCTCATCAAAAAACCAATTTTTTCTAAACGCTTAAGTTCACGCTGGATATTGCCGGCATCCTCTTTGATTAGTTTTGCCAGACCTCTAACATGCGTTTTAAAATCCGGATATTTAGCATAGACCACTATGATTTTTCGGCGCACCCTAGAAGTGATGAACGTGTCAAGCATCTAACACCCCTCTTATTGTTATTCGGACAACGAACAGTATAACCCAGCCGTCCGAGCCAATGCAATACTTCTCTGCTTGTCCCGTACCAAATCCTGAATTCAAGAAGAGGAAGTCCGCCTATGGCGGATCGGAATATCAAGTTTTTGGTGCGGGGTTAAATATTACGTAGTAGTAGAATGAAAATATGTTTTATTACGAGGTGGCTGTTGCCGATAGTCATTTCCGAGCTGACAAACCGCTTACATATAGCTCGGAAGATGAGCTCAAATCTTTGAATATAGTCACAGTTCCGCTACAAAACCGGGCAATAACAGGTTTTGTAATCAGAAAAGTTAGGCAGCCTGAATTTAAGACCAAGTCCATAAAAACTTTGTTAAGCGCTCAGCCATTGCCTAAACATTGCCTAAAATTAGCTAGTTGGCTTCAGGATTATTACTGCGTGAGTTTTGGCGACGCCCTTCGTCAGTTTGCTCCAAACCGGCCGACAATCAGGCGAACCGATACTCAACCTAAGCAATTAAGCAGTCTTCCTCCGGCCGTTCAGATAGAGTTCAGCTTGCCTCTGACTACCGACCAACGCACGGCCATAAAAGCCATAGCTAAAAGCCCGTCCACGACTATTTTGCTACACGGCGAAACGGGCAGTGGTAAGACTCGAGTCTATCTGGAACTGGCGCGAGAGGCATTGAACAAAGGCTGCTCGGTTATGTTTTTAACGCCGGAGATAGCCCTAACTTCTCAACTAGCGGCAGCTGTCAGGCAACTTTTGCCCTATCCGGCATATGTCCTGCACTCTCAACTGTCTAGTGCCAAACGCAAACGAATCTGGTTCGGTATCCTAGAAGCAAAAGAACCAATAGTTATAATTGGACCGCGTTCGGCACTATTTAGTCCAGTCAATAATCTCGAGCTGATTATCATGGACGAAGCTCATGAACCGGCCTACAAACAGCAGCAATCACCTCGTTATCATGCCGCCCGGCTGGCTAGCCAATTAGGCCATCTAGCTGACTCAAAAGTTATTATGGGTACGGCTACGCCGAGCATTGCCGATTATTATCTTGCAAAACAGCACAATTCCGTAGTCAGGATGCGTGAGCCGGCCATCAAACATTCTCACGGAGAGACTGTAGTTGAGATTATAGACATTAAAGACCGGCGTAATTTTAGTCGGAATCCCTATCTTTCCAATCAACTAATTGATGCTATAAGAACAACACTTTCGGCCAAACAACAGGTTATACTCTATTTAAACCGCCGCGGTTCGGCTCGCTTGATACTTTGCAATGCTTGTGGCTGGCAACTGCTTTGTCCAAACTGCGACGTGCCGCTTATTTACCACGGCGACCAGCACATCACTCGCTGCCATATCTGTGGTCACTCTCGGAAGCCGCCCTCATATTGCCCAAAGTGTCAAAATCCCGACATTATATATAGAAGTATTGGTACTAAAGCCTTAGTTGAGGTGGTAGCTAGGCTCTTCCCAGAATTTAAATCGCAACGCTTCGATAGCGACAATTTGGCCGGCGAACATATAAATGAGGTTTATCACCAACTTAGAGTCGGTAAAATTGATATATTAATCGGCACTCAACTACTAGCCAAAGGTTTTGATCTGCCTAGGCTTGGCCTGGTTGGGATTGTGGCCGCCGAAACTTCGCTGGCTCTGCCCGATTTTACTAGCGAAGAAAGAGCCTTCCAACTGCTTTACCAGGTTATGGGACGAGTCGGCCGTGGCCACAGTCAGGGCCACGTGGTGGTCCAGAGCTATGATCCCAATAATATGGTGCTGCGAACTGCTACTGGCCGCAATTTTAATGAGTTTTACAAGCATGCCCTGTCACAGCGCCAGCAATTCAGGTTTCCGCCATATGCCCACTTGCTTCAGCTAAGCTGCCGGCGGGCCACCGAAAAAGGGGCGGTTATAGCAGCCGAGCGCTTAAAAAGGCGGCTGGCTGCCAGATCCGCCAGCTGGCGGATACCAGTGGAAATCATTGGTCCGGCGCCAAGTTTCTACGCCCGCCGCGGCCGGCAATTCTATTATCAACTAGTCTTAAAAAGCAAAAAACGCGTTTATCTGCAAAAACTGGCAGAATTGGTACCCCAAGACTGGACTATTGATTTAGACCCAATCAATTTACTTTAAGGGGTATATCATATGACGTATCAGGTATAAGGTATGTACTTCAATACCTAATACCAAATACCCTATACTAAATACCTATGGTAGCTAAAAAAGACCTTATTATTACCCTGCCCAATCAACATCTTCACGACAGGTCAAAAAAAGTGACTGTTATTAGCGATGAATACCGGCGAGTCATTGATGATATGAAGGCCGCCACACTAGACTGGGAAGCCAGTCGGCCTCATGAACTTGGCGTAGCCCTAGCAGCCATCCAGATTGACCAGCCCTATAGGATAATTATCATCCGGGCTAATTTTGAAAACAAAACCAATCCAACTTTCAAGGTATTTATAAATCCGGAAATTATCAAAAGAGAGGGTGAGTTGGAGGAAGACTATGAAGGTTGTTTGAGTGTTAAGGACATTTATGGCAAGCTCCGCCGCTATAGCAAAGTCAGGTTGCGGGCTCTTGACGAAACCGGCCGAGTAATAAGAGTCAAAGCCGAAGGCTTTTTGGCCCGAGTCATTCAACACGAAGTCGACCATATTAACGGTATAATGTTTGTCGACCATATCAAGGATCAACCGGATGCTTTCTTTAAGCTAACCGAAGATGGAAAGCTAATCAATATAAGCTATGATGATGCCAAAGCTGGTATTTTTCGGTAATGAACGCCTAGCCACCGGAGTTAGCACCGAAACTCCTGTTCTAAGGGCCTTAACTGCCAGCGGCTACGCCGTGGCCGCTGTAATTGCCAATCAAAACCAGCAGCGTTCTCGCCAAAATAGACGGTTGGAAATCGCCTCTACCGCTAAGCAGTTAGGGGTCCCTCTATTACTACCAAACAAGTTGGAGACCATAAGCCGACAACTTCGAGAATTCCAGGCTGAGGTGGCAGTGCTAGTAGCTTATGGCAGTTTAATCCCCCAAGATATCATCAAAATTTTCCCTAAAGGGATCATCAATATTCACCCCTCGCTGCTACCGCTTTACCGCGGTCCAACGCCCATCGAACAGACTATCTTAGATGGAGTCACCCACACTGGTGCCAGCTTAATGAAACTTACGGCTCAAATGGACAGTGGCCCGGTCTATTACCAAAAATCTCTGGACATTTTGGGCAGCGAAACAAAACAAGAATTGGCCGATAAACTGCTGGAGCTAGGTAAAAACTTGTTAATCCAAAAACTGCCGGCAATTTTGGATGGATCCTTAAAACCACTACCTCAAGATTTTGCCCAAGCGACCACTACCAGCTCGCTAAAGAAAACCGATGGCCAAATAAATTGGCAGCTGCCGGCCCAAATTATCGAGCGGCAAGTCCGGGCTTACCAGAGTTGGCCAAAAAGCCGGGCAAAAATATATGGACATGATGTAATAATTACAAAAGCCCGAGTTGCTGATAACCAAAATGACGGAGACTTAGTCATTTCTTGTGGTCCTGGCCTCGACGCCGAAGGGTCGAGGCTCCGACCAGAGCGTCAAAGTTGGCTGGAAATACAACAATTAACCGCACCGAGTGGCCGTACAATTTCCGGCACAGAATTTCTTCGCGGCTACCCCATAAGTAGAAACTAGAAAATAGAAACTAGTAATCAGTAGGCGTAAGCTTAGGTTTTGATACTTGAACTTGCTAATTTCTTGTTGCTAGTTGCTAGTTGCTAGTCTACTAGGCGGCTTTGGCCAAATCGTCAGGATTTGGCAAATTTTGAATTGGCGGAACAGATGGTTGAGCGAAAGGATCCGGCACAGCCGGTGAAGGTGGTGGTGTAGCCATGGCCGGATTGTTAAGTTGGGCCATAGTAGCTTCTATAATTTGCGGGGCTTGAGCTTTAATCTCAGCCTTTAGTTTTTCTAATTCGTCGGCCACGACTTGCTTATAGTTCGGGAAGTTGGTTTCCAGCCATTTAAGAGCTCCGGCTTCATCATTTTTATCTATAAAAGCCTCGAATTCATCCAGCTGCTCGTCGCTCATCTGCTCGGCCAGTTTCATGCCCACACGCAGCTCTAGGGTCTCGTAGATATGTGCCAGCATCTTATTCTTCTCGGCCGGTGGTAGTGTACCGAGGCCCAGTTCTTGCAGCAGATTGTCATCTAACTTAAACATGTTCTTTATTATGAGCTTGTCGACTCAAAATTTCTAGCCTGAGTTTTAAGCCGCTTTAGAGAGTTCGTCGGGATCGAGAAGCGTTGATATAGTACGTCCTGACCAATACAGTGGGTTGTGCAGTTTGTCATATGGAGTGTGCATTAGAAAAGGTGGATTGTTGGGACCATGGTAAAGGTTGGCCTCAAGGATAGAATGGTTACTTAGCGCACCTGTGTGTGTAAACTCCAGATCTTTAACCAGGACTCGGTTTTTTTCATCAATCAACTGGACTATATTGCCGCCATGACTATCATGACCGGCGTAATGCAAGTGTTCGCCGTCTTGAAGGCGAACAGCTGTTGTAGTCATGGTACCACCATGATCATCATTCGGTACGAATTCTATGTGAGTATGACTTAATTGCTCAGGGGTGGCTTTGCCAGGACTAACATCTAGACTCTGTCCTGAAATATTGCTACCAGTAGCAGTGTGTGTTGGGGGATTGCCGGAGCCAAGTTGATCGGCTGTGCCTTCTATTCCCGAGCTGCCAGGAATTATGTTACCGGTCTTATTGCCCGTTAGGTTTTCTATATCAGTAATAAAATGTTGATGCGTTAAACCGTCGGTTCCTTTATATGACAAGGTATCCTGTGTGAGTTTGTAACCATGATCTGTTAAGAACCTCCTGGTCGCTTTGTCTAAATTACCCTGTGTATCCCAACCAACACGATCTAGGCCAGGTAATGCATTCCCGTTATTATCCGTTATTTTGTAAGAGCCATCGGCATTTTGTAACAGATGTGTACCTTCTGGCATTTCTACCCCAACGCTCCTGTTGCCAAAGATTGGATTATAATATTCTTTATTCCCATCCGCATTAGTAATCCCTTTTGCACCTTCAGTGCCAGTTGTTCCGGTTGTACCACTACCTGTGCCTGAAGTTCCTTCGGTATCGGTAGCTCCGGTTGCACCACCATTGCCAGTTACTCCTTCTGTGCCCGTTGGACCAGTGGCTCCACCCGATCCGGTTGTTCCCTCAGTGCCAGTTACTCCGGTTCCGCTACCTGCGGCAGTAACATTGTTATGGTCCCTGAATGCATCGAGAATACTCGGAATACGAGGTAGTCCTCCGTCAAGGCCTGCCACCACACCGTAGACAACAGTCAAACCGCCGCCCAGCATTGCTGTTTTACCTATAGTGTTCCATAGACGATCTCGGCGAACATTGCTTTCATGAGCCTGTCTGAATTCAGAACCCATTTGGGCTCTACGTCGGTCAATAGCTGTACCTGCCCTACGGTTCTGAAGATTTTGATGAGCATGTTGTAGGCGAGCCTGTTCGCGCTGTAAATTGTGCTGAGCGAGGTTTCTGACGCCAGAACGATTATTAAAGTATGACACTGAGAATTTAAGGCCTGCGCCAGCAGCCACGAAGGCCAAGCCCAGCCCAGCTGTAGCAGATACCACAGCTACTCCTGCTCCTAGTCCGGCAATGGCAAGAATTTTTCGCCCGGCAGACTGATTGCCCAAGAACCAAGTTGCGCGGGCCCAGTTACGTCTAAAGAAATTGCCGTTTTGGATAACGTCTCTTACTCGGTTTCTGTTTACGTTGTATACCTCTTCAGCCAAATTATTTAAGTCGCCAAATACGTCATTTTCTTGCGTTTCGATAATGTCCGCTTCGTTTTCACCAGCAGCTAACCGGTGAGCTCTTTCTTGGTTTTGCATGCGTCCCATTAAAGTTGTATAGCGTTCTAGGGCCTGATTATATTCCTGCTGTTCCCCGCGCCGCCAGGGTATAAAGCGGTCAAAAAAGGTGCGGGATTTACGACGAATAGTGATGTCTACAAGATCATTTCTGGCAGTGTCAATTTGACCATGGAGCTCCTGTAGTTGGTCAGCTGTTAACTCTTGCGGGGCTGTCGGCCCTGGGGGTAGCGGCCCGCCTTGTAACAGAGTGTTAAGTCGAGCAATTTCGGCGTCACGGTCTGCTAATTCAGCTGCATGTCTGTCTCTTTCTTGCTGTAGTTCGGTGCGCAAATCTCTGATAGTGTTCTCATGAAGTGCCATCTCCCGATCAAAATTCTGCTGCTGTTGCTCAAATTGACCCTGCATTTCCTGACGAACTTCGTTTTTAGCTACTTCGATTCTCTGACCGACTAGGTCTTCGATTCTTTGCTGAATTTGCTCGTCTGTTGGTATTTGACCAAGACGTTCTTGGAGTTGACGATTAGCCTCCTCTTCAGCCCTTTGGCGCTCTTCATGACGAATTCGTTGGCGCTCGGCACCCCAGTCGGGTTCATGTTCAGGCTGATGTCGAGCACCACCCCGCTGCTCATTACCGTCACTCACACCGTTACCTTCACCGACAACCTGAACTCCAGGCCCAATTAAGCGTACGCCGCCGCCAACTTCAACCACTCCGCCACCAGCCCTATTTACGATTGCTGTTAAGCTTTCTCCGTGGGCTTTAAGGTCGTTACTAGCTAAATATGCAAGATAGTCTCTACTTCCACCATCTTGAGGCCAACCATAACCACCAGGCGGAACATCAAGCGTTCCAGTGTCTTGTGGTTCTCGCGCGTGAGCTTCTGGACCGATTCCCATATTGATAAGTTAAGCTTTTCGTTTATCCCGCAGATACCCACATCTCTGCGCAGTAAGCAAAAAGCAACTCCTTATTTACTGATAAATGGAACTATACTGTATTTTTAATTTAATGTCAACAATATTATGAGGAAGTTTTTCAGGATCTCTAATTGACCTTTTTCTGTCTAAAGGCTGCGGGTTTTACTGGAGCGGGTAAATAACTCGATTTTGTCACCTTCTTGGACCTCGAGACGAGCATCGGTGCGGAAACTCAAACCGCACATTTCTCCAGTTTGGACTTCTTGTACATCGCTAGGTCCGCGTTTTAGGTTGGTGACTTCTAAATTGTCAGCTAGTAACTCCTTATCGCGGTACAACCGGGCCAGTGCCGGAACTGCTAATTTGCCCTTGGTCACTTCCCCGCCGCATATAACCTCGGTCTTGGTAACTTTAAAGACTCCTTTAACAATTAACTGCCCAAGGCTTTCCTCTACTACTTCCGGCGCCAGCAGCATTTCCATTTCAGCTTTAGCATCGTTAATCAGCTCGTAAATAACGCTAAAAAGTCTAATAGAGATATGGTCACGCAGCGCCAGATGTTTTAAGCTAGCCGGCAGACTAACGTGAAAGCCGTAAATAATCGCGCCGGTTGTGGCGGCAGTATGCAGATCGTTTTCGGTTATAACTCCCACTCCCGAACTGACTATTCGAACGGCCACTTCCTCGGTGCCAAGCGTTTTTAAACTATCGACTACCGAAGTCAAGGAGCCTTGGACATCGGCTTTTACGATTATATTCAACTCGCTGAGCCGATTTGTCTGACTGATCATGTTCAGTAGTTCTGAGCTGGTGGTAGCCGAAGATATCCCGGCGATTTTACGCGTTTCCTTGACCTCTGAAGCTCTGATGCGAGCTTGTTTTTCGCTGGGCACAACCAAAAACTCGTCGCCAAAATCCGGCAGTTCTTTAAGTCCGCTAATAACTACCGGCGATGAAGGACCGGCCAAGTCAATAGTCTTACCATCAGGTGTCTCCAAAGTCCGAATTTTGCCATACGTTGTACCTATTACTACAAAGTCGCCGGTTTTTATGGTGCCATGTTCGACAAGCGCCACTGCCGTGCGGCCTTTACCCCGCTCCATATGAGATTCGATAATAATACCCTCGGCCGGACCTTCGGGATCGGCTTTAAGCTCCTCCACGTCAGCTACCAAGATCACCATATCTAAGAGTTCCGGCAGTCCTTCTTTAGTTTTAGCCGAAACCGGTAGCACGACTGTGTCGCCGCCCCAGTCATCAGGCATAAGATCGTTTTCGCTGAGTTGTTGCTTGAGACGGTTGATATCAACCCCGGTTTTATCCATCTTGTTAGCCGCCACGACAATCTTAACGCCAGCGTTTTTGGCAAACCTGATAGCTTCAACAGTTTGAGGCTTAATCCCCTCGTCAGCGGCGATAACCAAAATAACCAGATCCGTCAGCCGAGCGCCATGTTCTCGCAGGGCGGCAAAAGCTTCGTGTCCGGGAGTATCAATAAACGTTAACATTCGCCCGTTATGGCTAACTTGATAGGCCGAGAGGTGTTGGGTAATGCCCCCAGCTTCGTCTTTGGCTGTTTCTACTTGGCGAATAGCATCTAGTAGTGAGGTTTTACCGTGGTCAACATGTCCCATAACGGCGATTACTGCCGGCCGAGGCTTAGCGTTTTTGCTAAGCTCTTTTTTAAGCCTGGCGGGTGGTCCGGATGGCTGTTTTTTAACCAGTGTAGTGTCTATTTTTAGTTCGTCTAAGAGAATCTGAGCCGTATCAAAATCAATTTTTTCATTAACGGTCGCCATCACGCCGTTTTTGAGAAGCTCTCCTATTAATTTAGAGACTGGTAAGTTAAGAAGGCTGGCCAAGGCGCCGACAGTAACTTGTTCCTCAATTTCAACTTTTCGGGACATTGGCTGACTCCGTTCATTTTTTAACGTCTTTGAGACTCAGGGCGATTTTACGGTTATCGGTATCGATCTCCAGAACTTTAAACTGCTTTTTTTCATTGAGTTTAAAGAGTTTTTCCGGATCAATACTTTCGTCGTCGCTCATTTCTGATACGTGCACCAAGGCCTCGACAGCCGGGGACAGCTCTACAAAAGCCCCAAAAGGCGTAATCCGCGTGATTTTACCTTCGACTTTGTCGCCTTTTTTGAACTTTTTAACTTCGCTTAACCAAGGATCTTCGGCCATTTGTTTAATACTCAATGATAAGCGGTCTTTATCAATGGCAATAATCTTGGCTTTGACAACCTCACCCATTTTTACGTATTTGCGAGGGTCTTCAACCCGCTCCCAGGATATTTCGGAAATATGGATTAGGCCCTCAATACCATCAACGTTGACAAAGGCGCCAAAATCAATTACTCCGGTAACGATACCTTCTACAACTTCGCCAACTTTAAGACTCTGTAGCCTGGACTGCATATCGTCCCTGGTGGCCTCTTTTTCAGAGAAAATCAATTTGTTGTCTTTACGGCTGACATCCAAAACTCGAACTCGGAGATTTTTGCCAACTAAAGCGTTAAGTTTGGTTAAGATTTCGTCTTTATCGGCGTCAGAAACTCTAGGGTAGTGCTCGGCTGAGAGTTGAGACACCGGCAAAAAACCACGAATACCTTCTAATTCAACCAGCAAACCGCCGCGGTTGGCGCTATAAGCCACGACGTCAATTATTTCCTGCTCGTCAAACAATCGCTGCAGCTCGGTCCAACCCCGATCTTTACTGGCTCGCTTCATGGAAAGCAGCGCATAACCTTCGTCCAGTTCCGGATCAACCACACTGGCGCTGATTGTTTCGCCTTCTTTCAAAGTGTTGGCGCCAACCTCCCGACGGAAAATAACCCCGACACCATTGGCGCCCATGTCTACCCATATTTCGTGCTTGCGCACTGAACTTACTATGCCTTCTACCATGTCACCGGTTTTTATCTGTGTCAGTTTAGTGGTCTTTAGTAGTTGGTCCATAGTTAAACCTCGACTCGGCGACGGAGTTCTGGCTGCTCGCGCAGGCTCTGTGCCCGCAACTCGAGCGTCAATTTTAGTAGCTGCTTTTGGCATGAACTATAATTATTCCCTTCTTCGGCTGCCTAAATCTCTCCTTTAGCGGATGAAATTTGCGCGGCCAAAGCCCGCGATTCGTTTCAGGCGAACGGCGAACCGTTTTCCACTTAAAAGTTAATAAAGCAGATTGAGAACTATTGTACAGAGGTAAACGCTGTTTGTAAACAGCGTTGTTGATAGTAGATAGTCAAGTAGTAGATAGCGAAAAAACAGACTTATCACTAACAACTAATGACTAACTCTTGCCAAGTTGATAAACTTAATCTCATGTATCCCGTTAGATCTCAGCCTGCAATTTTCAAGCTAAGTTTGCGTTGGAAATATTTTGAGCTACCAAAGATAGAAAATTTTTATAAGCCAGGGGTCAGGTTCTAACGGTATGTACTTGGGGATAGATGTTGGGGGAACAAAAACCTTAATGGCTGTCTTTTCCGAAGAGGGGCAGATACTCAAAGAACACAAATTTCCGACTAGCCCTAACTACAAAAGCTTTTTGAAAGATTTGTCGGCCGCTTTAAAAGAAATTCAAGACTACAAAATAACAGTCTGTTGCTGCGCTTTACCGGCCCTGATTGACCGTCAAAGAGGTATTGGTATAACTTTTGGCAACTTAAAGTGGCAAAATGTGCCCGCTAAAGATGACTTAAAGGACTTACTTCAAGGTGCAGACATCTTTTTAGAGAGTGACAGCAATTTAGCCGGACTCCACGAAAGCCTAGTATTTAAGAGTCAATACCATAAGGTCTTATATATAACCATCGGTACAGGCATAGGCGACGCCGTGGTTGTAGATGGCCAACTCGACGAGGCCTATCTGGACAGCGAGGGTGGCCAAATGGTCTTGAGCCGCGGTGGAAAGCTGACCAAATGGGAGGATTTTGCTTCCGGTCGAGCGATTGTTGAGCGCTTTGGCAAGAAAGCTGCTGATATAGACGACCCTAGCATCTGGAAGTTATATGCTTCGGATCTGGCACAAGGTTTAGCAACCTTAATAGCTCCCTTTCAGCCAGACGTTGTAATAATTGGCGGCGGTGTAGGCGCCCATTTTGCTAAATACGGCGCCTTCTTAAACGAAGAACTCAAAAAATATCAGAACAATATGGTAACGATGCCACCGGTAATTCAAGCCAGGAAACCCGAGGAGGCCGTGATTTATGGTTGCTATGACTTTATCCGCCTTCGCCAAGGTTACGGCGGACAGGTCCGCCAAAATGCCTAGGAAAAAGATCACTCAAGGCAGTTCTGCCAAAGACGCTAAGGCTTTTATCAAACACCTAAATTCAGACTACCCGGATTATGGTTTTATAGCTGGTAAACAAGATCATTGGTCGCCTAGAAATAAGACTATTAACTTTAATCAAGGTCAAACTTTAACTAATTTACAATACGCTGTGTTGCATGAGCTGGCCCACGCCCTGCTAAGACATGACAATTATCAAACCGACTTTGAACTGCTAAAACTGGAAAGTGAGGCGTGGCAGTTAGCCGCTCAAATCGGTAAGAATTACAACGTTAGCATAAGTCAAGACCACATTCAAAATTGTTTAGACACCTACAGAGACTGGCTGCATCGCCGTAGTGCCTGCCCCAGTTGCGGTATGCATGTTTTACAACAAAGTCCCAAAATATATAAATGCTTTAACTGCCAAGCACAGTGGCACGTCAGTAGTGGTCGTTTCGTGCGTCCCTACCGAAAAACAATCAACAAATAACAATCAACAATAAACAGAAAACAAAAAACAATCAGCAATCAACAAAAAACAGTAAACAGCTTAGTTTTCTTGATGTTTTTGTAAAGTTTTAATCTTGGTCCAAATCATTTTTGCCACTTCTTCTCCTAGTAGGCTTGGGTCTTTTATTGATTCTGGTGAGATATAATTTTCTTCGGCAGCAAACTCAAGTATATATTGTGACTCCTTGAGCGACCCATAAGCAATAGTGAGGAATTGAGCTTCAGATTTACGAGATTGCCTAGCATAACCTTCTACGATATTGAGGGCTACAGAGATTGCCGCTCTTCTTAGCTGGGACGCTAAGCCAAATTGCTCTTCTTTCGGTAATTGTTTGCTTAGTTTATATACAGAATGGGCATATTTATTGGCTTTTTGCAGAATTATGTCTTGACTACCCATAATTTACTATCAATCATTTATTGACTTTAGTTAATAAAACAAAAGGCGGGAGTTACTCCGCCTCTTGTTTATTGTTTTTTGTTTATTGTTTTTTGGCTTTGCCGCGTCGCGAAATTCGTCCGCCTTTGGCGCCAGCCTTGCGGGCTAGTTCACGGTTGGCGTAAAAGCCACCAGTGCGGCCTATCTTACCGCCCATCGCTCCAATTCGAGCGTAAAAGTCTTTGCCGTACTTGTTTCTGTTTGTAAAAGCAGCCTTGCGACCACCGTCTTTAGTACCAGCCATAATGATTCTCCTTCGGCCGCCTAAATTTCTCCTTTACGGATGAAAATTGTGTGGCCAATGCTCGCAAAAAATTCTTTTGAAATTTCGGCGGGCCTTAAGTTGATATAGATCTAGCTTATCTTCAGAAATAAAAAAGGTCCCGGATGGACCCTCATTCCCTGAAACTATGCTTATGGTATCACCTCATTGCGGTAGTGTCAAGCAATCATGGCGACCTGAATCTCAAAACATAATTTATTAGACAATATTTTTGCCGTTTACAAGTTTACAAGGAGGCTCCTTGTAAACAACGGATAAGTCGATCCTTAACTTTACACATTGACTGGGGGTTTTGAGATTCAGGGCTCGTGGCTGTTCTTGGCCTCGTTTATAATTTCAAAATGTAAAATATACAATTTATTACAAAAAGTGCGCGATCGCACACTTTTTGAAATAATGCAGGTGAATCTTGTGAACATACATTAAACTAAACTGATGTTCGATGCTGACTCTGCTTTCTAACCATCAATGCTTGTACTATGCCATCGCTAATGGTATTGAGATTGTCAATCAATATAATGTATGTAGCACCTAGTCAAGACCTACGCAACACCTATGCAGTAACAGATAACAAAGTTGTCATTTTGGCAAACTATTTAAATTAAGGAGTATCAAGCGTAGTTAGCCGTAGCAACGTTATGACCAGGCCGCAATCAAGGCTTCGCCTGAATTAGAATTGGGTGGGTTGGGTGGGTCTATTGGCCTGTTTGTTGTTGGTTGGCTGAAGCGTTATTACCAATATTAATTGGCGCCAACTCGATAACCTTGTCCGTGGAAGGCCGGTATAAAAAGGCTCGGCGAGCTTGACTGAATATTAAAACCTTATCGCCATTTTGGGCTTTGGCGTAAAACGGCTGGTCCTTAAGTTTGGAAACGTCACTAACTGTCGCGATTGTCGGAGTTTCGTTAGTCGGAATTTCCACCAGTCTGCCGACTTTGGCAGTCAGCTGACGAGTTTCCTCGCGGGCCGATTCTTGCGGATTAGATAAGCGCTTAACCTCATTTTGGGAGTGAACGTATTTATAAACCAGGAAACCGCTCAAAACAACCAGAGCTATAATGACTAGCCTAACTAGAATCTGCCGCCAAGTCAGCTTGGCTAGATTGTTTTTTAGTTTAGCTGGCCTGCTCAGTTCGCTTTCTGCCGGATCTTTAGGCGTGGCCTTCATTGAGTGTATCCCTCCTGATTAATTAGTAACGCTCCAAAATCTACTTAAGCTTAAGTTTAGTAGATTATGCACTATTAATGCAAGTCCAGTAATCGCTAGACAAGGCTCAGGCTTCATTATTGTGATATCCAATAAGAGTAAACATATGGCGTGGAATCCAGCGGTGCCGTGTTGGACTTGATCTCAAAGGCCTGAGTATCCGAGTTGTAGTAATACTGCAGGGCCGCGGCCTTATCGTTAGCCGGAGTTAAAATTATTCTTGGCGCTTTAGCGTATGGCAGGTGGAATGCCAGCCGCACAAGGCTACCAATCTGGCTACCAGCACCGCTGTTCAGGGTCACGGTGCCGGATTGGTCATTGCCATCGACACTGGCTGTGGCACCAGCGCCGGCACCAGCAGAAGCCGTAATAATCGGCTGTTCGCCGGTGGTAATAACGTGGCCGCCCAGGGTTACGCTGCCCTGGAAGACGGCGTTACCAGCTACGGTTATAGTACCCTTAAAGCTGGCGTTGCTGCTAACTGATAATTGGTTGGCCTTCAGCTCGCCGTTAACAACCAGGTTGGTAACCACCGGATCGCCGCCTTGCCAATCTGCAGTGGTACTGCCTGTCCCGCCGTAATAAGACATATTGATTAACACCGAAATGTCTCCCTTACTGCCACTAAAAGATTCCAAAGCCTTGCCGATAGTCGGCCCAGCCGTAGTCGCTTTCATGGCGTAGCCGGGTGTTGAGGAACTAGTTAAGTAATCGCCGGGATGGATGGCGCCATTTTCGTCTGTTACTTTAACCGGTATACGGCCGGCTAGAGCCATAGGCAGCAGGTGGGGGTGAAGGCTGTCGGTTTTAGCGTCGGAATTTAGAGTAACTCCAGGGTTGGTAGAGATAACGCCAACAACTGAGGCTTGGTAAGCAGATGAGGTAGGCAAGACAGCCAGGCTGTTGCCGTCGTTAGCCGGTGTGACCAACGTGCCGGGTTCCAGCGGCTGGGAAGAAATATAGTTTTCAGCCATGTCGGCCGCCTGGACGGTGGTATTAGTGGCATAGATAGTTCCAGAAACCGTGCCGGCGCAGTTCCCGGTGGCACTGCTGACACACAGCGAACCGACAACTTTCAGCGTGCTAGTGGAGGCTGTATCGCCAATGCCAACATTTCCCCCGAAATAGGAAGGCGTGGAGGCTTCGGTATAGACGGCGTAATTTAACGCCGAGCCGGAAGTCAGTGAAGTGACATATACGCCATAATTGTTGGTCAACAATCCCGCTGGAGAACCGGTTTTAGCCGGATTATTTATTTTCACTCCGTAGAAATTGGTATAGGAAGAATTTGCGCCTAGTGTAGACGTCAAGGTGAATCCAGAGATGTTCGTTCCCGTGCCCGTGCTCGTCGGCTGAGCGACTATAATCGAATAGTCGCTTGAAGCAGCGGTATGAGTGCCAGCAATATTTATATCCTTACCAGACGGAGAGTTACCTTTTATCAATAGTTCCTGCGCCCCAATTCTACCTTTGGCTCCAGAAGTTATAGTCGCTGGGTCGCCGACGATAAAGCCACCCTGTTTTTCAACCGATACCAGTACGTTGCTTGATGAGTCCAGCCAGTTAGTCAAATTCCCCGTTTGAGAAGCAGCAGCTTTAACCACCAGGGGTACAGTGGCAACTACGGTATTTGTCAAGATAGCATTTGCGGCATTCACGGTAGCAAAGGTAGACACTCCGGCTTTAGTGACCTGCCAAGTAGACGAAGTACCTAAAATATCAACTCCTGTACCAGAGTTAGAGATAGCCAGCACCGCCCCAGAAGCCGAGGCATAGGTCTGGGTTAAGGATAGGATGTTGGCTGAGTCAGTACAGCTACCAGCCGTAACTGTACAGTTGGAAGTCAGGGCGGCTACGGCTCCTGTGGTAGTTAAGGCTCCACCGGTGTTGGTGGTTAAACCTCGGTTGAGGTTCAGCAGGTTGCCTGAGTTGGCGACGGTGGTGGTATAGGTAGCGGTATGGTCAATATTGAACAATTTGCCCGATGACTGAGTGGTAGAAGTTGAGGCAATGGAGCCTAGAGTTCCAGTGGTTAATGAAGAAGAGTTAAGGTACAGACCAGTACCGGTAGTCAGGGCATTGTCAGTAAAGACAAAAGCTGAGGAAGTGGTGGCAGTGGTAGCTACAGATGAAGCAAAAGTCTGTGAGCCAGTGCCAGAGGTTAGGTTAAGAGCTGTGGCTCCAGTAGAGTTACCAATGGTAATGGTCTTGGCGTTAGAGCCGTTGCCCAGGTTAACATCACCAGTAGTACCTGAATCTAGAGTTAGGGCACTGCTGGTGGTAGTTTTAATGGTTAAGGCGCCACTATCGACTATGTTGTTAGTCGTAAAAGTTTGGGAGCCAATAGCGGTAGCAGTGACGAAAGTAGCTACGCCGGCTTTAGTAACTTGCCAAGTAGATGAAGTACCTAAAATATCAACCCCTGCGCCAGAGTTGGAAATAGCCAAAACGGCACCTGAAGCACTGGCGTAAGATTGGGTCAGTGACAGTACGTTG
The DNA here is from genome assembly GCA_016187125.1 of Candidatus Saccharimonadota bacterium. Lineage (GTDB taxonomy): Bacteria > Patescibacteriota > Saccharimonadia > Saccharimonadales > UBA10212 > JACPKF01. The sequence goes on from JACPKF010000005.1 coordinate 32,348, forward strand.
GCGGTATGAGTTAAGGTTCCAGCACTTTGAGTGCCGCTGTCGGAAAAAGTAACCAAGGCTCCAGAAATAGTATGAGTATTGCCAGCGTTACTCATTGTAATAGAGCGCGATACATCTAGAGCATTACCGGTAGACTCAAGCCCTACTCCGCCACTGAACGTCTGAGAATAAGCAATATTGGCTATATCTCCAGTAAAGGCGGTGGAGCCGCCCGTGCCGGTTTTACTTAAACTCAACAGTTTACCAGAACTAGCGGAATTGGAACTTGAAAAAATCAACATACCTGTTCCAGATGTTAAACCAGCCAAACCCAGCTGATAGCCAGTCGAGCCGGCCGCGGCGCTCGTATGAGTGACGTTGCCAGTGGTATTGATGGTCAGCGACGTAGCCGATCGGCCAATGGCTACAGAGGCAGCATTGCTACCGCCAATGGCGATGGCCCCGCCGGTAGTACCGGAGCCAGAGTCAATGGTCACTCCGCCGCCGACTTGGGTACCGCCAGTGGCATCGCCGCCC
>JACPKF010000006.1 GCA_016187125.1 Candidatus Saccharimonadota bacterium
CGGGATGCTTAACGCGTTAGCTTCGCTACTACCAGGGTCGATACTGATAACAGCTAGCATCCATAGTTTACGGCGTGGACTACCGGGGTATCTAATCCCGTTCGCTCCCCACGCTTTCGTGCCTTAGTGTCAGCAATGAGCCAGTAGACTGCCTACGCCATCGGTGTTCCTTCTAATATCTACGGATTTCACTCCTACACTAGAAATTCCATCTACCTCTCTCATGCTCTAGCTTAGCAGTTTCAATAATGTTTATGCGGTTGAGCCGCACGCTTTCACTACTGACTTACTATGCCACCTACGCAACTCTTTACGCCCAGTAATTCCGGATAACGCTTGGGTCCTACGTATGACCGCGGCTGCTGGCACGTAGTTAGCAGACCCTTATTCTTCTGTTACCGTCATAATCGTCACAGACAAAAGCAGTTTACAACCCGAAGGCCTTCCTCCTGCACGCGGCGTTGCTCCATCAGGCTTTCGCCCATTGTGAAAGATTCCTAATTGCTGCCCCCCGTAGGGGTCTGGGCCGTTCTCAGTCCCAGTCTGGCTGGTCATCCTCTCAGACCAGCTAATGATCGTCGCCTTGGTGAGCCATTACCTCACCAACAAGCTAATCATACGCAGGCCGCTCCCATAGCGCCCGAAGGCTTTGATGCTTCTCGCTGAAGCTCGGAGCATGGTATTTGGTATCTGGTATGAGGTATAAGGTAATACGATATACCTGTTTCGAACCTCGGTGAGAAGCACCACATGCGGCATTAGACCCGGTTTCCCGGGCTTATTCCTCACTTTGGGGTACGTTCCTACGCGTTACTCAGCCGTCCGCCGCTCCCGCTCATCGCAAGCGATGAGCCATTAGTCATTTACATTTAACCATTCACCATGTGTTAACCGTGATCCGTTAACAATGGATAACGGAAAACGGATAATGCACGGTAAATGGAAAACAGTAAACGGTAAACGGCTCTTCACCTGTGAAGAGCGGGCGCTCGACTTGCATATCTTAGGCACGCCGCCAGCGTTCATCCTGAGCCAGGATCAAACTCTTCAAAAAAGAAATGTTTGAAACATTTCAGAAATTAGGAACTAGAAATTAGAAATTAGCTAATTGCTATTTTCTGTTTACTAATTCCTTCGCGCCTCTCGGCGCGCTGACGTTGATTTGCACTACCTAGTTTTCAATGTTCACCCCGCTTAAAAACCGAGTGCAGAAGAGGGAGAATATCCCTATTTCGGAACATCGAGTTTTTGTGTGGGGAGCCTTTAAGAAATTAGCCAAATCCGTTTTCTCGGACCGGCTGCTCTGTTTTCCTGTGCCTCAAAATGGAGGCATTTAAAAGAAGAACACCCTAAAAGCTACCTCTTATTATAGCGGCTATAATCCTTTCCTGTCAACGGGGATATTCGTTCTTTCGCTAAAGAACCAAAGGCTACTTTTGGTTTGGCCAAAAGTAGCAAAAGCCACCGGGCTGCGTTTTTTCTTGACAGACTTACTAGTCAAACCAAACAACAGGGCTCGAGGACTCCCTTCGGTCGGTCTCGCTCCTTATAGTTTTTCCCAAAGAAAAGTCGCTCGACTGTCTCTCGCCCAAGATGTTGTCTGTTTGACGTTCGTCTTCAGGAAAAAGCCGATGCCCAGACCGAAATGCTATAATTTTAGTCATAAGGAGGTATATGGCAGAAGTACTGGATAAAGGTTACGGCGATTTCCTACGAATTAACGCACCCGAGGCTTTAATGTTGTCAGACTAAGACCTTGCTCGGACTTATGAGCGAATGAAGACGGCAGGTTTGATGGAGGGTAGGACTCAGGAAGATTTTATAGCCTTCGTAACAGCAGGACAACAAGCTACGCGGAGAGTGGTTGAAAAGCCTGCTACCTCAGAATAAGGTAGCACTTAGTCACTGCATTTCTCTCACCCAAGGCCAGACTGTTTTATAACACCGGTTTCAGTTCGCTTCGCATGCCCGCGGGAAAGATTAGTTAATCTAAATTTAAAGGCTGGAACTTCTAGAAGAAGCGTTCTCTAGGTTTGTTGCTATTAAGTTCTTTAACTTTTTTAGCGACATCGCCTTTAAAATTGATGTCATAGCCTTCAGCGGCCGCATCCTGCAGTGCTTGGGCATGATAGGCATCCTTGTGCTTTCTATAATGCCGCGCGCTTGCCCATTTATTCATTCTTTGTCTGGCACCCTGAACTGTGACTAATGAAGACACTAGTGGCTCGCCAATATACATGCCATTGCCGATACCCATAAGGTAACCTTGCGATTTTTCTAAACTCTGATCTCTACCCCAATATTGCTTAGCTTTTTGCTGATCCTCGGGACTAAGTATTTGGTTCGCTTCAGTTTTAGGAATTTGTGTTGATTTTTCTGCCGCAGCGCTCATTTTTATTTTCCTTTTTTTATTTTTTCGAACTTAGCTACACATTACCATAAGCGGTTAAAAAAGTCAATGTTTTATAGTCTGGGACTCGAGGAAACCGATGAAGTTAGGCTGAGCGAGGGCCGAATCAAGCCAAAAGTCAGTTCCGAACCTCCTATGGAAATAGTGAGGAACCGCTTGCGTTCTTTTGGCGCGGCTCGAACCAGCCTAACTTCAATCGTGCTTTCCGAATGTCCCGGTGGTTTGGCGCAACCTTTGCCACCCAAAGGTTGCAAAATGTTTGCTTCTTTGGAAAAGAAGATTACTTACTTTTAGGCTTCGCGGAGGGTTTTTTGGATTTGGCTGGTGCTTTAACGGAAAGTTTTTTAGGTAAGGCTTTAGGTTTGGGTGCTGGCTTTTCTTCTTCCTCTTCAACTTTTTCGACCAAGGCTAGAGAGGCGACGCTGTCGCCGGCGTTGAGACGCATAATCCGGACCCCTTGGGTGGCCCGGCCCAGTGCTGGAATGTTTTTTAGCCCTAAACGGATAGTCTGGCCGGCTGTTGAGATGATAATCACTTCTTGGTCGCTGCCAGTTAGTGTTTTGACGCCAATTAAGGGACCGGTTTTTTTATTAACCACGGCCGAACGAATTCCTACGCCACCACGCTTATGGGCCGTAAATTGGCTTACCTTAGTTCGCTTACCATAGCCAAATTCGCTAATCACAAATATATAAGACTCCGGTTCGACAATGTCCATACCGATTACTTGATCGCCGCTTCGTAGCCGTATGCCACGGACCCCCCGTGAAACGCGGCCCATCGGCCGAGCATCTTTTTCACTAAAGCGGATGGCTTGGCCCTGGCTAGTAGAAATAACGACTTCGTCCTCGCCGCTGGTCATTCGGATCCATTTCAATTCATCACCTTCGTCAAGATTAATGGCTATAAGACCGGAAGTACGGACGTTTTGGTATTGTTCAAATGGCGTTTTCTTAACTACTCCACGGACAGTACACATCAGCAGGTTGCCACTAGCGTTTTGTTTGCTGACATTAATGACTGAACTAACGATTTCTTCAGGCTGCAATTGCAATAAATTAACTATAGCAACGCCTTTGGCGTTCAGTCCGACGGCTGGCACTTCGTAAGTTTTGATGCGGAACACTCGGCCTTTGTTTGTGAAGAAAAGTAGATAGTCATGTGTTGAAGCATTTACAACATGTTCAATGACATCCTCTTCACGGGTAGCCATTCCCCTTCGGCCTTTACCGCCTCGGCCTTGTTTCTTATAGTCAGCTATGGCTGTGCGTTTTATGTAATTAGCTGATGTAAGTGTTACTACGACCTGTTCATCGGGAACAAGGTCTTCATCACTCAATCTGCCAAGTTCCTGAGCAACTATTTTAGTGCGTCGCGCATCACCAAATTGTTGCTTCATTTCCAAAAGTTCGTTTTTAATAATTTTTAAAATCTGCTTCTCATCTGCCAAAACAGCCTTCAGCTTGGCGATTAGCTTTATGAGATTGGTTAGTTCGTCTTCGATTTCCTGGCGTTGCAGCCCTGTTAGACGGCGTAGCTGCATGGCCAAGATAGCTTGGGCCTGGATAGAGCTTAGTTTAAATTGTTTTATGAGGTTGGCTTCAGCCTCTTCGGGCGTTTGGCTAGCTCGGATGGTTTTTATAACTTCGTCAATCCGGTCTAGAGCGATTTTCAAGCCCTCTAGAATGTGAGCTCGCTCCTGGGCTTTCTTAAGCTCAAACTCGGTACGATGGCGAACTACTACCTGTCGGTGTTTAATGTGCTCCTGGACGATGTCCTGAAGGCCTAGAACACGGGGTTGGATACCATCAATAAGAGCCAGCATGTTGTAGTGGATAGCCGTTTGAAGAGGGGTTAATTTATAAAGTTGATTGAGCAATTTTTTGGGGTAAGCATCTTTTTTTAGATCAACTACAATGCGTACATTGCCTCTGGAACTCTCATCACGCAGATCCGATATGCCACTGACTTTTTTCTCCCGAACTAAATCAGCAATTTTTTCGACCAGACCGGCTTTGTTAACGGCGTATGGAATTTCGGTGATGATAATTTTATGCCGCCCGCCTTTAGCTTCTTCGATGCTGGCAACGCCTCTTACCATTACCCCTCCGCGGCCAGTGGCGAAAGCCGTGCGGATGGATTCTTTACCATAAACCACAGCGCCGGTGGGAAAATCCGGCCCTTTGACGTAATTCATTAGCTCATCGAGAGTGGCATCGGGATTATCAATTTGGGCAACTGTGGCATCGACTAACTCCGATAGATTGTGCGGCGGGATGTTGGTAGCCATACCAACGGCAATTCCTAGCTGGCCGTTAAGTAACAGGTTGGGTAGTTTGGCCGGTAGAACCTCCGGCTCTTGGAAGGTACCGTCGAAATTATCCCGAAACGGTACGGTTTCTTTATCTATGTCTTCCAGTAGCGACTCACTGGCTCTAGTCATTCGGGCTTCGGTATAACGATAAGCTGCCGGCGGGTCGCCGTCCATGCTGCCAAAGTTCCCTTGCCCGTCAACTAGCGGATAGCGGGTTGAGAACGGCTGAGCCAGACGTACCATAGCGTCATAAATAGCTGTGTCGCCGTGGGGGTGGTACTTGCCCATCACCTCACCCACAATCTGGGCGCTCTTAGTGTGCTTGGCGCCACTACGCAGATTATTTTTGTCCATGACGTACAAAATGCGTCTGTGAACCGGTTTTAAGCCGTCGCGGACATCTGGTAGCGCCCGAGCCACAATTACGCTCATGGAGTACTGCAGGTAGCTGGTCTCCATTTCTTCCTCAACCGAGCGGCCTAAAACTGTCTTGGAATGCTTGTCGGCGGTTGGAATCAAATCCTTAGAGTACTTATCAACCATCATCAGAAGCCTCCTTTGGAGATAGCGATCAATTCACAATTTTGCAATTTACAATCAATTTTCAACCATTTAATTTTCAAGCGTTTATAGAATTGGTGCATTGGTACTTGAATAGAAATTGGAAAATGGAAAATGGAAATTGTTTTCATATGTCCAGGTCCTTTACGAATTTAGCTCGTGATTGGATAAAGTTTTTGCGCATTTCCACTTCTGTACCCATAAGTTTGGAAAATATGGAATCGGCTTTTTCGCCGTCTTCTATTTTGACCTGGACCAGTACCCGGTTGGCTGGATCCATGGTCGTCTCCCAAAGTTGTTCGGCATCCATTTCGCCTAAACCTTTATAGCGCTGGACGCTAACTGCTGCTTGTTTGATACGGTCTTCGCTTTTGTCAACCTTAGTGCCCTTGGCTCGGCGCTCCTCGATAATTTTATCGATAATTAAGTCGCGCTCCTGGTCGGTATAGGCATAGTGCCGAGTTTTACCGGCCGTGACAGCGTAAAGAGGTGGTTGGGCGGCATAAACGTGGCCGCCTTCCAGTACTGGGCGGAGGTGACGGAAAAACAGCGTCATCAGCAGCGTCCGGATATGCGAACCGTCGACATCAGCATCGGTCATAATAACAATCCGTTCGTAACGCAGACCCTGTATATCGAACTGATCCTCAATACCAACACCCAGAGCCTTTATCAGATTTAATATCTCTTGGTTAGCCAGCATTTTATCCAATCGGGCTCGCTCGACGTTTAAAACCTTGCCGCGCAGCGGCAGGATGGCTTGGTAAAAACTGTTACGGCCGTCTTTGGCACTACCACCGGCGGATTGTCCCTCAACGATAAAAAGTTCGGCTTGAGAACGGTCTTTGGTAGCGCAGTCGGCTAATTTACCGGGCAAGCTGGCGCCATCTAAAGCCCCCTTGCGGATAATATTATCCCGGGCAGCCCGGGCAGCCTTACGAGCCCTGGCGGCTAGCAGGCCTTTATTAACGATTTTGCGGCCGATTGCCGGATGTTCCTCGAGGTAATAGGCCAGCCATTCATTCATGACTTGCTCAACATAACCTCGGACTTCTGGATTACCAAGCTTATTTTTGGTCTGGCCCTCAAACTGAGGATCCGGAATTTTAACTAAAATAACAGCCGTTAAGCCTTCGCGACAGTCTTCGCCCGACAGGTTCTCTTCTTTGTCTTTGATAAGCCCGTTTTTTCGGGCGTAGTCGTTAATAACGCGGGTCAGCGAAGTTCTAAAGCCCGTCAGGTGCATACCGCCATCGGCATTATAAACATTATTAGCAAAGGCCATGACGCTGTCGGTAAAACTGTCGCTATATTGCAGTGCAATTTCTATAACGCCGTCACCGACTTCCTTATCAATATAGAATATATCCTCGTCTAGAGGCTCTTTACCGGCATTCAAATGGCGGACATAAGATTCGATGCCGCCTTCAAAATAAAAACCATAAGCCTGGCCAGAACGTTCATCGCGAATTGACGCCCTAAGGCCTTTAGTTAGATAAGCCTGGTGACGCAAATAATCGACAATGCCTTCGTAATCAAACTCTATAGTGCTAAAGACTGTGCTGTCTGGATAAAATTTAATAGTCGTGCCGCTGAGATCGGTTTTTTCGCCTTTGATAACCTTAGTCTTGGGATGGCCGCGTTCGTAGTCTTGGGTCCATATGAACCCGTCGCGATAAACAGTGGCCGTCATGTGAGTAGACAAAGCATTAACCACGCTCGAACCAACGCCGTGCAGGCCGCTAGAAACTTTGTAGCCGGTGCTACCAAACTTACCGCCGGCATGAAGTACCGTTAGAACGGTTTCTAGACTACTTTTGCCGGTTTTTGGATGAGTTTCGACGGGAATACCACGGCCGTCGTCGCTGACAGTCACAGCGCCGTCAGTATGCATGATAATCTCCACTTTCGAGGCCTGGCCGGCCATGACTTCATCAATGGCATTATCGGCCAGCTCCTTGACCATGTGATGCAGGCCTTCGGGACCAGTGCTGCCAATGTACATGCCTGGACGTTTGCGGACCGGCTCCAAGCCTTCTAGAACTTGGATCTGGCTGGCATCATACTTGCCGCTGGACTTCTTATCTGTCTTCACTAAAATACTCTCTCTATAATCTTTCTTTTTACCCCACACATTTTGTAGACGTTTCTGTAATCTGATTGCAGACTACTATCACCCTTAAAATGTGAGGGGTGTCGTCCGCCTCGGCGGACTCCATCTGTTTCCACTCTGTTTAAATTATACCTTAAGGCAATCTGTAAAGCAAGTTATGTAACAGATTGCAATTGACCGAATTAATCTAAAAATGACCCAAAATAAAAAAACCGGCCTTTTTGGGTCGGTCTCTATGACTGAAATCCGTTAGTTTATAAACTAGGGTTTTAGCGGTGGTGGAGGGAGAGTGGTTGGTGGTAAGTCCAACAGAGGATTTTTGGTTAAATCTGGTTTATCGATTGGAGAATTTTTGGACAAATCTGGTTCAGCAATCGGATCAAGAGACAGTTTGGAAACCGGAGGTTCCAAATTTCCCTTTAAATCTGGAGGAACTAAAGATGATTTAGTTTGTTTGGATCTTACCGCAGCGCCAGGATCGTCTTTTCCTTTATTTGTCGTTATTGGATCAACTTCTCTTAGTCGTCTTTGGATTGAATCTAAACCTGTGTAAATTGGATCGCTACGACCTAAACCTTGTCCTAGATCTTCTGGTACTCTTAACCTACTATCCTCTGCTGGATTATGAATTATAGGTTGTCGAGGTTCTCCAAGTTCTGCCATTTTTATTTTCCTTTCTTTGGGAGCTTAACACACTTAGACACTACCACAAGTGTGTAAAATTGTCAACTTTTTTAGACCTTTGTACCTGTTTTATTTTTATTGATAAGTTAGGTTGCCCTTTTCGTCAATTTTTAGACTCTGATCAGCATCTTGTGGCGGCGCTGCGGCCGGACTCTCGGCAGGGTCACGAGGAATTTTAAATTCGCTGTGATCAGCCGGTTGAGGCTTGGGAAGGTCTTGAGTCGGCAGCGGCGCTGGGCTACTGGGAGGGCTGCTAAAGCTGGGAGAAACGGGGCTTGGCGCTGGTGGCATTTGGGCGGTACCCATAGGCAGAGGACTTGCCGGCGGCGGAGTCGGGTACTGGCCAGTACCCGCGGGAGGGGGGTACTGGCCAGTACCCCCCGGAGAAAATGCCGATCCAGCAGGCCGAGGCGGTGCGGTGCCACTACGTTTAGCTAACCATTCGTCCAAAAACGAGCCGCCAGAACTGGGTTGAGCGTTAGCTGCGCTGGGCTGAGCTGGTGAGGACGCCAACGATGAGCTTGGCACAGCACCCAAAGAGGTCGGCGCCCTTATGGCCGGCGGCCGAGCTGGTATAGCCTGAGCACCGGCAGTTAAACCACCATAGCCGGCCTGTCCAGTGGGCAGATTATCCCATGGACTAGCCGGACGAGAAGCAAAACTCGGCGGCGGTTTAGGAGTGGTTTTAAGCCGCTCAAAAATCTCCGCCTCGACTTCGGCCCTGGGGCGGCCAAACTTGGCCGCCGAAAGCTGTTTAAGGGCGTCGGCTAGTTGCTTATTGGGATTACCCAGCGGCGGTAATCCGGCCATTGAAAACGGCTGGACCGGCACGCCGCCAATCATCATACGCACTACCATGTTGAAATTTGGTATAAACTGCAAATCATCTATATCAAAGACTGGAGCGAACTGCTTGGCCAAAAACTCGGCGTCCGTAGTGCCAACCCGGTAGGAAATGACTGTGCCAACATTGCCGAACACGGCGTCGCGGATTTCTTCGCTAAGCTGAGTAGTAAACTGATTAGCCACTATAAGATTGAGGTGATATTTACGGGCCTGGCTCAAAATATCGGCAAAAGAGTCAGTTGAAAAGTTTTGGAACTCATCAACATACAAACAAAAATCTCGCCGGTATTCTTCGGGTATATCAGCCCGGCTCATAGCCGCGGCTTCAAATTTCATAACGAAGATCATGCCCAGCAGCTTGGAGTTTAAATCACCCGCCCGTCCACGCGACAGGTTGACTAGCAAAATCTTGCCCTCGTCCATTATCTGGCGCAGATTAAAAGAACTTTTGGTCTGGCCAATGATATTACGCATCATCTCATTGCTCAAAAAAGCTCCGAACTTAGACACGAACCAGCTGATGACTTCCCCAAATTCGGTCGAGCGCTGGGATTGGGGCATTTCTTTGCGCCAAAATTCAATCACGTTTTGATCGGTTACGTGCTGCAGCTTCTTGTCGACAAACTGCGGATCGCGGAAAAGTTTAGGAATATCTACAAAAGTCCCGCCGGCCGGATCGGCCATAACCGTCAGCGCGGCATTGCGGAATATATGCTCATAACGGGGGCCGATGATGCCAGTGTGTCCCGGGTCATAAAGCTTATAAAGCATATTAATAGCTTCCTGAATCAAAAAGTCTTTTTGGTCGGGCGAGTGATATTCAAACATGTTCAGTCCCATGGGATAGTCGGTGTCGGCCGGGGAAAAGTAGATTACGTCCTCAGTCCGCTCTTTTGGCACCATAGCCAGCAGCTTTTCAGCCGTGTCGCCGTGGGGGTCTACAAAAGCAAAACCACGACCCTCCAGCATGTCTTGCAAGGCTAAGTTTTCTAAAAAGGTGGATTTGCCGGTCCCGGTTTGGCCAACGGCGTACATGTGGCGAGTTCTGTCGGCCTGAGACAACCGTATAGCTTTTTTGGCGCCTCTAAACATGTTATATCCCAGCAGCAGGCCTTCTTCCGGAACGTTGTGGGGCCCATCAACCTGCTTAGAGGCCTGGCGTTGCAACTGGGACGTTGGGATGCTTTGTTGATCTGGAAAGTGGAATAAAGTAGCCAGTTCGGTAGCATTTAAGATATTGTCATCCTTGGCTTGAGGAAAAAGCCGCAGGATATACTCGGTCACAAAACTGTCAATATTCCGAGCCGGTACGAATTTAAAACCGTTACTGCCGGGTATATCAAACAGTGAAAAAGTAGCCACTAAATTATTCAGCACAGTCTGGGCCCTTTGAGTGATATTCGAAGAAGCCACCACTCTTATTAGAACTTCAAAACCAGGTTGTTTAGTTTTGTCTTCAATAGCTTGGGCATGTGATTGGTCAAGCGACGAACCTTCTTCGGCTGGCTTGTCTTTATTGTCGCCACCCCGGCTCTCCGGCGGTTTAGTCAAAGCTGTAAACAGCTGTCCGATATACCAAAAAGTAGTCTCCATGCCCTTGGGCTTGGTCTTACCTTTTCGTTTAGCCGCGGCTTCCTTGGCGGCCTGCTTTCGCCAGGAACTAGCGGCTGGTCGCAAAAGTATTTGAATCCCGGCCCCATCTTCTTTAGTGACTGAAGATAAAGCATTCAAAAAGGCCTGCATACTATCTCTTTTAATATCCTGATAAGTGGCTATTGGATAGACATAGCTTTCCTTAAGTCTGAGCTCTCCGCCCAAAGTGCCAGTAATTCTACCTACTGGGCTAAAAATATTGTGTTCAGCAACTTCTTCTAGCCTAGCGGTTGGGTAAGCGCTGACCACGGCCTGTTCCACCACGCTTAATAGATTGACCGGAACGGCGGCGTAAAAGTGGATGGTGCTTTTGCTGGCTACCATTTCCAGGCCGATGTGGCGCTGCCCGTAGAATCTAGACCTAAAGCCTTTTTGAAAGATACTGGCCACGATGCTGTAAAGCACCTGAGCCCGAGATATATTCTCATCGACAATATCTCTGGTGTCGCGCCCCTGGATCTCGGTATCATCGCTAAGCGGTGGCAAGTGTATAAGCACCGGTACCATCTTGAGTCCCCGCTCATAATCTTTCTGCTCCCTGTAAAGCCGCCTGATATAAAAATAGCCGAAGCCAAAGCCGGCCAAAACTAAAACTAAAAAACTAGCCAAGACTATCAAAATACTCATCCCACGCCTCCCCCGGAGGCAATTATCAATTTTCCCATCCTCCGTAGCGGTTGCACCGCAACTGTGGAGGATGGGAAATTACCAATTTTCTCGTTCGAGTCTGAGCCGATTCGGCCTGAGCTCACGGTCGAAGGACCTGAGGGCTCATCCCTCAGAGTCGAAGACAATGATTTGACATTGACCATTTGCCAATTGTGAAGTGCAAAATTAGAAATAAATGGTAAATGGAATGACAGAGTCATGACCTAAGCCGCTACTGAATCGCTGGTTTGACCTTGCTGGTGGCGACTCTGGGTTACACCAAGTGAGTTATCGGTTTTGACGATCTTTTTAAACCTTTTGTGGATATAATCGGCCTTAACTTTGCTCATTTCGTTCTTTTGAGTGTACGGGTCAGATCGAGTTTTAGCGGCCACGGTTTTGACAGCATTTACCCACTGTTTTTCAATAAGGTCAACGTCTGCTGCCGACAAATTGGTTGTGTTAACCACTGTGGACTGCAGCGGATGTATGGGCTCATCTGGCAGGTCTTGTGGTGGAACTGCAACTGGAACCATGGGCGGTAAAGCCGGCGTATTGGAAGGCGGCATCGGTGGCTTACTAGCAACCGATTCTTGAGCCGCTGGTCGCCGCTCTATGGAGTGTTCAGGCGGTTTCTCAAACTCCCCACTACTGGGAACTATCGGAACGCCTAATTCTGGTTTTGGCTGCCGGCTACTGCCACCTTCATTCATGGGTAATATTATACTTTACTATGAGACAAACCTACGAGGTTTCTGCGGTTTTTCCTTCTTCAATAGATAAAAAGAATCATCAAGCTCTTCTACCGAAGTAAAAAAGCAGACCAAAAACTATTAAAATAACCACCGAACTATCCAATGGGCTCAACGATCCCGCACTTTTAAACATCGCCATTACCACTGCAAATATGCTGATTATGAATATTCTGTAACGTGTTTTAGGCCTAACGCTGCCGCCGCACGCTCTCACCCACCAGTATCCCAGGCTAACCAACAATATTAACAGCAGTCCAAAGAAGGATAAAGCATAACTTACGTCTCTTACGGGATTTGTGCTTAAAATCAGTCCAATCAGGGCTGCCAATGTAGTCACGGAGACGCTCAAAGGAAAGATTGTTCGGCGAGATATTAACTTCACGTTTATTATTGTATAAAGAAAAGCCCCGTAAGAATAATTTTTGTGGGACCTGGGCAAACGCAAATATAGAGCCAAGGCGGTAAATGCGCTCCTAAACTAATTTAATATTCAGCGCTTACCGCCTAATGGCTTGAGCCATTCGACTGTAGCCCAGGGTCAATCCTGAGCTTGCCGAACGGATTGACTGACCGCTCTTACCAGCTTTGAGCTGATTTGAGCGACAATTTAAACGGCTTTTATGGGCCGCTGTGGTGGTAAATTTTTATTTTTTTACTCACGCTTTCAACATACTACAGTCTTCAGCTTAAGTCAAGTCTACGACATTGTAGTAAATACAATGTGCCAGATCTGAGAGCTTGTTTTATATATCAACTTATTTACAACGAAGTGCGAAATTTTTGCCTTCTGAACAAAATTCAAACACATTTTCCTGCCCAAAACTGCATACTTTTTGTTATTTGCGTACTGTAAATAAACTAAATTCCAGCGTTTCTGAAAACTTGGTGCCGTGTGACAAATTTTGTAGTTTTTCACGGAGCTCATTTTCAAAATCTCTGGTATTTTCACCAAGCTGCTTTTTGGATGCGAATGACGTGGAAAATAACTGACCAATTATTTGATCTGCGGTCCTATCAAATTTGGTTTTGTAATAATGTGTTCTGAAATCACGGAATTTAGAATTTTGTAAATACTCCTCGAAGCTCTTTTCAGGATGCGTATAAATAAATTTCCCAGCCCGTCTATCTTCTCCCAGATATTTCTTAATAACTCCTTGAACAATTTTATCTTTTTCAGATGCCTCAGGGTCGCAACTAAGGGGTTTAGCGCCGCCAATTATCACAACACCACCGCCTGTTTCAACGAGCGTATACAACTGACTGAGCACTACTTCCTGATCCATCCAGTGGAAAGATCCTCCAATTACAACTAGCCTAAATGGGTCCTTTAGCTTATCTAACTCCTTGGATGAGCCTTTTTGCCAAATAATATTATTGATTTTGGACTTTTTAATCTTCTTTTGGCCTTCTCGGAGCATGCCTTCATCCGGATCTATAGCTAAAACAGAGGTGAAATACTTAGCCAGGGGTATAGTAAGTTCGCCGGTGCCACAGCCTAGATCAAGCAATCGGCCTTTTCCGTCCAATTTAAAGGTCTGAATAATTTCGGCAAGTAGCGTTTTAGGGTAGCGCGAACGATATTTGGCGTAGTATTTTGCCGTACCTTCAAAAACGTCGTCACCAAAATCGCGCATGGCTCAATGATAGCAAAATAGGCTAGGCGTTTTTGACTTGGTCGACAATGAAAATCGGCTGGCATATAAAGCCAAAATCAGAAATAGATTAAAATCTAACTAAAAGTTATACACAGGTTTATTATAAAAAGCCTTAAAATCTTGTTGACAATAACATAAGCGCGTTTATAAGATGAAGATGGCACTTGAATAAAAAAAGTGCTCAAAACAAAAACACTAAATAGAACAACGGCTTCTCGCAAGCCGTTGTTCTATCCAAAAGTAATAAAACAAAGAATCGTTCGCCAACCTCCAAACCCAGCACCTAGCTTCGAGCGCTTCGCAAAAAATTATCCGTCCAAGCGGATAATCTCGGAGCTAGGTGCTGGGCAAACACCCAACCCAGTAGTAGACTTTCGCGACTATCCGCAAGGCGGATACTGGCAAAGCCACGCAAAAGCTCACTACTGGGCCAACCAAACATTACAAAATGGCCCGCAAAACTCGGGCCATTTTGTTTTATAAACGCTAGCAATTTTCTTTACCTGCCACACTTGCCATAATTTAAAACAAATATGGCAAAGTCCTCAAAAAGTATTGTTAACCGTGGTGGAACAGATGGACTAGTGGTTAACGTCGAATGCCATATCAGCAAAGGTCTGCCATCAATTATCATAATCGGTTACGCCAGTAGGGCAGTTGACGAATCTAAAGATCGGCTTAGGGCTAGCTTTGCTAATTCCAACCTAGAGCTACCCAAAAAACGAATTACTATTAATCTGTCGCCGGCCGATATACCAAAAGATTCGACTAGCCTAGATTTATCTATGGCGGTTGCCATATTGGCTGCCAGTCAGCAGATAAAAGAAGAATCTCTAAAAAGCTGGCTGTTTTTAGGCGAGGTTGGCCTGGACGGAAGATTGCATCCGGTTCGTGGTCTGATTGGCAGAATTCTATCAGCTAAAAAAATAGGTTTCACAAGTTTTTATATCCCAAGCGCGAATTTAGAACAGGCATTACTAATACCAGATATTAGTCTTAAACCGGTGCTTTCACTGCGGGATGTATACCTAGACCTTGCTGGTCTACTGCCTATCAAGTTGGTAAAAACCGGACAAGGTAAACAGGCCAGCCAAGTAAAGTCTGCCGAATTTTTAGATTTCTCGGAAATTGCCGGTCAAATTATTGCCAAACGAGCTTTAGAAATTGCCGCTGCTGGACACCACAATATCTTGCTTCACGGCCCGCCTGGCACCGGTAAAACCATGTTAGCTCGAGCCATGTGTGGCATTTTGCCCAAGCTCGATAGAAGCGAAGTTTTAGAAGTCACTCACTTGCATAGCTTAGCCGGCAATGATTCAGAGGCTATAATCACAACTAGGCCTTTTCGGACTCCTCACCATACAGCCAGCACTATCGCCATTATTGGCGGCGGAACTTATCCCAAGCCCGGCGAAGCAAGTCTGGCGCATAGGGGCGTGCTATTTCTTGACGAGCTGCCCGAGTTTAGCCGCCATTGCTTGGAATCACTGCGACAACCACTCGAGGATGGAACTGTAACGATTGCCCGCGTTAAAGACTCTGTAACTTACCCGGCTGACTTTATACTAGTCGCAACTCAAAACCCTTGCCCTTGCGGTTACTGGGGCACTTCCAAGCCCTGTATCTGCACGGCGGCGGACATTGCCCGCTACCAGAAGAAAGTTTCGGGACCTATACTGGATAGGATCGACTTACACTTACCTGTACACGATGTTGATTATGAGCGCCTGTTAGAAAACCGCAGAGGTCCGAGTGAAACAGATCTTATCAAACCGCGAGTAGCCTTAGCCTACGTGACTCAGAAACAACGTTTTGGCAAGGCCCGCTTTAATAGTTCAATGACCAACCGCGAAATTCGGGAGCTGGCTAGCTTCTCCAGCGAGGCCAAAAGTCTGTTAGATAGTGCAGCCAGCAAGCTCGGTATTTCCGCTAGAGCTTATGTAAGAACTGTCAAAGTCGCTCGCACTGTTGCTGATTTAGCCCAGCAAGAGTCGATCAAACCTGAACACATCGCTGAAGCATTACAGTACCGCCAACCACTCCAGCCATTATAAAAATACTTGGCTAAATTATTGTGAATAAGCTCCAGGGCTGTTATTATCAATCAGAGTTTAAGGAGCGAGAAAATCGTCAATAGTCCTAGGATAAATGAGGCCATCCGTTCTAACCAGTTACGGGTAATTGGCGATGATGGCCGGCAATTAGGGCTCTTAAGTCGAGCTGAAGCCTTAGATGCCGCCTCTGAAGCGGGTCTTGATCTAGTTGAGGTATCACCTGACGCCAAGCCCCCGGTGGCAAAAATTGTCGATTGGGGCAAATATAACTATCAAAAAACCAAGCAACTGCAAAAAAGCCGGCAGAAGAGTAAGCCCTTAGATCTCAAAGAGATGCGAATGGGTCTTAAAATCGGCGACCATGATTTATCGGTGAAACTACGAAAGGTTTCGGACTTTTTGGAAGCTGGACATAAGGTCAAAATTACGATAATCTATCGAGGACGAGAATTAGCCCATAAAGATCTGGGCTTTAAGTTAGCCGACAGAGTCAAAGACGAGCTTGGTGAGACCATAGTCGTGGATCAAGAACCGCAATTCGCGGGACGACAGATTAATTTTGTTATAAGGAAGAAGTAACTCACTCGCCATGGTAAAAATTTTCAATTTTCAATCATTAATTTTCAATCAATTTTCATCTAGCCAATTTTCAATGCGTTTGGTTATTGAGCCATTGGCCCTTGAATGTAAATTGCAAAATTGTAAATTAGAAATTAACTCTTGTGCCTAAGCTAAAAACCCATAGTGGTACAAAAAAACGTGTGCGCCTTACTAAAACCGGCAAGGTTGTCCGTCGTCATGCGACGGGTAATCACTTTTTAGAGAAGAAAAGTGCTTCTCGTAAGCGCCGCTTTGCCGGCGTAGAAGTCTTGAGTGGCAAGCAGTCCAAGAATATTCGTCGTCAGTTAGGAGTTTAGTCGTGATTGCATCACTCCAATTATCAATTAGCAATTTTCAATTCTGCCTACTCCGCCGAAGTAGCTTCGGCTACGAAGGCCGAGCAATGAATAATCAATTATCATTTATCAATGCAGTTACATGGAAAATGGTCAATGGTCAATGGTCAATGGTCAATGGTCGCGTAGAGGATATATCATGAGGATAAAACGGGGTGTAACTTCCCACAAACGTCATGTCAAAATCCGTCGCGCGACGCGGGGTATGACCAAAGCCCATCGCTCTTCTATTAAGCGTGGCAGGCAAGCTACAACTAAAGCCCTGCAGTTCGCTTACCGAGACCGACGAAACCGCAAGCGCAGCTTTCGACAGTTGTGGAATGCCCGTATTAATGCCGGCGCCCGACTAAACGGCATGACTTACAGTTTACTGATTGCGGCTATGAAAAAAGCCGGTATTACCCTAGACCGCAAGATTTTGGCTGAGCTAGCTGTAAATGAGCCGGCGGCCTTTAAGGCCGTCCTAGACGCTGCTAAAAAGAAATAGTCAACGCTTGCCCCGCTTAAAAACCTGAGCGGAGTAGTCCGCAATCAGATTATGGAGCGTCAAGTTTTTGTGCGGGGAACCCAAGGCTTTTGAGGCTGTGGTCAAAGCCGCCAAAACTCAAAAATAGTTAACTAGCAGCTCTTGGCGGCTCTATAATACCTATGTAACCGAGTAGGCCATAGGGATACTCACCTCTAGATCGTGCCGTCTCTTTGAGGCTTTCATCCCGTCGATTAGCAGCAGCTACCAATAAATCGGCTGTGGCACGATCCGGAAGGTTAATCGCCAACCAAACAGCATCTCCATCATCGGCCAGAACTCCCTCAACATGATAGAGGCTGGGATTCATTTGGCCGGGTTTAGGATAATCATCAACGTGAACCGGGGCCTCTTGTCCTTCTTCAAAGACAAACCCTTGTTCTCTAAACATTGGTTGCGGCATAAGAACTCCTTTAGGGATTTTATTGTTGTTTTATTATGCCTTTGTAAATATTGGAGTGCAAGCATAAAGGCAATCAAAAAACTCCTCATACAAGGAGTTTTTTAGTGGCGCCGGACAAACCGTAAGCCGGGTTCTGTTTTATCTAGCCATCTATCTAGCCCGCCAATCACTCGGCGGATCAAGCGGTTCTTATGACAAGCCGCGGATGGACTCCTCTTATATGCGACATATCTCCTTGCAGCAGGCAGGGTTTACCTCCTCCGACAATCACTCGTCGGAGCTGTGGGCTCTTACCCCAACTCGTTTCACCATTTCCATGCTCTTTAGGGGCACGGTTGTGTTGTTTCTGTGGCACTTTCCCTGGGGTTGCCCCCGGTTGCTGTTAGCGACTACCACTGTCCATATGCTGCCCGGACTTTCCTCCAACCAAAAAAGGCTGGTAGCTAGTCGTAAGTCCGACGCCACTAGGGATTATAACACGATTTACCCCTGACAACAACTAAGCCTATGCTTATGCTTGCAACGGAGTGTTTTTAAGTAGATGATAGTTTCATGCACGAGATGATCCGAGGTGAATCTTATAAAGGTGTTGATGTACGTTCAGCCAGTCCAGAAGCTCAGGAAGCCCTGGCCAGAGCTATCGAAGAGGCTTTTTTAAATCCCATTGAAGACGAGATTACAGAACATATTGATACTACCGCGGCCAGAAGAACTCAACGGCTTAACCGATCATTGCATCGTGTTAAAACTACCGGCTACTTTACTCGAAAACCGGGAAGTGAAAGCACGCCATCGGGCGTATTAGCAACTCAATCACAAGTTGCCGCTAAAACTCGAGGGAGCATTTTTCGACGATTTACTCAATCAGAATGGTCAGCGCCTGAATATTCAATGACCTACTTCTACGACTACCGTGAATATCAACAAACTGGCCGTAATATTGTCCGATTTCAATATTGGCCTGGCTCTGGTCATATGAGTATAAGCGGCAAGTCTTGGTTATTCGGGGAGCTCGGACTGGTGACGGGTGACCCCCTCGATATATTCATTAAACTACTCAAACCTTGCCATTCTAAGTAAACGGGTTAAGATTTTCTTCGTTCCTGTTCGTCTAAAATTCGATTCACCTCTGTATCAGCTTGGTTATTTAAAATCCTTGGAACGTGAACAAATTTAATACTCTCAAAGGTTCGTGCCAGTTTTTCTATCTGTTGATGCAGTGGCTGAAGCAAGTTATTTTTAATCTTGTAAAGACCGTTGATTTGTTTAATTACCAGTTCGCTATCCATGTGAACTATCAGTTCCTTAACCCCGACTTTTTTTGCCCTCTCCAGACCCTTAACTAAAGCTTGATATTCAGCTTGATTATTAGTAGCTATGCCGATATAGAACCCTGATTTTTCTACAACATTATTGTCCAAATTACAGATTATAAAAGCACCAGCGGAGGGTCCAGGATTGCCTCTCGAACCGCCATCAGTATATAGTTTTGCAGCTATTAAACTAGCCTTGGAAGAGCCTTTTGTCTGTGCTTTATAGGCGGCATCTATAGCTCTTGCCAATTTGTGGTCTTTGTTCGTAATCTTGCCTTTTGTGTGGGTACTGAGCCAAATCTCCACTTCATTCCAGTCATTTTGCCAGCGCGGGTGGTGGTTCTGCTTTTCGGCTTCGTCAGCCACTTTTGCCATAAACTTAAAAGCCGCTTTAAAATCTTTGAGCTCAAATTTTCTATATAATTGTTTGTCTTTCTCTTGCCACATGCATCTATCCTAGCAGAGAAAGCGTTTTAAAAAAGTTTATTTGGATGGTTGTTCGAAAGCGTTTCGTATCGTGTAAACAGCTTCTGGCCCTTGGTCTCTAACGATTGCTTTGGCTGTAGGCACAGGATTATGGGCTCTCCTATCGTAGGAGCTATCGACAAACCATTCGGTATCAGTTGTGTCTCTTATAAGTGCACCGTGATAGTCGTCACCTACTGAACTTGCCGCGTAAGCGTTGTAGAGTTCTTTTGAGCTAGCCGTAAGCGGCGCAGAAAGGACAACCGTAGCTGTACTATCATGTCCTACATGATCGGTTTGAATAAATAGGGGATGATTGGGATCTGCCTGGTGCGTGCCGGGCTTAGGAGCAAACTCTGCTCTTACATGCGTTTCTCCCACTATAGGGCTGTTATTTTCAGCCTCTACTGTTACAGTCCCTGTTTCAGAGTCATAGAACTGATCATATCTATCAGCAAATTTGATGACGAGCTTACCTAGAAGTTTCATTTCAGGTTTGATTGTCTGCTCGAGTCGCTGTCCCACCTTTGGCGTGTGAATGATATCGCCACGGGAACTGTGGAATACACCGCGGTCGGCTGCGACCCCAAAGCCACTACCAACTGCAGCTATTGCTGCTGTGGCTGCTAGTACGTTTTTGTTTAATTTGACCATAGATACCTATGGTACACTACTTTGCCTAAAAAGTCAAGCACAAGAGGATTTATTATGGTCGGGGTGACAGGACTTGAACCTGCGACCTCACGGCCCCCAGCCGTACGCGCTACCAGCTGCGCCACACCCCGCCACTTGGCTATTTTATCAGAGAAGCCTAAATGGGGTCCCCGCAAAGTGCCAACGCAGTGCATTTTGTGGGGAGAGGGGCAACAATACAAGACCCCGCTAATTTTTGGCTACCCAGGTCGCCAAAAATTTCTAGCGGGGTTGATATTAGTTGCGACGAGGTAGCCGGCTCCGGCACTCAATTACTCTGCTTTCGCAAAGTGGGTGTCCGCACGCCAAGTCCACGGACTAAAGCGCATGTAAGACTCCCTGTTGTAAACTATTCAGAAAATTTATTGTGCCGTCACCGACTAATACTATTATAGCAGTGGCTATGTCAGCAGAGCGCCAGTTAGTCTGACGATAATATCCCCGAGTCCTGAGCTAAACTGATAAAACAAAAAGATGAATATAAAAAGACCCATCATGCCAAAGCCTTCGATAGCTTCCATGGCTTCCCGCAAGGGGCGCGGCGCGAAAGCATATAACAGCCTAGAACCATCCAGCGGCGGCCAAGGAATGCTATTAAACACAAAAAACCCGATGTTGACAGCTACGGCGGTTACCAGAATATCTTGTATGATGCCGGCCTCCGGCTGTAAAAGCCGCAAGTCAGCTGCAGCTAAAACGGCTAAGACCAAGTTTGTAAGCGGCCCGATCATTCCCACTAGCGCTCCGCCGAATTTACCATGCCGCAGACGATAAAAATTCACCTGCACCGGCTTGGCCGCGCCAAAAATCACCGGACTGTGGCTTAAAATCAAAAAGAAGGGTATGAGCAGAGTTAAATACGGATCTATGTGCCGGGCCGGGTTAAGGGAAATACGGCCTTGAAGTCTGGCGGTATCATCACCTAGCCAGGCACTGGTGACGGCATGCATCAGCTCGTGAACCGACATCGAGATAAAGATGATAGGTAGGGCTATCAGTAAAAGATATGTCGTATCACTCATCCATAACAGTATAGCGGAAACTACAAACCGGCAAAGTTTAACAAAAATCAGCGATCGCTGATTTTTGTTAGGTAGGTTGATTTTATCTGTTTTTATCTATAGAATTGAGCTTTGAACCTATTTTAGGATTTAATCATGCAAAGACTAGATTTTGATAAAAAAGCCAAGCAGCACGGCCATAACGTTAGCTTTTCTATGCGCCATACCAAAAAAGTCTGGAAGCCTAATTTGCAAGTTAAAACGCTTATGATTGACGGCAAAAAGGTCAAAGTAAAAATCAGCACCACTGCCATCCGTTCCCTCAAGAAAAAAGGCCTTCTCTAAATACTTATCTTAATAAAGTTGCTAGCTAAGCAACTAATTACTATTATAGTTGACGTAGAATAAGTCTAATCTTATAATAGATTCATCTAAAGATGTTCTGCTGAGGATTTACAAGTGATACTTAAACAGTTTCAAGAAGTGTTTGACATAGACAACCGGATTGTCAAAATGCACGAGCAACTCTCGGAGTTGTATAAACAACGAGCCGGCATTTTGAATCCTGATCAAGACTTGGCTTCGGACCTGTTTTTTGTTGAAACTGCGTCTGATACTACTGGCTTAGGCTCTCTGAATTCCAGAAAAATATGGATGATAAAAGAGTATGAGCTGCTACAAACCAAATGGCAGCACTACGCCGTAAAATTACCAAAGTACTCGGCGCTGGAAGCCAAACTCAGCTCAGCTTACAATGTTATTAGTACCATTTCGGCCCTGCTGCCGGAGTTACATGGCAAAATGGGTCTACTAGCAGTCCCGCCAAAAAAGTACTTAGACTTTCCCGTTAGCCCCGGCTTGAGACTCTTGCAGAATCCCGATATAGGTAACGACCTTCTAAGTTCGAGTTTACCAAAAACTAAAGTGAGTAAAAATTGGCGGATTTTGGTTGTCTACAGTGGACCAAGCGGTATCTACCTCGAAAATCCCAAAACAATTTTTGAACGTAAGATGCACCTTAAAGCCAACTTTGATATGAGCGCCCTGGGCCTATTAGAATATACAGCTCTGACACTGCAAAATATCGAAATCATTGACAGTGGTACCTGGACAGTTTTGATGAAAGATTACCGGGGCGATCAACTACTACCTTATGCCACTTTTAAAGACGGGCGTTACCATTTTGAGATGGACAAAAGTGATAGCATTTACGGCAATATCCGCTTTAGACCGGCGGTAGAGGTAGGCTAATGAAAGATGATAGACTGCAAGGAATTTTGTTCCATAGCAGTAAAATAGTAAATTGTAATTTAGCTCTGCCTCTTTATAGACGACTTTTTGCAAGAGTCTTTTCTAGATCAAAAAACCAGAAAACCTAGAACCCATTTCAATACCTCCTTCGGAGTTCGAGAGACTCAATTCCAGGTTAAAGATGACTGATTTCTTGCGACAAGCTGTACCCATTGGTACATCGCGAAGTGAAGCACCGCCAATAGGAGTTGGCGGCTTCCCAGATTACGGTGCGAAACCCCGCACCGAAGGCCAATGCACCAACTATCATCCACCGACAGGAGTCGGTGGCCTTCTGGTGCGTGGGGCAAAAATCAGTTAGATTGCCTGGAATCTGGTTCGCAGAAGGAAGGTAGGTTTTGAAATGGGTTCTAGCCGGATTTAAGTACAATCAGGCGTGCCGTGTCGGTAAATTCAGCCGCTTTGGGCTTATATTTATCTAGGGTCTCGCTGGGCTCCATGGCCAGAGCCTTAAGAGCCTCAGCTAACTCAGCTTGGGGCACTTGGTACTTAATAGCTACACCTGCGTAGTGAGTTGGAATAATGACTTTAGGCTCAAGCTTCTTGATTATCTGCAGAGCCCCTGCTCCGTCTAATGTATAGCCATTGCCGCCAACCGGCACTACGGCTATATCCACCAGCCCAATTTGTTCCAGTTGGTCGTCGCTAAGCTCGGGATAAATATGGCCTAAAATCGCCACTTTCAAATCATCGGCCGAGATCGTATAGATAACGGCGTTATGGGCATCCGGCTCATCCATCCCGTTAGAAGTCCGATTCGCTGAGCGCGAATCGGCAGATTTCTGCGAAGTCTTACTTCTAACGGGATCCATATGAGACCGGGCAGCAATGCCGTGAATAGCCACGCCGGAAATTTCGTATTCGCCGGGCATATCGGCTTTAAAGCGAGCTTCGTGATCCGGGATGCCGGCGTGGGTGTTGAGGCTTATATCAGTTGGCTTGGTTATGGTTTTTAAACCAAGCTCTGCCAAATTGTCGTCAATAACGATAGCGGCTTTTTTGGTAGTTATACGCAGACAATTGGCACCGTAGTACTGCAGTTCCATTAAACGCTCCCTGCAGGAGCGTAAAGCATCAATATTGAAGCTCTAAGCTCTAGATAAGTACGAAACAATAAATTACAAATACTAAACGGTTTGGAATTTGGGGTATTAGAATTTATATATTGTTTAGAGTTTAGAGTTTCGGATTTAGGATTTATCATCTTTATACCGGCAAGTCCTGGGTATTGATTATAACCTGCTTTTTGGCTTCTAAAAGATGGGTCACAAAGCGATCTTTTATTTGCTGGCGATACTTGTAATCGGGTAGTGTCATGACGGTGTATCGAATCTGTTTATTTTCCGATTTTTCCAGCTCCTCCACAAAACGATCAATCTTGGCTTGATTGATGTCACCTACCACAACCAGGTCCACTCCGGCAATTTCGTCTCTGGTGAACTGACCGGTCAAAACAGCCAGCTCAACATGGCCGGTAGATCTTAAACCCTTAGCCAGTGGCGTTTCCGGTAGCTCGTCAACTTTGGGTTCTACCGATTCTTTTTTGGCCTGAGCTTTAGTCTCATCTTTAGAAGTTGGAGCTAGGGTTTTGCCGCTAAAAATGGCTGCCAGTGGGCGGTAATATTTGTATTTTTGATCAACCTCATAATACAGGCGATTATTATTAGCATCAGAAGTAATAATGCCGATGCTCAGCAAGTTAGCTAGCTCCCGGCGAACTGAATTAATCTGCTCATCTATTTTGCGAGTAATTTCGCGCACATAAAATGAGCGATTTGGGTTCTCGTAAAACAAGCTCAGTAGTTTTACCCGGGTTTTTGATCCAAAAAGTTGCTCGAACATAGCCTCCCCTTGGTACTAATTGTACCAAATTGACATCCGGATGGTAAATCAAGTGTTCAGTAGGTTTTAGCGAGGGCGTTTTTGAGCCCTGATAGCAGCTTCTTTCTCCAGATGATCATCAAGAGGCTCTAGTTCAATTGTCTTGCCAGTTTGGCGAGCTAGCGCCTGCCCGAGAATTGCATCGGCAAAATGAGGGTTTTTAGACAGGATTGGACCATGCAAATACGAGCCGAACACATTTATTTGCCTTGCGCCTTCAGTCCCGTCCTGACCATTGTTACCTTGGGCTCTTAAAGTTTTCCCCAGCGCCGGTTGATTTGGACCCAGCCAGGTCAAACCGCTGTGATTCTCATAGCCAACTATAGCGCCAAAGTCCGTGGTAGCAGTAATGTTGCCGATTAAGCGCGTATTACTGGCCCTAGTCACTAAATCAAATATGCCAATGCCGGGTAGCTTGGCGCCGTCTTGAGTTAAAAAGTAGTGCCCAAATAACTGATACATACCGCAAATCATTAGCATGCTTACACCGTCTTTGGCCATAGCCTGCAGCTGCGCTTGGCGCTTAGCAAGATCGCCGACGATAAGTGATTGTCCTGAGTCTTGGCCGCCGCCACCAATTATGATGTCAGTCTGGTTTGGCAGTTTATCACCGGCTCTAACTAGGTGAGTTTCTACGTCATAACCACGCCAACGCAGTCGTTGTTCTAATACCAGACGATTACCGGTATCGCCGTAAATATTCATTTCAACCGGATACAGGTGCACCAGATGGACTTTCATGAACTGCCTCCGAAAGTCCAATTTACCATTAGCCATTGGCCATTAGCTAAATTATTAGTCATTAGCAAATTAGCAAAAAATCTTTTGGTAAATGTTAAATGAAGCCTCCACGGCTTTATACCCGTGGTATTCTTCATTTCTTCGGCGGAATCCGCCGAAGCACCCTCCTTCGCTTTCCAAGCTTCGGAGGGTCCACCGTTCGCCTTCATCCATGGGCTTAGGCCCATGGTCTTCTGCGAAGGCGGATAATACTTAATTAGTAAATGGAAACTGAGAAACGATAAATGACTTGTCATACCCTTGCTACCCTTGTGCGCTTTGCCAGAACCCGCCTAACCGCCAGCATGGCCGTATAGGTAGCATAAATAATAGCTGTTTGGCCTTCGGTGGTCTGGGCCTCTAGCACGTCAAGCATTTGCTTGATATCTGGCGTAACTTTCTGAGGGGCTATTTGGTCATATTTTAAACGCAGAGCCATATCATAAGCTCTGACACCGCTAGTTAGGATCGGTTTAGGCACCCCACTTAAAGCTTCAAAGTCAATGTCCCATAGCCACGAAACATCGCGTCCATCGGCGTAATCATCGTTGATTACTATTGCCGTAACACTAGGTTGATGAATATCTAAAACATGCAGGGCTTGACGAAAGCTGGCGGGGTTTTTAATTAACTGCAAAATTAGCTTGCGCCCGCGGTAGTCAATTAGCTCTCCCCGCCCAAAAGCCGGCTCGATATCGGACAAGATCTTTAGCAGATTGGCTGTATTGGCTCTCGGGTAAAGTCCTAGCAGAACCCCTAGAGCAGCGGCTGCGTTGAGCGCGTTGTGTTGGCCATCCATCTTTAAATTAACACTGTATAGTTGATCACCAATTTTATAAGTCGCCGATGAGTCAACAATCTTGGTAAGTTCTACTTCCCTTTTGTGCGGGAGGGTACGTGGCTTGTCTTGAGCGTAAAGTTGCTCATCATTAGGAAACTGAGCCGTCAGGTTTTTAGATATACCAAAGTAAGCCGCCCGGGCGGTTGCTGGAGGCGTCATTGCCGCCGCCCGATTATCATCATCATTCAGCACTATTAACTCCTTAGTGTTGTTAACTACTTGCTGGAGCAATTTGGCAGTCGTGTCAATTTCGCCAAAGCGGTCCAGCTGATCCCTGGTAACATTAAGCACCAAGCTAACCCGTGGACGGTGCAGACGCACAAACCGCGCGGCGTAAGCCTCGTCTAGTTCGACAACAGCCATGTCATAAGGCAGTTTTGCGCTTAAAGAAGCAGCTTGAGCCACCGTCGAAAAGATGCCTCTTACAAAATTACCTCCGGTTTTATTAGTCAGCACTCTTCTGTTTTGAGACCGCAGCAGCTGAGTGATTATCTTGGTAGTTGTGGTTTTACCGTTAGTACCGCTAACAACAATCACGCCTTCCGGCAACTGGTGTAGCATCGAATCTAAAAAGCCCGGATGGAGTTTCTCAACAATTAAGCCCGGCAGCGCCGCGCCGTGGTGGCCAGTGGCCCGCAGCCCCCAACCCAGAACCTTGGCAAACCAAATAAAGACAATGTTTAACACTGCTTATAGTTTAGCTGATTTAACAGCTAAAAACGCCTCATCGGCTGAACTGAACCATTTAATGAAAGGGTTGCGCTTAAACCAGGTCTTTTGACGACGGGCATATTGCCACTCAGCGGCAATTATCTGTTCTATCGCCTGGTTATGATTCAGCTCGCCGGCCAAATAATCCAAGGCCGTTAAATATGGAATACCGCCGGTTTTTTTGAGCTTCGGCTCGCCATATTGGCTCACCAGTGTTTTTGTCTCCTCTACTAAGCCATCAAAATTGGCGTGAGCCCGTTTGGCAATCCTCTGCTTAAGTTCCCCGTCTGGTAGTTTTAGGCCAATAATCATTGTGCCGACGTTTGGCTTTGGACTGCTTGAACCACTTCGGCCTTGAGTTTCAATCGTCCGAATTAGATGTCGTTTGTTCTGGCGGTTTTCGGGCATTTTGTAACCGAACTGGGTAATTTTGGCTTGTAGCCGCTCCACGCTCATGGATTCAAGCTGCTGTCTAAGTCTGGCCCCGGCCTTCGGTAGAAAACCAAAATCAAACACTACACCATCAACGTACAACCCAGTGCCACCGACTAAAATTGGTAACTTGCCTCGCCTGACGATGTCGGCAATCTTGCACTCGGCGTAAATCTTAAACTTATGGGCGTTAAAACTTTCGCCGGGTTCAATCAAATCCAGACCAAAATGCCGGATTTTGCGTCTATCCTCAGCGCTTGGCTTGGCGGTGCCAATATCCATGCCTTTATAAATTGTGCGAGAGTCGGCAGCAACAATCTCACCATTAAATTCTTTGGCGATCTGTAGAGCCAGAGCTGATTTACCGCTCGCCGTAGGACCAACAATGGTTAGTAGTTGGCATTTGGTAGATGGTAGATGGGGGTTTTTGGATTTCATGAAGTTTTTTTATCTGCCATTTACTAACTGCTATCTGCTAAAGTGGCGGCTGCCATAACAACTTTTCTATATCTACCTTAAAGTCCTCGTCAACTTTTACGCCTTCGGCCATTAGCGCCGCCTTGTGTCCTTCTGTGCCCCCGGGGTAACCTTCGGCCAATGAGCCATCTTTTTTAATGACTCTCTGCCACGGCAGTAACGGATCACCCCAGTGAGCGATACCGCCAACAATACGCGCAGCATATGGATTGCCGGCCAAGGCCGCCAGTTGGCCATAGGTCATAACCCGGCCGCTTGGTATTTGCGATACTAATGCGTAAACCTTTTGCTTAAAATCAGTATCAACTCTGTCCATCGAAGTATGCTAAAACCTCCGGCCAGTCTTTGGTCCGGGTTATGTTTTTAGGCAACGGACCTTCCATCTGATTCCATTTATAATCACCGAATAAAATAGTTTTGATACCGGCTCTAGCGGCTGCGCTACAGTGTTTCAGCTGGTCGTCTATCAGATAATCAGCCCCGACTTCCTGACATAGTTCAGTTTTAGTCATCTTAAGTCGTTCAAGTACAGAAATATTCTCCATATCCCACATTTTGGCAAAATGAATTTCCGTAAACACCGCCGGGAATTCTTGGTTAATCCATTCCAGAGTATCAGCTTGCACGTGAGAACTTCTTGAGCTGACAACTACAAGCCTATAGCTCTTAGCTAGTTGCTTAAGAATTGGCTTTGCTTCATCAAAGAGACGGTATTTTGTAAATAACTTCTCACCGTGCATGATTTGCCTTCTTTTTTTAACTTCATCAAAGTCAATACCCCACATTTCGGCCCAGTGTTCGGTATAGTCATCTGATCTTAGATTAGTCCCCCACCGTTTATTACTAAATTTTAAGAAGCCATCAGCACTAGCCGCTAGAACATCATCAATATCTATGGCGATAGTCTTTTTCATAGTGCCTAGTCACTTACTACGAGATGAGGCTTGCTCAGCTATTTTAGCCAGAAAATCGTCGATAGCCATAGCTTGAGCCGGCTGTTTGCCCAAGTCGGAACGCACCCGCGGCACTATTTTTTTAGAATCGAGTTCCTTTTGACCAATAACTACTGCGTAAGGCACCTTCATAACCTCGACGTTGCGGATCTTTTTGCCAACCGATTCATTACTGTCATCGAGCTCTGCTCTAATACCTAACTGCTTAGCACTTTCTACAACGTTTTTGGCCATTTTTAAGATAGATTCTTCGTCATTCAGTGTCATAATCCGCAATTGCTCAGGGGCTAGCCATAGTGGAAATTTTCCGCTGGTATGTTCGATATAGATGGCCAGGAATCTTTCGATAGATCCCAGCAGTGCACAGTGAATCATTACCGGTCGCTGCTCATGACCTTTTTCATCTATGTATGACAGTTTAAATCGTTCTGGTTGGACAAAATCAAGCTGAACGGTTGCTAACTGCCACTCCCGGCCCAGTACATCTATGGCGATAAAGTCTATCTTAGGACCATAAAAGGCAGCATCGCCGGGAGCTACAGAATATGCCAGTTTTTCGGCTTTTGCTACTTGTTCCATAATTTTTTGGGCTTTATCCCATAGCTCAGATGATCCCAAATAACCCTTCCCTTTATCTCTAAATGACAGTCGGAATTTAAGCCCCATGCCTATGGTTTCATAAGTTTCTTGAGCGGCTTCAATTAACTCCTTGACTGAGTTTTCGATTTGGTCGGGCCGGCAAAAAACATGGCTGTCATCCATACTGATAGAACGGACTCTAGCTAAACCCTGTAGTTCTCCGCTTTTCTCGTCTCGGTAAACTGTGGCTGTTTCGAGGTACTTAAATGGTAATTCTCGGTAGCTGCGGGGTCTAGAGGCGTATATCTGGGTATGGTGGGGGCAATTCATCGGTTTTAGGACTAATTGGTCTTTTGTTTCCTGGCTTTTTACCAAAAAAAGCTCTGCGCCAAATTTATCCCAATGACCTGAGGTCTTATAGAGATCCGTCTTAGTTATATGAGGCGTCCATACCTTGCTAAAGCCTCTTCTCTCTCTGAGTTCATTAGAATAGGCCATTAACTGCTCCCGTAGAACAGTTCCACGCTGTGTCAACATCGGCAAACCCGATCCCACTAGTTCACTCGTGACAAATAGGTCAAGTTCCTGGCCTAGCTTACGGTGATCGTTGTCATCCAATTTTTGCGGCTCATCCATCCCGTTAGATCTCACTTAACTTTCTAATATATTAGTTAATGCCTGAAAAGCGCTCACGTGTTCAATCGTGCAACTATTTACGGTCGTCTTCTGAGATCTAACGGGATCCATAATTCACTCCATCATAACACCTGTAATGAGACAAAACCTAGGTTTTTTCTTTATCGTTTATTGGCCAAGCCAAGCTCAAAAGAGTAAATTTACGATTTTTTTGACCAATAAATGCCCTAGTTCAACAAAAAACTGGCTTGAGCAGCCTCGCAATGCTGTTCAAGCCAGTTTATGTGATGCTTTAACACATCGGCAAAACTCAACCTACGAAAGAGTATATATACGCTAGCCATAAAATGCTAGTACTTTTTTGTTAGTTTATCCACAGCTGTGGATTAGTATCTTTTATACCATATATGATAGCCCTGCAGCAAAGTCTTGCCTACTCTATATCACATAAGGTAAGTTCCGCGACGCTACAGTTGGAATCCCGATCGAGGCACGGGGAGTTATAATATTTATTAAGGGCAATTAGCGCAGGGGCTAGCGCGCTTCGTTGACATCGAAGAGGTCACAGGTTCAAATCCTGTATTGCCCACCAATGTAAATACGGTTGACAGGTCACGGGTCTACCCCGCACCAAACCCTGAGCGGAGCAGTCCGCCTGCGGCGGATTACGGAGCTTCAAGATTTTGGTGCGCGAGTTCAAGTTTTGTACCGACCACCGTCCTTTTTCTTTATAAGCAAGAGCACTATGCTTTTTGGCTATTCCCTGTTATATTAGCTTCACTTTGGGAAAGCAAACACCGGTTTTTGAAGTAGAAATGGTGGGCTTTGGACAAAAGTTACCCCGAGAGCGCTATTCTAACCGGCGTCTTATAAGAGAATTTGGGTTAGACTCAACACCCAAGGAGACTTATGAACTCACGGGTATGAGGTTTCGTTACTTATGCACCGGAGATGAAAATGTCGTAACTTTAGGAGCCGAAGCCGGACTACGAGCTCTTAGATACGCAGGGATTAAAGCGCCTGCAGAAATTGATTATCTTTTTGTGGCCAGTTCCACAGCCGATACTTATAGGCCTATCAACGGTGCCCATCCAGGTATTCATAAGCTATTAAATGAAAAGGGTTACCACGCCGTAGCCAGCGATGATCGCAATCTAGCCTGCACCGGACTAGTAAATGCGTTAGAAGCTGGCTATAAAAGATTCAATACTGACGGCATTGATCTTGCATTAGTTATTGGTACTGAAGCATTATCAAAAAAAATAGGCTTTTTTGACAAATCTCCAGAAACTATAGATGCCCTTGAAGCCGCCTATGAAACCGCTAGGGATGAAGAAAGAGGAATAGACACGGATTTAGCTGTGGCTATCGAAGCTCTGTTATCAGGATACACAGGGAAAATAGACAGGGGGACAGCCAGTGTCTTAGGCGATGGCGGTGGAGCAGTTGTCTTAGCGCGTCAGCCTGGTAGTGAAAGCGGTATGCACGGTTGGTGGCAGGAAACCGATAGTAGCCAAGAGGAAATTCTCTATGCTAATTCTGGAGAGTACGTATATATGAATGGCCGTGAAGTGCTAAAGGTAGCTAGGAGAGTGATGGTACAAATTGGAAACGCCGCACTAGAAAAAGCTAATGAGAATACCGGTTTCAAAAGAGAACAAATCAACTGGGTAGTTCCCCACCAAGCCAACATTAGAATTATTGAATATGCCAACGAAAAACTTGGTTTTAGAAGAGACCAGTTAGTAGTTGACTTAGACAGGCACGGCAATACCTCTACTGCCTCTATTCCTCTCGCCTTACTACGAGCTGTTAGAGATGGCAGAATTAAGAAAGGAGATAACATACTAATGCCTAGTTTTGGCGGTGGAATGACCTACGAAGCATTAGTATTAACCGTTTAATATGAGCGAAAGAAACACAGTTATAACCGGCGTCGGGGCGATTACTCCGCTTGGCCGGACCTATCGAGAAACTATGGATGCGGCTTGGCAAGGGCAAATAGGTATAAGCTATCAGGAGGCTTGGCTCGCCGAGCAGGCCCAGCCCGACTGGCTAATCAAAATTCATGAAGCAATTGAGGAAGCTGCTCAATCGACTCGCTCTAAAAAAACTAGAGAACTGCTGCTAGGCGTAGAAACCGAAAATGGCCATAGAGGCGGTCTTATAAATATGCTACCGGGCTATCAAAGACTTAGATCCAAGGTAGCTGGCCGGATAATCGGCTACAATTTAATTGAAGATCCTGATTATCCTTTCGCTGATTTGATTCCTGCCAGATCTGTTCCCCGCGAATTTACGCCTTCCGGTAGTTTAGGTCTTCGGGCGGCGGCCGAAGCCGCCACAAAGGCCGCCATAGTTGATGAAAATTTAAAACCGCTGGTCGATACTTCACGATATTCAGTCGTAGTTGGCAGCGGTATCGGCGGCGCCATTAAGTTAGCCGAAGGCGCTTATAAGATATTAAGGAATATTCGGCCGTCTTCGACCGACATGTTCCAAATGATGCCGGAAAGCCCGGTAATAACGATTGCTGATGTCATGGGTGCCGAGGGTGGGCACTATTTAATACCGAAAGCCTGCTCTAGTAGTATCGCCGCCCTTATACAAGCCCATCGGCAAATCAAGCTCGATGAAGCCGATGTTGTTCTGGCCGGCGGTATAGAAGCACTTAATTACTACACCTTAGTCGAGTTTGAAGCCACCGGGGCAGCATACGAAGGCAGTGATTCGAAACGTGCTTCCCTCCCATTCAATCCGGCCCGTGAGGGCGCGGTCATATCCGAGGGGTCGGTTTTCTTTGTACTTGAGGACGAAAAATATGCTAGGAATCGCGGCGCTGTCATTCTAGCTAGACTCACCGGCTACGGGGAAGCCGGTGGTCCTGGTGAGCGTACTGAACTTAGCCCCAAGCATCTCTTCAACGCTGTAGAACTCTCCCTCAAAAGAAGCAATTGGGAACCGTCCGATCCAACAGCTTATGGGGCCCACGCCACGGCCACCAAACGCGGCGACCCCGGAGAAATCAAGGTCGTAAATTGGCTTGATGCAAAGCTTGGCGTTGATTTAGAAAGTAGAGTTATGGCCACCAAGGGTAGAGCCGGACATATGCTTGGCAATGCTGGCGCTATGGCCGCGGCAGAGATGCTTGAGGCCTTAGATACTCAAAGTTTGCCGCCGGCCGTTGGCAGTGAGGAGGTTGAAGACGATATGGAAAAATATATAACTAGCGCCACTGAAGTCACCGAGCGTGAGATTAAGAAAGGCATCGTTGTTGGCGCTGGTTTTGGTAATCAGAACGCCGCTATAGTGCTTGAGGCTTATTAAGAAGCCGCTTAACGCTAGTCGGGCCGGTCGGAGCCACCTTCGCTTATAAATCTTTCTTGGTCTAAATCCGGTGCCAGAATTTCGCGCATTTTCGGTTTTGGCGGCAAAAATAGGGTTATTATCCTCGGCAAGTTAGGCCAAGAAGCTACTTAATTTCTGTAGTCTTCCGTAAGGCGGGCCAGGTGTCGCAGATTATGTAATGAGGCAAGTGAACCAGCTAACGGGTCGCCTACTTTAAACAGATGGCGCAAGAAGGCACGGCTGTAGCCGGCTTGGCAGGTCTGGCAATCGCAAGTTTTGTCTACCCCAGTGGAACCGGCTTTGCCGTTCGCCGTAGGCGAAGTTCCACGGAGTAGACCCCGTGAAATTTCGCTTTCAGCGGACGGATTTGATTCATCAAATTCGATTTCACCAGGGTCTATAGGCCTTGGATCATCCTTATACTTTTCGTTGAGTAAGTTTATACGCCTATCGCCGTCTATCCAAACCTGCCCATGTCTGCCGTTTCTCGTGGGAAGGACGCAATCAAACATATCAATGCCATGTTCAATAGCCAGTCGCATGTCCTTTGGTTCCCCCACCCCCATCAGATAGCGAACACGGCTGGTATCGTATTGCGGCGCCAAAAATTTCAGCATATCGTACATTTCAGGCCTACTCTCGCCAACCGCCAACCCGCCAATGGCTATTCCATCAACAGATTGAGACTGGACGAAGTCCAGACTTTTTTTGCGTAATTTTTTATCTAACCCGCCTTGCACGATGCCAAACAACAGCGGCCTCTTTCTGTGATAGGTTAAACCTATCACACTAATGCTTACAAGGCGGTTGAATTCGGTGATACAGCGCAACAGCCAGCGATGAGTGCGCTCTACAGCCTCGCGGGTTCTGGGACGATCTTGCAAAGACAGTCCGGTCAGATCGTCAAAGGCCAAAATAATATCAGAGCCCAAATCAAACTGTATTTGCATTGATTTTTCGGGACTAATCAACACCTCCTTGCCGCTAGCCGGATCTTTAAATAAAACCCCTTCCTCGGAGATTTTACGGACATTGGACAGCGAAAAAACCTGAAAGCCGCCGGAGTCTGTCAAAATCGGTCCTTCCCAGCTACTAAAATTATGTAGTCCACCGAGTTTTTTTATCAGTTTCTCGCCTGGCTGGACATGCAAATGATAAGCGTTGGCCAGCATAACCTGGATACCGGTAGCTTTAAGATCTTCCGGTTTCAGGCCTTTGACTACGCCGCGGCTGCCGCACGGCATAAAAAAGGGTGTTTTAACACTACCACGCCTAGTTCTTAGTGTTCCGCTGCGAGCTCCCAATCTAGATTTAGTTAGCTGACGAAAGTAGTTGCTGTTCACCCTCCGGTAATTGTAGCCCAGCACCTAGGTCTGAGACTAGCCATTTTCTAGTGCCTACTTGCGAAGCATTCAGCCCTAAGTGTTGGGTAGCAAAAAATGAGGCAGAACAGATTGAAAACATAAGCATTTACTAGTCTAGGATATATTGACAATAATATGTCAACACGTTAGAATATTTAGGTTAATCAGAGAGATTTTTGTGAGTGCCAAAAAAGGTAGCCCACTAGAGAATTTTAAGCTTTTTTACGAAGAGATAGCCAGGCCCAAGCGTGCGCAGTCGCGGATTCGCCGCCTGCGAACCAGTATTCTCAGCAATTAAACAAACAGTTCAGACAGCCAGAGCCGGACAATCAATGTCCGGCTCTTTTATTTATCCCCGGAAAATTTCTCTTATCCACTAGCTTTTTGCCTACCGTTATGACAACATGTTGACATGGTTAGGCATAAAGCCGTTCACAATTTACCATTCACTGTTTACCATGCATTTTCAATTAACCGTTATCAGTTCACCATGGATAACGGAAAACGGATCAAGGATAATGCACAGAAAACGGAAAAGGGTTAAAGGTAAATGCAGAAGTGAAATGTATATATTGTGGTGGTGAAACTGAAGTCACTAACAGTCGAGCACAAAAACGCAGTAATCAGATATGGCGACGCAGGCAGTGCCTGCACTGCAAGAGCATTTTTACGACTCACGAGGCCATTGAGCTAAGCAGTTCCCTATTTGTAGAGGCTAAGGGCTCGCCTAAGCCCTTTTTAACCGATCTTTTGTTTACAGAGGTGCTTTTAGCGCTCCAGGATCGGAAAAACTGTTATGTAGAAGCTCGTGAGATTACCTCAACCGTTATACGCCAACTCTTGAGCTTACCCGATAAGCCACTGCTCAAACCGCACCAGATAAGCGAAGTTACAGCTAATGTCCTAAAACATTTTAACCGACGAGCTTGGTTGCGCTACGTGGCTGAACACGACTCTTTACAAGGCCCGGCCTTGCAAAGAGTCGCTAGGCTCTAGTTGTTAAGTCGCTAGTCTCGAATTTTCATCAAAATGGTTATAAGTTATTATGTCAGTCCCAGAAGCACACGCTTGAGCACAGTTCAAGGAAGTTACGCGCAATTAGGCTAGAGCGACACACTCGAATAAAGCGCACGGCGCCAGCGAGGATCGAACCGAGGTGTATAAATAATACATCGAGGGAGAACCGGGGCTGGCAACAAAGCGATTTGCCGAGAACCTGACGGTGTGTCCAGCTTTGCTGGACGGCAGGTCAGGCGGTGTGTAGCTCTAGTCTTTTCTGACGGCTTTTTCTGTTACAACAAAACCCAAATACCAGCCAAGCATTAGCCTGGTCTGAGAGTAAATGGCAGCAAATGCTCCATAAATAATTGTGGTAGGGACCAGATATGCCCATTGGAAAATCATCCAGAAAGTTCGGCGACGCTTGTAGCGGGCTGGTTTGGGCGGCAGGCTGCGGAAACTCAAAAAAAGAGTCACCAAAATACCAGTCATTGCCAACGTCTGCAGGCGGCTGGCTAACTGCGGCAGTTGATTAGCGATATAGCTGTTAGGATTAATGAAGAACGGAACCAGCGCGGCCAGAAGCAGGATTAGAGGCGCTGTAGCCCAGCTGACATGTGTTTCTAAAAGTCTTAAAAACTTGGCCCAAACTTTATATTTGGGAATGTGGTTTTTCTTAAAAAATCCCTGATTGGCCACGTAGGCTACATCTGAAGCCCCCCAGGCCCAGCGCCGTACCTGAATAAACTGCATCTTCAAAGTCTTGGTATATTTATCGGTAAAAACCACGTCTTGATAAATAGGCACGTAAATCGGAAAAACTTCATGGTGGCCGTCATAGCGGAACCAAGTACGCCAGAATTGATGGCCATCTTCTACGATGGTCCGAACGCTCCAAAAATCAGTATCAATCAGGGCTTCCATTGATTGAGAATGGGCCGAGAAATTACGCAGCAAATGTTGGCGCAGAGATAGCACCGTATTCCAAAGAGAGTTGCCGGTAGCAATCACCCGCATCGGCGCCGGCGCGTCCCAGATGTTATTGGTGTACATGGTTATCGGCTGGTAAGAAGCATGCTTGGGCTGCTCGGTCGAACAATACGTATAGGTCAAAACCGCGAAATATTGCTTGTGCGGCCGGTTGTCGGAGTCGAGTGTCGTTACTAAAACATTTTTAGAGTCAATTTTTTCTTTTTCTAAATAGCTTTTTAGCCAGCGCGCAGCGTAAGTTACATTACCGCCCTTGCCGATAATTTCGCCGACTATCGGCCAAGGATGCATTACCGCCTCGGCATGGTAAAAGTAGTGACCATATTTTTCGACTAAATCTTTGGCCGTGGTTTCCACTTCCGGGCCACCGCGCTGCTCATAGGCCAAAATCAGAATCAACTTTTTTAGATCGTAATTGCTATTTATAACGGATTGAACTGTCGGTTCTACCACGCCGCGCGATTCGTTATAAAAAGCAATAAAAACGGCGTGATAAATCTGGCTCGGGGCAATACGCTGGGAGGCCGGAATATACTGACTGACCCTTGCCAAGTTCTTGATATGCCAAGCAAGGGTCCGGTTAGGCTTTATGTCCGGATTTTCTAGATCTTGGTTGAGTTTTTCCCAATCAAGTTTTTGATGTTCTTCCTTTAAACGCCACCCTTGAAGAGCCCTAATATTTAAACCAATGACTCGTACAAACCAAAGTAGCAGAAAGGCTACTATAAAGTAGGCGGCTAGTTTTTGATTTATCAGGCTCAAGCCGGCCGGCAAAAACAAAATTGTCCAGGTCAGGGCGCCCGGCAAAATTTCAAAAGCCCGATATCGCCAATCGCGCTCGTCGGGCTGTGGAATTTCGATTGATCTCATAGAAAGCCTTTAACCATTCACTGTTTACCATTCACGTCGCATTAGCCATTGACCATAATCTATTTACTATGGATAACGGAAAATGGATCACCGTCAAGGCACGGTAAAAGGAAAAAGGATAACGGAAAATGGACTTCATTGGAGTGAAATCAGAGAATTAGCCACAATCGTAGATAAAATTAGAAGAAATAAACCACTGACTAAAATAAAAACCGATACATAGCGCTGAACAAAGTAGGTTCGGGCACTCAAAACCACAGCCGCAAAAGCCGTGATAATCATAAAAAGAGCCAGGCTATAAATATCAATCGGTTTGCCACTTTGATAACTACTACCGGAGATATTAGGCCGGTAAGCCACAATTGTTGTTGGGTTATTAGAAACATCAAACCGCAGCAGCACTAAGCTAACTCCTACAACCAGAACCACCGCTAGTAAACTAATAAGCAGTAGAACCAAGCGGTCGTGTAAAAATTTTTTAGGTAATTCCATAAAAATTTAGCTGTTAGTCTCTAGCTCAAAGCTCTTAGCCATAAGACTTATTCTACACCGGAAAGTTGGGGCCCCCAAGCCGTGAGAATACGGCTTGGGGAAAAGGAGTAACAATACAAGACCCCGCTAAATTTTGGCTACTTGTTCGCCAAAATTTCTGGCGGGGTTGATATTAGTTGCGACGTGGTGCGAGTGACGGGAATTGAACCCGTATCCCCAGCTTGGGAAGCTGGTATACTGCCACTGTACTACACTCGCCTCACCACTGCTACGGTCGCCGACGCTCCATAGCTATGGCGACGGAGCGAGGATGGAGGAAGCAAGCGTACTACCATTATACTAATTTCGCAGGATGCCGATATAGCTCAGTTGGTAGAGCAGCACTTTCGTAAAGTGAAGGCCGGCGGTTCGAATCCGCCTATCGGCTCCACATGACGAAGTATATCAAATCTATGGTGTTGGCTGAGCAAACGCGGTAATATTGAACTGATGAAATTTAAAAGAGTTCTTTTAAAACTGTCCGGCGAGCAATTTGCCGGTATACGCCTTAGTGGCATTGATGCCAAATTTGTCAATAATCTTACTAAAGAACTCAAGCAAGTAATAGACGAAACCGGCGCCCAGATTGCCATAGTAGTCGGCGGCGGTAATTTTATGCGAGGTGCTTCTATATCCGATCATGGCGTCGAACGGGCTACTGGTGATTATATGGGCATGCTGGCAACCATTATTAACGGCATGGCGCTGGTAGATACCTTGGAGTCCAATAGCCAGCCTGCCCGTCTTCAATCCAAATTGAGAGTCGAAGGCGTTGCCGAGCCATTTATTCGCCGCCGGGCAATCAGACATATGGAGAAAGGCCGAGTTGTAATTATTGCCGGTGGCACCGGCAATCCCTACTTTACTACCGATACGGCGGCTGTTACGGCCGGCCTTGAACTAGATTGCGAAGCAGTCTTAAAGGGTACTAAGGTAGATGGTGTCTATGATAAGGATCCTGTGCGTCACCCTGATGCTAAAAAATATGATTCAATCTCGCACACCGAAGCCCTGCAAAACCCGGAAATCAATGTTATGGATAATGCTGCCATCTCGCTAGCCATGGATAATAAACTGCCAATAATTGTTTTTGAGCTCAAGCCCGGCAATCTTAAAAAAGTCATTGAAGGTGAAGCTATCGGTTCGATAGTCGCTCACAAACAGCAAACTTAATACTAGAACCCATCTCATAATAATTTTGGATAGCAAAAAACGAATATTCTTTGAGCGACAAGCCTGAAGCGCGAGGAAGTGTAATCATAGTTACATTGACGAGTGATAAAGGTTCTGCAGCCAAATAAGGCCGTTTTTCGGCCCAAAACTTTATTATGAGATGGGTTCTAAACAAAAGCTGGTTTTCGGGTACCGAGTAAGGCCTTGCTGCCGAGCTGCTTGGTGACTTGGCGCCGCTCACGAGCTTTCTCAATTTTCCCAATTACATAGCTTTGAAGTATATCTATCGCTGCCAACCCAAGAAGAATTGGCTGCTCAAAAACAATTCCAGCGGCAGCAAGTACGGCTGCGCTGACTTGGTTAAATCTCTTCCAGGCATTTAAAAAACCGCCCTTTTTCTCCATGCCCGGTTGTAATTCGTGACTCCTACTCATACTTATATTATAAACCTCACATTTAATCTTAATGCATCCTTCATAACTCACGATCAAGGCGAGTGATGGAAGATGGCAGGCTCGTTACTCTGGGTGTTAGATCTTGTGGTCCCTGCATGGATTCCCGATCAATTCTAGCCATTTTACTATTTCCCTTTTTTTATTTATTCGGAAGATTTAAATATCCTGACGTTGGTACACCAAGACCAATTTCTAGAGGACGACCCAAGGAATCGTTTATTGGCTCGCCTATAACATTCAATGGATGAGCTATTGGCAAACCCATCCCTCTTTCACTTTCGATTTCGAAAGGCAAACCGGGTATCGTTTCCTAATTGCCCAAATCGGATTCGAACCCGAGAAGTGGCCCGACCGACTAGAGCATAACTTACCCGATGTCCAAGCCGGATTCGAACCCGAGAAGTGCCAGTGGCACTTCGAGTTCACGCAGATAATGCAAGTGTTTTTATAAATCTAACTAATATGCTTTGACCAAGTGTAAGCAAGGCGATGAGGTTCGACCGGTTTGGGCTCCACGAAAAGGACCCCACTCGGTAGGAGTTGGGGTCCTTTTCGTGGCGGGCCCGACCGGATAGCGTACGCCTACGGCGTACTTTTCCCTCGCTGCTCGGTAAAATTATGTAAACACAATTTTACTTCCGCGGCTGTGTTCACCGAACCGCAGGTTTGCGGTTCGGATCCGGTTCAAAACAGCACGAAAAAACGCCACCAAAAAGGTGACGTATTTTCGTGGCGGGCCCGACCGGATTCGAACCGGCGATCTTCTCCGTGACAGGGAGACGTGTTAGGCCTCTACACTACGAGCCCTTATTCTTGCTTATCTAAAAATTTGTAAACCAAGCCAAGCTGTCTACAGATTTTAGAGGAGGAGCCGACAAGAACTTAAGACTCAAATAAATTATGTTCCTATTTATTTGAGGTCGAAAGTCAAAGTCGTGGTCCGACGAGAACAGATGTAAGTTTAACAAAAAGAGAGGGTAGTTAAAAGCGGACGTAGGTCTTGGATGGTTCTTTAGCCTGCAAGTCTTTAATGTAGAACGAGATGTCTTTTAGATTGAAAGAAATATGCTGAGCCGTGACAGTTGTGCCGTCGCTCCCGATAACTTTAACAATTTCTAGGGTGTCGGGCTTATTAATATCCACCCGGCTGGCTAAAATTATGCCCGAAACTTGGCCGGCTTTGAGTTTAAACAGCTCATTAATAACCTCTGGGGACACATTGGGATTAGTTTTGGTGATGCCAAAACCCCAGTCGCCGTTACTGGCCTTACTGGGATCGTCGGAGTTTTGGGCGGCCAGGCTGCCAAAATCAGCCCCAGCATTAGACTGGGCTAAAACCGATTGGGCTTTAGCCTGTGCGCCGACGTCGAGTTTGGCTACCACTCTCTCAGCCAGCATTTGGTCCTTTAGACTGCGTCTAAAATCGGCGATCGACCAACCCCAATAATCCCGCAGCACATCAGCAAACACTTTATTGTTGCTACCCAGGCGGTTTTGCTGACGGACTTCATTTATCCGAGCGTCGACTTCGCGGTCCGAGACTTTAACACCGTTTTTCTTGGCCAGGGTTTTTACATAGCCGTTATTGATCACGTTTTGCAGAGCCTGCTTCCTAAACTGATTTATTTGCTGCTGGCCGCCAAACAAGCGCTGTTGTTGAGTTTGGTAATAATGAATATAGTGTCGCAGTTCAAACAAATAATTCTCGTAATTCACGTATGCATCGCCGGCACGGGCTATGGGAAACGGAATAACTTGGGTAACCCGGTAAAGGAAAGTGTTGTACTGGTAAAACTTATAAAGCGCTAAGCCGCAGTAAACCAAAAAAGTTATTATGGTAACGGCTGCGATACCACTGCTAATAACCAAAATGCGGTGCTTAGAATGGGCCAGCGGATAAATATATTTACGGGCTCCAGACAGCACCTCTTCCCTGTGCTCGGTAATAGTTTCACTGGTAATATGCGGAACATCCTTAAGAGATATCGGCTCTGGTGGCCGGGGCAACGGACTAAAACTGGCGGCCTTTTCGGTTACCACGTCCGGCAATAGTTTTTTGACCTTTTTAACTCTTTTTTTGAAATGCTTTCTCAGTTTCATAGCTCTTCGTCGTCTTGATCATGGTCTTTTTCAGTACCGGGCCGCATAGTATGATGAATTCCCAAATCTCTCAAAATGTGCACCATTTTTTTCTGGACTTTTTCTGGGTGGTGCACTTCGTTAATCACCAAATCTCCCACGTAAGTTTGTACGACTATTGTACCAAAACCCAGCATCGTCTGTTCTAGTCCGGCGATTTGATAATTAATCATTTGTATCTGTTCTAGGCCAATATCCACTACATTTACCTGGAGCAAGCTGCGGGTTTGTTGAATAAAACGCTTGTCGGTCATTATATAAACGCTGAAGTACCAGCGGACCCACCAGGGGAATAATATGAGTACAAACAGTAAGAAACCGCCAACTAGCCCGCCAAAAAAAACACCGTACTGTGGTTTTATAAGCGCTGGAGTCATAGCCAAAAGCAGACCAGCCGATGCAAATATTATTCCCCGGCGCATAACAATCGGGTGTTTTCTAAACACCAGCATTGTCTCTTCGTCTTCAAACTGCTCTTTAAAATATTTGGGCTTACCCGGTAGTGAGTCCGCCTCGGTGGGTCTACTACCGGGCCTCTTGACTTCAACTTCATTCTCTTTGGCTGGCTTTTCGCTCATCCCGTTAGAACCCACTTACCTTCCGTAGTTTGGTTAACGATTGAACGCGGGCGCTTGCCCAGTAGTGAGCTTTCGAGATTATTCGCCTTCGGTGAATATTCATCTGTTCTTGCAGATGGACTCGAAAGTCTACTACTGGGCTTGCTTCAACGTAAAAATAAATATTGTAGGTCTTTTGGGTTCTAACGGGACTCATGGCTACATTATATCCGGCCTTCGTAGCCAAAGCTACTTTGGCGGAGTAGGCTAGGTTAGAGGTTGTAGGTTACAGGTTGCGGACTTAAAATACATGTACGCCCCCATAGCTCAATGGATAGAGCAACTCCGTCCTAAGGAGATGATCTGCGTTCGAGTCGCGGTGGGGGCACCAACTTTTTTAGTTTTTTGGATTTTGGGTGAGGTGTTCGTGAGCCGTTTTATAATCGAACAGCTCGTTTTCAGAAAACCAATGAGCAATTTCTTCTTTAGCTTCCTGAGTATTCCCAGAGGCATGGATAAGATTTGGCAGTGCTCCGCCCTTTTCATTAGCATGCTTAATGCTCATATGAGAATAGTCGCCTCTAACCGTGCCAGGAGCTGCAGCCTTTGGTTCGGTATCGCCAACTATTTTTCTTACCAAACTAACGGCTTCTACGCCTTCTATAACAGCTGCAATCACCGGTGCCGACAGCATAAAATCAGTATTTTGTTTATACGTTTCTTCGCTGACCCTAGATTTTAGTTTGCTGATAGTTTCATAATGATGATGATAGTGCTGTTCATTAGGATGCACCATCTTCATGCCCACTATTTTTAGACCGGCTTTTTCAAAGCGGCTTAGAATTTCGCCCAGTAAACCGCGCTGCAGCGCATCGGGCTTCAGGATAATTAATGTTCTTTCCACTTGGCCGCCTAAACTTTTAAGTTTAAATTATAGGGATCTAAGGTTGTATATTTCATAATTTTCCCAGCCAATCCGTATCTATATAAAAAGTTTGGTGGCTAAAATTATTTTAACAAAAAATACAGATATCACAAGCGTTTTAGGATTGGCTGAATAATTTTTTTGTTCTAAGCTGAACTTTTCCAATATTAAAATCTTCCACCTATTCTAATATTCTTAAGAATATTAGAATAGGTGAATGCGGTTGATATTGTACGACGCTTAAGTTTAAACTAAGCATATGAGCTATGAAGACGCTGTCGCCCAGTTCTTAGAATATCAAGAGCTAGAACAAAACCGCTCAAGCAAAACCATTGAAAATTACAGCCATTACTTAACTCGCCTTAGCGACTTTGCCGGTGATATTAAGCTCAAAGATATTGACGTCGAGCTAATCAGGAAATGGCGGTTGTGGCTTAATCGCTTGGGCACCAACACCTCTGATGAGCTGTCTAAGGTGACTCAAAACTACCATCTTATTGCTCTGCGCAGTTTTTTGCGTTTTTGCGCCAAGAGAGGGATAACCGCCCTTGCCCCAGATAAGATAGAGCTGGCTCGAACCACTCGCCCCCAAGTGACCTTTTTAACTTCTGAAGAGCTCGAAAGATTGACTGCCCAGCCTAATGTTGCGACTCTGAATGGGCTGAGGGACCGGGCTATTATTGAACTGTTGTTTTCCAGTGGGCTGCGAGTCAGCGAGTTAGTAAGCCTCGACAAAGATCACATCAATCTTCGGCGCCGGGAGTTTATGGTCCGCGGCAAGGGCCAAAAAGACCGGCCAATTTTTATCAGCGCTGAGGCAGCTGACTGGATCCAAAGATATTTGGACAAGCGTCAAGATAATACAAAACCGTTATTTATCAGATACAGTGGCAGTAAAAAGGTCGATTTATCCGGTAATTACCATCGCCTGACGGCCCGCAGTGTCCAGCGTATGATTGCCCGCTACGGCTTGGCCGCCGGCATC
This sequence comes from Candidatus Saccharimonadota bacterium, assembly GCA_016187125.1. Taxonomy (GTDB): domain Bacteria; phylum Patescibacteriota; class Saccharimonadia; order Saccharimonadales; family UBA10212; genus JACPKF01. Next base: position 43,988 of record JACPKF010000006.1, read on the forward strand.
ACTAAACACGTATCCCCCCATACTTTAAGACATTCGTTTGCAACCGATTTATTGATGAACGGAGCTGATTTGCGCTCAGTTCAAGCCATGCTGGGCCATAGCAACATCGCCACTACTCAAATCTACACTCATGTAACTGATCCACATCTCAAAAAAGTTCACGAGCAGTTCCATCGAGCGGCCAAAAGAAGTTAAGCAGCGCTATTAGGCGGGGGTTGTAGCCAATCAGCTAATGGACTTCCGCTCTCTAATGCCTCTTCTCTACGTTTCCTAAAGGCTAGAGGATCATGAACAAAGGGTCCATTCACCGCTGGTCCTCCTGGGCTTCCAAAACGTTGTTGTGAAGAAGGAGTGTAGTTTCTTGGCCAGCCATTCATCTCAACTACAACAATCTGATCCGCGAGACTAAGCACCCCAAGTGGGTAGCTTAGTCCTTTATCAGAACCGCCAAATAGCCGTTCGGCAGTACTTCTCATAAGTTTTTTATACCGCTTAATTATCAATCTTGCAAGAGCAATTCGCAAATTCCACCGCAAAGCTGGTAATTAAACCCGGGGTCTTACGCATAGTAACCTGACTCTCAAAACCCTATAGTTGTGGGAATAAATTCAGCGACCGCTGAATTTATTCCCATGTTTAGAGATCAGAAACCAAGTCGAAATTAAATCTTCAGACACAGTTTTGAGAGTCAGGTATAGAAATGCACGGCCGTTTTACTATCAGGACATAGTAGTTGATGATGCTATCGGATAGCGCTATAGGATCGCTGGTTCCCCCGGGGCTTAACTATGCAAGCCCTGAGCTTGGACTTTCGATTGACTGGCGCCGGTTTTTGAGTTTTTGGGAACTGACGCCTATTGGACTGGCAAGCAATCTTGCCCTTGTAATTAGGTGGCGCTAATTTCGGGATTGGCTTAGGCAGAGATTTGGGAACGGATGGGGGTCTTTGGTTGGAGCGGGGTCTTGAATTGGATCGGGGTGGTGAGGCCGGAGGTGGAGCTGATTCAGGACCGCGGACAGGCGTTGATCGCGGGGTTGGGGATGGAGTCAGCTCAGGACCGGAGGCAGGTGTTGATGTTGAGGACGGAGTTGACTCTCGGCTAGGAGCTGGTGCTGCTGAAGGTGAAGTTGGATGCGGGGATAGCTCGGAGCTAGGAGCCGGTGATTGTGCGGGAGAAGTAGGAATTGAAGTTGACACGGAATTTGGTGAGGATGCGGGAGTCAAGGTTGGCTCAGAGGTGCGAGCTGATGGAGGGGTTGGAGACGAGGTCAGCTCAGGACCACGGGCCGGCGATGATGTGGAAGGTGGAGTTGAGGATGGAGTCAGCTCAGGACCACGGGCCGGCGATGATGTGGAAGGTGGAGTTGATTCAGAAGCAGGAAGGGGTGATGTAGCGGATGGAGTAGGTGGAGCAGCTGGGGGTGATTCAGGACCAGCGGCTGGCGCCGGTTGTGGAGCTGGCTCAGGGCTAGGCGCTGGTGCAGAAGGTGGGGTTGATGACTCAGGACCAGGCGCTGAAATCGGCTTATCAGGTGTAGAAGCCGGTGTAGAAGCACTGGTAGCGCACGCCATTGGCGGGCCCTGCACCATACTACCCTCCATGGCATTGGCGGGCACATCAATTATTGGCGGATTGCCCAAACATACCAACATATCTTTAGAGGAGACGTAGCGGTACTGTCCGCCGATACTTTCGAAGACTTGGCCATTGGACATGTTGCGAAAGAAGGCTCCTTGAGGTGGAGCCATAGCGGAACCTTGATAAAGTCCATATATTGCCCGTGTTTCGCGTAAATCTGGGCTGCCATTAGTATGCAGGTATTTTAAGAGTGGGGTTGGATAAGGGTGAAGCACATACCCCTCGTTTTGATTATTGCCAGTAACGCGAAATTGCTTAAGATCCTCAGGCGTTTTTACCACTATCTGCGGTGGGAAGGCACAAAGTACCGGTACGCTTGAGTCGTGAATCTCGACAGTTCGGCGGGCAGATTGAGGAACTATATTAATAGTCGATCTGCCGCTTGTGATTTTAATACATTCCAAAACGGCATTGTTATTAGCATGCAAGCCAAACCAGCCATATGACCGTAGATTTGCGACCCTTACGGTAGGATCGCCGGCAACCCTGTAAATCATGCCGTTTTCCATGGGCAATGGTTTACCGGTAAAGTCCCATAGCCGCATAGTATTTGGGATCATCTGAGCCTTGTTGCGCACATTCAAATCATCTACTTCACCCTCGGTAATGGTATAAGCGTTTTGACCGTAAAAATAATATTGTTGTTTTTCGTCTTGTCTATAAACTGCAGTGCCGTGACCGGGTGGATGGTCTCCTGGCCCAGGATATCCGACTTCGTTATTGTGCACATCCTCAGTACTGACAGTTGCGCTTGGCTTTTCACCCCAAGTTTTAGTATCGGCGTCTGTCCATTGATCCATATGCTTTATCCACCACAGCCGCCCTCCAACCTTTGTATAGGCATGCCGTTCCTGCGACATAACTTCTCCACCCTCACCTATCTGGTTATATGCAACAGTGCTAGGCGCCGTATTCCCGCCATTAGAGCCTGTTGAGCCACTCAGCCTGTTACCAACTCCGTTAACGTCAATATAGTGATCGGCATCTACTTTACTTGTGCCATAAGCTTCGCCCCGCTGAGTAAAGTTTCCATGTTCATCTTTATTAAATTCAGAAACATTGACCGATCCATCTGGATTAACACTATCAACGAATGCGACGTGAGTGCTATCCCATTGGGCTATATCACCGGCTTCCGGTCCAGTCTTTTCTGGGTCCAGCCCAGAAACTTTATAGCCGTCATCATGTGCGCCCGTATCCCATGTATTAGCACTACCCCAATCCGATGGAATATTGACTCCGAACTCTTTATTAGCCCGCCACGCCGCATAAGAAGTACAGTTCCTGACAACAAAACCCCAGGGGTCGCTTTCATGATATACATCATTTGTTCCGGGTTTGGTGACATTGAAGGTGTTACATGTTCCTGCTGCTTGCATAGCCGGCTGACATTCCGTATAGCCCCAGTCATAGACAGGTTGATTCACTTCGGCAGCGTTAGCTCAAGGATATCCACCGTCACCTCCTTTTGCAGACTTTGGTAGCCCCAAGAAACTAACAGCAACTAAAGACATGGCTATGGCTTTACCAAATTTACTGCCCAAAACTGCTCTCGCAAAATTGCCGATGCTTACAAGGCTCTCTGTTTCTGGTGATTTTCTTAGGTGGTTCATTTTACGTCCATCGACCCGCTTATAACAAAAGCTATCTGCCCACAAGTTCTAATGTCTTACTAATCGCTTCAACTAGTTCAGTTACTTCTATAGCAAAACCACGGTTTTCATCCACGTTAAATCTGTTATTCTGATTACACCCTACTGAGCTAGGAGCAAATTGGTAGGTATATCCATCAATTACCTTAAAGGGGGTCGGGAAAAATTCATTCGGATTTTCATTAACAGAAGTACGAAATAGTCCTTTAGAAAGACCGATTTTATCTGCTCCACACAATGGCTCCACTTGGGCATATTGTTTAGATCCAAAGTTAATAACATTACGCTGTTTATCATATGAGTAATAAACATCGTTTGCTATGTCTGAAGGAAGTTTAAACTTCACGCCCCATTCTTTGATGACAAGGTATTGACCGCTGTCAGCCGGTGGTTGATTGTTTTTTTTATTTTGCCAGGGTTGCCAAATGGCCAGAGTCGCTGCCGCGGCTAGGATTATGACTAGGAAAGTTACTATTCCCCAGCGTTTCATGGTTACCCTCTTTTCATCCGCAGTCTATAGAAAAACTGTTTTGGATGTCAACCACAAGCAAAATATTTTTCTAAAAACTACAACGGTTCAAGGGATTAATTAAACAAAAACCTAATTTTTAAAATTACCGTCTTACAAGGTTCCTTGCAATCCTTGCAAGTTGCAAGGCCTGGCCTTGCTGCATTGTAGAGTGACAGAGCCGGGTCTTGGAAACCAGAAGTTTGGGCTTTCTTTGCAAGGTAACACCTTGCAAGAGGGTGGTCTGGCGTGTGGGTCTTGGGCCGAGGGCAAATGCGATGTTCTGGCGCTGGTTTTAAGGAGTTGCGGGCGGAGTTTTTAAAGATTTAACTAAATAAAAAATTCCACCGTAAGAAGTAATCTCTTATAGCTTAATTAGTTGCAGTGTGACCAACAGACCAGCCAGCATGTTTATCATCGCATGGAGTCCCTAAGCCATCTAGAGTTGTCCAGCCATCAGAGAAATAATTAAACCCCTCTTGATAATCAGCTTGTTTACCAGTAGGGTCTCTGCTAATAATGCCGGTTCCTACAAACATCTTACCCGGACCATAAGTCTCCATTGGATAATGATAACTTCCTGCACCCTTTAGATCTGTTTCACACTGAAGACCATCATCCCCGCGGTAGATCATGTATGTGTATGTAGTACCGGTAATTCCAGATTCACACCTGATTGATTTTTTATTTGCCAAAAGGTAGCCTGATTGGACGTCTGCCGCCTCGCTCACATAATTACACTTATCGCCACTCGGTGTATATATAGCCTCTGAAGCAATACCACCGCCCTTTAATGTATACAATGATGTAATTAGTTTTGGCTTGCTTATGGTCAAACCAGTTATTACGCTAACTGAAGAACCGTCAGAAGACATACTAACAGCTGTATTTGGCGAGCTAACAAGCAATGGTTGAGGGGCACAAAGTACAAGTGAATCGGCTTTACTAAATACCCGTTTTCTGGTGGCATTACCTTTTAGACCTTGATATGAAGCTGATAGTTCGAAATTTGCTCTAAGGATGGGTGGCATAGCACCACCTATAGGCTTCTCTACTACATTAGCTGGAGCTTTAGGTGTACTGAACTTATCACCTGCACCTGAACCAGAATAGCCAGAAACAGTACACTCACCAACAAAATCTCTTGAGGTCTCCGTCCAACGCCATGTCAAATTCTTTTCTGGTACTGAGGCATAGGCGACAAACTTGGGTCTTCCCTTTTTATCCGTTAGAACATTACCAATTTTGCAACCAGAAGTCTTTTTTTCTGGCTTAATAAAGCCTCCAGCGATTACTATATTACCAATAGTACATTTTATAGTGTCTTGGCCATCAACCCGGGCGGCTTCGGCTCTGGATGAGGCACCTTTTTCACCACTGGCATTGGCTGTACCGCCAGCTAAAGCCAGGGCTGATACTAAGGCAGCGGTTGTAGCAATAACTTCTCTACCAGCCAAATGTTTGAGAGAATCAATAATCATTGAGCCAACTGCTCGAGGTCGACCGATCAAGGTAGGGTCAGCTTCAACAGTCACACCATCAAGAGCTTGTTCTATACCTAATTGCTCTCTATTACCGATTGTCATTATCTAACTCCTAGCTGCAAAACCATACATTGTAATATTACACTAATTTATGCAATATGTCAAAAAACTTACTGGTTGATCTGTAGGCCATCAATTATCTGTTGCCAAGTCTTTTGATTATCTTGCCAATTTTTTTCGGCGGTAGCTATAAAAAAATAGTAAAAATTATTGTTATGGATAGCATAGATTGCTTTACCCTTATACGTTCCAGCTTTACTACTAGGATCTTTGGTGCTGATTGCAAATTGCCAAGCGTTATCCTTAATAGTTTTATTGGTAAAGGGTTTTGCCTTTTCTAGACTAACTTGCCAATCCGATGGTAGCCAATTCTTTACAAAACTTTCAATTGGACCGGCAACTAATGAATAGTTCTTATCTGGAAATGCAAAATTTGCTTTTAGGGCTAACAATTCTATATCTGTGTAAGCAGTCGCTTCTGATGTTGAAGCAGCTGATAAAAATGCTGCGCTTACTTGATTGTTTTTTGAATTAACCGATTCTTGTCTTAGGGCAATCTGGTCATTAGCCTTTTTATAATCCTTAAAACTAGAAGGTTTTAAAAATACTACGCCGCTGCCCGTTATACTACCTTCTAGATGGTAAGACCCCAAATTTGAGTAGGTATATTTGGTTTGTGGATTATAAATTAAAAAATAATAAGTTATGGCAAACAACCCAGCTAAGACAGCAATAATAGCCAGATTTCTTTTAACTAAAGCATCACTGGATAAACTCGCTTTTTCTGTAAGATTTTTATGCCGCCATAATTTCATCTGTTTTTCCTTATTTATAGCTTAATAGAAAAGCGTAGCAAAGGCTGTGCCCACCCAACCATCTTCTTTAGATGTGCAGGATACCGTTATGCTGCCACCGGGATGCAAACCACCAATAGAAAATGTGCCCGATGGATACGGAATTGGACCGCTTCCAGAACCATTATTAGCTGACCAGGACTCGTTGCAGCGTAATATTGTACCATTTGCTTGCGAGGAAGCATAAGACACTGAGGTGCGATTACACTTGCGTTGGGCATTTCTCGAGATGCATCTATTGTCAGTAATAGTAACGATCACATCTCCCCTAGGTGGCCCTGGTGGGGGTGGGGGTGGGGGGTTTGAGCAGTCATTTTGAGCCGCATCAGTGGCATATATACCTTGTTGGCCTCTATCGGCACAGGTTTTCCAACGAACTGTTTTGCTATCACTCCCACGTACACTGCCATACTCTGGTTTTGGTACACATGAAACATATACATCCTTTATAAAATCATAGTTGTTACCCGGTTGAGTATAGCGAGGGAGATCAAACCAACCAATGGTGTAGTCGATCCATTTGCCCTGCCTAGACCAATGCTGCGAACCACGGCCATTATTAGAAGTATTTATCTTTACTCCCCCGGTAGATATTTCACAATATGCTATCTTCGATCGATTATCAAAAGTGTCCGTTCCTTGATAGGCATCTATGTCAAAACAAAGTACTAACCTATGTAGTCCATCACGGCAGTCATTAGGCGTTAGAGGTTGTGATGTCTTGAAGCTAAAGTCATAATCGGAATCCGGCCAGATCCAGATAGTTGAGGGTTTGGATATAATAACGTGGACTGGTGGCGCGACGACGTCAAAGGATTTATTGGCGCTGCTAGCTCTGGTACCCCAGGGCTCCACTCCTGAATGAAATGTGCCGCTATAGTGGCCAGGGCCTACCGTTTGGCTGGCGGCATTACCTACCCCCCTACAGCCGTTTGTAACGGCGGCCAGCTCTGGCGTACAGTCAGTAAAGTAATAAAACCCGGCGCCGGCAGCAAATGTCGGGCAGGCTCCATTCCAGGATAAGGTTCCGGTTCCATCGCCTTTGTCAACTAGATTCCAATCCGCAGTACAGGTTGGGGGGGATTTTTTTGTATCCCCATTAATACCAACATTCCAAGTCCTAGAGAAAGAACCGCCAGGATTATCGCAAGTAATAGTGTAAGTTTGGGTGCCATTATCTCTCCAGTTAGTAGCTATGGTTTGGTTGTCGTTTTTAGGCTGGCCTTTAAGACCCGACAGTGAAATTGGCGTCGGCCAACCGGAAGAACTACAGCTGCTGGAATTGCCGACTGACCAGCTTAGGGTGAAGGAATCACCGGCAGTGATAGAACTTGGTCCAGAAATTGTAACCGTGGGCGGCGGCCAGGTAACTGTTAAGTTACGAGTATAAGTAGCCTCTCGAGCGGGAGGATCATTACAAGTAATAGTGTAAGACCGGGCGCTGGTATCATCCCAATCGGTAGCTATGGTTTGATTGCCACTAATGGGTGCACCGCCGGGGTTGGAAACAGGCGAAATAGCTGGCGTCCAGTCATCGCTAAATTGGCACTGACTGGCATTATTAGCATTCCAAGTTAGAGTAAAGGAAGTACCGGCCACAACTGGGCCGGGATCCGATATGGAAGCCGTGGGGGGCGGCCAGGCGGTGACGGTTCTTTCGAGTGGGGCTCCGCCGCTGCCGGGGCCGCTACAAGACAGCGTAAAAGTAGTTCTATTGGTTATGCTAGGGATGTTTTGACTGCCGGTGTTGGTTGAGCCGGACCAGGTTGAGGGAGGCAGATTTTTATTGCCGCTCCAGTCAGCCCTTGGCGCGGCGGCCCTGGCGCTACAGCCACCAGCGGCATCGGTACTGGTCCAAGCCAGCGCGGCACTGCTGTCAGTGTAAGCGGTGCCTTTTTGGCCAAAGTCATCAGTGGTTTCGCTGTCTACGGCGTTAATTGTGAAATCTAGAGTCGGCGCCGGCGTATATATAATAGGATCGCCCAATTGATTACAGACGGCTGGAGGGCCATCTAACTGGGTATAGCTATAGGGACTAGTAATGCCAACCAGACGCTTGCAAACAGCGCCGGCGGAACGGAGGGCGTACTCCGGTATGGAGTCGCTGAAAGGATCAATATTTTCATCGCTGCCGCTAATATCGAGTCTAGCCTGCAGCCGCTTAGCCACCCCGCCTGAGGTAGCCGTAGCGTCAATTAATGCTTGTACACGCAAGATTTTCAAGATTTGACCGCCGGCGTTGTTAGCTTGAATTCTGACATCAGCTTGATTGTAAATGGGCGTAAGCCGCAGATAAAAATAATCGAGCTTGTCGGGCAGCGCGATAGCCGCGGCCAGGTTGCTAATAATAAGGTTGCAGGTGAAGTCGGCACTGCCGTTAAAGCTGCCAACCCCGAGTTCTTTAGTGCAAGCCACCGGCAATGGACTACCGTTCTTCATGGCGGAGTAGCTCTGCGTCGGCACCGGACCTGAACTGCTTTGAGGGTATAAGAAGACGGTTTTAGAATTAGCCTCTAAATTAGCCACGCTACCGCCGGTTGGCACCGGATAAAGCGTGAGCCTGAGCAGCGGCAAATAGTTGTTGGCGGAACCGTTCCAAGTTGTTATATCCAAAAGCGGGGTACTCGACGGAGGATAGCCGGTGACTTGAGTATTTGTCGGCTGCCAAGATAGCATGATTTTATCTAGTTCGCCGGGACTGGCCGAAGTGGTCATCTTGATAACCCGGGATTTACTGGGCGGCAGTCGTTGGTAAAGGAGGTCTTTGGGCTCTTGATTAACTAATAAGCAAGTGTAGCGGGTACTGCGCCCGGCATCGCCGGACAGATTGGAATCATTATAAAACGGGCCGGGTGCGGTTGAGCTGCCTATCAAGCTTCCCTCGCCGCTGCAACTAGTCGAAGCAGCCGTGGGGTGATCCTTGATATAACTAGCCGCGTCATTAATAGCCGACTGAGCGCCGTAACTGGCAATATTACTGGCTTGATTGTTGGTTGAGTTGTTAACCGAGCGGTCCGTGAGGCGGGCAAAACCCAAACTTATTAGGGTTATAACCACCGTCAGCACCGTAACCACGACAACCGAGGCCAAGCCCCTTTCACCACGCACCTGTTTAGGCATAGGCATAAGCTTAATTCTACTAGATTGGCGCCCAATTTTCATGGCCCCTGCCCCCTATATACGCCCGTAGCCAGACGGCTAACGGCGCAGAATTGTTGGTTAGAGGAACCGCCTTTGCAAAAAACGGTGCTGGGATCATTGGCGACTGTGAAGTCTAAAAGCTCATCATCACCATAAGCTACCACCACCGAGACATTGTAGAAATTGGGGCTGACACTTAGGTTTTGTTGCAAGTTAAATGACTCCAGGCGCATATTATTGCCAAGTATTTCTATAGGCTGATTAAAGGCCACGGCTCCGGCCGGACAGGCTCCGCCGGCAAGATCATCGCAGGGCGTGGCGCAGGCCGTAGCCCCCGGCAGTACATCTTTTAAAAGACCAAAGTTACCGCCAGCGGCCAGCGGAGCGTGTTTGGGAGTATCCGCCAAGTTGACTTTTTTGCCAATATTATAAGTGTAGCGGCTATTGCCGATACAGTAGTAGCTGTAGCCACCAGCGTTTTGAGGCGATGAAATATTAGCGGCCGTTTGGAAATTGCCGACTATGTCCTGGAACAGTTGATTAACCACGCTTTGAGTTTGGGTGGATGATACGCCTTGATAAAACAAACGGCCGATTTGCAAAAACCCGGCCAGGGCTGTCATCAGTACCAAAGAGAACACGGCTGTAGCTATTAGAAGCTCAACAATAGTAAATCCCCCAGAACTTTTTGGCCGGGCTGGTCTGTTTTGGGCAAAGCCCAAATTCTGCCAGCCCTCTTGGCGCATTGCGGTGTCAGCTGCGTCCGTTACTCGCTCACCGTATTCTCCCATACGGCTCGCTCGCTTCACACCTTTGCTTTCTTGCACTGCATCCAAGCCAAAATGTCTGGCCTTTTTGTGTATCCTTCGTTGCATAGACAATATCCAGCTCTGAAACCAGGTTTTTTTCTTCCCCTGGCTGGCTTGCGCTTTACTCAAGCACGTACGCCAGATGCTACTAACTACAGTAATAGATCGGCTCGGTCCTAAATGCTGGATAAATTTCTTATTCACGCAGGCCGTTTTATGATTATTAGTGTTCTTCATGGTCATTGCCTGTTGTTTTTACGGCCCCGGACCCGACACAAAACTATTATTGGGCTTGTAATACAGAGTGGTTTGATTAGGCACATTATTGGCCGACTGCCATGTGACTGTAGCCGTAAAAGTCTTAGAGGCCAAACTGTAATTATCAACCACGCTGTAGGGGCTCTGGTTATCGGGATTAGTCTCGCCAATAGGCAACGAGCAGACTCTGGTAGTGCTATCCACTTCTTGCAGCTTAGCGTCTGAAGGATTTATACAAAACGGCCGGTTGAGCTTGTAAGCGCCAACTGTAGGCGGCCGCTGGTTGTCGGCTGTTTTTATAAGTTCTATTTGGGCCCGGGCATAGGTTAGGGCTTGGTCGCGGTACTTAGCATTAAGGCCGCTTTGCAGGCTATGCGTTGAAGAAGTGTAGGCCGTGGCTAAGACAATAGCTAGTACTGCTGTGCTTATCATTACTTCTACAATCGTATCCCCCCTGCCGGATCTTACAGGCCCCGCCAGCCTGTTCAATGGCACAGCCATTGATGCCGCTGGCGGTTTTGGCGAATCACTGCGTTGCAACTTGCGATACTCATTCAGCGTATTACATATACGCCTCACTGCGTTTCTCAGTTGCGCCTTGTGCTTCATCCAAACCTGGAATCTCCGGCTCGGCAGTTGATGTTGCCCGTCGCTCAAGTGCGCACGGCTGGCACTCGGCACCCAGTTCTGAAACCAGTTATTTCTACTGGGACTGCTTGCTTGCAGCGTATCCAAGCCAAAAGCTCTAGCAGTTTTGAGCATCCAGCTCTGAAGCCAGGTCTTTTTGTCGAGCCTGCTTTTTACTTTTTGCTTATTGCTGATTACTTTCATGGGCAACCTTCCAGATTCAGTCTGGTGGTAATGCCGGTAGCGGTGCCTTGGACGGCAAGTTGAGCCCTCTTGCTACCGGTTGAGTTGGCAACACACAAATTCCAGCTTTTGCCGATAAGCGGATATTCGGTCCCCGAGCCGCAACTGCTCCCCTCTATGCACGAGCGTAAGCGCACTGATTTGGCATCGGTGGAGCTAAAGGCGTAGTTGCGAGTGGAGGCCGTGATTTGGCTTCCGGAAGTATTATTATTTTGTAAACTGCTATAAAGCGTCAGTAGGTCTTGTTCGCCAGAATCGGCCGCTGTGGCCGAGACAATACTCAACCCATTTAAAAGTTGATATTGTTCGACTAATAAAAAGTTGCCGCTGGAGTCCAGAGCTGGCTCGGGGTTAGCGGCCGCGACGCTGGCCGGAAAATCTCCGGTGTCTACGGTACCGTTATGAACCGTGCGCAACCCAAAAACCGGATAGTTATAGATACTGTCGCTGCCGGGGATTATCTGGATGGCCCGGCCTAGATAAATACAGTCCTGGTTAGTGGTGTCGCTGCTGCCGGCCGGCGCGGTGGCAAGTACTGGATAGACTTTGCCATCCGGCATCAGACTGCTAACTTGGCAGGTATAAGCCTCGCCCGCAGGCAAAGCCGCCGAGCTGACTGAATTGGCGTAGTTTTGAAATTTGGACTGCAGATCGTACACCGCTTGAGAAAACTCTGTGGCTGCTTTGCGGCCACCAAATACGCCAATTGAGCTGACTAGTATTGTGCCGCTGATAGCCAACACTATTAAAACCTCTATGATGGTGTACCCCCCAGCCAACATACGCACTACAGCAGCCTGCCCGCCAGCGGAGCTGGCAGCGCCGCTGCTGTTTTTGGCGCTGTACGGCGTTACAGGCTGCGATACTCGCTCACTGTATTGCATATACAGTTCCCTGCGTTTCTCGCCTGCGCCTTGTACAGCATCCAAATGCGTACCTTGGCCATTCATTGTCTTTACGGCTCTTCTGTAGAGATTATTGCGTTGCTTGTCTTTTCCTTGTGCTGCATCCAAGCCAAAAAGTCTGGTACTTTCGGGCATCCAGTTCTGAAACCAGGGTTTCTTACCATACCTGTCTATACGCCTCACTGCGTTTCTCGGTTGCGCCTTGTGCTTCATCCAAACCTGAAACCTCCGGCTCAGTAGTTGACCTGGCATTTTACTTAAGTGCGTGCGCCTGGCACAGCGTCCCAATGCGAATGTTGGCCCACTCATTATCTAGAGTATAGCATAAGCGGATAGGGGTGGTTCCCCTATAGCCATTAGCTTCTAGCTCATAGCCACCAGCCTGAAATGTTTGGGCTAAGTACTAAAAGCTAGGTACTTAAAAGCTAAATTAGTAGCTGTGTGTACCAATCAATGATTGGCTCGCCAAACAGTAGCGTCAGAGCCGTAGATAAAATAAGCCAAGGACCATAAGGCAGTTTGGAACTAAAGCTTTGTCGCTTGGTAATCAAACGTGGAATTACAAACAGGGTGCCTAAAACCGAGGCCAGAAAAATCATTAAAAAACTTTTGGCCGGACTGGCTAAAACGCTGCCGGTTATCAGCCCCAGACGAATGTCGCCGTAGCCAATCCAGCGGCCGGAAGAAATCATAAATAGTACCCAGAAGATACCGCTAGCCACCAAAACGCTTAGCCCTAAAAGCCAAAAACTGCGGGCTTTGTCCTGAGCAAAAAACAAAATATAGGCCAGTCTACCACCAAGCGCCAACGCCAATGTTGGATATAAAATGCGGCTGGGCAATATCATCCAGCGCAAATCATAAACAGCCAGTGCTAGCAGGCCAACGCTAGTTGCCAGCCAGCTTACCAACAAAACCCATTGGCCGGCCGCGATATGAAGCGGCCAAAAATAGTAAGACGCTACAAAAACTGTAGCGCCGGCAATTTCTACCAACGGATATTGTACCGAAATTGGCTTTTGACAGTAGCGGCAGCGACCCCTCAAAAATAGCCAGCTCAAGACCGGCACCAAATCCTTAGACACTAGCAGGTGGTGGCAATTTACACACTGGCTTCGCCCGGAGAGAATTGAGAATTGAAAATGAGTAATTGGCAAATCTTTGGAGTTTATCGCTTTTTGCTTATTGCCTGTCCACCGTAGCCTTAGCGAAGGCGGGCTTATTGCTTGCTGGCGCACTCGCCAGACCAGAGCGTTAACAAAGCTGCCAAAACAAAGCCCCAAGCCAGCCAAAAGCATAAGAGTTAAGATCATTCACTTATGCTATCACACAATTAACAGATACACACTTGCTTCAAAACTCAGCGATCGCTGAGTTTTGTTATAATTTGTCTATGAGTTCAAGGGAAGAAACAAGCTCGTTAATCGACGGTATTTTAAGATTTGTAGCAATTGGCGGAACTATTACAGCTTCGTTAGTTCTGCCCGGCCTGGCTATAGGCCTTGATAAGCCACTAAATAAATTTCTGGATAGCTTGGATAAACGTGGACGTGAACGAGAAATAAAGCGTGTTATTAAATACATGAAACAGAAACATTTGATAGATTACAGTTCAGCCGAGAGATTTGAACACGGTATCACTATTACCAAAAAAGGTCGTGCCAGACTTGCCCACAGTCATTTTAAGTCCTTGCGTATAGCTAGACCCGATAAATGGGACGCAAAATGGCGATTGGTAGTTTTTGACATACCCGAAGATCGCAAATTAGGACGTGATGCTCTAACTGCTAAACTCTACAGGCTTGATTTTCGACCTCTTCAAAGAAGTGTGTGGATCCATCCCTTCCCTTGCCATGAAGAGATTCAGGCGGTTGTGCTTTATTACAAGCTAGAAAATTACGTGACCTATA
>JACPKF010000001.1 GCA_016187125.1 Candidatus Saccharimonadota bacterium
AATAACCCCGTCAGCCACAGCATAGATTGGCGGGTAGTTGCTGTGAGCCGTACCGCCGCGCGGCCATTTCTTGTACATGTCTTCAAAATTGACATGGCCGCCGGTGTGCGGCGTGATAGCCCGTTTACCTTTATAGGGATGGCCACTGCCAATGACGTCGAAGTCGACTATGAATTGGTCAGTCGGATGGCTTTTAAAGTAAGAGATATCCGGCAGAGCTGCCAGCGGATCGGATGGTTTAGTTGACGGCTGCTTAGCAACAGAAGAACTGGTGGCCAGACTGGCCGGCGATTTTTTATGGTCCAAGACTTTCCAACCGGCCAGGCCGATGGTGCTGATGACTAAAACCAGCAAAAGGAGTACGCCCAAATGAGCCAAGCCTTTTTGTTGCATAAGCATAAGCTTATTGTACTCCGTATTTCAGATGTTTACCGTGTAGTGAATCCGCCGGCTAACGGACCTACTACGGCGGCTTGCCCGCTCCGCCCATTGGCTGCAATTACAGCTATCTTCGTAGGCTTAGTGTGGTCCACTTTTGGGGTTCGGTGAGAAAAAATCTACTTTGTTTTGCGGAGGATTTTTAAGTATGTCATATTGTCGATTCCTAGACTTCGCAGTGTATTTTTTATAATAAATACTGGTACGGGATCGTAGGTGGGTAATATTATTGGCCGATTCAGGCCTTCCTTCCAATAAACTCTGTGGCTGGACTCTTGTCTAATAAATTTGCAACCTACAGCAAACAAGAACTTCTCGAATCTCCTCCATTTTATCGGAGCAATTCGAGACATTTAATCTACGCTGGCACAGCCACTCTTGTAGTAGTGTGTTCAACTTCTACGGGTGGTTGCCATTTCTTGCTCTTAAGTTTTTCCCACCCTAACGAAAGCAAGGCGTCTTCTGTCGTCCCGTGCTTTTCTGTTTCTTCAAAAAAGATCTGAACCAGTTCGTCAAAGTTTTTCTTTGCCTCTGTCGCTGACTTACCAGCAGTAGAAATATCTAAAGCAGGGCTAAAGGCAATATATGTCTTACCTTCCCTAAAAATGGATAAGCTTAGCTTCACTTCAGTTATTTTTGTCATATGCTTATTATAGCTCTTAAAGACTCACCCTAAAAGCGCTTCAGCTTATTTTTCCTGCCGTGTAATTCCGCCTCAGGCGGATACTGCCGCGGCCAGGTACTCGGATTTTTCCGTCGGCTTGCATAAGTTCTCTAGTTCTGCAGAACATTGGAACTTGGGGGGGGTGAGGGTTGGTGAGAGAAGTCAGTTTTACTTTGTGAAATGGACAAACCTATCTTCTTTTTCAAAGAAGCAAAAATTTTGACACTTTGGACCGCCAAAGTGTCGCAAAACTCCCGGGCGCGTCAGAAAGGCAGATTGAACCAGGCTTGGCTCGAACCGCGCCGAAACAACGACAAGCGGTCCCTCACTATATAAACGGAGGTTCGGGACACAGTTTCGACTGGATTCAGTCCTCGCTCAACCTAGATTCATCTGTTTCTGTCGATACCCGGATCCATCAAGTAGTTTTTATAAACTGTTTAATATCCGCTGCAGCTAATACTCTTGATAAAGAACAGTTTTTAATCAGCCCATAGCTGGGCTGGCTAGAGAATCCGATGTATTCAACTTTCTTGCCTGTCTTTTGTACATAATTAATAGCCGGAATTAGGTCGGTGTCTGACGAAATTAAAATTGCGCTATCGTATTTATCCTCACAAGCACCCACAACTAGGTCTGTGGCTATACGGACATCAACTCCCTTTTCGTGGAATACGCCGCCACTTTGCATCAAGTATCCATGAATGGTGATGAACTTTTGGTCTTTTGACCTAAGATGAGAGAATAATTTTTGCTGATCTTTACGTAATTGTTGCCCTTTGTTATCACTAGGCTTCGCCCGGACAACTCCTACATAATAGTTTCGGCTTGTAATTCTTCTACCATTTGCCAGCCACTTCGCAAGTCCGCCAAAATCAAACTGCGTTACTTTATATTTTGGAAGTTGAAGGTTCTTAAGACTAAAGTACAGGTTGCTCCCGTCGACGAGTATCAATACTCTCTCTTTACTCATAGATAATACTCTATCAAATAATACAAAAACCCGCCGTACTTGCGTAGGGCGGGTGGTTTTAGCAATTATTATATTATACCTTATTGACAAGAGTGTCAATACATTTATTAAGTTTTCTTTAACCTGAGCCGTGTCGAAGGTCGACTCCGAACCTAACTACTACTACCAGCTACTATCTACTATGAGTTCAGGTACTGAACTTCACACCCAGCGTTTATAAAAAGTGTTATTTTTGCTTTGCCCCGTTAAATCCCCTCCGGGGCGTATTTATATGGGGGGTTGGTGAGAGAAGTCAGTTTTACTTTGTGAAATGGACAAACTTATCTTCTTTTTCAAGCCTACTCCGCCGAATTGGCCTTGGCTACGAAGGCCGGAAGAAGCAAAAATTTTGACACTTTGGGCCGCCAAAGTGTCGCAAAACTCCCGGGCTGCGTTAAAACTGGAGCGTTTTCTCTCGCCGCAAAGTGGGCCAAGCCGAGCTCCTCATTTCATTCGTCAAACATGCGTTTGGCCGTCATCTTTGCGGCTTCGTTCGAACTTCTGTTTTATCCGATGTCCGGATTATTGTTATTGCTGTCTGCTAAGCATTGATGCTATCAGATCGCTTACTGGGCTCGCCGATTCTTTTTTGCTCAAATGTCCATTTGGCTTCATCTCAAACATAGATTGGGCTGCCACTGTTAATAGTATGTTCTTATACCCGGGTCCAATTTTTGTCTCGTCTAACAGAATAATACCTTGGACTGTCTTACTGACAATAGATCTAAACAAGGTTTGGTCGTATAAATTCGCATATATTCTATAATTTTTATTTGCGCTTACATACAAAGTGCCGAAGAAAACCACAGCAACGATTTTCAGTGTCAATATTTCAGCCAAGTTATCTCTTAATGTCCACTTAAAAACAAAGGTACTTAGAACAATATCAACTACTTCAAAGACTACGAATAGAATTAACCATATATTTTTCCAAAGCTTGTAGTGTCTCATTTGAGAAAAATAATTTTCTCTGGCTTCAAGGACGTTTCTCGTTAGATATCGGGCCGGTTTTTTTAGGATATTCAAAAAAACAACTATCGGTAGAAAGAGGAAATCGAGCGGGTATGGGATTTTCGACAATAGTGTTTTGATCTGAATAGAACTATTATTGGATTTCGCCTTATCAGATGTTGTGTCTATCAGACGGTCATAATACCCCTGCCATTCCTCCAGGCCCCTTGCCTGGGTAATCTTTTGGACTTCACTTTCAGTTAGCTTCTCGATTTCAGATTTAGCAGAAGAGAGGAGCGTATTAAATCTGTTTTTTGTGGAATTAAAAACTCTGTTTTTTTCGAGTTCCTTTGTCGACGCAAAGTATGCGACAGTCACCGCGTTACCAAAGAAGTTGTTACTAAATTCTCTCAGCCATGTGTCTGTGAATTGCTGGGCATGACTAGCAATTTCATTTTCATTCGACCCAAAAGGCGGAAGCGATATAAAGTTATTTGTTTGCTCTTGACCTTTTAACCATTTCATGGCTTCTAGATAGAATGTGTGGATGCTGCCTATCCTGTCCGTAAGTCCATCCTCTACGACTTTTTCAATTGAACGTCCAATGTCCCATAGTCTCAATAAAGCATCTGCGAATTGAGAGTCATCGACTTTCAACCCCAAAGACCTAAAGTCTACAATTAGATAATTTGAGTCATCAATGACCTCAACCGAATCTATCGAGACGTAGTCGTTGGTTTGCGTCATAGAATAAGCGTGAATTAAAAGTAATAATGTTGCAAATGTTTTATTTACATTGTCCAATAAGGTAGTGCTTACCTAGTCAACTTTTCCGTAGAAAGCAGCGGCTCCTTTTGTAATTTTTTTGTATTTCCACCCCTGTTTTTTACAATATATCTCGGCACTTTCACCCTTTAGCTTTGTGGATGTCCAGAATAATAAAGGCAGGCCTTTTGTTTCATGAAGTTCTTTGCTCCCGTCCCGGTATTCAACTAGGAAATCAGGCCAGTAACTCCTTCTGAAGCCAAGGAGAGTGTATGGAATTTTTATACCGTGGTTCTTTGTCCAGCTTCTGACTGCTGGATCTCGTTCAAGCTCAACCATATACTGTCGTTCTAGTGCCGAATCGTATTTATCCCAACCCTGAGGGTTTTTCTTCAGCTTAATCAATCTACCTCTTTTAGATATCATCGCTTAGCTAATATTCCTTCGATTAATTCAGGTTGCAGGAATACATCTCTTACCTGATCAATCATGGCCCATAAGACTCGGAGTCTTTTTTCGTCCGCATCCTCTATATCTTTACCGAACAGGAATCTTTTTTGTATGTGAGCCTTAATTACCTTTATTAAATACACTTGGCGGTTATCAGGATTGCGGTCATATTCCAGCAGTGCGCTATTAGCAATAGAGTGTATTTGTTTCGCAAGCTGCTTTCGGAGTTCTTCCATATCCCAGTTTTCAGTATTTGTTTGTCTGGCAATATCGTTAACATCAATTTCCGGTAAGTTCTTATCAAGAGTTGCTAACTCTGAATCAAGATTCAGGCTTTTAATTTGCGCGATGTCTTGGGATATATTCATCTTACGAGGATCATATTCTATCTCATCAAGGTACTCTTGCCATTCATAAATCGGCTTCACTACTCCTGGAGGTTCTGGTGTAGGCGGTAAATTGGAAAGGTCGAGTTTTTCAGCTTCTTCAAGACTTTTCTCACCCTCTTCAATTATTTCGCTAGTATCTTTTTCTGTGGGTATTTTTGCCTCATCGATGACAATATTAGCCGGGTCAAGACTGTCGGGATATGTAGTTGCTTTAAGGTTTTCCCATAGCCATTGGTGTTTGAGGATGGGATGATCTACGACATAGAGTGATTCCCACTCCTCCTTACTCTTTCCCATCCGCCTAAGCCCCCGTCCGATTACCTGGGGACCGTAAACAGATTTCTTTTCTCCATTAACTTCTTTATAGCTAAATTTTCTGAATAGTAACTCCACAGCGATATTTCTTACGTCCCAGCCTTCACGTAGCATTAAAACCGAAATTACTGCATCAAACTCGGGGTGCGGGTTTTTATTTAGAGTTTTAGCCTTCTCAACCTCTTCATCATCTTGCTCGTTGTGTACCAAGATAAATTTGTTTACGTCGTAGCCGGGTCCTAACTTTTCTAGTTCTCGAGCTATATTTTCTGCATCCTTAATGGACAAAGCTATGATAAAAAGCAAAGGTTTAAATCTTGGCCGTCCGTCTTTGCCTCGTGGTACAGCCAATCGCTGTTTTTTAAGTAGTTCAAGTGCTATAGCAAGCTGCTGCCTCATTGGCTTCACGCTTGTAATGTATCTTCTTGCTGGTATCTTACGTTTTTCTATCTCTTCCCAGGGAACTTCTTCGGCAGATATGGTTTGACCGGTTTCCAGATCCTCGTAAGTTAAATGCACTTTAGTTACATCGGGATGAAAAACCACAATTCGCTTGATTATTTTATCGCGCATGGCCTCAGCAATGCTGTAAACAAAAACCATTTCGCTGTCCGGGTGTAGGCCATCAAGACGATCAGGCGTGGCTGTCGTATCAAGCCTGAAAAATCTCTTTGGCTTGAGTTTATTAATCAGGTTGTTGTATAGCTCGGCTTTGGTGTTGTGTGCCTCATCGTTAAAGATAGCCAGTGAATCAACGTTTTCCAGGATTACTTTCCAGTTGTCGGTCTTCTCATAAATTTGCTGGATATTACCAATCAAAATCGTAGCCGCCCGCACTCCTGCCGAGCTTTCACCTTGTTGCATAACATGCAATGAGATTCTCTCTTGCAGAGGCTTGTACGAATTAAAGAAAAACGGGAAAACTCTATACACATACGATTCTGAGTTCGGGTCAAACTCGTCCGTTAACCGCGAACGAACTATAGTGTTGGGTGTAAGTACTAAAAACTTCGTTTGGCCGTGGACAATCATCATGTAAGCAATCATCGCTCCAATAATGGTCGTCTTGCCGCCACCGGTAACAATATTTGTCAAAACATCCTTTACACCCAAAATCTCGAATGAGTAAACACATCGCTCAATAGCTTCAACCTGCACTTTCTTCCACTGATTTTCATTCCATAGCTCCAGGTCAGGCTTAAAATGCTTAGAATTAATGTGCTTTAGGTAAGCAACCCCGGCATCCGGTATGCCTGCGTATGTTTTTCGCCATTCTCCAAAGTTAGCCTCGTGTTGTTTGAAGAAATATTGCATTTTAGTTTACTACTACCTTCATATCCATAATCGTTTCACCGGCTAAGTTGTCCTGTACCTTACAGGCAACGATATATTCACCTGATTTCTCGAATTTATACTTTGCGGCTAAGGCTGCCTCGAAAATTTCACCTCGTTTAGAATCTCTTTTCTTCTCGCGTGATAGTACATAATTTTTATCTGAGGCAAAATGTCCCTCTTGATAATCGAAATCCCATTGGCAGTTTACTAGCCAACCATTTTCGTTGGTTGATATCGCATCGACTGCCTCAAACTCGTATTCAAGCTTACTTGTCCTTTTAGCTTTTATGGCACCGATACCTGGTGGCTTAGAGAATCGCAGAAATAATTCGGCTTCCTCAACACCCGGCATTCTCTGCAGGATTCGTTTCCTGAATTCTTTAGAGTCCAGAGGAATCGCCTCAATGTCGAGAGGTAGGTTGTTTTTTTCGGAATATTTTTTTAGGATGTCGATATATTTTAAAGCCTCCCTAGAAAATCGCCAAGCAATAATTTTAGCCCGTACCATTTTGTTAGGCTCTAACTTAACCTTTATGGCATCAAAAAACTTCTGTATGTCCTTCGGGTCAATTGACTCATTCGGGTCGGCTGGTCCAATGTATAAGGGTTCCTGCTGAGCAGGAGGCTTGAAACCGTGAATAAAAGATTCTCCTGTATTACGGCTCGCTCCATAGGCTGTAAGCACAAAATTAATAAACTCTTCGTGGTCTAGGTTTGCAAACTTTTCTACTGGGTAAACTCCAAGGTAGCTAACCTCAATATTGGGTACTTTCTCAGTAATGCCTTCTGTTTGTAGTCCCATTTGAAAAGACTCTTCTTTAGCAGAAATGTTGCTTTCTACCCCGCTCATTTTCTCCCCAAGTTTGATCAGTCTATCTAGGGTCACTGAAACCGCCACCCTGGAAGAATCAACCCCAATAAAATGGCGATTAAGTCTTTGAGCTACAGCTGTAGTAGTGCCACCACCAATAAAGAAATCTGCAATAATATCACCCTCACTTGAGGACATTTTTATTATCCGTTCGACAATTGATTCTGGTTTTTGGGTAGGATATCCAATCGATTCGCTATGCCATGAGTTTATAGATTGAAGTTCTTTTTCTATCCAAAGACTTTGTACTGGTACTCCTGGCATTTCATCCATATATTGTTTCAGTCGCGGTATACCGTTTTTTGTATAGAAAAGCTTACCTTGCTTATCGAGCTTTTCCATATTATCTCGTGTGTATCGCCAATTACGAGTGATACCTTTCCACTCATATCGAGGACCTCGACCCCCGGGAGCGCTGCAATCCCTCGAAAGCCATTTTCTACCGTCTGGATCAGAGTAACGGTAGTAATTCTCTATGTAATCGGCATCATAATTTGTGTATTCTGGATTCCACTTCCATTGATTCGACTTCGAGTAAAAATGAATTGTGTCATGAATATTACCGAGAGAACCGCTATCACTGTGAGCTGTGCTTCTTTTCCAGATTATCTCTGAGCGATAATTTTCATACCCAAAAATCTTATCTAGCTCGGCCTTTATATAATGGCTTGCGTGCCAGTCGCAATGGACATAAATACTACCAGTTTTCTTGAGCACACGTCGCATCTCCCAAAGTCTTGCATTTAACCAAATTAAATAGCTGGTTATGCCGCCCTCCCAGATATCCTCAAAAGTGCGAACTTCATTCGTGTCTCCCCAAATCACGTTATAATTTCGCCCACTAAAAAAAGGCGGATCTATATAAATCAAATCTATTGATTCACTTTTCAGCGTCCTTAGAACCTCGAGATTATCTCCTAGGTATAGTCTGTTTGCTGGAGAGTCGGGATCATTAAAAATAACCGTATCGCCGTGATTTTTAGGGTGAAGGGAAGGAATGTTTATGTAAGGGAAAACTCTGTCAAATGCTTTATGGTCATCGTAACCCAGCGGAGGATTAGCCGGATCAGGTAGGTTATGAAGTCGTTGACGGATTTTAGAAGAAACAGAAGTAACAGTTTTTTGATCCGGTCTTAGCTGCTGCTCGGATTCTTTTTGGATTTTTTCTAATTCTTCAACTGTATAGCTATCTTCCGCCATTCAAAACTCCAATTTGACCCGGATGGAATCGAATTTATTTGAATTCGTCCGCCTAATGGGCGGAATTCCATGGGTCTATCCTGTGGAACTGCCGACATATGCGGCACGGCTTTGGCCGGTTCCACCTGGGATGAGGTAATTATACCGTTCTCTGTAGCTAAAGGCTACAGATTCAAGTCCCTAGTAGATAGTCCCCAGTCCCTAGCCATAAGACCCACAGGCCCAACCGGGGTTATAACTTTGTTATAACGGGCTTAGAGAAGCTGGCTTTCACTAGGCTTTTTAGGAGCCTGGCCGCGGAACTTTCGATAGTCCTCCAACTCTTGTAAAAACTCTAGACGTTTAGCAATTTCACCGGGCGGACCAATAATAACTTCAACCCGGTCGCCTACTTTTAATCTGTGGGCGCGCATAACCGACACTGGGATCACTACGCCGTCTGAATTACCGATTCTAACTATTTTCCTTATCATAATTTAGCTTCCGCTCCTAAACTCCCACATGTCCTATGTTATAACAAAATTATAACATCTTGAGCACATTCAATAAAATAGAAAAATTTGGAACCGTGATATTGATTGTTTTTTTTGGAAGAATAAAAGGCTAGGTGGTGAGGTAGACGGTGTTGCCTTCGTGAACCTTTTGGTCAACTTTCAGGCCAAAGCTGTCGCCAGCTTTGACTGATTCAACATCCTGGTGTTCCACCTGCAAGGAGTCCACTACTTGAGTGAAATCGGTGTTGTTGCCTTTGATCTGTACTTTATCGCCCTTTTTCAGACTAGCGCCCGGGTTTAGTTTGACCACTGCCACATTCAAGTCGTCGTAGTAGTGGCTGACTTTACCTAATGTTTTTTGTGCCATGACCTTACTCCCTTTATAACAGGATTATACCCCTAAGCTTCGCCAGACGCTACGGAAAGATGTATTATAAGCATATGCAAAATCGGCAGTCTGGCTTTAGCCATATAGGTCTGCTGTTGCTAGTAGTTGTACTGGCGATGGTTGGTTTTGTCGGCTGGTATGTTTATGACAAAAATCAAGATAAGGCAACGACGTCATCCAATCCGTCCGGGTCGTCTGCCATCTCCGTGTCGGCCGACAAATGGCAGACGACCGGCCTGGCGGTGGCTGGCAATTACGCCGACGCCGATGTGGTCGCCCTAGGCGACGGGCGGTATCGGCTTTACTATTCGCTGGAACCCGAGCAGCCGGGATTTAACGGCCAAGTTTATTCCTCGATTTCAACCGATGGTAAAAATTGGACTAAGGAAGATGGTACGAGAATTGAACAGGCGACTTTTCCCTCCATCCTTAAGCTGCCGGATGGCACGTTCAGAATGTATTATCAAAATGCCAACGCTATTAAAAGTGCCACATCCTCAGACGGCCTTGCTTGGAGCCTAGAGTCCGGGACGAGGATTGATACGTCCAATACGGTGGGGCTTAGCTTAACGAACGTTGGTGCTCCCACAGTGGCAAAAATAGCAGACAAGTATGTGATGGTCTATTTCGGCGCGATAAACCAGAAATACACCGCTGTTGGAATGGTTCCCAACAATGAGACTCATCCACTACTTTGGGCAACCTCCACTGACGGTCTTACTTTTGAAAAGCAAGGTATAGCCTTAGACAGCCGAAATAGTGTCTTTAAGGGCTGGATGGACGGACCTGAGCTAATAGCTTGGGACGGCAATGAGCATCGTCTTTACTTTTGGGGATACAAAGGAGTTTATTATTCTGTCTTGGCTGATGATAAGTTTTCTGAGCCGCGACTGACTTACACTACAGCCACCGGCAATCAAGAATTTCCGGAAAATCCACCCGGTGACCCAACGCTGATAAAAATTAACAATACTTGGAACATGTACTACGGCGGACATCAAAAAGGCATCTACCGCGCCGTTTTGCAATAATTATAGCAGCTCTAGGATTATTTACAGTAGTCGCTGGTCTTACCACTTTGCGAGTCAGACGATGGCAGAGCTCTGACTTTAGCTTCTTCATCGGCCCCAAGTAGGTCAAACCAACAAACAGCATATTGTTCGGTATTACTGGGGTGTTTGGCAGCCCAGTCGGCGTTCTTGGAGGCCTCGTTTTTGCTGCGCAGATCATACATCCCCCAATCAACAAAGACATTTATGGTATTTCGATCACCCTTGACAATACCAACGGCCGTGGCCAGTGTTTCGCCGGCTTTAAAGGACAGTGGCGGGTTAATTCGAGTATCACGGGAATCGCCCTCTCTGTTTTGCGGCAATTTGTCGGCAATAGCTTGGAGCTTCGGGCTCAAGCTCAGCATATGGCCAAAACGGTACATGTAACCGCAAGCAGCGATAAAGTCAAAAACGTACTGAGTCTCGCCATTAACTGGGTAGCGGGCGCCGCGAATAACATCGGCGTCCATCGGCGCCGTTACAGTCAGGTCATTATTGGCATTGTTGTCAAACCTAAAGCCGCCGTGGGGTTTATAATCTCCGCCGCGGTATTGCCCGGGATAAAGGATTGATGTAGCCAGACTAAGATCGACTGGAAATTTAACTAGCGGATCCGGGCAGTTGGGTGGTGTACCGCTCGGCTGCCAGCTTCCACCTTCGTCGGTCCAGGTGATTTTCGCAAGCTTTGCATCCGATGCTGAAGTTTTAATCTGGTAGCTACTACCCTTTTTATTGTCATTAGATTTTGAGCTATAAGCCCGCCAGCCGCCAAAACCAACTACACCTAGGATGATAATTACAAGCAGTAATACGAAATGACTAAAGCCTTTTGGGGCTGGCGTTGCCATTTTATTGGTTCGGTGAGGCCAGTTTGTAGATCATCAGCCAGCTGTTGTTATCAAGTTGTACTGGTGACGGATCGCAAATAATTTTACCGGCCGCAGCCGTTAGATTAACACTTTCGTCCACCCAGTTAATGCCGTCGGTTGTTGTCGAGCTGCTGATGCCGTTGGCGCAATAGAACTGCCGGTATTTGCCATCTCCGACTGACACGGTTTTAGATACTGAGCCTTTTTGGCGGGCGATACCTTGATAGGTGAAACTGGAACCATCATTCGAAGTAGCATAAATCTGTTTTGGTCCTTGGGCGAGGTACATAAACCAACGATTGTCGATCTTGATTACGTCAGGATCTGTAATTTGCCCGTACTCGAAGCGAACACCCTGCTCTTCCTTAAAATTAATGCCATCACTACTGGTGGCGCTGTAGACTCTATTAACCGAAGTTGGCGGCTGTCCAGGGGTCGGCGGACCAGGAAAAGCTATATAGAAAAGACGAAGTTTGCCAGAATCGGTCAGTGTAATTTGCGGATCAGCTACACCGCCGACGCGTGAACTGGTTAGCTGCATAGAGCCGGCGGTCCAAGTTTTACCCTGATCACTTGACACCGCTACCAATATCCCTGATTTTGAGCGGGCAGCGCCATCAACTGCATAAATAACAATTTGTCCTGAGGGTAATTTCATGGCATCCGGTACTGAGGCATGGTTTAGGATTTGAGTAGCGCCGCCAGAGAAACGCACTCCGTCTGGCGAAGAAGCGGTATGGACATCATGATAAAACGGGCCGTTTTTATCACCAATCGGATCGGCAACCGCCGCCTTCTGATCAAAATCTAGTTTGGCTATATCAATTTGGTTGATTTTCCCAGACCTATCAGGCGTTAAAGCAAGCTGTTCGACAGCGCTCGGCTGGTTTTTAGAACTATTTTTAAAAACCCGCCAGGCTGCAATTCCAGCGACGCCCAGGACTAAAATAACTAAAACTATGGCGACAAGGTGAAAGCCATTTTGATTTTTATTAGCCACAGCGTCTCCGTTTAGTTTATTTAATCTCGTAGCCGTATATGCACCATTGGTCGCTTTTTTTCAGCAAGCTTACTGCCAGAGTAGAATTGGGGCTCAGGGGTCCGACTGAACCACTGATTTTGGCCTGATTATTACGCACATCAGTGGATGTGTATTCGACATCGGAAAGATCGATAGTTTGAAAACCGGGATTGCTGAGATATGATTGGAATTTTTCATATGTCATCAAGCTTTTAAAGTCCGGACAAGTGACTTTGTAAGCTTCCTGGATTTTCTTCTGGTAAACCAATGTAAAGTGTTCTTTGGCGGCCGCTTTGACAGCTTTTTGATCAGCCGTCTCTTTAGATGCCGAAGAGCTAGCTGTAATACTTGTTGGTGAGCTGTTTTTGGCGGATTTGGAGTCGTTCTTGGCAAACACAAAATAGCCAACGCCAGCTATGGCTACCACTGCGACGACGGCTGCCACGATCATCGTATGGCCAAAACCGGTTTGATTATTTTTCATATTTTATTGGTCCTTTCGCCCTATATTTAGAGCTCTAATGAGCCCTAGTGTAGCACTAGCTAAAAGGCCTATGCAAATTGCTTATGGCTTATAGTATAGCGACGTAAACTTAATTACCCTCTTGGACCGCGAGCTATCTAATAATGCCCTTTTTTACCTTGGCCGCGAAAGCATTGCAATTAAATTTCGGATCTCGGCCTTTTTTATAGGGGCTATCCTTGACGACAACCCACTCAGGAAGTAGATGTATCTCAAAAGGAGGATCGGAGGGTAATTTTACTCGGCACATAGTGTAATAATGTATTTGGCCACTTTCCGAATGACGAGGGGTCCCGTCGTCAATGTCTACTACTTGCCAGCTCTCTCTAGTTTTTGCCAATGTCCGATTAGCTTTTTGATTAACCGAAAGCGCTAGCAGATGAATATTGTTGTCTACTGCTTTGATACCTCGTGGCCATGACTCAACTTCTTTTTCTATGTTGTCCCGAGCCGGCGGCCAGTAGCGAGTTTCAAAATGGTGTTTAGCTCCGCCCTTTACGCGATCGTAGCTTGTGCGGCCATAAGCATAATAAGGCGCTCTGGCACCTACGGGGACCCCAAGGATTACATGGCCGATAGCATTCTCTATTAAAGCTATACAGGCTCTACGCTCCCCATTTGGGGAATTAAAAGTATACGGTGCACAGTCATCTAGGCCATCGGCTGTGACTTGACGAGCTTCGGCTGCTTGAACTCCTCCACCCAGTCCACTAAACAAGGCTGCGGCACAGGCTATCTGTGCGCCAACTGTAGGCATTCTGCCGCGCCAAAGATTTCCACATTCATACGACATAATTACATTCTTGTAGTTCTTTTTGCTAAATGCAAGCACTAGCAAGAACGCTGAGTTTTTTTATTAACCATTTTTACCGATTTTTCTACGCTCAAGTATCGTGAATTCAAAGTCGTATTTATTTTCTTCGTCACTAACGTGTTTTTCTGACCAAATCTCGCGCCAATCATCCCGGTTGTAGTTGAAAAACTTATCGCCCTGGACGCGAGCGTGGACTTTTGTGAGATAAAGTTTGTCGGCAAACGCTAAGGCCTGTTGATTGATTGATTCCCCGCCGATGATGAATACTTCTTCAGAATTTCGAATTTCAGGCAGTGCCAGAGCCGCTTCAAAAGAATTGACCACCGTGCAGCCGGGTGCTGCCTTGTAACCTTTTTCGCGGGTGACTACCACGTTGAGTCTGTCAGGCAGTACTTTGCCAATGGATTCATGGGTCTTGCGGCCCATAATAATTGGATGGCCGACAGTAGTTTGGCGAAAATAAGCCATTTCTTTGGGCAAACTCCACGGCAACCCACCCCCGCGGCCTATTACGCCGTTATCCGAGACGGCTACTATAATCGATAAAATCATCCGGGAACTCTCTTCGAGTCTGAGCCTGCCTTCGAGCCGTGAGCGGCCTCAGGCCGTCGAACGGAGGGCTCATCCCTCAGCCTTCGACTATCGCTCAGGCTGCCCTGAGCATGTCGTCCTTCGACTATCCTCTCCTCGAGTCTGAGCGACCTCGGAGTCGAAGACAGGACGACCCTGAGCTTTAGTCGAACGGGTCGAATGGGCAGAGTCGAATGACCGGTCGTTTTAGCTCTTAATCCGACTGCGACGGCAAAGGACTGGGGACTAAGAACTAGGGACTGATAATGCGTCAAGTCAGTCGTCATACCGCTATTGATGCTTTAATTCCAGGGTGCGGGTCATAGCCTTCCAGCTCAAAATCATCAATCTTAAAATCAAAGACGGACTTTACGCTGGGGTTGATTTTCATGGTTGGCAGTGCCTTGGGCGTGCGTGATAGCTGCAAATCAACTTGCTCGAGATGTGTCAAGTAAAGATGGGTGTCGCCAAAGGTATGTACAAAATCGCCAGGCTTTAAGCCGGTAGCTTGAGCCATCATCATAGTAAGTAGCGCATAAGAAGCAATGTTAAAAGGCACTCCTAAAAAGGTATCGGCGCTGCGTTGATACATTTGGCAAGATAGTTTGCCGCCGGCTACATAAAACTGGAAAAGCAAATGACACGGCGGCAAACCGGCCTTAGCCATTTCATCAATGTCGGCTACGTTCCAAGCCGAGACAATCATCCGGCGAGAATCAGGCTCTTTTTTGATCATGTCTAGCACTTTGCTGATTTGGTCGATGTGTTTACCGTCGGGAGTTGGCCAGCTACGCCACTGGTAACCATAAACCGGGCCAAGCTCACCCCATTTTTTGGCGAAGGCCTCATCGGTTTTAATTTTCTCGGTAAATTCCTTGATGCCAACTTGCCACTCTTCACTACTGCTGCCCGGGACTTTTTTGTCTTGCTTCGTCAAGTAATGCTTATAGGGCCACTCGTCCCAAATGTGCACGTCGTTATCAACCAAGTACTTGATGTTGCTCGACCCTTGCAAAAACCAGATCAGCTCGTGAATAATGCCGCGCATAAAAAGTTTTTTGGTAGTCACAGCCGGGAAGCCACGGGATAAATCAAAACGCAACTGTCTGCCAAAGACACTAAGCGTACCAACGCCGGTGCGATCACTTTTTTGGCTGCCGTTGGTTTTGATGTCTTTAAGAAGATCCAAATACTGCCTCATAATCCCTTAATTTTAGCATGCATAATTCGGCTAACAGATAGTTGCTACTTTTTCGAACGATCGTTCGAAAAAGTAGCAACTAAAATAGACAGTCTTGCGTGGTACAGATTGCTCACGTAAGCTTAAGAGATATGAGTACAGTGGGCCCATTTATTGATCTACTGAAAAAAAGAGGTTTTGAAGGCGATACTGACGACTCCGAGCAAACACGGCAATTTTACAGCTACGACGCTTCGCTTTTTGAATTGTTACCTGATTTGGTAGTCTTTCCTAAGAACAGTCAAGACCTTCAAGAGCTAATAATTTGCGCCCATCTTCTGAAAAAGAAGATTCCTAATCTTTCGTTAACGGCTCGGAGCGCCGGCACCTGTATGTCCGGCGGCGCGATTAACGACTCGGTTATTGTTGATTTCACTCGCTATTTTAATAAGATTGAAAGCGTCCAGGATTTGGCAGTGCGGGTCCAGCCTGGCGTTTTTTACCGCGACTTTGAAAAAACTACATTAGCCAAGGGCGCGCTGCTGCCTCCATTCCCTGCTAGTCGCGAACTGGCGACGGTTGGCGGCATGGTGGCTAACAATGCTGGCGGCGAAAAGTCGCTAGAGTTTGGCAAAACCGAAAATTTTGTAAATAGCCTTTCAGTGGTACTCAGTGATGGCAAAACATATGAGCTTAAAGCCCTAAATCGCCAAGAATTAAGCGCTAAGCGTCAACAACCAAACTTCGAGGGCCAAATTTATACGCAGCTGTTTGATCTGCTGGAGAAAAATTATGACGCAATTAAGGCCGCCAAACCTCATGTTAGCAAAAACTCGACTGGCTATAATTTGTGGGACGTCTGGAACCGTGAAACTGGCATCTTTGACCTGACTAAACTATTCACCGGCTCACAGGGCACACTAGGTCTAATTAGTGATATTGAGTTTCGTTTGGTCCATGACAAGCCCCATTCGGGCGTTTTGGTCGGCTTTATGAAAAATCTTAATGATCTGGGAGAACTAATCAACACTGTAGTCGCTGCCAAACCGGCCAGCTTCGAAGCTTTTGATAATCACACCCTAACCTTGGCGCTCAAGTTTTTCCCGTACTTCCGTAAAACCCTTGGCTGGGGCGGACTCATTAAACTAGGATTTCAGCTAATCCCCGATGCTCTGCTACTGTTTCGCGGCATTCCTAAAATGGTTTTGTTGATTGAATTCACTGGCCAAACGCCTGAGGAAGTCGCCCAAAAAGTCCACGCCATGAAGCTAGCTCTAAAGCCCTATAAGCTGGAAGCCACCGAAGAGGATAGCACCGAAGCTAAAGCTTGGAAATTTAGGATTATGCGGCGTGAAAGCTTTAACCTGCTGCGAAAAAAAGTTAAAGATAAGCACACCGCCCCATTTATTGATGACTTGGTGGTGCCGCCGCCTCATTTGGCCGAATTTTTGCCCAAACTTCAGGCTATTATCAAGAAGTATAAACTTCTGGCGACTATTGCCGGCCATATAGGCGATGGCAACTTTCATGTCATTCCACTGATGAAGATCGAAGACCCCAAGGAGCGGGCCAAACTGAAGCCAGCTATGAAGGAGGTTAATGAGCTAGTGCTGAGCTACGGCGGTAGCCTATCCGGTGAGCATAACGACGGGATGATCCGTGGGCCTTTCCTTACGCAAATGTATGGTAAAGAAATTGTTGAGCTGTTCCGCCAGACTAAAAAAATCTTTGATCCCGAAAATATCTTCAATCCGCACAAAAAAACCGACGCTACTTGGGACTTTTCCATGAAGCATATTAGAGAACACTTCTAGTTTTTGCTATAAGCTATCAGCTAATTTTGTCCTACATCCGCCAGCACTTTAAAGCTGCCTTATTCTAATATTCTTAAGAATATTAGAATAGACTATTACTACATAACTGTGAATATTGTGAACTGTCTATTTGAGGAATGGGAGGACTTGGGCCAGACGGGTTTTGAGCCACCAGGAGCGAAGACTCCAAGCTTGATGCTCGGCTGTTAGGGCTATACCAAACAAGGCTATGGCGTAAACTATATGCTCATCAACGCCGGGTGAGTTAGCCGGCCACAGTAGCGAGCTCCACATTAGTAGCATCAAGACAATACCGGCGAAAGCTGCCAAGCGGATCCAGGTACCGAGCAGCAAACCAAGCCCGATGACCAAAAGGCCAAGCATGAACAACCAATCAACCCAGGCTCGTCCGGCCAGGTTATGGTAGAAGTCTTGGAATGGCCCAGTTGTAGCATTGGCTAAAAACCCTTTAGTAGGTGAGCCGCCGTTTACCCAAGCTTGCGAGCAGCCAACATCCACTAGCCCGCTGGCTTTGACTTTGCAGGTAGCAAACCCCAAGCCGAATAATTTGTCCAAAAAAGCCCACAAAAATATATAGCCCAGAACGATTCTAAGCAGCGCCCAGGCATACAAGCTGCCGTCGGCGACGTATTTTTTTAATGACATATCCCCTACCCCTCATTTAAATAAAGCTTATGCTTGAATGATAGTCTTTATAGGCGGAGTTGACAAGATAGTTAAGGTTAAAAAATTTGAGCTGCAGTGTAGCTAAAGCTATGAACTACGAACCAAGGACTGGGCTATTCCATAACCTACATCCGGCGAAGTTTCTAACCTTGGCTTATAAAAAAGACTTGGTTCAATGCCGAATTTCCACATACGAATTGCTAATTCCTCGAGGACAGAATTCAGCCTGTCTACCCCGTAGAAACCTATGGCATAAAAACCCAGATTATTACCCATTGCCCCGTCTAATAGCTTTACGTTATCGCCATCGTTAGCTCTTGAAAGCGCATCTCGTTTCATTCGAAGAAGATGGTATGGCTGGAAAGCTTCCAGTCCTTGCTTTAGCCTTTCGGCCAAATCTCCATCAGTTTCTGATTCTGTAAAAGCGCAAAGTTGTTCATAAGCAGCGGTGGTTGCCTCTGGGTATAAATTGGCAAAAAGTTCATGATTTGGGGCCCCCGGCGTTATTGCGGTCCACAGTAGATAAAAATTCCCGCCGAATAGATGCGGTGGCTTGAGATTCTCGGCTTGTAAACGGGCATCCTCTGCATCAACCCTAGGAGCATGTCTTGCAATTTTCAAATAATCAGCAAATCTAAGACTAGCTTGTTCTGCCATAAGTATCCTCGTTAGTCATCTATTAGTCTAGTAAGCTTTTTGTTTGAGAGCAAGCCCAGTGGTGAGCTTTCCGCGGTTATCCGCATTATAAGTGGATATCTAGGTCGCCTTTGGCGACCCGACGCGAAAGTCTACTACTGCGCAAGCATAAGCGGGCTATATTTAACTCAGCGGCAGCTGGACGGAAAAGGTTGAGCCTTTGTTGGGTGATGACTTAACAACGATTGCTCCACCGTATTGCTCGACAATTTTTTTAGCGATTGCCAAGCCTAGGCCATAGCCAGCCGTCTGATCTTTGGAGCGCGATGAGTCGGCCCGATAGAACCTGTTAAAAATGTGCGGCAGGTCGCTGGCCTTTATACCCATTCCCTGGTCCTTGATATGCAAAATGCCATTTTTGCCAGCTTTGGCGCTAGACAATGTGATCTGAGTGCCCTCAGAGCTATATTTTATAGCGTTATCGAGCAGAGTTATTAGCAGTTCCACTAATTTTTTATGATCAATCCTCAGCTTGAAATCAACCACCTTGTTGTTTAGATTGATTTTTTTACCGGTAGCTAATTTTTGAAGTGGTCGAAGGGCTTCTTCTAGAGCTTCTAGAAGATTGGCTGTGCTGTCGACATCTCGGTCGTTGTCCTGGCGTGCTAATGTAAGTAATCCCTCGCTTAGGGACTTGAGCTTAGCAACTTCTTCTAGGTTGCTTTTTAGCAAATCAACCGCCTCGGATTTTGTCAGATTTATGTTCCTAAGCCCCACCTCTATCTCCGATTGGATAGCCGTGAGAGGAGTTCGAAGCTCGTGAGAAGCATCGGCCGTAAAACGGGTTTGGGCTTCCAAAATCTCTTCAATCGGCTGGAGAGTTCGCCGGGCTAACATGTAGCTAACTCCGCCGCCGACCACCAGTACAACTACGTTATATATGACAAGATTAATCTTAAGACGCTGGCGGTCTTGGTTGAGCAACTCTTGTCTCTGGCGGGTATAAAGATCATTGGGACCGATCGTAACGCTGGAGATGTTATACGGCCGCTGAGCACTGCGTTCCAGCTCATTTGACGAAACGTGATAAAGCGCGATGCTACTGCCAATGGACAGCGACATAATGATCGCTAGATACCAAAGACTGAGCTTGAGGGCGGCCGAATGAAACATGATATTAGTCCATAGTCCTTAGTCTTTAGTCCCTAGCCGGTAGCCGAAACCGCGAAGCGTCTGGATCAACGGTGGGCTTTTGAAAGGCTTATCGATTTTATTTCGTAAATAGCCCATGTAAACTTCCACGGTATTTGGCAAAATATCGGCGTCAAAGTCCCAAACATGAGCGATTATTGTGTCTTTGGAAAGTACCCGGCCGCTGTTGCGAATAAGATATTCTAAAAGTGCGAATTCCTTGGAACTCAAGGCAATCAACTTGCCATCTCTTTTGACTTGGTAGTTAATGGTATCGAGGCTTAAATTACCAACTTTTAAGATAATATTTTGAGTAACCGCTGGCCGGCGCATTAAAGCTCTGACTCGAGCCAAAAGTTCCTCAAACGAAAAAGGCTTGACTAAATAATCATCGGCTCCGGCGTTTAAGCCGTCAACGCGATCGCGAATTTGATCCTTGGCTGTCAGCAGCAGAATAGGCGTATGAATTTTGTTCTTACGAATTTCGCGGCAGATTGCCAAGCCTTCCATAGAACCTGGTAGCAGGCGGTCGATGATCATAACGTCATAACTCTCATTCAAAGCGGCGCCAAGACCACTGTCTGAATCGTATTCAACATCGACAGCATAATTCTCCTGAGACAAACCTCGCTTAATAGCTCCGGCAATTTTGTGCTCGTCTTCAATCACCAGAATTCTCATCTCGTTAGAGCTCCGCATAACTGCCGGCTAGTTATGCGGCAGATTTTATCTTTGATAAAATACTTAGCTCTAACGGGACTCATCTCGGTTATATTGTAACCCAGTAGCTGAGATTTAGCTGAATCTTTTGTGACTCGTAAAATCCTGTAGAATATAATTTAGTGAGCAAAATTAAACAGTCTGCCCTGCAAATTGTAGGAGTCGTTGGCGTAGTAATCAGCCTAGCCATCTTTATCCGAAAACCAAGCTTCCCTACCCCCGATAAATTAGTAATTTTTCTGACTTTCGTATTCATGAGTTTCCATCAGGCCAAGGAGATGCTCAAGCGTTTGCTACCATTTGTGGCGGCAATACTGGTTTATGAATCTTTCCGCGGCATAGCTCATATTTTAAACACTCACGTTAACTACAATTTGGCGATTAATGCCGATAAATTATTGTTTGGAACTTTGCCGACAGTGACGCTCCAAAAATGGTTGTGGCACGGGCACGTGCAATGGTATGACTTTATGTTCTATATTCCATATATTTTGTTTTTTGCCTTGACTTTTGGTTTGGCACTACTGGTTTGGAAGACTCGTGAGCACTATTATTGGCGAGTAGTGTCTACCTATACGATACTTTTTTTCGCGGCTTTTTTAACTTTTTTCTTGCTGCCAGCAGCCCCGCCTTGGCTGGCCTCCCAGAATCACTACATAGAACCTGTCACACGGGTCTCCAGTCACGTGTGGTACGCCTTAGGACTAAACGATTTCTCTTTGGTTTACAACAAAATCTCACCAAATCCAGTAGCTGCCATACCTTCTCTTCATGCAGCCTCTTCAACTTTGTTCGCTCTTTTTATACTCAAAATCTACGGTAGACGCTGGGCAGTTTTAGCAGCAATTTATCCGATACTTATTTATATCGGCGTTGTTTATGAAGGTGAACACTATGTCTTTGATGTTTTGGCCGGAATTATCTATGCCCTAGGCGCTTACTTGGTGACGCCTTTCATTATGAGTTGGATTAAGGACCGCGTAGTTAAACTAAAGAACTCCAGTAAAACCAAAAGCGTTTTAAAACGAGTCCGATTATAAGCAAGAACCACAGCAGTAAAATATCGGCGTGGTGGCGTTGGGCAAAAGCCACTGGCTTTTTTAGCGTGGTCGGAGTTTGAATATTACCCTCCCGGAGATTAAAAAGTGTCACATACCAAAATAGCGGTCCGGTCATCGCCCAAACAACCATGCAAAAAATACACAAAGAGCCTATTTTATAAAGCGACTCATACTGCAGCCAGCTAACAAAAACTATAGCCAGTAGCAAACCGACTTCCACTGCCTGCCAAAACCATTTTTTGAATTTTGCGCCGGCTAAAGCGGCGGCGCCAATTACCGACAGCGTCGCATAACTGGCAATACCGATAAAATAATTAGGAAAACCAAAGACCTGCGATTGCCAACTATCAGCCACGCTGGTGCAACTCAAAATGGGGCTTAAATTACAGACTGGCATATAGCCGGGGTTTTTAAGCCTGTTAAAAACCTCAATGGAAAGTAGTAAGGAAGCCAATAAAGCGATAGCGCCGCCGATCAGGAGCAGCCATGGCAGAGTTCTGTTTAACGTCCATTTAT
The DNA here is from genome assembly GCA_016187125.1 of Candidatus Saccharimonadota bacterium. Lineage (GTDB taxonomy): Bacteria > Patescibacteriota > Saccharimonadia > Saccharimonadales > UBA10212 > JACPKF01. The sequence goes on from JACPKF010000001.1 coordinate 21,927, forward strand.
CCTGGGTCGTTTTCATATAGTTCTATAAAAGTCTAGCATGGCTGGGGCGCAGGTATTGTTACAATATGATCATGAGTGTCCATAGCCTAAGGATCGTGAAAAAACTGGCCGAAAAGCTCAGCGTTTTTTTGCTACTGGTAGCCGTAGTCGGAATGATTGTCTGGTGGCGTCGCGATGATAATACTCAAGCTGTTTTAAAAAATACAAACATTCCGACCGATACCCAAAAGACAGCTCAGTCGACAAAACCTATTTCAAGTCCCGGTTTCAATAAGAAGCAATATTCAGTCAATGATCCGGCCAGTATTTGGGTTGTGGTTAATAAGGGTCGAATTCTGCCAGCAGATTATGTACCGGCAAATTTAGTCGAAAATATGAACCTTCGGTCTGAACCAGCCACGGCGCTTAAGAGTCTAATAAATGGGGCTGCTAAAGATGGCCTAAAGCTTATTTTGGTCAGTGGCTACCGTTCTTATACCAGCCAAAAATCAGTCTATGACAGTTACGTAGCCACACAAGGCCAAGCTGCGGCCGATACCTTTAGTGCTCGACCCGGGCACAGCGAACATCAAACTGGCCTGGCTGCCGACGTTGGGGCTAGTAGCGGCAAGTGCCAGTTAGACAAGTGCTTTGGCGATACACCAGAAGGCCAATGGCTGGCGGCTAATGCCTACAGCTACGGCTTTATTATTCGCTACCCCCAAGATAAAACCAGCCTAACAGGTTACGACTTCGAACCCTGGCACATCCGCTACATAGGAATAGATCTGGCTAACGAAGTTAATAAAACAGGCCAAACGCTGGAACAATTCTTTGGACTGCCGGCCTACTCGAATTATCCAGCTGATTATTATCAGCTTAAGACTGGATCTTAGACCTTAGGATTGATCTCGTGGCCACCGAATTTGGCGCGCATTGCTGCCAGTAATTTGGTGGCAAAACTGGTCTGGCCCTTCTGGCTGGCCAAACGCACATCGAATGAAGTTTGAATAGCTGGTAAATCTTTTCCTAATTCTTTGGCGGTTTCAAGTGTCCAACGGGTTTCGCCGCTTTCGGCTACTACGCCATCTATGCCGTCTAAATTAGGGTTCTCGGCCAAGGCCTGACGCGTCAGTTCGTTGAGCCAGGAACTCACCACACTGCCATGCTGCCAAACTTCACCGGCAGCGGCCAAATCGAGATTTTTATATGGTCCCTCTTTGAGCATTTGGTAACCCTCAGCCAAAGATTCCATCATGCCGTATTCGATTGCGTTATGAACCATCTTGACATAGTGCCCCGAACCGCTGGGACCAAAATATTGATAAGCGCCGGATGGTTTAGCTAGAGTTTTAAAAACTGTCTCTACAACTTTGAAGGCTTTTGAATCACCACCAACCATCATTGAAAAGCCATTTTTGTAGCCCCAAATTCCGCCACTGGTGCCACTATCCAACATAACTGAGCCTTTCGAACTAACCAGCTCGGAACGCTTCTTAGTTAAACGAAAATCCGAATTGCCGCCGTCGATAATAATGCTGCCCTTGGGGACTAGTTTTAACCATTCGTCTAGTTGAGCGTCCACAACTTCGGCTGGAATCATCACCCACAAAATTAATTGCTCGCCTTTGAAGGCATCAACAACATCTTGCTTCTCATAAGCTGCTACAGCGTTATGCTTAACTGCTTCATCGATTGGTCCCTTGCTTCGGTTATGGGCAATGACTTGATGTTTATTCTCGGCTAGTTTTCTAGCAATCTGAGCCCCCATTCGCCCTAGTCCGGCAATAGCAATTTTCACAAGACCTCCTTACTTATACGGTCATTAAAGATTATAACCTGTTTAAGCTCTCTAAGTATTTGAGAAGGTGTGATATCTTTTGGTTCAGTAACTTGAAGCCGCTCTATGGCTTCTTTTTTTGTGTCGCCGGCTAGATAGGCCACAGCCATATCAAGTTGACGCAGCGCTGCGAAGGTCATAGTTATGCGGTCGTAATCCTCCCAATCATAATGTGATACCAAACCCACAGCGTCAACGGCCGGGCTTTTCGGTTTAATGCCAGCTATATGGCTGTCCGGACCGATTCCAAAAAGTCCAAGCTTAAAGTCAGCGATTTTTAAATTATGTTCTAAAAAATTACTAAAGTCGATAATTGTTCTGCTAATTGGCTCGTCTTTCAAAACCGGCTCAATTCCAAATTTAAATCCGTGCTTCGCAAGTTGTTTGGCATTTGAGTCAGTGTGGCCAAGGCGGCCGTAGCGTTCGTCAACCAGTCCGACAATCAATTTATCGGTTGGCGCGCTCAGCCGCTTGCTTATCTCCACTTCAATTGGAATAAATGAGCCGCCGGAAAGCAACCACAAAACTCGCTCACCCTGCGCCAAATGCCGGTTGAGCGTCTCAACTAAGTAATCAACTACAGGCTTAATCGAGCTAACTTTTATGAACTTCACAGTCTGATTATACCTGCGTCAAAATGAAAAGGAGCTCTTTTTTAGGGAGCTCCTTTTCGACAGCTGTTGTCACCGAAGTGACTAAACTGTGCCACCTCACGATGGCAATTTTGAATTTACTCCCACACTAGATGCCTGTCAAGTTTTTGTCATACTTAGTTTGTGGATAACTGACTTTTAGCCGGTTTTAAGTACAATTTAGCAACTTCACGTATTTCGCACTTTTCCATCACCCCAGATCACAGCTGAACGGCTACAAGCTTTCATTCCTCACTCAACATAACTATGGTTATGCTTCCCTCGGATTGAAAGCTTTCGCTCGCTCGAGCTGCAATCTGTCATCAATGGCATCAATGGCTAAGTGCGAAATGTGTGAACCTGAAAAATACTTCTTTCAAAAATACTGAGCGTTATGGTATAGATTCCTTATCTTGTTGTCTTATGAAGCTATAGCAATCCCAAAACAAAACGTGTCTTTTTCAGGCGATGGATCAGTCAGCCAAAAACTTTCATTTCCGATTAAAACATATCCGTAGATACGTTGCGCGAGGAATGGGAGTTTTTGGCCACTGAGGCGCGGCTCAAAATGCGTGTTTTGTTTTGGGATTGCTATATATACTAAAAAGCAATGTTAAGCTCAAAAGGAAAAGGCCCGCCAAGGTGAACAGTGTTGTTTGCGGTGGCTGGCTATTAAGGTGGTAACGGATGAATAATTCTGCTAACAAGCGAGAAGAAATATACCGAAGGACAATCCGTGTTCTGATGGGCTCGCAACTTATGGCCGGCGCCGGGCTGGCAGCAGGAATAGCCGTCGGAGCATTGCTCGCTGAGGATATGACCGGCTCAACTGGAGCAGCTGGTTTACCAGCGGCGCTATTTACTTTAGGCTCGGCTGTTGCTGCGGGGCTGGTTGGCCGCCTTTCCCAAGGTTACGGCCGGCGAATCGGGCTGAGTATTGGCTACTTGGTAGGCGCCATAGGTGCCGCCGGCATCGTTGTTGCGGCCATACTCAGTAGTCTTCCCCTGCTCTTTATCTCGCTGCTGCTATACGGCTCAGGCACAGCAACCAACCTGCAGGCCCGTTATGCTGGAGCAGACCTTGCCAAACCATCCAGAAGAGGACGGGCAATTAGTACCGTTTTGGTTGCCACTACACTAGGAGCAGTACTCGGCCCAAATCTTATAGAGGTAACAGGATCAATTGCCGGATCATTAGGCATCAGGGAACTAGCCGGACCTTTCATGCTGGCTGCGCTTGCCTACGGGAGTGCTGCCGCCGTGGTTTTTGCCCTTATGAGACCTGATCCCCTACTGACGGCCCGCAGCTTGGCATCACGTGTTTCGCAGCAAACTAAAGATCAAAGACAAACTGCCATTGCCAGCGATTCGCAGCGCACAGTTAGACTGGCGGCCACGTCCATGATAATCACCCAAATGGTCATGATCGCAGTGATGACCATGACGCCAATACATATGAGATTACACGGTCATAGCCTGTCAGCCATCGGACTAATAATTTCGATTCACATAGCGGCAATGTACCTGCCATCTCCTCTGACCGGATGGCTTGTCGATTGTTTTGGCTATCGTCGAGTGCTCGCCTTAGGCGGAATAACCCTGCTAGCAGCTGGAACTTTAGCTTCGGTCGCACCAGCAAGCTCTCTGATTCTACTAGGTGTTACCCTTGCTTTGCTAGGACTTGGTTGGAGTTTCGGGTTAATTGCTGGAAGTACGGCCCTCACGCAGAATACACCTCTTGAACGAAGAGCCAGCACTCAGGGTTCGGTTGACATTTCGGTTTCTCTGGCTGGCGCGACCGGTGGGCTAGGAAGCGGCTTCATTGTTGCTGGCAGCAGCTACGGCACATTGGGACTAGTAGGAGGCTTGCTGGGGCTGGCGATCTTGCCATTACTTATAGCCTACCGTAAGTAATGGATGCCAACTAAAACAAGCATCCAGTCAACTTTTCTCTAACAAAAAAAGGGGTATGAGTTAGTTTTGGCTGAGCATACTGGCCTGGAACCTTAATGGAAAATGTCTAAAACAAGTTTCGGTGTTCTATTTAACCTCAAACGGGATATCAACTACCAAAACATTATTGATGTAAGCCTTGTATTCGTAACGACCGGCAGCTACGCCCAATGTTCCACAACCCGAGCTGGTGCCTTGCCCTGGACCCAATTCGCCTGGAAATACGGCTACAGGCACAGCGTTTTGTTTAGTCGCTACACTATATATAGTTGAGGAAAGGCTGCCCGATGGGACTTGTTTTAGGACAATCATATTTTGGCAAAGTTGGTCGGTTGAACTATTAAATGTAGTTGTATCGGTAGGGATATCATTTGGCGGACTGATATGTTTTCCGTTGGCAAGCTTAGCCAGGCTGAATGATGAAAAGTACTGATTAAACAGTGTTTTATCTGGCTGTTCTGAGGTAGCCGCTGGAGATGGTGTAGATGAGGTAGTCGCTGTTGTTGAACTAGGCTTGCTGTTGTTTTTACCCACGAACCAAGCCCCAGCGCCTACGATGACAATAACAACTGCAATAATCAGAAACTCCACCGCACTAAACCCCTGTTCATTCTTCTTTTTCATAGAGCCACCCCTCTTTTATATGACATTGTCTTCATCTTAGATCAATGTGAACTGACTTTCAAGTAGCGCTTATGCCTGGCTGGGGAGGAGGGATTCGAACCCCCGAATACTGGTACCAAAAACCAGTGCCTTACCACTTGGCCACTCCCCACCGCCCAGATAACAGAATACATCAAATCGAAGAACAGAATAAAGACCAACACTGCCAAACAGGGACTAGCAACTAGCGGCAAAGCCTAAATCATATTATAATCTGGACTCAGGTATGCCAAAAACCGCAAAAGCTGCGGCAGATTACATTCTGCCGCTGAATATGAATGGGCTGTCAGGCCGAATGTTGAGATTGCCACCAAAAGGCTCCAAAAAGCGAGAGCTGCTACTAGTCTATGGTCATCATACTAGCCTGGAGCGGATGATGGGCCTAGCCGAATACCTCAACCGCTATGGCGCCATAACTATGCCCGACCTACCTGGCTTTGGCGGCATGGAGGCGTTTTATAAAATTGGCGAAAAGCCAACGCTTGACAATCTGGCGGATTATCTAGCGGCCTTTATCAAACTGCGCTACCGCAATAAACGCCTAACCATAGCCGGCTTTAGCATTGGTGTTATCATAGTTATCCGCATGCTGCAAAAATACCCTGAACTGGTCAAAAAAGTTGATCTGGTGGTTAGCATTGTCGGCTTCGCGCACAAAGATGATTTTAGGTTTTCTAAAAAACGCTCCTTTGCTTATCGAACCATGACTCAGATTTTTTTACACCGGTTCCCGGCTGCTATTTATAAGCATTTAATCTTGCGGCCGATATTCATTCGCTATGCCTACCGCCATATGTATAACGCCAAAGAGAAATTTCGTGGCATGAAAGCCGAAGAGCTCAAAAAAGCCATAGAGCTTGAGATTCATTTGTGGCGCTGCAATGATCCTAGAACTTATATGTTTACAGCAAACACCATGTTTAGGCTAGATATCACAGCTCAACACGTAGATCTGCCAGTCCATCACGTGTCGGTGAGAAAAGATCGATATTTTAACAATATTTTAGTAGAGCAACATATGCGGAGTATATTTTCGGACTTTTATTTACACAAAACCTCGATGCCGAGCCATATGCCTTCTATCATCGCCACAGCCGATGTGGCCGGTCCATTTGTACCGGAAAGTATTCGGCGACTCCTTCGGAAAAAGGTATAATGAGCTTATGAATCCCGTTAGAGTCCCTGAGGACTTACGTTTATTTAAGATATCTATGTTAAACACGCCAAGCTTACTTCTTATTAGACCAATATTTGTAAGGACTCTAACGGGATGAAAATTGGTCTGGTTTGTCCTTATAACATGTTTCAGCGTCCCGGAGGCGTTCCACATTTAATAATCCATCTGGCCGAAGGTCTACGAAAAAGAGGTCACAGTGTCAAAATCATCACTCCTAGGCCAACAACCTATAAGGGCAAGGTGCCTGAAGACTACATCCTTTTAGGAAGTGTTAGAAATTTTGGCGGCGGCTTTGGAACAGCTGGTGCCTGGGGCAGTACCTTCAATGTCGCAGAGGTCAAAAGAACCTTAGAGGAAGAAAAATTTGATATCATAAACTTTCATGAGCCTTGGATTCCGATGATTGGTTGGCAAATCCTGAATTATTCAAAAGCCGCTCACGTTGGTACTTTTCATGCCAATTTGGCTGATAATACTGCCGGTAAATTTTGGATTAATACTTTTTACCCTATCGGCAAACCAATGATCGAAAAACTAGATATCCTTACCGCTCCGTCCAAAGTACCAACAGTTATGCTTATGGCCAAAGCCAATGAAGGCAACCAGCTGCATCAGTTTTTAATGGACAATTTTACAATTATCCCAAACGGTGTTGATCTAAGAAAATATAGGCCTCCGAAGTCTAGGCAGCCTTTATCCGGAAAAAACACGAAAACTATAGTTTACGTTGGCAGACTTGAGAAAAGAAAGGGTGTGGAGTATTTGCTAGAGGCATTTAACCTGTTGGTTAAAGAAATGCCAAATGTTCATTTAGTAATCGCTGGTAAAGGTGGTAAGCAAAAAGAGCTGGAATACATAGTCGAAGATAACAAAACACCCAATGTCAGTTTTTCGGGTTTTATAACGGATGAGGAAAAAATCCGGCTGTTTGGGAATGCTGATCTAGTTTGTGCGCCAGCCATGTACGGAGAAAGTTTTGGAATAGTACTGGTTGAAGCGATGGCTATGGGCGCTCCAATTATTGCCGGCGCTAACCTTGGTTTTAAAAGTGTTATGAGCGGCAAGGGCCGAATCGGACTTGTTGATGCCCAGTCAGCTGATGATTTTGCCAATCGTATGGCTGTTTTTTTGAGCGTCCCGGAGATTGAAAAAATGATGCGTAACTGGGGAATTGCTACGTCCAAGCAATATGAGTACGAGCGAGTTATCAAGCAGTATGAGGCTACCTACAAACAAGCAATCAAAATCAGTAATCAGAGGAAGATTGATAGAGCAGAAAAGAAAAATGACGGAAGGCTTAAAAAAATTGGTCGTCGGCTTTTTGTACGACGACACGCTTGATAGCAGCGACGGCGTAGCTCAGTACGTCAAGACTATAGGGGCTTGGTTGAGCGAACAAGGTCACAGAGTTATTTATCTAGTCGGAGATACAAAAACTAAAAATTGGGCCGGCGGCGAAGTTTATTCGTTGTCAAAAAACTTAAAGCTATCTTGGGGCGGTAATCGCCTGTCAATGCCGATACTAGCCAGAAAAAACTTAATTAGAAAAATTCTGAAGCAGAATCAATTAGACATACTACATGTACAAGTTCCGTATTCGCCTTTTATGGCTCAAAAGATTATCAATAGAATCGACCCTTCGGTAGCAGTTGTAAGTACGTTCCATGTTTTTCCGGCAAGTTCGTTGAGTGTATTTGGTTCGAAATTGTTAAAGATAGTTTATGGTAAAAGTCTAAAACGATTCGATAGACATCTAAGTGTTAGTGCAGCGGCCCAATCCTATACCAAAGAAGTATTTAGTATTAGCTCATCAGTCATTCCCAATGTGGTAGATCTTAAAAAAATGTCGGCTGGCAAGACCACAGCTAAACCTTCTGCCCAGCAGATTGTTTTCCTGGGTCGGCTGGTCAAACGTAAAGGCGCTAAGCAACTGCTGGAAGCTTTTTTGATCTTACACTCACGAATGCCTGAAGTCCTATTGACTATTGCTGGTGATGGTCCCAAAAGGTCTAGCCTCGAAAGATTTGTCCGCAAAAATAAACTTCGGGAATTTGTTAAGTTTCTGGGCTTTATAGATGAAAAGAGTAAAGCATCGTTACTGGTTGGTGCTGACATTGCCTGTTTCCCTTCACTTTATGGCGAAAGTTTTGGCATAGTACTGATTGAAGCCATGGCCGCAGGCTCAGGCGCCGTTTTAGGTGGCGATAATCCGGGCTATCGAAGTGTTCTGGGCCAACAGCCAGTTCTGCTAGTAAATCCCGCCAATACAGACGAATTTGCCCGGCGACTTGAAAAGTTATTAATCAACAGAAAGCTACTTTGGCAAATACATAACTGGCAGGACGAACATATCAGGCAATTTGACATAGCCACAGTTGGTCCGAAACTGGTTGATATTTATAATCAGGCGATTGCCAATAAGACTCAAGGGAGGCATAATTAACGGTATGAACAACCGCAATATTACGGTTAGTATTAGCAATCGAACTATTCTCCGAGCAATTCTATGGGTCGTGGGAGCTATAGCCGCTTATCATTTTATCGGTCGTGTGACACATGTCTTAACTCTTATTTTTATCTCAATCTTTTTAGCTTTGGCGCTTAACCCGGTCGTGTCTTGGGCTAGTCGGCGCCTGCATGTAAAAAGTCGCGGCCGCGCCACTGCTGTCTCCTATCTTCTAGTAGTCGGATTTTTGACTGGCTTTTTCTTGTTAGTTATCCCACCGCTAATAAGCCAAACTCGTGATTTTATTAGAGATGTGCCACAAACTGTTGAGACTTTTCAGCGTCAAGATTCCGGTTTAGCCAGAACCGCTCGCAGGTATCACGTTGATGAAAAATTGACTGAGGGCGCTCGGAATCTAACCAAGCAATATGGCAATTTTGGCACCGCTATTTTAGACACCACTAAGCGCGTAGCCGAAGCCCTGGCTTCATTTTTCGTGGTGCTTGTTTTGACCTTCATGATGCTGGTTGAAGGACCTAAATGGTTAGAATTAGGATTTGGCACTATGCCGGAAAAAGACAAGCTCCGTAGCAAACGTCTGGCGAACAGGATGTACAAAGCTGTAACCGGGTTTGTCAACGGTCAAGTGATATTGGCGGCCGTGGCTGGCCTTTTCGCTTTTATAGCTTTGGAAATAGCATCGCATGTCATGTCCGTAAGTGTTAACGCTATGGCGCTGGCCGGCATAGTTGCTGTTTTTGGAGTAATCCCACTTTTTGGCAATCCGATTGCTGCCGTCTTAGTGGTGCTGGTCAGCCTGTTAAATTCGATCTCTCTGGGATTGGTTATGGCGATTTATTTCGTAATTTATTTCTTTATAGAAAATCATACCTTTCAGCCTTTACTACAGGCCAAACTTAATGAGCTGACACCACTCATGGTATTTATAGCCGCTCTTGTGGGAGTGGGGTTCGGTGGCATCCTGGGCGCTATTGTTGCCATACCGACTGCCAGCGCTATAAAAATCATACTCGAAGATTACTATGAGCGCCGTGAGCACCACAAACCAGCCATAGCCAAAGAATCAATTAGCTAAGATGATCTCTGTGCCAAATAGGTCCTTGCGGCGAATCGTCTATTGCTAGACCTTCGCCTGATAGCTTTTGGCGGATGATATCTGCTTCATCCCATCGCTCTAATTTCCGGGCCTGTTCACGATCGGCAATCATTTGCTTTTGAATTTTCGTAATGTCGGTTCTACTTTTTAAGCCGAGTCCGAATATGAAGTCTAGCTTGTCTAATAACTCAGCTGTTGGACGACCTTTGATTAGGTACCGGTTTAGGACACCCAGAGCCACAGGCGTATTTAGATCATCTTGAATGGCCGATATTAGCAGTTCTAGCAGATGAGTTGTATCCTGAGCGGTAATTTCTTCTGAAACACTCGGCTGGTAAATCTGGTCCGCCCAGGCGTACATATTGGACAAGTTTTGAGCGGCAGCCTTTAAACTATCCCAGGTGAAATTCATTTGACTTCGGTAATGCGCTTGTAAAAACAAAAGCCGCAGTGCTAAGGGCTGAAAGCCTTTTTTGGCAAGATCATTGAGAGTATAAAAATTAGCCTTTGACTTGGCCATTTTTTGGTCGTCGGCATGCAAGTGTTCGCTATGCAGCCAAAACCTAGCCAGTTTATGTCCAAAGGCCGCCTCGGTTTGAGCCATCTCGTTGACGTGGTGAGTGCCGATATTATCAACCCCACCGGTATGAATATCTATCGGATCACCTAGCGTGCTGTGAATAATGGCCGAACATTCTAAGTGCCAGCCGGGGAAGCCTTCGCCCCATGGACTCATCCAACGCATATCATGGTTTATAAATCTTCCAGTGGCAAAAAACCAAAGACCAAAATCTTGCGGGCTACGCTTGTTCTTATCTGTTATAACTTCGTGACGGACGGCTACCTCTTTGTCGGATAGCCTTTGTCTGGTAAGTTCGCCGTAACTAGGTAATTTAGCGACGTCAAAATAGATGGCTTCTTTAGTTTGATAGGCAAAATCTTTATCTAATAATATTTTGACTATAGCGATTTGGGGATCTATAAAGTCCGTTGCCCGAGCATAATTGTCGTCTTTGGAACGGTAGCCGTTGGGTGGCAATATGTTCATGGCCAGCATATCTTTTTTGAAAGCATCGGCGTAGAATTTAGCAATCTCCCAAACCGATTTACCTTCCCTGGCAGCGCCTGCTTCGAGCTTGTCCTCGCCCTCGTCACTGTCACTTACTAAATGTCCTACATCAGTAATATTCATAACATGCTTAACTTTGTAGCCGCTGGCGCTGAGCGCTCGGCGCAAGCTGTCGTCAAAGGTAAATTTACGCAAATTACCAATATGCATGTAGTCATAGACGGTTGGTCCGCAGCTATAAAGCCTAACTTCGCCGTCGTTTATAGGTTTAAAGTCTTCCTTTTTACGCGTTAAAGTATTATGCAGTTTCATCCCGTTAGAGCTCCGCTTGACTGCCGGCTAGTTATGCGGCAGATTTTATCAAAGATAAAATACTTAGCTCTAACGGGATTCATGTTTCTTCTCGATTTGGTCTAGCAGCTCAGCTGCTACTTCAATAGTTTCCGTTTTAATCTCATCATAAGTCCGACCATCAGTAATTTTAAAACCGCTGGCCAGCGAATGGCCGCCTCCTCCAAAATGCTCGGCCAATTTATCGGCCAGCGGGTAGCCAAAGTTGCAGCGGATTTTAGCAGTCACTTTGCCATCTTTGTACAGTTTGAAGGCAACCGCTACGTCGGTGCCGATAGCCAAACGCATATCATCAATAACCAGCATTGATGGATTATACCAAGGGCTGTATTTTTCAATCTCCGGCCATGGAATACTAACCGTAGCGATACGGTTGTGGCTATGAAACTCAACCCGCTGCAGCAGACGACCTTTATAATGAATCAGTTCCGGGTCACGCTTGAGTGTCTCGCGCCTGGCACTGTCTAGTTCTGCCAGACTGATCCCGGCTTCAACTATTTCACCGATAATATGGATCGATCTGGCCGAGGTGGCCTCGCTCATTAGGCCCAAGCTATCACTCAGGATGGCGATGGCAATAAGTTTTTTGGCCTCATCGCTCATTGGCCATTTCAATTTTTGGCATAGTTCGTAAATTACTTCGCCGGTGGCGACAGCTGGCGGGCTATAAATAACACTGGCAAAACTAATAGTTGATTTGGTGCTGTGGTGGTCTAAGACAATAGATGGTTTAGCCGCTAGCCAGGCTTTGGAGCCATTTTTGTTGAGTTGCTCGAGCAGGCCGTCACTGCTGGTGTCAACGATAACAGAAGCATCGAACTGCTTGGGCAGTTCGCGCTGGACCCGACTCCAACCGGCTAAATAGTGGAGATGAATTGGTAAATCTACCCCGCAGTAAAGAACTATATTTTTATCACGCTGGCCAAAAATTGATTCCAGGGCTAGAGCGCTCGCCAGGCTGTCCATGTCCGGATTATCGGCTTGGACTATAACAATGGTTTCAGCGCTGCTGATAATTTCTGCTATTTGCTTAATTTTGGAAGAATCAGAACTCATTTAACCTCTATTGTAACCCAGCGCTTGGGTCCGCGGCTATCTATTTATCATTGATAAGTTAAGACAACCCAATACCAAAGACAAAGTTAGTTACTGCCCGAGCGCCGACCAAGGAGCTGGGTAGCACCGTTCGATGCCGGTTATAAGTAGCGTTTACAAACTCTGTCGACCTTCTAAGGCTCTAGTCAAGGTAATTTGGTCGGCGTATTCAAGATCCACACCTACAGGCAAACCACGGGCCAGTCTGGTAACTTTGACCGGATAGTCACCGACTTGTTGCATTATTAGCAGCGCCGTACTCTCGCCTTCAATGCTGGCGTTAGTCGCTAAGATAAGTTCTTTAACTTTATCTTTAGCAACTCGTTTAACTAGCTCGGCTATATGCAGCTGTTCTGGGCTGATGCCTTCAATTGGAGAGACTAACCCTCCAAGGACATGGTAGGTTCCCTTAAAACTGTTAGTTTTTTCGAGGGCTACGATATCGAATGGATCGGCCACGACAGCTACAATTTGTTTATCACGTTTGGGGTCGGTGTAAAGTGGACTAAATTTTTGGCCTTTGTCTATCAATGCAAAAGTTTTTGGGCAGTGGGAAACACCACTGTGTAGCTTACTAAGTGAACTGGCTATTGCCTGAGCCTTAGCCGGCTGGGTCCGCAGCAAATAATAAGCATAGCGCTCAGCCGTGCGCGGACCAACACCGGGCAATTGGCCTAAAGCCTCTATAACGCGGGCTAAGCTTTGAGGAACAACGTTCATAACACGCCTCCTACTCTCGGCTTAATTTTCAATTTACAACGAAAAGTTGCGTGGCAACCTCGTTGCTTTACGCAATTTTCATTGAATTTACATTTCACAATTTACAAACATTAGCTGAAACCTCATTGATTACCGGTAATTGGTTATTAATTGAGAATCGATAATTGAGCATTGTTCATTGCAATTTAGGCTACATGCCTAAATTGCTTAACGCGCCCATCATAGGCTGCATTTTTTCGGCCGCAAGTTTTTGACTTTTTGAAATCGCTTCTTTGACGGCCTCTTCTATCCAATTTTCTAATTGACCGATGTCGCTAGTATCAATCATCTCCGGGTTAATACTGATTTTCTTAATTTTTTGTTCGCCGCTAATTTCAACTCGCACTGCTCCCTCGCCGGCTTCCACTACAATAATTTCTCTTTGCAGCTCCTTTTGCAGTTTACGGGCCTTCATCAGTAGCCTGGCTTGGTCAAATTTGCTCACATCAACTCCTTCCAGTCATTAAATGCTCAAACATCAATGAACAATTGTCAATGAAGTTGCATTGAACATTGGCTTTATTTTAACACGTATAGGCTTTTGGTAGACGGGGTGTTTGGCCAGGCGGAAAGGCTGTAATTAAGTCCGTACGTGATATGAAGGCCGACCAATATACTCATCAGTGCCAAGGCTAGATATTTAGGAATTGGATTACGGGGGAAAACCTTGCGCCATTCTACAAACAAATACCGCAGTCCGGCCGCCACCAACATAAATATAGCCGCTAAGCTAAACATCAAATAGATGGGACTATGATTCAAGCCAGAGGCGATCAGGCCCAAAACTATCAAAAAAACTAGACTGTAAATCTTGGCTCGGGCCAGCCGACCCATAGCGTAAGTCCCAAAAATCAGTAAGATTATCTGAGCGGCGTCGAGAATTGGCAGCCGGCCAATAATTAAGTCACTAGGCGAAGGGGCTTGCAAAGTCAAAGCCAGGACAGCCCAGCCTAACTGACTAAGTCCCTCAACTGCAGATGGCCAATCACTGGGTATGAGCAGCCAAGCTCGGATAAGACTCGGATGCTTAGCAAGACCGTAAACTAAAGGAACAATAAGCAGCAGTGATATGAGTAGTCCCAGAACCTTATAGCGGCGACTAATTTTTGACAGCGCGGCAGCTACCCGCCGCCGCTTAAAGATAAGAATTCCAAAGACTAACCAGACTCCACCAGGGATGTAAAACGTGCTAGCGGCAACGAGGCACAAAGCCATCCAAGCAACGCTGGTCTTGGTCTTAGGTTTTTCCAGCCAAGTGTAAATTGCCAGCAGGGCCAAAGGCGAAAGTAGTAGTATTCCCGGCGTGGCGCTCCTGGCACTTAAAATCACCAGAGGTGTGCTGGCGGCAATAAGAGCCGACAAAACACCGATAATTTTACCAAACCAGGCTTTGGCCAGATAGTAAAATGCCCACATCAAAACTACAGCCAAAATTGCCGATGGCAATCTTAAATAAAAGGCCGTAGTCGAAGTAAAGTGAGTCAACAAATATTGTAGAAAATGATAAGGAGCATTTAAAGGACTCTCAACAATGGTCTGCAAGGAATTACTAGCAGCTCTGGCCGATAACTCGGCTTGACTTAAACCTTTTGTCAATGAATCTAAACGCCAGAAGTATAAAAAGAAGACCAAAACTGTCAAACCTACGTAGGCAAAAAATTTATACGGTTGATTAATAAGCCGCTTTAGGCTGACCCACACATAACCCAACATAAGTCACAGTATAGCGGACTTTTAAGTCCGTAGAAAAAAGTTAAAAAATATCAAAAAGAGCAATCTAACATCCTTATTACTTGGTGCTTTCGGCTTATTGGATGTGGTTAGGCTGCGAAGAACTGGTCGTGCTTGGTGTCCAGATCGTGGAATTTTTGCTTAGTGATGTCAAAGTAAAGTTCAATTTTTCCGGTCGGGCCATTACGGTGTTTTTTTATAAAAACGTCAGTGATATTTTGCCTGTCCGTTTCGGGGTTATAAAAATCCTCGCGGTATAAAAACATCACAATATCGGCATCCTGTTCAATGGCGCCTGATTCGCGCAGATCAGACAGTTGCGGTATTTGCGGGCTGCGACTCTCTACTAATCTACTAAGTTGGGACAAGGCTACGACTGGCACGTTCAGTTCGCGTGCCAGAATTTTTAGATTACGGCTGATTTCAGAAATTTCTTGGACTCGGTTAGCGACTTGTGAAAATCGACTGCCACCACTCATCAGCTGTAAGTAGTCCACCATAATTGCTGCCAGTGGAGTTTGGTGATGCATGCGCCGAGCCTTAGTACGCAGATCGCTAACTGTTATACCGGAAGTATCATCAATATAGATTGGCGCTTCAGCAAGTTCGCCCATGGCAACGCTTATCCGCTCAAAATCTTCATCGCTCAGTCCTTCACCGGTGCGGATACTCCAGGCGTTAACACCAGCCTCGGCGGCCAGTAAGCGATCGACGAGTTGTTCTTTGGCCATTTCCAGGCTAAAAATGAGAACCGCGCCTTGTTTGGCCTTGGTAGCAATTTGAAGAGCCATATTTAACATTAGAGCAGTTTTGCCCATCGAAGGACGGGCGGCAATGACATCAAGGTCCGAGCGCTGCAAGCCGGCCAGCATTCGGTCAATATCCTTAAGTCCGGTGGCAATGCCCCGAAGCCCGCCTTTATGCTTGTGCAGCTCATCAAGACGATCAAAACTTTCGCCTAGGATTGACTCTAAACTGGTAATATCCTGGCGGACATGTTTTAAGCTAACCTCAAATAAGCTGGTTTCAGCCTCTTCTATGAGTTCTGAGACAGATTTAGTTTCTTCATGGCTTAGGCCGGCTATAGTCTTTGAAGCTTTAATTAGTTTTCGACGAATTGATTTATCAGCCACGATCTCGGCGTACTTTTCGACATGGGCCGTCGCCGGTACAAAATTAGTTAACTCTGTCAGATAGCTGGCACCGCCAACACTGTCAAGTTCATTACTGCTTTTAAGTTGCTCGGACAGTGTCAATATATCGATTGGACTGCGCTTATCGTGAAGAGTCAGCATGGCGTTATAAATAGATTTATTTGGCTTTGAATAAAAGTCATCCGGCTTGATGCGATCAGCGATTTTAATGAACGCTTCGCTATCAATAATTAAACTGCCGAGTAAACTGGTTTCGGCGTCAAGGTTTTGCGGTGGCGCTGCTGCCATTTTGTCGTCCATCACTCGCTCCCCATGGTCGCTTCAATTTTCAATTCGCAATTTACATTTTTCAATGAATTATCATTTATAAATTTACAAAATAAAACAGAAGAGGCAGCTTGGTTGTTAAATGTCAAATGTGAAATAAATGGCAAATGGTAAATGATAAATGGTAAATGGAACGATTGCATCGTGACTATGATTCTAGCACTTCACTCTTGCCGAAGATATTGCTAATGGTCTGTAAGTCTTCAGCTTGAAGCTCACCGACAAGGTTTTTAGTAGAACTTGTTTTTTGAGGTGCAGGCTTTGAAATAGTTTTATCTAAGAAACACTTAACAATGAGATCTGCGCCAGTAAGTTCTTTAATAAGCTTTTCTACTAGCTCAATATGTTGACTCTCACTAGCTTTTGTGTGGTGTAGGGCGAATTGAAAGAAAAGATGCAAGCTATTGCCGTCGAGTTTTGGCGAAGCCAGTCGCAGAGCGGTATATAGCGATCCTGCCCTGCTTTTAACAGCCGCCAGTACCAAGGGCCACCTTTCAAGATTAAAACTAGCAGTGCTGGCAGGTTTTTTTATAATTGGTTGAGCTTTTTTGGTCGGGGTGACCGGTGATGAGCGCTGCCCGGACGGCGGCAGTGGATCGGGTTGAACAGGAGACTTTACTTCACCTGATGAGCGCCTGCGGCTGGTAGATGTTTGCAGGACAGCAATTTCTAAAATCTCTTGAGGTTGTCTACTAGCAGCTACCTCTAGTAAATTTTTGAGCAGCTTTGTCATCCAGCTGCAGTCCAGGGAATCTGCTTTTAGGATTTCTTGCCGCAGATTTCTACTTAGCCGTGCGGCGATAGCTGCCGGAGCAGCCCCTTGATCTCGCAGTTTGTCTAAGATCTCTAAGACCTTTTTAGGTTGAGCAGCTCGAATTGCGTCAATCAATCCTAGGATTAAGGAGTTGGGCGGAGATCCAATTAACTCACTGACAACCTTCTCAGTGATTTTTTGGGCGGTTGAGCTTAACTGGTCGAGCAGATTAATGCTATCCCTAAAGCTGCCGGCGCCATATTCAGCCAGTAACTGAAGAGCTTGAGGTTCCACGGTTAATTTTTCTTTTTTGGCCAGTACCTCTAAATGTTTGGCGACTTTGGTTGGCTCGATTGGCTTAAAACTAAAATGCTGAGTTCGACTAATGATAGTTTCTGGTAGCTTGTGGACTTCGGTGGTCGCTAAAATAAAAATGCAGTGAGCCGGTGGCTCTTCTAAGGTTTTGAGCAGAGCATTAAAGGCCTCGCGGGTTAACATATGAACTTCGTCAATTATATAAACCTTATATTGCGCCGAGGTGGGAGAGATATTAATTTTATCCCTCAATTCTCTGACTTCGTCAATTCGGCGATTACTAGCTCCGTCAATCTCGATAATGTCCAGGTGTATCGACTCGTCTTTATATGGCAAATTGTTGACACGGTGGGCTAAGATTCGGGCAACCGTGGTCTTACCTACACCCCTAGGGCCAGAAAATAAGTAGGCATGACTAACTCCCCCACTCTTAATGGCCTTTTGTAGAGTCTGGGTTATTGGTTCCTGACCGACAACTTCCGAGAATGTTTTCGATCGGTATTTACGATATAATGCCTGCCCCATAGTAAAATCAGTATACTGATTTTACTAGCTATTGGCTATTAGCTGAGAGCTGTTAGCTTTACAAAGCCGCTTCAAGCGCGGCCCATTCAGCATCAACCGTTTCGTCTTCTGGAATGTTAACGCTGACTTGATCACCGGGTTTGGCCTTAAAATAAGTAACGCTGGCTAACAAGACTCTGTACTGCTTATCACCAATATCTACAAAATAATGACCGTCTTTTTGATTCAAGACACCAACCACTTGTCTACGGGGAATCGGACCGATTTGTTTATATAAAAATGCGCCATCATCAGCAATAGTCAACTTCAAAATGTCGCCCTGCACTAGTTTGGACTTGCTGGCGTAGTTGGCCGGTACCGGGTAAGTCTTGCCGTCACTGCCGATCATATTTTGTCCATCAAAAACACCTTCAATTATTTTACCGAGCGATTCATCTTTGACTTTATCAGCCAGCACCGGATCATCACCGACTAAGCTCACTAAAAGCTCCTTAGCGGCTGCTAGGCTCGTTTCTGCCTCATTAATCAATGAACGCAGGCGTTTGATTTGTTTTTCAGGTATGTCTGACATTTGTATTAATACTCCAACCTTTGTCTTTGTTTAGACGCGGACTGTCAACCCAAAATTAACATAGTTAGCAGGTCAAGTCAAAGTGTCAAGTCAATGCTTGTGGATAAATCTGGTTTAGATTCTCAGGTGCCTGGATGTTTGAACATATCAGTGATTCATTTTCCTAATTTTACACCTACCGGACCAAGTTTCTAAATATAGCAGTGATGCCATCAATCATAGATGAATATGTCCAGAAACTTTACTATGGGGTAAATTATGTACTCGGAATATTGTAATGGTGTTGATATGAAAATTTTTGTGTAAAAAAATATCCGCGCAAAATAAGTCTCGGGACTAGCTTGATGAGCTAGGATAGCTCAACAGTTGCCCATATTCGTCTGTGCTCAGGGCGCTATAGTTGAATTATGATAATTCAACTATAGCGCCAGCGGCTTCTAAAGTTTTTTTAGCTTCTTCGGCTTCGTCTTTGGATACTTTTTCTTTGACGAGCTTGGGCGCACTGTCAACGATTGCCTTGGCCTCGCCCAAACCTAAACCGGTAATTTCCTTGACAGCCTTAATAATGGCTACTTTCTGAGCGCCAGGGTCCTTAAGAAGTACATCGTATTCGCTCTTTTGCTCGGCTGCCGGGGCAGCTTCGCTATCTCCACTTGGTACAGCCGCCGCCGCGACTGCCGGCACAGCTGCGCTAACTCCCCAGTGGTCTTGAAGAAACTGAACGAATTTACTAATTTCTAGGGCCGTAAGCTTATCTAATTTATCTGCTAGATCCTTAAATTCTTTAGGAACTTTTAAGTCCTTTTTTTTCTCAAGTTTTGCCTCAGCCTGAGGCTTTACTTTTTCTTCTTTATTTTCATCTTTGGACTCGGGCTTAGGTACTGCCTCAACTTTGGTTTCAGCCTCTGATTGTTTTTGTTCCTCCTGTGTTTCCAAAGGCTGCTCTTCGGTCTTTTTTTCTACTGTTTGATCGTTATCTGCCATAATATTCTCCTTACTTGCCCGCCGAAGTTTCTTCCGAAAGCTTAGCTGGGTAAAATTATTTTAATTACTCACTAACTGTTTCAGCTCGAGATCTAAGTACACTAAGTACTCCTCGTACCCACGCACCAAAATCTTGAAGCTTCGTAATCTGCATGCCATGGCGACATGCCGTGGATTACAGACTACTTTGCTCAGGATTTGGTGCGGGGCAAGCATTACCTTAGCCATTACTCTCTGCCTTCGCACTTAGAATATTAAAAAAACCTCTTAGGTTTCCTGAGAGTACATTTACAAAACCGCTAGCTGGCGCACTAATCGTGGCTACAAGTTGCGCGCGTAATTGATCTTTAGTTGGTAAGCTGGCAAGCTGTTTAACTTCTTCGACGCTTAACAAATTACCTTCTGCGTTCAGGGCAGCTACGAATTCAATGTGGGGGTTGCTGCGGGCGAATTGCGCTAAATTTTGAGCTGGCGCGACTTCATCGTGACTGTTAAATGCATAGATGAGTTGACCCCTCAGAAGCTGACCCATTTCTACATCTTTAAGAGTTTCATTAGCGCTAAGCGCCTGCTTAAACAAACGGTTTTTTATAACTTTTAGCTCAGTATCACTGTCTCGGGCTTGGGTTCTCAAGCTTTGCATAGCCTTAACCGGCGTCCCTTGGTATTTAGCGATAACTGTCATTTTTGAGTTCTTCAAAAGAGTCTCAACTTGAGCCACTACTTCACGTTTCTTATCCTTACTAATAGCCACGAAACGCTCCTTCCAGTCGTAATATCTAAGTCCTAATTTTTAAATTCTCAACGTCTAGGGTTTCGATATTCGACATTAGTGCTTGCCGCTCCGTATAGAGCGGATTATCGACCTTTTTTGCCAAAAAAATAATCCTTGGCTTTTTAGGTACCAAAGATCTCTCAAACTCACCGAATCCTTCGACTTCGCTCAGGACTTCACTTCGTTCAACCTCGGCGACATTATTATTACTCCGCTACAACGGACCGTCGCTGTCTTTGGCAACTTATATAGTAGTTTAGCATATTAAAATATCTCTCGCAACTCCCTGAGCGCTAAGATTTCTCGTCTGCCTTCCTGATTGTATTATTACGGCTTTTGCTCGGCTTTAAGGACCTGTTTTGATTGGCTGCAGAAGCGGCTTTTGTACTGAATAGGAACTTGGTTAATTGTGGATGGACTTCAGCTATTTTTTCTAACAGAAGCTTCATAAAAGCGTAATGGGGGCTGGAAATATTTTTGGGGTTATTGGCATAAGCTCGCCACGAGTTGGCAGAAGTGCTAAATTGCCAGCGTACTCTATGGCCTAAAAGAGTCGCATAGCCGGCCTGGAGTTCTTGCTTGGCAGCCTGCAACTGACTATAAAGTTCCAAACTTAAGTCGAAGCAATCCATAAACTTATCCTCCAAACCATAAAACTCAATTACATCGGGGACTTCATAACCGTAACGGGGGGTAATTGTCTGTTGCTTGAGATCTTTAATGAGCCGGTTGCGAAGCATGTGGTGCAGCTTAAGCCGGTCAGTGGTTATATCCCAACGGTAATTAACCTGCGCAATAAGACTTTCAGGCTTCTGGAAAATTGCCTGGGACAGGGCCTCGGCTTTTTGTTGATATGACCACTTATCTAACTCTGCGGCAATTTGATTTCTAGGCAGATTACTGTAGGGGTAGATGCTATCAGCCAGCAGGTCAAATTCGTTCCGGGGCCAAAATTCTAAAAGTTTCAAGGAGTCTGAACTACCAGATAATGTCTGGGGCAATAGTGACTGCGCTAAATTTTTAATAATTTCTTCGATAGCCTGAGGTTTGGTTAATACGTCATTGTCATGAGAAAGCTGGCTTGCATTATTGTTTTGACTTGAGGCTTTGCTTGCTAGGCGTTCAACTAGATCATCAACTTCGCGCAGTTTCGGGGAAGTATTTGATAATTTATCGATTATCGACTTTAGGCGTCTGGTATCAGTACTTATAAAAACCGTGCCAAAGGCCGAAAGAGGAACTACGGCGGTAATAACTTCGAGTAGTTCTGATCGCCGATCATTTTTTTTGGGTTTATCGGAATCATTGGCCGCTTGCTTCATTTTGATATAAAGTTCGGCAATTTGCCTGATAGTTTTTTTATAAGATTTTTTTAACTCACTAGGCAACTCAGACGGAACATAGTAGTGACAATCATCCCCGGACTTAGCTCTGATCCAATTGACTTCCAAGCTAGCAGCAAATTCACTGGAGCTGACTAAAGAATTGGCTGCAAGTAAGCTAAGCTCGTTGGTCCTAAATTCAAAATTTATTGGGTTCAAAGATAGCGACGAGGTAGCAGATTTATTACGGATATTTGATGAAATGTGCTTCGGCATTACCATAGCAGCTTGATGTAAATTCAAAACAATGCTTTTAGCGCGATTAGGTGGGTCAGGTGGCAGCAGTGGCTTGATGGTTTCCCAAATGTTATCGTTAATCTCGGCGATGCCTAGAATCTGATTGTGGCTAGTGCAGTCAATTTCTTTAAAATCTTTGGGGAATAATTTAGTCAGCAGGTCGTATGTGTCAGACGAACGCTCAAGATACTCAAGATTTTTTTCATGCTCATCACGTTGTTTGTTGGTATAGCTCCGAGCGGTTTTGTTAGCGATTAATCCATAGGAGATTTTAGGCGGTACTTTTAGATAAATATTAAGCGTTGGTCTGGGAATGCCGAGGAGCTGGAACTCGAGACTTTCGGCCCAGACAAAAAAACCGCGCTGCTGACTCTCGGCACTAAATTTCGAGCCCTGGTGAGCCATATTGGATCCGACATAACGGTTAGCCAGAACAATCTTTCCTGCCTTTAGAGCTTGTCTAATCTGTGGCGCGGCTTCATAGCGGTCCAAAGCGTAAAACAGTGAAGCCGTATATGGGCTAAGTCTTGAAGCTTCGCCATACTCACCGTTTAAATAGCGTTTTACAAAATAACTGGACGGTAGTTCGTAGCGTGGAAAGTCAAATATGGCTACTTCGTAGCCGACGGCTTTAAGTCTCTCGGCCAAGAGCCGAAACTGGGTAGTTTTTCCGGAGCCGTCAGCTCCTTCTAAAACTATAAATAAGCCGTGGTGGTCTGGCATATATTTTTTATCCTGCACATATTAAGACCCACCACTAAAGCGCCTTTAAGCCCTCAATTTTTGGTGGCAAAGTCCGCTTATCTTTATAAGCCTTTGGCAACATTTGATCAGGTGTCCATTTTTTGATCAAGGAATCAAAATTGCTGCCCTGTTGATATTTGCCGCTAAAGCCTTTATCCTGTCCGGTGCCATAGCTGCCTTCAACTGCACCAGTTTCATAAAAAACTGCTTGAGCAATACGCTCACCAACTGGCAGCAAAACTATATCTTTTTGATTAAGATTATAAATTTCTAGCGTTAGCCGATTAATATATCCCGGGTCTACCCAGCCGGCGTCAAAGCAAACAGCAATGCCGTTACGCCCCCAGCTAGAACGTGATTTTAATTCGAAAGCGCCGGGCGGCTTGATGCCGAAAAATTCATGCGTATGGGCTAAAATTCGCTCGTCTGGCTTGAGTGGTATGATTGGATGCTTTGGCGGGATACCTTTAAGAAGTTTGATACCATGAGCATTGCACCACTTCTCGTGAGGTACCGCACTGTGTGGGCCGTCAAAATAACGGGCCACGTCAGTTTCGTCAAAAGGATTATAAACTGTATGATCGCCGGATTTTTCAGTCCGGTAATAATAAAAACCAAGCGTGACGTCTAAGCTAGCATGGGCCACATGCCTGGGATTGTAAGGCCGGCAAAGAATATGGCCTTCCTTGACAGCTTGGCGTATCTGTAGATTACTATAAACACTCATTAAGAGCTCCTCCTAGTCGCGAAGTATGAAGTAGGGAGTATGAAGTATGGAGTTTCTCTATTCTCCATTCTTCATTCTCCATTCTACTATCGCTCTAATTTCTATTTTACAATTTATTAATAATTAGAGTGATATTTTTATGCTAGGTCCCATAGTGGTAGTGATATAAAAAGATTTAATATAAGTACCTTTTAGGCTAGCCGGTTTAGCGGCTTTAATAGCATCTAGGACAACTCCGGCATTTTGGCTAATTTTTTCCGGCCCGAAGCTAACTTTACCTATAGCCAAATGAATAATGCCGGCTGGATCAAGTCGATATTCTACCCTGCCGGCTCTAGCTTCTGTTACGGCATTAGGAATGTTAGTTGTGATAGAACCGCTCTTGGGGTTCGGCATTAAACCTTTGGGTCCAAGTAAGCGAGCATATTTTCCGAGTCTTGGCATAAGACTAGGCGTAGTTATTAGAATGTCGAAATCAATCTGTTCTTTATCCAGCTTTGCCAGAAAATCATCACCGCCAACTAGATCTGCCCCGGCAGTTTTGGCCTTGGCTGCTTCATCGCCTTCGGCAAAAACCGCAACTCTAATTTTTTTGCCAGCCCCAGCCGGTAAATTGACCATACCACGGATATTATGATCAGCTTGCTTGGGGTCGACACCCAAGTTGATGTGAAGTTCAACGCTGCTATCAAATTTGGTGGTGGCAGTCTTGATGGCCAGCTCCAAAGCTTCAGTCACGCTATAAGTTTTAGTTTTATCTACTAGCTTATAGGCCTCACGATATTTTTTGCCAGCTCGCTCAGATTTGGGCCGGGCTGGTTTTTTAGGAGTTTTCGGCCTGTCTTCACTAGCAATGATGTCTTTTTTGCGAGCCTCCTTGGCTGCTAGTTCCTGGGCCTCACGGATGGCTTTAGCACTGTGTTTTCCGGCCTTCGCTAAAGCTACGGCGGACTCTGACCCTGCCTTGGTTGTCGCCTTCGATTCGGGGACGTCTAGTAATTCGGAATTAGAAATTGGCTTTTCAGCCTCAATAATTTTTGGCTCTTCTTTTGCTGCCTTTGTTTTACTTTTTACTATTTTCTTATTGCTAGTTTCTAATTTCTGCGCCTTCGGCGTTTTGGGTTTTAAACCCGTCTTTCTATCTACCATTTTCTGCTCCTTCGTGGTTCAAACCCCTGCCATAGCTTTAGCGTAGGAGGGTCCCACTTTTTATTAATAACTAGGGTTTACTATTAGCCTCTATAAATTCTTGTGCCAATCTACTAGCTTCTTGATCAAGGGCAGTGTGGTCGATAGGCATAATGGTTTGTCTCATTCCGCCAAGCAATTGTAGGTTTGCAGCTATTATCTCTTCGGCAAGCTCTCTTCGTCGTTCTTCTAGGCTCGTATCAGGCCTGATCCCGCCCGCATTAGTTTCCATTTGACTCATAATTTACCCTTCAATTTCTACACCCATACTACGGGCGGTGCCGGCCACCATTTTCTTGGCTGCATTAATGTCTTGGGTATTCATATCTTCAGCCTTGGCCTCAGCAATTTGGGTAAGCTGTGAATTGCTCAACTTTTTATCAAGCTTGGTTTTATTAGGCTCGCCAGAACCTTTGTCTATTTTCAAAGCGGCTAAGATAAGCTCATCGGTTGGCGTACCCACCACTCGCCAGTTCATTGTTCTGTCGTCGTAAATAGTGATGTGTACGCTAAGGTTTTGGCCCATCCGGTCTTTAGTTTGCTCGTTAAATGGATTGATGAAATCCATCATGTTTACACCGTACTGGCCCAGCGTTGAACCAACCGGTGGCGCGGCGCTGGCTTGGCCGCCGCGGATTTTCATCTTCAAGTTTGCTTTAATTTCTTTCGCCATCAAATGCTCCCTTCAGTGGGTGAAACTAGCAAATAGAAATTAGAAACTAGTATTTTCGCTGATTGCTGATTGCTGATTGCTGATTGCTCAATGCGTAGCATTTTTATACTCTCTTCACCTGAAGGCCGTCGAGCTCCACCGGGGTTTCGCGGCCAAACATGTTAACCAGTACCTTAAGTTTACCCTTTTGGGCGTCAATCTCGTTAATTGCACCATCAAAACCCTTAAACGGTCCATCTATTATATTAACAATTTCCCCGACGCGGTAGTCAAACTTGTGCTTGGGCTCTTCGCGGCCCATACGTTTCATGATCTTGGAAATCTCATCGAGTTCTAATGGTGTGGGTTCGATACCGGTGCCGACAAAGCCGGTAACGTTCGGCGTATTCCGCACGATGTACCAGGCGTCTTCAGACAGCTTCATTTCTACAAGTACGTAGCCCTGGAAGATTCGTTTTTCGACAATCTTGCGCTTACCGTTTTTAATCTCAATCATTTTTTCTTTGGGAACGAGTACCTGAAAAATCTTGTCCCCCATATCAAGTGATTCCGCCCGTTGGCGAATAGATTCGGCCACTTTTTCTTCATAACCGGAGTAGGTATGGATAGCATACCACTGTTTAGTTGAATCGTACCGCTTAGCCACAGCCAACCTCCGGTTGCAGTAAAAAGTAAAAAGTAAAAAATGAAAAGCCAGCAACTACATTGATGATTCTTATTTCTTTATTGCATATTACATTTTGCATATTGCCTACTTGAGGATTACCTTTTTAAATACCTCGTCCAGGATTTTATCAACTCCGGCTACTAAAGAACCAAATACTATTGCAAAAATCAAAACTGCTAGAGTCAGACGCCTCGTTTCTATACGAGTCGGCCAAGTAACTTGTCTAACCTCACGCCAGGAATTAATAAAATATCGGGGTACAAGCCAGCTTAAAATCTTTTTAAGTGGCCAAAAAATAAAAACCAGGATTCTAATTACTCGAGACAAAAAACCTGCTTTGAGCAATCTTGATCCAAACTTGCTAAGCTTTGAGGATTTTTTGCGAACCTCGATCTTAGTTCTGGCAGTCTCTGCTTTCTCCCCAACGCTCAATGCCTTCCGGATTCTAGGCTTATTGGCCATCTTACTCCCTTTGCCCGCCTAAACTTCTCCTTTTCCGGATGAAGTTTGTGCGACCAAGCCCGCAATCCGCCTCAGGCGGACAGCAGGTAATTAAAATAGCCTACTGTTTATAGTAGGCCTTCACCTGTCAATAGTAGCAAATGGCATGAGGTTTATCAAGGCCCCCAACTAAGCCATGCTAAATTACCCACGCACCGAAAAAGCCTCGAACTTTAATTCGGGGATGAAGGTCAGTCTGGCTTTTTAGTGCGGGGTTCCGCGCTCCAAAAGCCGAAGGGTTGAAGCCTCGGACTTTAGTTCGTGGAGCGCTTCACCAAGAAGGTTCTAAACGGGGCTTGTGTTCACGGAGTTGACGACGTTTTAATTTTGCACTAGGGACTAGTTCTTCCAACCGAGCCCAATAATCAGGGCTATGGTTAAGGAATTTAGTATGAACAAGCTCGTGCAGCATGACATATTTGATAAATTCGTCTGGCAATTGCACCAAGAAATAGCTCAAAGTGATGATTTGATTACTAGAACAACTACCCCAACGTGAAGTTAGTTTACGTATGCGTAGCTCTTTATAGTTAAAGCCATTTTTTTCAGCCAGAGCCAGCAGCTGTGGTGGAAGACTAACTTTAGCTTCCTTTAGAAGAGCCCGTTCACAGGCATGGATGGCCCGACGTTGTACAAGCTCATTCTGAATTGGGTAAGAAGTGCTAATAATAATTCTTTGACCAGCGATTCTTGTTGCTAGAACTATTGGCTCCAGCGCCTTGATTATCTGGAGATTATAGGTCTTACCGATTCTTGCGCCGTCTCTCAGTAGGATTTTTTGATTCTTCTGTTTGTGAGCAATGATCCAATCTTTACGTTTTTTGGCGAACGCCAGCGCCGAGCGATAAGGGACCCAACGGGGCATACTAATGCGGACTTGGCCATTAATATTGACACTTAATCTTAGACCTTTGGCACTTCTACGTTTTGCCAGAGTTATTTCGCCGATTTCATCCACCCAAGCCTTTTTGGACATTCGACTGGCCTGAGCTCGCTGGTGGTAAACCATTAACTTACAGAGATGTTGCGATGACTCTGGTCTGTTGAAAAGGGTTGAGGAATTAGATTGATCAGACCCGGTTTGGTGATATTGTCCTGGACGGTTTCACTGCTAATAAGACTCATCTGGTATAAGCGGTTTACGATAGTGCTTTTTTGGGTTACAAAGGCGTGTTTACCGCTAATGACTAGATAATCTTCACCTTCCGGGTTTTGCATGTTGACGAGTTGTTGATTAAAAGTTTCACGGGTTTGAGGTTCGGCATTTTTGTCGTCGCTAGTGCGGCGATCACGCCGCTGGGTTCTGGCGTAGGCGCTCTCTAAATCGATTTGCAGCCAGACAAGCAAGTAAGCCGCTTTATTTTTAATAGCCAGTTCGCGTAATTTTCGACGTCCAGCCGAGCGCAGGGCATTCATATCATAAATAACGCTAACGCCTGAATTTAAAAACTCTTCCGCCATATATTTCATAAGGCGTGAGATAATAGCGTTTTCTTGATTGTCGTAACGGGGACTTGCAAAAAGTTCACTTCGAATCCGATCAGCGCTAACATTCGCCGCTTGAACATGTTCTGTGAGATTACGCGCTAAGTAGCTTTTACCGGATCCGGGAAAGCCGTACAGGCAAATCAACACCGGCTTATTTAGAATTATCTTATTCATGTAGTTTTGATACTACCACCTATATTGTGCTTCATAAAGTGATTACGCTTACTAGTTCTTCGACTACGCTCGGGATCATTCGCCTGGCATGTGGTTTATCATGATTAATCCGCTAGCTGGCGGAGAATCGAATGGCAGGGGCACGTGGAATCGAACCACGATCTAAGGTTTTGGAGACCTTTATACTAGCCGTTGTACTATGCCCCTTCGTCGAAACCGACGGTCGGCTTCTACGGAACCGAAGTATTTGGTTCTGTTACAACCTTCAGTCGATTCCTCCTCTCAATTTTGCAAAAACCTGCACTGCGTATTTTCGCAAAAAATTGTGATAGCTACAGTATATCTTAAACTGGCTGGTTATTTACGAACTGGCACAACGTTGCGGCCAAGGTTTTTGTTTGTTTCGGTTTGCTTGGCAATTAGGCGTTTGACTGGGCAGTATTTTTTAAATTCGGTCTTATCGGGAGTGTTCATAGTATTCTTAGTCGTGTAATAATGACGCTGCCCGCAGGCCTCGCATACTAACCCAACAATTTTGCGCCTATCACTCTTAGCCATTCGACTCACTCCGTTCGCTCATGATTATAACCATAAAAAATAACCTTTCGAATTACCCAAATGCTAACAGATAACAGATGAATTTTCAATACTGGCTTGCCACGCTAGGCTTTTAGTAAAGTATGGAGCCGACACCGAGAGTTGAACTCGGGACCCTTCCCTTACCATGGGAATGCTCTAGCCACTGAGCTATGTCGGCACTTGCTCCCACTATTTTACTAAACAACTATGTGCCTACAAAATCAGACGGCTATAACAGATTTTATTTTATTGATGGCTTCTTTGAGGCTATTTGCTTGAACTCGGGCGCCAGCGGCTGCTTTGTGGCCTCCCCCGTCAAATTTAGCGGCGATCTTTGATACATCCCTCACGCCGTTTAATGATCTTATGGACAGTGAATATATATTTTCGCCTTCCACTGCGTCTTTATAAACTATGAATCCCCACTTTCGGTCCTCAACATTACGGATGTATCGGTTGACGAAGAAGCTGCAGCCTTTGTGCAAAGCGGCCGACGACTTACCTTTCTGTACCCATTCTCTCTCGAATGTGTCGCTTATATAACTATAGCTGTAGGCTTGCTCATGAGTAATATTGGTAGCCAGTTCGCCGATGACTTTTATATGGTCTTGGCTGTAGCGGTTCAACTTATTGCTCAATTCTTCCAAGTTGACGCCACCATCAACCAATTTAGCTACTAACTGAAACATCTCTAGCTGCCGCTTGGATGGATAAATAAAACCTCCTGAGTCCGAATAAATCCCGAGCATTGTCGTATTGCCAGCTCCATTCGGTTGCTGAAGTTTCAACTGATCGAAAAACAATTCATACAAATCCATGGCTACCGCCGGGCTACCATTATTTATGTATAGATCAGCCGGCTCAATCTGCTCCTTTTCATGGTGGTCAATCATTGCCAGTTTTGCGCCGCTGTTTTTAACGTAAGCCTTGGCTTGGTCAACTGATTGACGCGTACAACGTTCCAAATTCATAGCGTCAACAATAATAATTAGGTCTGGCTTGCCGTCCTGAAGCATGTTTGCTAAAGAACCAACTTTAAGTTGATTGTAGCCTTCCAGGAAATCAAGCCCTTCAGGTTGATCTTCAGATGAGGCAATGACTTGTTTGTCTGGATAATTTAGAGTAAGTGTGGTGGCGCTGAGCAAAACAGACGCAACGGCGTCCGGATCCGGCGAAACATGGGTAGTAATTAAAATCCTACTCGAGTTACTGACCAGTTGTTTAAATTCTTCGACTTCTTCCACGCTGCTTTTACTATACACTAACTCCTTGAGAAGCTATTTTCGTTCTGTTAAACTTAGCCATATTGCCACCTTAGCTCAGCGGTAGAGCAACACTTTTGTAAAGTGAAGGTCGTCGGTTCAAATCCGACAGGTGGCTCCAGTGGAGTTTTGAGAGGTGTTACAATAAACTCTGAGTCCCAAAAGTAAACAAAAATTGGGGCCCCCGCAAAAACATCGTGTTTTTGTGGGGAGAGGAGGAGCAGCGAAAAGCTGCAGACACGGAATAAGTTGAACTCAAATTATTACGTTGTCGTAAGTTGACAGCTTGCTCCGACGAGCTGGGGTAGCGAAGCGGCCAAACGCATTTGACTGTAAATCAAACGGCTTTACGCCTTCGGGGGTTCGAATCCCTCCCCCAGCACCATTGACTGACTATGATTATAGTTATATAATATATCTATCAATGAATAGACGAACTGCTCGAACACTCCACCAATCAGCAAACATTACTTTTTGGATGGAAAATCCTGAGTGGGAGTCAGGCAATCCATACTTCGATCTATTATGTAGGGCAGCTCGAGCCTTGCCATTTAGCGTGCACGAAGCCCAGAAGCGGGCATTTTTTGACAGAGATATACTTATATCCGTTAATGCAGAGTCGGTCGTGGCTGTCAATGGACTGGCTAAAGTTGATAAGTTTATGTTTCGCTACCCTGACAAAATGTCATTAGAAACCTTTCGAGACCATGTTCAGCATGAGGTGGGTGCTGTACTATCGTCGCTGGGCACGGTGGCTTTGTCCACAAGTGTTAGTATTAAGTCAGCATATATTTTCAGAAATCCTCAAACCTCTGTTCGGGCGGTAACTCAGACTCAACCGAGACTCAATCTAGATGTTAATGAAGTATTCAATTTGGAGACTGTTAAGGACGAAGCACCTTCGCCAAGACTAACCAGAACTTTAAGCGACTTGGAGAATTTAATTAGTGGGTCAGATTTACTCTCAGAGGAGTACGACTTTTACCCAGACATCGCAATGAGCTCAGGTAACCTGAGGAGGAGTTCGAAAGACGGTTCGGTTAGACTAATAGATGTTATGCCAGCTTACGGAAATGGAAGTAGGTTAATTGGCGACAGGCCTCCAGCAAGCTGGGTGCCGCACATTAAAGAGAATTTACAAATATATCAAGAATTTGTTGGTCGTTTTGGGGGTTAATTTATATAACAAACCACGGGAGCTCAGAGTCTTTCGGGATTCTGATGATAAACTTTAAGGAGTAGCGTCCTAGCCTCGGTAACCACGCTGCAACATCCTCCGTCGCAAAGTCCTTTATGGACTTAGCTATAGGATTTTTGTTTTGGGAGGGATGAGAACGGGTATGCCGGGGGCATACCCCGCCCGAAGCCACGATTTGGGGCTGTGACAAATCGGGGTCGCCTTGCTAAACTTAGCTTTAGTTTAGCGGCGAGGTCAGAATCCCTCCCCTTTTCGAGCCTGAGCCAAGTCGAAGGCCAGCACCAAGTCTTGTATTTATCCTTAGATTTAAGATGTGATTTGCATTATATTGGGGTTAAGCGATACCGACCTGCCCGTATGCTATGATAAATTCATAAGCATAATATCTCTAGAGGAGGGAGCGATGTTAAAAGAAATAATCAATGAAACTACAGATGCCGTGGTGGCGGCTGTCAAAGGGACAGACGACATTTTTGGTGCCGTTACGGACACGGTTAAAAAACAAGTTATCAACGTACTAAAAAGTGGTGGTGAAATAACAGGCACTAGTGTTGACGTAGTCGCCTCTGTAGCTAGCGGCGCCATTAAGGGCACTGGGCAGGTAGGCGCCTCCCTCACCGACGTAATCTCGAGCACCATGAGTGGTGTGGTAAACGGTGTGAGTGAAGTAGGCGGCGATGTAATCTCTGCTGTACGGGATAGTACTAGAGGCATTGTACAAGCTACTGCCGAAACTAGTGGCGACGTTGGCACGGCAGCCGTGACAGCCGTAGAAGGGGCCATGAAATCAGCCGGCAGTGTGGGAGTTGACAGCGCGGAGGCTGCTAAGGCGGCTGTGGGTGGCGCAATGGATGCTGCGACCAGTATCGGCGGCGATGCTAGCCAAAAAATTCGTGAGGCATTACTTTCGGCAGCGGCACTGCCGCGGGACGTAATTGAGTCTGCTCTTAAAGGTAGTGATAACAAGTAACTCAGTTTTAAAAACCGGAGTTTAAAATTTATAGCCAATTATTCTAGAGGCGAAGTATCCTAACTCTGGTTTCTGATCGCACCATGAGGAAGTGATTACTTAAATAACAACTCGTTTGGGGCGCAGCAGGCGTTTAGAGCTCTTGGAAGGCAAGCTCGCTCTATTTAACTTCTTTTGAATTTTAGCGGCCTGGCTCTTCATGCCTCGTGACTCGTATGAATGGGCCAACAACCCATAAGTTTCGGTGTTGGGTTCCAGCTCAACCGCCCTTTCTAGCTCCTGAATCATTAGCTTGTCGTTGCCAAGTTTTTCCTGAACTTTAGCATAGGCAATATGTCGAGCCGCTAGAGCGTCTTCTAGTTTAATGGATTGCTCAAAAGCCATGGCTGCTTTATGATAATTTTCGGTTTCGTAATATATGAGTCCGAGGTTATGCAGACTTGAAGCGCTCGGTTCAATGCTGCTGGCAATTTCAAAACAATCGATAGCATCCCTATATTCATGCTGCTTGGCGTACAAAATGCCCAGGCGATTATAGGCCGCGGCATTTTTTTCGTCGATTTTGAGGATGGTTAGCAAGGCTTTTTCGGCGCGCAACAGACGGTTTTCACGCATACCATAGTGGGCTATCTCCCAAAGTTTAGTTAAGCGGCTACCAATATTTCTAGCGACATAGGAAATTTCGAGTTCAAGCTTATGGCCATGATAAAAAACGATGTAGGCAAATATACAAATCAGTATTAACGAGTACATGCCCGTCTATTATATCAACTCTACCTAACTAAATTAACTGCTAGCTTAAGCAGTATCAGACGTGGTGCGACATTGGCTTCTAAGGTTTCTTGCAACTCTTGAACTAGCTTTCGTGAATTTAACAATTTCTGGGCTTGGGCAGCGTTGTTTTTAGAGATAGCAACGATATACAAAGCCACTAGCAATCTGCTTAGTCCATCTAAAAAAGCCGCCAAACGTTTTTTGTCCTTAGCCAACTGCTCAATTCCTAGTAGGCGCTGATATGTGTTTTGACGAAGAAATGCCTTAGACTCATTAATTGCTTGTTTCAATAGGTGGCCGCTGTCTTCGGTCAAAAGAGCCGTGAGAAGACCAATTCTGCCTTGAGCCAGTTGCCAAGCCGTATCCACTGTTTCTTTAGCAAACTGGTCTTGATAGTAACTTTGAGCCTGGCTGGCACTAATAGCCTTTACGTTGAGTTGCTGAGTCCGCGAAACTATAGTCGGTAGTAAATTGTGTTCAGAGCTAGTAGTTAAAATAAAAATAGTCTCGGCACTCGGTTCCTCCAAGATTTTTAGCATGGCATTGCTGCCTTCATCGTTTAAATCTTCAGCATCTTCGATGATGATTACTCGTCTAATATCGCGCCTTCCCGGAGTTTTTAGCTTTAGTTGTTTTATCAGTGCCCTTATCTGTTCAATGGCAATATTTTGCTTGTCCTTGGGTCTTTTGACATGAATAAAATAAGGATAATTGGCTAACTTATCGCCTGACACTATTCCTAGAAGATTGATAGCTACTTCTTTGGCAAGTGTAAATTTGCCACTTCCGACTGGTCCGACTATCAAAAGCGCGTGAGAAGGGTGCTTAATGAAATTTTTAAGCTGCTTTTCGGTGTGAGGGTGTAGTAAAACTGATTTCATGAACCTATAAATTCCATAAATTTTTTTGGCGGGTTAGCTTCAAAAGGCTTTTTTATTCCGTTAGGCAATGTTAATTCCAGTGACTTTGCGTGTAGCATTAGCGGTCCGTTGCCTTTGCCATAAACTGGGTCGCCGACAATTGGATGACCAACGTACTTTAAATGAACACGCAGCTGATGGGTTCTACCGGTTTGGGGATTTAACTCGAGCAGTGAATAGTTCTTTTTACCTTTGGTAAAATTTTTTATAACTTTATATTTTGTTTGTGCTGACTTTCCTTGTGAACCGACTCTAAAGGTTTGAGGTTTTTTGGGGTTACGTTCGATCGGCGCGTCAATGATTGCTTCATTCGGACTTACTGGGCCCGTAACAACGGCTAAATAAGTTTTCTTAGCCTTTCGAGTCGAAAACTGTTTTTGCAGCCACTTCAGCGCCCTTTCGCTCTTGGCAGTAATTATCACGCCGCTGGTAGCCCGGTCCAATCTATGTACTATCCCTGCCCTGGTGCCGCCTAGCAGTGGATCATTGAGTTTGTTCTTTATAAAACTAGCCACGGTGGCCTCAGTGTTTAAAGCCCCCTTACTATGAGTTAAAACTCCAGCTGGCTTATTGAGCACAAGAACATCGTCATCTTCATAAAGTAAAGGCAGCTCAATAGTCTCCGGTTCGGCCGATAAGCTAATGTCATCAATTTTGACCACGTCACCTGAGCGCAGTTTATAACTAGCTTTTGCTATTTTATTATTTATCGTCACATACTCAGGAAAAAGTTTTTTTAATGACGAGCGACTATAGTTTTGCAGTTTTTGACTTACCAAAATATCAGCTCTGGTGCCTACATCCTTTTCTTTAACGACGAAGCTTTCCACGCCCATCTAGGCGGGCCTTAATCCCACCGCTTTTTGGACTTTGAGTAATGTCTTGTTGGCAGCTTTATTTATAGCAAGTTCATCGGCCTCCAGTTTTTGCATTAGCTTTGTCTCGTCAACTGTGGCTAATTTTGCTTGGAAGTCCGTCAAGAAGCTTTTTATAGCCTCGGCTACAACCGATTTTAGCTCGCCGTAGCTATCCTTGCCTTCCCATTGTGAATTAACCTCTGACTGTGGCTTGCCAGACAGAAGAGCCAAAATTTGCAGAAGGTTGGCTACACCTGGCTGTTTTTCAAAATCGAAATTAATACTTCCTATAGAATCCGTGGTTGCTCGCTGAATTTTAGCGGCTGCTGCCTCGGGAGTATCGGTTAAGAAAATAACACCGTTGCCGTTTTCGCCGCTTTTGCTCATTTTTTTAGTTGGGTCAAGCAGATCGCGAATACGTAATCCCTGATCCTTCTTAAAAAACTTGTGTTGCTCGGTCACCGGCTTGGGAACGACGAACAACCGCTGCTTGAACTTACGGTTCATGTGCTCAGCAATGTCACGCATAAACTCTAAATGTTGCGTCTGATCATCGCCGACTGGCACATAAAGTACGTCATAAAGTAGCACATCAGATGCCATTAGGACCGGGTAATTGAACAGGCCGACATTGACCTTGTTCTGCCCGACTTTTTTTGACTTGTCTTTAAATTCCGTCATACGGCTAATTTGTCCCATGCCTGTAAAACAGTCTAAAATCCAAGCTAGTTCAGAGTGAGCGGGAATATAGCTCTGGCGGAAAACCCGAATATTTGGATGATCAAGCGGCAGACCGGCTGCCACGAAAACTTTTAAGTTTTCCATGATTTGTGATTGCAGTTTCGAATGGTCAATCGGCGTTGTAAAGCTATGTAGGTCGGCCACCATCAGATCAATCTCAAAGTCACTGGCGTGGTGGTTGGATATGTCAACAATTGCCAGCAAAGCACCAAAGTAATTACCAATATGCAAATCATTGTTAGCTCGAAGACCTGTGAAAATTACCTCTTTTGCCATTAGTTAAAATTATACCTTACTAACAAAAATTGTTTTGTTCTGTGAGTTTTATACGAACTGCTTCGTCGCGGGCATCAATATCAAAAACTACGCCCGTAAACAGACTGCCCAAGATTTCTTTCGGTTGAACGACTTCAATAACAGGATCTTCGCGTCTCTCTTCAAAAGTATTTATCTCAGGTCCACTATTCTTTATATATAATTCCTTTCTTAAATTTGAAAAAACCGCCATTCTGGCTGGTCCTTGTCAGCAATACCGCCACGAAAGGGTGGATTGACAATAGTAGAATTTATTGAATTTGCTACTCATGATTTTTCCTATGCAGTGATTGCGACAAAATCCGTAGCGCCTCCCATTTCTCGGTAGGCTACAAAACCCATTAATTCGGGCACCGACAACTCACCAAATGCTTTAGGAACATCACCTTTTTTCATTAGTCGTTCTCTTGCCAGTAGCTCAGGCTCAGGCAGTGCGCCCAGTATACGCAGAGCGCCCACCTGCAACCGCCTATCGCTTAAACCTTGGTTTGGATGTTCCTTTCTTCCGAAAAATTTTGACACCTTTTACTCCTTCTAAACGAAAAAAACCGCCTGGTGGCGGTTATCGTTTATTGCTTCTTTAGTTATTTATGAGTGCCAAGAACAAACCGCCAAGCGAGTTGGTGTAAACCAATATGCAAGAACAGCTAGTACCTTACTCATTGCCGTTGAATATATAGATTGAGCCGTTTCCTGTCAAGCCGAAAAATATCCCCTATTAGCTCACGATCGTGAGCTAATAGGGGATCTGCATATAATTTTTTGTCGAGATGTGCCTTGAGTTATGCTGGTTAACAAGATTAGAAAAGTCGTTCGTCTTTGGCTAGCGTTTGGTGAATTGGCGTTGCTTGCGTGCCCCACGCAGGCCGAACTTTTTGCGTTCTTTTTCTCTGGGGTCACGTCCGAGTAATTCTGCTCGTTTTAGGGTGGCTTTATAATCTTCGTTTAGCTCCACCAAGGCCTTAGAAATACCTAGTCGTATAGCATCTACTTGACTGGCATGGCCACCGCCGTTAACCTTAACGCTAATCATATATTTATCAGGGTCAATTTCCAAAATTGTGAACGGTTTGACTAGTTCATTATATAAATATTTACTACCGGCAAAGTACTCGGTGACGGGCCTATCATTAACAATCAAAGCGCCTTTGCCGGTCGCAAGCCTGACACGGGCTGTAGCACTTTTGCGCCTTCCAAGGGCATAAAAATAACTAGATGCCATAGGAAGCTCCCTTCGGTCGCTTAAATAACAATAAGCAATCAACAGTAAACATGTTTGTTATTTTTTTGCTTATTGCTTTTTGCTTATTGCTCATTGTCTTTAGCCCTGCCTTTCTTTGGCTCAAACTTTTGAGGATTTTGAGCGTTGTGATGATGCTCATTACCGGCATAGATTTTTAAACGATCCAAACGGGCTTTACGTAGTTTATTTACTGGCAGCATCCCTCTTACAGAATGCCTAATAACTTCTACGGAGTCTTTTTTAATGCTTTCTTCTAAGGTCCTCTTATATAAACCTCCGGGAAATCCGCTGTGACGGTAATATGTTTTCCCTCTCAGTTTATTACCAGTAGTAATTAGTGAATCAGCATTTATTATAATTACGTAATCCCCAACATCAATGTGAGACGTTATAGTCGGTTTATCCTTACCGAGTAACAGGCGGGCGGCAATTGTAGAAAGACGGCCTAAAGGGGTCAAAGAAGCGTCCAGAATGTGCCAGACACGCGATACATCAGTTGGCTTGGCGCTATAAGTCTTCACACTACTCCTTCGGAGCCATTAACCATTAGCCATTTACTATTTACCGCGCATTGACCATTAGCCATGAGCCATGGACTAACGGTGAATGGATAACGTATGGTGAACGGTGACGTAGTCATTACCTGTTGCCCCTTCTGCCGGTTCGCCGGGCGGCTTGGGTGACAGCAGTCTTAGCGCTGATCTTTTGCTTATCACTAAGGATTGTTGCTTGGGGCTTAGCTGTAGCCGATTTCTCGGTTTTAGTATGACTTTTAGTGGTCACTTTTTCCGCAGTTTTGAGTGTTTTATCGTCGCTTTTTATCGACAAGTCATCAACAAAACTGACTTTGGCCATTTGGGCGTTGTCACCGCGCCTGGATTCGGTTGAGGTCACCCTAAAGTAGCCACTGTTGCGGCCGACTAACCTGGGTGAAAGTTCATCAACTAATTTGTGAGCTGCTTCGAGTGTAGCTAAGGAACTAATAACCTGACGTCGATTATGCAAATCGCCTTTTTTAGCCTTGGATATAAGTTTTTCCATATGCGAAACAACAGCTTTAGCTTTTGGCAGGGTTGTTTGGATTGAGCCTTGCAAAATCAGACTATCGGCTAGTGACTTCATAAGGGCTCGTCTTTGGTCGCGCTGCCTACCAAATTTCGCGCCTTTGTATCCATGTCTATGCATTAGCGAACTCCGTTCGCAGTAGTAAGTAGTAAGTAGTAAGTAGTAAGCCAGCCACAAAGCTGCTTTTTATTTGCCTATTGCTTACTACTTCTTGCTTTTTACGCATTTTTAGAGTTCCAGCTCGGACATTTTCTCTTTAACTTCATCTAAAGCCTTGTTACCAAAACCTTTAAGATCACGCAGTTCGGCTTCACTCAGAGATAGCAAGTCTTTAATAGTTTGTATTTCATTATTAACTAGAGCGTTTGTGGTGCGGGCGCTTAAATTGAGATCCTCAATTGACGTCATGAGTTCGGCTGGTTCATCTGTCTCGGTTTGCGTAGAATCTACTTCGCTACCATTAAACAAGCTACCAGCTTCTACCTTGGTCTGGCCGGCCAGAGCCGTGTATTGATTAACTAATATGGCTGAGGCTTCTTCAAAAGCGTCCCTAGGCGTAATTGAGCCGTCTGTGTCAACGGTCAGAAGCAATTTATCAAGATCAGTCATTTGGCCTACACGGGTGTTCTCGACTTTGTAGCGTACTCTAAGAACGGGCGTAAACAAGGCATCAAGCATGATCATATCAGTAACTTTTTTGCTGAAGCCTTGTTCGTCTAGAGCCCTATAGCCTCTACCTGTCTCGACTAATATTTCCATCTCGAGCGAAGCCTTAGGGTCATCAATCCTGCAAATAATCTGATCTGGGTTAACTACTTCCACGTCAGCGTTGAGTTGCAAGTCTTTAGCTTTGACTATACCCTTACCTTTTTTAGATAGTCGTAATTCTTGCGGCTCATCACTAAAAACTCGGAAGCGTATAGATTTAAGATTCAACATAATAGCTACAACATCTTCTTTAATACCTGAGATAGTTGTAAATTCGTGGCTAATGCCTTGGACTCTAAAGCCAGTCACTGCGGCTCCGGCAATTGATGATAGCAGGACCCGTCTTAGACTATTACCAAGCGTCATGCCGTAACCAGGATGCAGTGGTTCGATGGTGAATGTGGCGCTAGTCGGGTGATGGTCTATTACTGCGCCCAGGCTTGGTGTGTGAATAAGTTTACTCATAATGTTATCTACTTGCCTCCTTAACGCGAGTAGTACTCAATAATTAATTGTTCTTTAATATCAGATTCAGCATCATCTCTTGAAGGTAATCCATTAACGGATAGTTGTACTTGCTTGCGGTCGACTTTGATCCAGGTCGGAGTGGATGGTGCCGGTGGGCTTAGCTCGTCAAGATGTTTAAAATATTCGTTCTTTTTGGCATGAGCATGTAAGGTAATCTTGTCGCCAACCTTAACTCGGATGGATGGAATATCTACTCGGCGGCCATTAAGCATGAAATGGCCATGTGTTACCAGCTGTCTGGCTGCTCGCCGACTTACGGCAAGGCCACTGCGGTAAATAACATTATCGAGTCGTCGTTCCAAAAATTCTAGCAGCATGGTCCCGGACTGACCTTTTCTACGGACCGCTTCCTCTAAAAGATTGGCGAATTGTTTTTCAAGTAAACCGTAAAGGCGTTTAACCTTTTGCTTTTCACGAAGCTGTAAACCGTATTGGCTAGATTTAGTGCGTCTGTAAGTCTGAGTTCCTTGCTGGCCTGGAGGTCCTACGCGCTTGACAAGAACTTTATGAGCTTTGGGGTGAAGTGCATAACTTTCACGACGAGATTGCTTGACTATTGAGCTTAAATCTCTGGCCATCAGGCAACCTCCGGTTGCAGCAATAAGCCCGCCTTTGCCATGGCTACGGCGGATAGACAATAAGCAATAAGCCATAAGCCAGTCCGTTTAAGCGGACTGCTAAGTTGCAATCCTTTTTGCATTTTGCATTTTGCATTTTGCTGAAAAATGTTGAGCATTTTTAGTTCCTCTTCGCCTTCCGTGGCCTAACACCTCCATGTGGTGTGCCGGTAACATCTCTGATGTTATCCACGCTAATCTGTCTGGCAACCAAAGTCCTTATAGCCGCCTCGCGGCCCATGCCAATTCCATTGACAAACACATCTACTTTGCTGACGCCATAAGTTTTGGCAGTTTCTACAGCCTTTTCGGCGGCTATTTGGGCTGCGTAAGCTGTACCTTTTTTAGAACCACGGAAGCCGCAGCTACCAGCACTGGCAGCTGCGAGGGTATTTCCCTGGATATCCGTAACAGTAATTATAGTGTTATTAAAAGTAGCCAAGACATGGACTTGTCCTTGGGTAACAGTCCGGCGATGCTTCTTTTTCTTAACAGTCTTTGGTCTTGTGTCTATAGACGTTTCTTCGGGTTGGTTACTTTTGCCAACTACTTCTTTTACTTCATCTACGGTAGCTATCTTATCTGCCATAAGACACTCCTTCCAGTCGCTTTAGCTACTCGCTGAAAGCTATGAGCTGAGAGCCGAAATGCAGCGGCTAGGGGCACTAAGCTAGGGACTCTAAGCTGATGATTGTAGGCAATCATGTTTTGGCTGCTACCTTCTTAGCAGTACCGCCAACGGTAATTTTTTTACCTCGTTTTGTACGAGCATTAGTGCGGGTTCTTTGGCCCCTTGTAGGTAGATTGGCTTGATGCCGCAGTCCCCTATAAGCCTTAATGTCTTTCAAGCGCTTAATATTACCGGTTACGACCCTCTGAAGTTCACCCTCCACAGTATAGTTATTGGTTATGATCTCCTGGAGTTTTGACAGCTCAGAGTCAGTTAGATCTTTGACTCTAACTGTTTGCTCAACTTTAGCGCTTGACAGTATTCTACTGCTTAGCTGCGGCCCAATACCATATATATAAGTTAGCGCAATTTGCACTTGCTTGTTATCCGGGATATTTACACCAGCCAGTCTAGCCACGTGCGAACTCCGTTCGCGGTAATAAGCCCGCCTTTGCCATGGCTACGGCGGATAGACAATAAGCCATAAGCCATAAGCCTTCTTGCTTTATGCTTCTTGCTCTACGCTTAAAAATGCTACGCATTTTCAGCCTTGCCTCTGTTTATGCTTAGGTTTTTTCTTATTAATAATATATACTCGTCCCTTACGGCGGACGACTTTGTCATCCGGACTAATTTTTTTGACGCTAGCACGCACTTTCATCCCGTTAGACCTCCGCTCCGCGGCATCCCGTTAGAGGCAAGAATTGGGAAAATTCTGCCGGTTCGCTAATGCGAACCGGGCCTCTAACGGGATTAGGTCTAACGGGATGAACCCCGTTAGAAGCCCAATTTGTTTGCAAATCGGCAAATATTCCGCTTCTAATCGGGGTCACGCTAATAGTTAGGTTGTTAGTCGTTGCACGCATTCTAATCCCCTTCTATGGATTTACTGCGGATCCGCTAAATTTATTAGCGAACACACTGCTTAAATCAATTTTCGCGGTAAGTTATCCGACCCTTCGTCAGATCGTAAGGTGTCAATTCTACCTTAACGCGGTCTCCTGGCACGAGGCGAATATAGTGCTTACGCATCCTGCCGGCTATGTGAGCCATAATTATATGGCCGTTTTCGAGTTCAACTCGGAACTGGGTACCGGGTAGAGCCTCTACGACTGTACCAGCCAGTTCAATTACCTCTTTTTCACGGGCCATAAATACAACCCGAACATTTTAACAAAAACTTCATCTGTTGTAAAGAGGCTTTCAGAATTACTTTTTAGGCCGTTTTAATTTGGGTAAAAAACGCAGGCGCCTGGCGCCAGTCGCCGCCAACCCTCCCTCGGCCGGTTCGTAGAAGTAATCGGGCTGTTCATATTGATCATAAGTAATCATTAAGGCTCTTGACTCGACCTGGCGCAGTGTTTCTAGTGACACCGAGACTAAAATTAAGATGCTAGTGCCACCGATCCCGAGGGCAATGTTTGGATCAATCCATCTTGAAGCAATAATTGGCATTACGGCCAAAAAACCGAGGGCTGTAGCGCCAAACAGTGTTAGTCTGTTCACAGTTTTGCGAAGATAATGCTCGGTTTGCTTGCCAGATCTGATGCCGGATAAAAAGCCGCCTTGCTTTTGCAAGTTTTCGGCAATTTCTTTGGAGTTAAAGGTTACACTAGTGTAAAAATAAGTAAATATAAATACTAAGAAAAAATAGGTCAATGGATAAATCCATGGTTGCCAGCCCCCAACCGCAAAAGTTGCTGCAGTTGGGTTTTGGAACAATTGACTTAAGAGTACCCCAAATCTTTCCCAGCTTGTATCAGCAGCAAGTGCTGTCCCTTGGCCTTGGGTTAGAAGTTGACCGGCAAAACCTGGAACAGCCAAAAAAGCCACAGCAAAGATAATTGGAATTACGCCGGCTGTAATAAGCTTAACCGGTAAAGTCGTAGTTACTCCGCCATAAGTTCTGTTGCCCTGCACTCTTTTGGCATAATTAACGGTTAGCCTGCGCGATGCCTCGTTGAGTTTTACGACTGCCCATATCACAAACAGCGTAGCTGCACTAATAATACTAACGAGGATCAGGCCGTGGCGGCTAAAATTATGATTTAGGATGGTTAGTTTATCACCGCTGTTC
Source organism: Candidatus Saccharimonadota bacterium (assembly GCA_016187125.1). GTDB lineage: Bacteria > Patescibacteriota > Saccharimonadia > Saccharimonadales > UBA10212 > JACPKF01. Next base: position 64,449 of record JACPKF010000001.1, read on the forward strand.
GTCGCTATCCAAGTGGTGCTACGAGCCAGCTGGGTGATAATGCTAGGCAAACTACTAACAATCCCGACCGTAATCAGAAGCGATATGCCATTGCCAAGGGATCGCTCGGTGATTAATTCTCCAAGCCACATCAGTATCATAGAGCCACCGGTGAGAGCAGCGATCATCAGGGTCCATTGACCAATTGAAGTATTGGCAGTTATATCGCCCAGGCCGCCAAGACTGGAAGCCGTTTGACGAATCAAGTAGATCAAACCTACGGATTGAACGATAGCTAAAGGAAAAGTTAGCATGCGGGTAAATTGGTTGATTTTCTTACGTCCAAACTCGCCTTCCTTATTCATAGCTTCTAATTTCGGGATGGCTTTGGTAAGCAACTGCATGATGATGCTGGCATTAATATAAGGCCCCAGTCCTACAAGCATGACTGAAAAATTACCGAGGGCTCCTCCTGATAGGACGTTCAAAAAGCCTAACAACTGATTATTACTGGTCTGGGTAAAAAGATTTTCAAGGACTTGCTTTAAGGTACTCGGATCACTTAAAGGCACCGGAACATGAGCCAAAATTCGGAACACCAGCAGCATTCCAAGAACAGCCAAAATACGCTTTCGCATCTCACTGTGGCCAAGAGATTTAAGAATTATTCCCCAATTCACAGAACGCCCTCCGGTCGTTCTAGCATAAAGTAAAAAGTAAAATGTAAAAAGCGATCAACCCGAAGTACTTCCTTATTGCTTATTACTTTTTGCATCTTGCTTCTTTTGGCGTCCGACTTGATCTACACTTGTAAAACTGCCACCGGCTTTGGTTACCAGTTCTACTGCTGATTTGCTAGCTAATTGTAGTTTCACATCTTTTTTTGAGCTTAGCTCACCATTAACAATAAGTTTGACTTTTACAAAAGGCGTTGAAGTTAAGCCGGCTTCAAAAATAGCCTGATTATCAATTACAGCTTTCTTGATAGTTCCCAACTGCCCGGTATAAACAACTTCAACAGCGGGGGCATGGCTCTTGAAGCCTCTAAGTTTTGGCAACCGCATATATAGTGGCATTTGTCCGCCTTCAAAGCCCGGTCTGACGCCGCCGCTTTTGCGTGCACCCTGGCCTTTGGTTCCCCGTCCGGCCGTCTTGCCGCGACCAGCGGCTATACCTCGGCCAGGGCGCCGAGGTATAGCCTGTCTTGGTACTTCCAGATTGTTATATTTCATAGACTACCTCTCTTCGAGTCTGAGCCTGAGGCTCATCCCTCAGAGTCGAACGACGAGTAGTAGTCTCTAGTCCAAAGTCTCCAGTTGACAAGCTATTCATTATTTTTTCCCTTCGGGGTGTGGTCCTTAATTTTTCTCTTGACTGATAACTGATGACTGTCGACTGTCGACTGCGAAGCACTTTGCTTGACCCTAGTTACCCACTTGTCAGCTGAAACCATAGACTGTAGAGCTGCTAGCGTGGCGTAAGCAGTATTGATGCGATTAGATGAGCCGAATGATTTTGACAGGGCATTTTCGAAGCCACTGACTTCAAGTATTGTCCTGACAATACCGCCAGCGATAAGACCTGTTCCCGGAGCTGCAGGTAAGATTAAGATGTGCGCCCCACCGACTTTTGCCTCCACTTCGTGAGCTAAGGTGCCTTTATAAATAGGTAGCTTTGTAAGATGTTTTTTAGCTACACCAGTAGCTTTTGTAACGGCGGCTGAAACGTCCGCGCCCTTACTAACTCCTACGCCTACTTGCCCTTTATGGTCGCCAACCAGAACAAGTGCCTGGAACCTGAACCGACGACCACCTTTAACCACTCTGGCAACGCGATTAACATAAATAACTCGCTCATCAAAGGTTCTTTCTTCGGTCAATCCTATAGCTTTGTTGGAGGTATAAGCTGACATCAGACATTCCTCCCAGTTGCGAGAACTAGTGAATAGTAACTAGGAATTAGTTTTTTCACCGCTTTCTGATGGCCATTTACTAATTGCTTAAGGAATAGCATTAGAACTCTAATCCTTCTGTCCGCGCCGACTCAGCCAAGGCTTTAACACGGCCGTGGTATTTTTTACCGCCTCGGTCAAAGACAACTTTGTTGATCTTGGCTTTGGCCGCTTTTTTGGCTATTTGAATACCTATCCACGTAGCTTTTTCAGTCATAGTTCCTTGAATTTTTGATCCGGCGGTAGTGGCGTAAGCAAGAGTAAATCCCTGGTTATCATCTATTATTTGGGCAGTAATATGTAAATTACTTACTCGGACCGCCAGACGAGGTCTATCGGCTGTACCCGACACTTTAGCTTTAACTCTATAAGCTCGACGCGCCTGATTGTGGCGTTTACCGGTTAACCTTTCCATTAGGTTGTCTCCTTGCCGCTTTTACCGCTTTTACGGATAATTCTCTCATCCACGTACTTAATGCCCTTGCCTTTATAAGGCTCTGGTTTTTTTAAGGCTCTGATCTCAGCCGCTACCTGCCCAACTTGCTGTTTAGAGGCGCCACTGACACTGATAATATTTTGTTCCACAGATACCTGAATACCTTCAGGCACTTTGTAGGTAACATCGTGGGAAAAACCAAGGTTAAATTTAAGATCGCTGCCAGTCTGCTGGACTCTGTAGCCAACCCCATTAATTTCCAACTTCTTGGTAAAGCCCTTGCTGACTCCCTCTATCATATTACTGATGAGAGAACGCATAAGACCGTGCTTAGACTTTACGGATTTTTCTTCACTATTTCGCTCAACTACAACCCGGCCGTCTTCAATTGACACCGTGATTTCCGGCATTTGAAATTGCTGGAGGTTACCCTTAAGCCCTTGAACAGATATGAAGTCTTTATCAACAGTTAGATTGACTCCACTAGGTATGTTGATTGGTAATTTTCCAATACGACTCATAAAAAGCTCCTTGCAGTCGCTTTAGCTAACAGCTGATAGTCCTTGGCTGATAGCCTGAATGAAGCGGCTAAGAGCTGAGAGCTAAGAGCTAATGGCTCATGATGAATGTAATGATTCATTTTAGTAGACCTCGCAAATTAGTTCACCGCCAAGGTTTTTGGACTTGGCTTCCTGTCCGGTCATTAAACCCTTAGAGGTGGATATTATTATAATTCCACGCCCCCGCTTTACATAAGGTATTTTCTTGCTGTTTATGTAGGTCCGTCTCCCAGGACGACTTAAACGGCCTATTTCGGCGATAGATGAGGGGTAGTTAGAATCATTGATCGATATCACCAAATATTTACGGTTTTTTTCGGTAGTAGTCGTTATTTGCTGCAAAAAGCCGTTACTCTTTAAAATCTCCGCTACTCTCTCTTTTAAAATTGAGTGTGGCAAACGAATCTCGTCTTTGTTAACCATCATGGCGTTACGGATACGGCTCAACATATCGGCTATCGGATCAGTAGAAACCATCAGACGCTCCTTTCAGTCGCTCCAGCTGTGAGCTGATGGCTGTTAGTAAAGAGCCGGATTGAAGCGGCTAAGGACTCTAAGCTAAGGACTCTAAGCTGATGATGAATGTAATGAATCATATTCTTACCAACTCGCCTTAGTTACACCGGGGATTTCACCCTTGGAGGCATGTTCGCGAAAAGAAATGCGCGATAGGCCGAATTGCCTCATATAACCGCGAGGACGACCGGTTTCCGCACAACGGTTCTTGCGCCGACTCGGGCTGCTGTTTCGCGGTAGAAGAGCCAGACCTTCGCCGTCGCCGGCAGCCTTAAGCTCGGCCCGTTTAACAGCGTATTTATCAATCATTTTATGACGTTTAAGATCACGAGCAATCATCGATTTTTTAGCCATCTAAACGCCTCCTTTCGTCGGTTCAGTTAACAGTTTCCTATTACCGATTACCTGTGAGTTATCTATTACCGGTGGCCAACTGTTAAATGACAGATGTGAATTTAATAGTAAACCCGAAAAGGCCCCGTTGGGACCCTCGGGTCCCTTTACGGGATGGTAAATGGTAAATGGTAAATTGAGCAATTTCATTGCGACTTCTCCTTTTCGAATGGCATTCCCATTTTTTCAAGTAGGGCTTTGGAATGCTCTGGACTGATTGATTTAATTACAAACACAACTTGCAGGCCGTGAGGCGTGGCAGTGTCTTCAAAACTTAGTTCTGGAAAAACAGATTGATCCGTCAGTCCAAGACTATAGTTACCTTGCTTGTCAAATGACTTAAGACTGACACCGTGAAAATCACGCAACCTGGCCAAAACTAAATTTATCAAACGGTCTGCAAACTCATACATTGGCTGCCCGTTCAAGGTTACTTTAAGTCCAATCTTACTGCCTTCGCGCAGTTTAAAACTAGCAATCGATTGCTTAGCAGTAGTAGCTATCGGTTTTTGACCGGTGATTTTACTCAGAGTGTTGGCAGCCACATCCAGTAACTTTTTCTCATCTTTAGCTTTACCAAGTCCGACATTGACAATAATTTTCTCTAGACGGGGCGCTTGATGTATGTTCTTAAGCTTCAACTCGGCTGTAAGCTGAGGCGCGTAATCGTTAATATACAAAGTCTTAAGTCGAGCCTGATAGCCAGAAGATTTAGTCGACGCGGATTTAATACCAGTCATTAGGGCAGCCTCCGACTTATAAAACAAACTACATGGTTTTTCCTATCGGATTTTTTGGGGTAAGTCCAAACTCCGCAGACAGCGGGATCGGTCCATGGTTTTTTCCTTAATTCCAAATATATCATTATTTAAGTTCCTTACCACTAGACTTCAAGATACGTCGTTTCGAGCCGTCGTTAAAAGATTTAAAACCGATTCTTGAAGGTTTTTTTGAACCAGAATCAAGTAGACCAACTTTGCTTACCCAGATCGGCTTGGTGATTTCAATAATTCCGCCTTGAGGTGATAGGCGAGCCGGTTTTTTGTGGCGTTTGACGATGTTAATACCTTCCACGGTAACTTTATTCAGAGCCGGATGAATTTGAAGTATTTTTCCGGTATGGGCTTTATACTTTCCGCTTCTAATCATTACTTCGTCGCCTTTTTTCAACCGAATCTTATACACCTTTTTGGTTATCGCTTTTTGCCTGTCCACCGTAGCCTTGGCGAAGGCGGACTTTTTGCTTGTCATAGTACCTCCGGAGCCAGGGAAATTATACGCCCGTAGCCTTTTTCACGTAACTCTCTTGGAACCGGTCCAAAAACACGTGTTCCTTGAGGCGTCTTGTTATCTTCGGCTAAGACGACTGCCGCGTTATCATCAAACCTGATAGACGAGCCGTCTTTACGAACTATCGGACTGCGAGTTCTGACTATAACTGCTTTGATGATAGATTTACGTTTGACTACGCCAGCCGGATTAGCCGTTTTGACGCTGGCTACAATAATATCGCCAACCCGAGCATAACGACGGCGGCTGCCACCTAGGACACGGATACACAGCAGTTGACGGGCGCCGCTGTTGTCTGTCGCTAGTAACCTGGTCTCCTGCTGAATCATAGGGAAGCTCCTTGTCCTCGCGGCCTTCGACTGCCGCTCAGGCCGCCCTGAACATGTTGTCCTTCGACTATCCTCTCCTCGAGTCTGAGCGACCTCGGAGTCGAAGACAGGACGACCCTGAGCATCTGTCGAAAGGGTCGAATGGGCGCAGAATGGAGAATGGAGACTGGAGAATGGAAGGCTATCAACTTCATTTCTTTTTGTCCTTATCTTTGCTCTGTGTAATTTTTGCAGTTTCGAGTTTCTGATTACTTCGTAGTTCTTTTATCGCACCTTCAGGTGCTTCTTGTGGAACGTCGGCAATTGCATCCTGTTCTTCGAAACCGCCACGAGCAGACTCCAAAATTCTGTCCAAAGTAAATCGCTTGCGGGCCGAAATCGGACGACTTTCTTTGATAATCACTAAGTCGCCAATTTTGGCCAGGTTTTTCTCGTCATGGGCCATGAATTTAGTATTAATAGTGTACTGTTTCTTATACAAAGGGTGTGTTTTACGGGTAGCTACTGTAATAACTATAGTTTTATCAGGTTTATCACTAGAAACTCTGCCAGTTAATAGCCTACTCATTACTGATCTCTCTTGCCAATCATAGCAACTAGCAAATAGCAACTAGGAAATAATACTTTCCCTAATTGCTTATTACCTGCCCGCCATAGCCTCGGCGAAGGAGGGCTAATTGTTAATTGCCTGAACCGCAGCATCATAGGCCCTCCTTGGCTAACTGTTCGCCTAGAACCGTTAAGACACGGGCTAAATCTTTACGCTTAGTTCGGATAATTCTAACATTCTGAGTCTCGCCACTATATAATCGGCGACGCAGCTCAATGATTTCCTCACGCAGCTGTGAACTTTGAGTTGCCAGTTGAGCAGTAGGTAATTTACGGATATCAGCAATTTTCATAATCAGCTTCTTTATTGCTCGTCCTTCATGATAAAACCGCTGTTAAGCGGCAATTTATGACCTGCCAAACGTATAGCTTCACGAGCTATATCTTCACTTACACCATCCATTTCAAATATAACTGTGCCTGGCTTAACTTTAGCGACAAAAAATTCTGGGTTACCTTTACCGCTGCCCATTTTGGTGCCGAGCGGCTTGAGGCTTACAGGAATATGCGGGAAAACTCGAATCCATATTTGGCCACCACGTTTGATATACCGAGTCATAGCTTGGCGAGCTGCTTCTATTTGGCGACTGCTGATACGTTGGCTGTCCTTGGAGATAAGACCATAATGGCCATAAGCCAATTCGGTCATAGAAGTAGCACTGCCGCCGTGAATGCGGCCTTTACGAACTTTACGGTACTTTGTGCGTGATGGCATTAACATGCTCTACCTCCGGTAAAGCCATTAACCATTAGCCATTTACTATTTACCATTGTGAACGGTGAACGGTGAACGGTGAATGGGAATGACGGAGTCATGTCGTTTCGCCTCGGTAAATCCAAACTTTAACTCCTATAACTCCGGCTCCGGGGTATGTGGCTGTGGCACTGGCAAAATCAATATCGGCTCTTAAGGTATGGAGTGGCACACTACCCTGAACTTCTTTTTCGCGCCGACTCATTTCATTACCGCCCAAACGACCGGCAATCTCAATTCTAACTCCTTTGGCTCCAGCGCGAATAGTCGAAGATGCTGCCATTTTTATGGCTCTACGGAAAGCAATCCGTTTTTGCAGCTGGTGAGCTATGTTTTCTGCTACCAATTTAGCTTGCAGCTCAGGCCGTTTGATTTCCTCGATATTGACACGGACAGGCACACCATAAAGCTTCTCAACTTCATTCTTAAGCTCACTAGCACCAGTACCACCACGACCGATAACAACACCGGCCTTAGCGGTCTGAATAGTAACTGTCACCAGATTAGGTGAACGCTCAATATCAACTTTGCTGACAGCCGCACGGTTACCAAGCTTAGCGATAATTAGGCGGCGAGCAGCTAAATCTTGCATCAAATAGGTAGCGTAATCTTTTTTGTTAACAAACCATTTACTGCGCCAATCCTTATTAACTTGAAGTCGCATACTTATTGGGTTGACTTTTTGACCCATCAGTCGCTCCTTCCAGTCGCTTGAGGAACTAGAAAATAGTAAATAGAAACTAGCCGACCGAATCCTACAGCTGTTTTTACTAATTTCTGATTACTAATTGCTAATTTCACTACTCTGACTCCTTTTTGGTCACGAGCTCTCTTTTTTTACTGACTCTTTTCTCGCCATCGACGATGACACGGATGTGGCTAGTTTTGCGGGCAAACCGCAGTGCGCGTCCACGGGCTGCGGATCTATACCTTTTGAGCCGTGATCCTGGAGTGACAGTAATTTCAGTGATGTTTAAAGAATCAGGCTTAAAATTGTGGTTATGCTCAGCGTTAGCTCGTGCGCTAATTACGGCCTGCTTGACTGCTTCCGCGGCTCGTCTGGGTGTATGATCAAGAATCACAATAGCATCAGCGACACTACGTCCACGCACCAAAGCTGCCACTACGCTAACTTTACGCGGGCTCATTCTAACACCTTTATAAATAGCCTGGACTGTCATTGCCGTTCTTCTGCCTCGGGCTTAGTAGTTGTATTATCTGCTCCCGCCTCTTGACTTTTTGCTAGTTTGCCACCATGAACTCGAAATTTACGGGTCGGCGAGAATTCACCAAGTTTGTGGCCAACCATATTTTCGGTAATAAACACCGGCACATGCACTTTGCCGTTGTGTACGGCAATGGTGCGCCCTACAAACTCTGGCGCAACAGTACAAGCTCTAGCCCACGTTTTAACTACGCTGCGATCATCAGCGCCAAGCTTGGCTATTTTCCTAGCCAACTTGGGATCAACGTAAGGCCCCTTTTTTAACGAACGTGACATCGTTAACACTCCTCCCGTTCAGGTATAGGGTATGCCGTATAGGGTATAAAGTATGCAGCTTCATTTTTATACCTAATACTTAATACCGAATACGAAATACTCACTACTTATTTCCTCTTTCCTAAGTGGCGGCTTCTGATAATAAACTTGTTAGTTGCCTTACGCCGCCTGGTTTTATAACCCAGGGTTTTTTGGCCCCACGGAGTCGTTGGCGGACGGGCCATGCGGTGACGGCCACCATCGCCACCGCCGTGTGGGTGATCAGCCGCCGCCATAACGACACCTCGAACGGTTGGTCTGATACCCATACGACGTTTACGGCCGGCGCTGCCGATTTTAATATTCTGGTGTTGCTCATTGCCCACCGGTCCGATTGAAGCCATGGAATTGATACCGACCAGTCTAATTTCTCCGCTTGGCAATCGGACTTGGGCAGAGATTTCATCTTTAGCAACTAATTGGGCGCTGGAACCGGCGGTCCGAGCCAGTTGCCCGCCGCGACCAGATTGAAGTTCAACCGCGTGGATAACGGTACCAACTGGAATGTTTTTTAGAGGCAAACGATTACCAATTTTTATGGAGGCTTCTTCTTCAACACTGACTTTTCTGCCCGGTTTCATACCCTTAGCTGCCAGTACATAGTGACGGTGTCCATCTTGATCTTTAATAAGAGCTATACGAGCGCTGCGGTTAGGATCGTATTCTATTTGTTCGACAGTAGCCGTCGTCCCCGGCGCCAGAGCGAAGTTAAGCAAGCGGTAAAAACGACGTACGCCACCGCCTCGGTGGCGGGTTGTGATTCGGCCTTGATTGTTGCGTCCCTCGGAGCCTTTTTTAATCATTGTTAAGCCGCGCAGCGGCTTTTTGGTGGTAACACTGTCAAAGTCCTGAGTGCTCATGCCTCTTCTGGCTGGAGATGTCGGCTTGTAATCACGAACAGCCATTACTGCGCCTCCGGCTTATAGGACAAACCTACAGTACTATCACCCCGCAAAACTTGTTTTGCGGGGACCCCGGTTTTTCCTATCGGACCTTTTGGAATAAATCCAAATCCGCCTGGGCGGACCGGTCCTTTCTTTTCCCTTAACTTCAAGAGGGACATTACTTCTTCTCCTTCTTGGAGGAATTATCAGAATCGGCAAAAAATGGCAGTTTATCTCCGTCTTTCAACGTGACATAGGCTTTATGGCTGGCTGGCCGGGCAGTTTTAACAAACTTGCCTCGCCTTTTATAGGATCTAAGCGGCTTGGGCGCGACTTGGTTCAAACGCACGGCTTGAACGCCTACTTTATATTGGGAAGTAACTGCCCTGGCAACTTCGAACTTATTGATACCAGCCGGCACGTCAAAAACATAGGTGTTTAGCGTTTCGCTGGCAGCATAGGCCTTTTCACTCAGCCTTGGCTTTAGCGCTATTAGCTTAAACATCTACAGCTCCTCCAGAGCCATTTAACGTTAGCCATTTACCGTTTTCCGTACATTTACCATTAGTCATTAACCATTTGTTAACGGTAAACGGATAACGCATGGTGAAGGCTGAACGGTGAAGGGTGAACGAGAAATGACCTGTCATTTCTTTTCCCCTAGCCATTCATGAATAATATCTAAAGCTTTTTTACTGATTACGATTTGATCGGCATTCAAAATATCTAAAACACTTAAATAGTTAGTTTGTATGGCTTTGACCAGTGGTAAGTTGCGAGTTGCTCGTTCAACTAGATCATCTTTGAGACTTACAACTAGTAGCACGGAGCCTTGTGAGCCAATTTTGTTGAGTAGGTTGAGCGTTGGTTTTACTTTGCCGTCCTGGCATTCAAATGTTTCAATAATTTTGATTTTATCGGCTTGAGCCGCCAGACTAAGAGCCTGACGAAGAGCCAAACGTTTAGCAGAAGTTGTAATCTTGCGAGTGTAATTCTCATTTCCGGTTGGGCCAAAAGCCACACCACCGCCAGTCCAAATAGGATTTCTGGATGATCCAAAGCGGGCTCTGCCCGTACCTTTCTGACGCCAGGGTTTTTGGCCACCGCCACGAACCTGGCTTCGTTTTTTTGTCTGAGCTAAATTTGGCCGGCTGTTGGCCAAATGAGCTAGGTAGACGTCCTTTAACAGTTGATGATTCTTTACATCAACATCGAAAATTGCCTTATCTAGCTTAGCAGGAGACGAGGCTTTGTTACCGGATTTCGTGAATGTAGTAACAGCCATCACATTGCTCCTTCGGATCCATTTACCATTAGCCATTTACCGTTTTTCGTACATTTACCATTAGTCATTAACCATTTGTTAACGGTGAACGAGTAACTCACGGTGAACTGTGAAGGGTAAAAGGTAAAAGATAACGATGTCATTACTTTGCCCCTTTTAATAAAACCAGACCCTTTTTGGGGCCTGGTATTGCGCCTTCTACGCCTATGACACCGAGATCTGGGTTAATAATAGCGATGCGAAGGTTCTTGGTTGTGACGCGCACATGACCCATCTGACCGGCCATTTTTTTGCCTGGAAAAATGCGTTGGGGGAACATCGAGCCAATCGAACCTGGCCGACGATAACTGCGCCCGCCGTGCGTTTTACGTCCTCTATGGAAATTATGGCGGGCAATTGTGCCAGCAAATCCCTTGCCCTTTGTAATACCAGTGGCACTGACTTTATCGCCGACTTCAAAAATATCGGCGCTAAGTTGGTCGCCGATATTTAGCTGGTTTGGTTCGCTAGCTGTGCGGAATTCACGGGTGATCTTTGAGGTGGCTTTAGCCTTCTTGAGGTGTCCGGCCTGCGGCTTAGCCAGTTTTTTAGCTGTTTCAAAGCCGATCTGCAGGGCATCATAGCCATCAATTTCAGTCGTTTTAACCTGAGTAATAACGTTCGGACTGGTTGCCAGCAAAGTCACAGCGGTAGCCACTCCATTGTCTTGGATAATGCTGGTCATACCTAATTTGCGTGTGATCAGTGCTTTCACTGACATTTATTCCTTCTTCTTTAATGATTTTAAATATCAATTCCATTGATACCTTTTTTGATAAATTTAGATAGTCTAAAGTGCATGAGTTGTACAGTATCTACTTCTGATAATTGATGTAGACTTGCACTAAAACAAAGCCACTCGGAGTCGCTATCCCTAACAGATTACCATAAACTGCTTGAAAGAGTCAATCCGCTGTAAATATCACATTAAATAGCACTGCTATACTACATCCTAAACATGATTACTCCGCAAGAAATGTTCTGGAAAATCGGTGATAACCCCAACAAACTTCCTTATAACTCCCAGATTGAACACCCATTCAGCTACATATTAAATACCATAGTAGCTAATACAATTTGGGGTCTTCGCGGGAACGTTATGACGAGCGGCGTTGAAAATTTACCCAAAGATGGACCGTACGCTTTGATGCCTAAGCATAGTGATTTGCTGGATATACCGGTAGTCGGGAAAAGTCTTCTAGACTTTACGGGTAACACCGCCGCCTTTTTATTCAAAAAAGAATTAAGCGAAGTGGAGTTTAAAAGTATCAGACTAGGACCAATTATCAAATGGTGGTTTGAGCGATGCGGCGCTATCATGTATGATCGGCATGCAACCGTAGAACAACAGCCCGAAGTTGCTCAGAAAATAGGCAAGGTCATGCTTCGAGGCGGTATATTTATAAGCTTCATTGAAGGTACAAGAGTACGTGGTGGTGTATTGGGAAAAACAGATAAAGGAATCGCTATGCTGGCTGTGCAGCACGGCGTTATTCTAATTCCAACAGGAGTGAGTGGAACCGAAGAGCGCGAAGGTATTTATACCGTGCATTTTGGTGAAGGCTTAAACCAAGAGAGAGTTCAAATAGATCGCAGCTCAGATAACAGAGCCTTCGTAAAGGCAGCCCGTCGGATCGCCAACGGTATAGACCCCGGTATGCAGGACGCTTTAGAAAAAGCAAGGGCTCGCCGCGGCGAGGAACTAAAAAAACGCAACCAACAACTGGTAGTAGTAGGTCGCCATTAAAAAATAGATTATTGTGGTTTCGGCGCTTGCCCCGCAGGTTTACATTTTTATCTCAGTCCATTCGACAAGCTCAGGACTTCGATCAGGATTACATCTTGATCTCAGCGTCGCAGCCAGCGGGCAAAGATAGATTCATGAGTGAATCAACGGTTTTAGGTGTGGGATCAGTAATGTCTATAAGACGCTTATGAACCCGCATTTCAAACTGTTCGCGACCTTTTTTATAAACGTGGGGGCTTTTGACAACTGTGTAGGTGCTGCGCCGCGTAGGCAAAGGTATCGGACCGGAAATATTAGCACCAGTTCGCAGAGCCGTTTCGACAATTTGCTTAGCCGATTGGTCAATGACTTTATGATCATAGGCTTTTAAGCGAATTCGTATCCTTTGTTTGGGCTCATCAGATGATTGCCGTTCTTTAGAAGTAGAAACCTTTGGCTTCACTACCGAGCTTTGTTTGACTTCCGTTCCGGTTTTTTTATTCTCAGCTTTCAATGATTGCGCTCCTGAATGAACCGTCCTAGAACGCCAACTACATATGACTTCGAATCAGACTCACTCGCAATTTCTTCAATAGCGTCCACTCGAGATTTAACAGGATTGTTAAATCCGGTATTATATTCTAAATCATCATTAGGCAGCACATCCACGAATGTGTATGGTCTACCATTGGGATAAATCCTTAATCCCATGCGACCTCTATACAATGCTGATGCGGGCTCAGTTGGCATTAACCACTCTCCGCCACTGCCAAAGCCGGGGCCAGAAAACTTAAATTCTATAGCTTCGAAGTTGCGCCCCCATACATCAGTCTCGCCGAATGTCGGTTCAGATAGTCTTACATCGAGTGGCATTGTCTTACTTTACGATCTTGGTGACGACGCCGGCGCCAACGGTACGGCCGCCTTCGCGGATGGCGAAGCGCAGGCCTTGTTCCATGGCGATTGGCGATTGCAGTTTGACTTTGAAAGTCACGGTATCGCCGGGCATGACCATTTCTTTATCGGCTGGCAGTTCAACCTCGCCAGTTACATCTGTTGTACGGAAATAAAACTGCGGTTTGTAGCCCTTAAAGAATGGCGTGTGACGGCCGCCTTCTTCTTTAGTCAAAATGTAAACTTCGCTGTCAAATTCGGTGTGCGGTGTGATAGTTCCGGGCTTGGCCAAAACCTGGCCGCGTTCGATGTCATCGCGCTCAATACCGCGCAGAAGAATTCCGACATTATCGCCGGCTTGGCCTTGGTCCAGGTTTTTTTTGAACATTTCAACACCGGTGACTACCACTTTTTTGGTAGGTCGGATACCAACGATTTCTACTTCTTCGTTGACTTTAACTACGCCAGTCTCGACACGACCGGTGGCCACAGTGCCACGGCCTTTGATGGAGAACACGTCTTCGATAGCCATCATGAACGGCTTATCAAGATCGCGCTTAGGCTCGGGAATGTATTCGTCCATAGCTTTGACCAGTTCCATAATGGCCTCTTCGCTGGGCCCGTCGCCGGCCAGGGCTTTAGTAGCCGAGCCCTTGATGATGGGCGCTTCACGGTCGAATTCGTACTTAGCAAGAAGATCTCGCACGTCTTCCTCCACAAGTTCAACTAGCTCGGGATCAGCTAGGTCCATTTTATTTAGAAATACCATAATTGAAGGCACTCCCACCTGCTTAGCCAGCAACACATGCTCACGGGTTTGCGGCATAGGGCCATCGGCCGCCGAGACTACTAAAATGGCACCGTCAATTTGAGCGGCACCAGTAATCATATTTTTTATGTAGTCAGCGTGACCGGGCATGTCGACGTGGGCGTAGTGGCGCTTTTCGGTCTCGTATTCCTGGTGAGAAGTAGCAATGGTAATACCGCGAGCTTTTTCTTCCGGGGCATTGTCAATCTGGTCGTAAGAAACTGGTTTATTAATGTCGCTCGGTAGTTTTTTTGCCAAAACGTGGGTAATAGCCGCCGTCAGTGTAGTTTTTCCATGGTCAACGTGCCCCATAGTGCCGACATTAAGATGTGGTTTGCTGCGATCAAAATCTGCCATTCTTAAATTTCTCCTTTGTAGAAATTATTTATCATTTTTCAATTCACAATTTTCATTGATTTGTCAATTTACATTTTTCATTGTTCGGAAATGATCAATGGTCAATGTGAAATTAATGTTAAATGCCTAATGTGAAATGTTAAATATTGCTATGCGGGCATAGCAATAGATATGCCCCATGCGATTACCCGTGTATTATAAGTTAAACTTTGCCTTTTTGTAAAGAAGTTATTAAGTCTCTGAGGACAGATATTGTTCCACTGGTATTATATGGACTAAGTTTCTAAAGTCCCTACGTAATAATTTAGTCAAGGTAGTACCATAACCCACCTCAACAACATTTTTTGCGCCCTCCTGGATCATTAGACTGACGCCCTTATACCACAGGACGCTTTTAGTGAGTTGAGCGGCTAGGTGTTGACGTATTAACTCTGGGTCTGTAAGCCTCTGGGCTTGGTTAGAGTAGAATGCGATGTCGACATTAGGTTTCTTGAAATCAAAGTATGGCAGAACGTCTTTATTCATTCTTTGACGTGCTTTTTTCATTAGTCTTGAGTGCGCCGCAAGTGGAATATTCAATACAGAAGCATCGATACCGCGAATCTCCAGTCCTTTAACATAACTAACGGCAGCATCAATATTATCCTTAATACCAGATATTACAACTTGTTTTGGGCTATTTATGTTCGCGACTTGGGTTTCAAAAATTCTTGCGACATCTCTAGCCTTACGCTGGCTCATTCCTAAAAGGGCGGCCATCCCTCCGCTTGCCTCATGTCCCACCTCATCCATGGCAAGACCTCTTTCTATTACAACTTCAAGATTGTTTTCGAAGTCGAGTACCCCGGCAGCGTTCAGTGCAGCGAATTCTCCAACACTGTGGCCAGCTACTTTTTTAGGCTTTATTCCTCGTCTTTTCAAAACCTCATGTGCGGCTGAGGAGGCTACGAAAACAGATGGTTGTATCCAAATAGTCTGATCTAAAGTATCCTGTGGACCATAAAAACTAACTTCTGATACTTTCCTACCAAGTCTCCTTAAAGTGACCTCATCGGCCCGGTCGTACATTTCACGCACTACTGGGTTAATCTCATACTGCCCACGAAACATTCCAATTTTTTGGCCGCCCTGACCCGGAAATACAAAGGTGTCAGGGATAACAAGTTCATAATCCGTAGAAGCCATAGTTATAATATTTACTCCTTATTTTCCGGATTTGGCAATAATGCCTTCCGCAACATTGTTCGGGACGTCGGCGTAATGATCAAGTTCCATGCTACTGCTGGCCCTACCCTGCGTAGAGCTGCGCAAAGATGTGGTGTAGCCAAACATTTCGCCAAGTGGGACAAAGGCGGTAATTTCTTTAATGCCCGAAGATAGATCTTCCATTGATTCCACCCGGCCACGCTTGGAATTAAGATCGCCGATTACGTCTCCCATAAAGGCTTCGGGCACCACCACGACGATTTTCATGATTGGCTCAAGAAGCACCGGAGCAGACTTTTTAAAAGCATCTTGAAAGGCCATAGACCCGGCAATTTTAAAGGCTATTTCGCTACTGTCCACGTCGTGGTAGCTGCCGTCATACAGTTCAACTTTGACGTCTACGACTGGGTAGCCAGCAATAACACCGTTAGCCATAGCTTCTTCGATGCCGGCTTTGACAGCCGGAATGAATTCGCTAGGAATTGCCCCTCCCTTAATAGCGTTTATAAATTCAAAGCCCTTGCCAGCTTCATTCTGGGACAGTCGGACGACCGTATGGCCGTACTGTCCGCGACCGCCAGTCTGGCGAATGTATTTGCCTTCGGCTTCAACGCCGTCTTTACGGATAGTTTCGCGGTAGGCAACCTGCGGTTGGCCGACGCTGCCCTCGACGGCGAACTCACGCTTCATGCGATCGACAATAATTTCTAGATGCAACTCGCCCATGCCGGAGATAATAGTCTGGCCAGTTTCATGATCCACCTTGATGCGGAACGTCGGATCTTCTTCAGCCAGCCGCTGCAAGGCCATACTCATTTTTTCTTGGTCGGCTTTGGTTTTAGGCTCAATGGCAATACTGACTGGCGGCTCCGGAAAGGTAATGCTTTCTAAAACTATCGGGTGGGCCAGGTCGCACAGAGTGTGCCCGGTAGTGGTGCCTTTCAGGCCAACGATTGCGGCGATATCGCCGGCTTCTACCTCGGTTACGTCTTCACGTTTGTCGGCGTGCATCCGAACAATTCGTCCGACTCGTTCTTTTTCACCCGTCGAGCTATTCAAAATGTAACTTCCGGCTACGGCTTTGCCCGAATAAACTCTAAAAAAAGCCAGTTTACCAACAAATACGTCGGTGGCAATCTTAAACGCCAAAGCGGCCAGCGGTTGGTTAGAATCAGGTGTTCTCTCAATTTCATCGCCGGTTTTTGGGCTAATGCCCCAAGTTGATCCTCTGTCCAGAGGCGAAGGTAAATAGTCTGTTATAGCGTCTAGCAGTTTCTCGACAATCACGCCCCGACCATCGCCGCCCGAAACCACGAAAAATTTGCCTGTCAAAACAGCTGAACGGATGGCTTGCTTAACTTCTTGTTCAGTCAAACCGTCTTCGCCAACTTCAAAATACTTCTCAAGGGTTTTTTCGTCCTCGGCGACAGCGTTTTCGACAAGCAGTGAGCGATATTTTTTGACTTTCTCCATCATATCGCCCGGAATTTCGGTTTCGGTAAGGTTCTTGTCGGCATAGTCTTTATAGGTATAGGCCTTCATTGATATCAGATCCACGATGCCGCTATTCGATTGCTCAAAACCGATCGGCAAATGGATTGGGAAAGTCCGCTTGGAAAGACGGTGGTGAATAGAGTCCAAACTTTTGTAAAAATCGCCGCCGGTTTGGTTGATTTTATTGATAAAACAGATACGAGGCACATTGTATTTATCGGCCTGGCGCCAGACAGTTTCGGATTGTGATTCGACGCCCATCTTGCCGTCAAAAACTACCACCGCGCCGTCAAGCACCCGCAAGCTGCGCTCCACCTCAACCGTGAAGTCAATGTGGCCAGGCGTGTCGATAATATTAATCTTGTGATCTTTCCAAAAACAGGTAACGGCGGCGGCCGTTATAGTAATACCGCGTTCTTTTTCCTGGGCCATCCAGTCGGTGGTGGTATCGCCTTCGTGGACTTCGCCGATTTTGTGCTTCAAACCGGTCCGGTAAAGAATCGCCTCGGTAGTTGTGGTTTTACCGGCGTCAATGTGAGCAATAATGCCGATGTTTCTTACCTGTTTTAGATCGTATTTTTTGTCTGCCATAATTTAGCTCTTAGCTTTGAGCTGATAGCTATTAGCTCAAAGGGGTTGTCAGTTCTATTAATTTTTACTGTCATCAAAACGTTGCGATCCCTTCCTTGAGTTGCATAATATTAGTTTCGATTTGCTCGCGAGTTAGCGTACAGCCGAGAGACCTGAGATCGTATTCAGCAACGTTTCGAGTTTGTTCAATCCTTAATTTTGCCACATCCAGACCTGTTAATGGATCTTCTTCTGGGAACTTCATAGCTTCCAAAGCAGAGACCACTGTTACTTCTGTTCTGCAAGCTACGCGAAATATACTATTGCATTCTTCAGAACATAGAAGACATCTCTGAATTTCTTCTTGCGCTGACATACTAGGTCCTCGCAAAGTGGGCGAAAGCCCGGTTGGCTTCGGCCATTTTATGGACGTCTTCTTTTTTCTTGACGGCTCCGCCGGCAGTGTTATAAGCGTCTATCAGCTCCTGAGCTATTCGGTCTTCCATGCTCATACCCTTACGGCCTCGCGCGGCCTCGACAAACCACATTACGGACAAGTGCTGTTGGCGCTGGCCTTTAACTTCGAACGGTATCTGGTAATTGGCTCCGCCAACCCGGCGCGAGCGAGTTTCCAGATGCGGCTGGATGTTTTTCATGGCTTGTTCAAAAACTTCCAGCGGGTTTTTAACTTTAAGCTTATCGGCAGCCTTTTGCATACCGTTGTAAACCAGCCGTTCGGCTAGCTGTTTTTTACCATCCAGCATCACCCGATTGATAAGCTTAGCAACTTGGGTGCTGTTATATAATCGGTCGGGCTCAACTGGGCGTACCAGAGATTTTGTTGTCTTACGCGGCACGACGAGCTCCGGTCGTAGAAATTAGAAAGTAGAAACTAGGAACTAGCTTTGCTGCGCTTAATTGCTTATTGCTAATTGCTAATTGCTTAAAAATGCTTTGCATTTTTATTTTCCTTTTTTAGCTCCATACTTTGAGCGGCCTTTCTTACGGTCTTGGACTCCTTGCAAATCCAGGTTACCACGCACAATGTGGTAGCGCACACCAGGCAAGTCTTTTACTCGTCCACCCCTGACTAGTACTACTGCGTGTTCTTGTAAATTGTGTCCCTCGCCGCCAATGTAGGCCCAGACTTCGTGACCATTAGTTAGGCGGACACGGGCAACCTTACGCAAGGCCGAGTTAGGTTTCTTGGGAGTCTTGGTGGTTACACGAATGCATACCCCGCGCTTAAACGGCGCCGGCTTGTCATAGCTTTTAGTTTGCAGGTTATTAACAATGCGCTGAAGGGCTGGAGACTTAGTTTTAGTGCCCGCTAACTTACGTGGCTTACGAATTAGTTGATTTACTGTCGGCATTAGGTAGCTCCTTTCGTCGCTACAACTACCATTTGCCATTTATCACTAGCCAAATTATTTTCCATTTGCCATTTATCCAGAGTTTTTGTAAATGCTAAATGGTACCTAATTGGTAAATGCGAATTGGTAATTGGTAAATTTCTTGTTGAGTCTATCACTGTTTTACCTCTGTTGCAAGATCCGCTGCTGCAGTTTCTTTGTCGTCATCTTTTTGAGCACCGGTACCTACAGGGATGAGCCGGCCGAGGATTACATTTTCTTTAAGACCGTAAAGCCGGTCGACTTTACCACTAGTAGCCGCCGCAATCAAAACTCTAGTGGTATCCTGGAATGAGGCAGCAGAAAGGAAGGAGTCCGTACTGAGTGAGGCTTTAGTTATTCCCAAAAGCAGTTGATTATATTTTACAACGCGTTTCTTAGCTTTTACGAGCTTTTCATTAGCTTCTACGACTGCTAACTTACTGACGATATCGCCAGTGATAAATTGACTGTCGCCGGAGTCTTCTATCTGCACGCGGCTAAACATCTGACG
This sequence comes from Candidatus Saccharimonadota bacterium, assembly GCA_016187125.1. Classification (GTDB taxonomy): domain Bacteria; phylum Patescibacteriota; class Saccharimonadia; order Saccharimonadales; family UBA10212; genus JACPKF01. The sequence goes on from JACPKF010000001.1 coordinate 83,974, forward strand.
GATGATAACCTCCAGGTGTTTGTCGGCAATTGTTTGACCTTGGCTAGCAAAAATGTATAGAATTTCATTCATTATGTAGCACTGAGTCGCTTCGATGCCCTGCAGCCGCATTAACTCATGCAAATTGATTGAACCATTTGTTAAGCGTTGGCCAGCCACAACCGAGTCGCCATCGGCTACCAGCAATTGTTTAAAGCCAGGGATTTCATAATTGATAGTACTTTTAGCGGTAGGGGTAATGGTTACTCCGTTCTTATCCACACTAACCTTCCCGACCATGGTGGCATGAATGGGTTCGCTACCGTCCTCGTTGGCGGCTATAACATCACCAAGATTAACTTCGTCGCCGGTTTTGATACTGGGATGACGATCGCCAATCGAAATCTCCACTGGTTTTTGCTTTTTGGCCGTCACTTGTACTATGTAGTGGTCGCCTTCCTCCCAGGTGTTAACAACACCCGTGATATCTGTCAAAAAAGCTTGACCCTTAGGCGTGCGGACTTCTAAAAGTTCTTCCACTCGGGTTAGACCTTGGGTGACGTCATCGCGGGCAGTAACTGCGCCGGCTCGGTGTTTGGAATCAAGTGAAAGCTGAGTGCCAGGTTCACCGATTGACTGAGCAGCAATGACACCAATCGGGTAATCATTGGCAACCAGTCGTCCGGTAGCAAGGTCAAGACCATATGATTCCTGGCTAACACCACGGACACTAGCACAAGATAAAACACTCATAATGCGGACTGTCTTAACCGTCTCATCTTCCTCAATAGCCTTAGCAATCTCCGGAGTAATCATAGCGCCAGCTTTGACATATCTTTTAACATTTTCGGCCGCAAAACGGCCAATCAGCCTGCCGCCAAAAGCAATATTGATGGCTTCCGATTCAGATCTGTGAACCGGGAAACCGGGGTCTTCACAATCTTGCTTGACCGTAAAGACGTCTTGGGCAACATCTACCAGCCGCCGAGTTAAGTAACCAGAGTCGGCTGTACGAAGAGCAATATCGATTAGTGACTTTCGAGTGCCTCGGGTAGCTGTAAAATATTCAAGCGGCGACAGCCCGTATTTGTAGTTGCTTCTTACGGGTAGCTCGATGGCCCGACCAGTAGCATCGGCAAACATACCAAGCATACCGACACTCTTTTTCATCTGACTGATGTTGCCACGGGCGCCGGAGGCTATGGCAATCGACATGGTATTGTCCTCAGTGGCAAACTGTTCGGCCAAGGCTTGTTCCACTTTAGTGTCGACATCAGTCCAGGTCTCAACAGTCAGACGATAACGTTCATCGTCAGTAATAAAACCAGCACCGTATTGTTTGGATATTTCAGTCGCTCTGGCTTCGCCTTCTTCAACGATTTTGGGAAGCTCCGTAAGATCCGAAAAATCGTTCATACTAATAGATAAGCCCGAGTAAGTGGCGTAGCTAAAGCCCAGATCTTTAAGATCATCAGCAATTAAAGCTGTTGCGTCTTGGCCATATTTTTGGTATGTCATTGTCATAACCAAGTCCAGCTTTTTATTAGTCATGGCCACGTTTTGGAAAGGAAAATCCTCGGGAAATATTTCGTTGAACAAAAGTCTGCCAACTGTAGTATCCCGGACTTCACCGCGAAACGGAATATTGACTCGATTCTGTAAATTAATTAAACCATCATCTAGGGCCAGTAGTGCTTCTTCCAAACTAGCGAAGTCGACTGGCTTTTCATTTTCGGTGCCTGGGCGTTGATATGTTAGATAGTAGCAACCTAGCACAATATCTTGTTCGACATGCAAAATAGGTGAACCGTCGGCCGGCTTTAGCAAGTTTTTATTGGAAGCCATGATGTTGCTGGCTTCGGCCTGGGCTTTTTCACCAAGTGGTAAGTGGACAGCCATCTGGTCACCGTCGAAGTCAGCGTTAAAACCTTTACAAACCAGCGGGTGAAGCTGGATAGCTTTACCTTCGATCAGCACTGGCTGAAAAGCCTGAATACTCAGACGATGTAGGCTAGGCGCACGGTTAAGCAGCACATATTTGTTTTTAATAACCTCATCAAGGGCGTCCCAGACAACACTGTCACCGGTTTCCAACATCCGCGTAGCGCTGCGGATATTATGTGCCAGCTCTTGGTCAATTAAACGACCGATAACAAAGGGCTTAAAGAGCTCCAGAGCCATTGTCTTTGGCAAACCACACTGATACATTTTCAGCTCTGGTCCAGCAACAATTACACTGCGACCTGAGTAATCTACGCGCTTACCAAGAAGGTTCTGGCGAAAGCGGCCTTGTTTGCCTTTGAGCATGTCTGACAAGCTCTTGAGACGGCGACGCTGGCCGGTAGCAGCTACAGCCCGACCAGACCGGGCATTGTTGTTATCAATCAGAGCATCCACAGCTTCCTGTAACATTCGTTGCTCATTACGACGAATAACTTCCGGAGCATTAAGTTCCATTAATTTTTTAAGCCGGTTATTACGATTAATCACCCGACGGTATAAATCATTTAAGTCGCTGGTTGCAAAACGCCCACCGGTTAATTGCACCATTGGGCGAAGATCCGGTGGGATTACCGGCAGTACCGTTACGCACATGCTTGACGGTTTAATGCCAGCACGCTCCATACTCTCGAGCAGGCGCAGTCGCTTCATAATTTTCTTCTTGCGCTGGCCTTTGGCTTCATCAGCTTCTTTATTTAAATCTTTAATTAGCTTACTAAGGTCAACTTCATCCAACAGCTCTTTAATGGCTGCGCCGCCCATACCGACCTTAATCAATGATTGTAGATTATCTGGCAAGCTTCGGTAGTCTGTCTCACTCAGCAGATTAAACTTGGCAAGCACCGAAATCACATTTTTAAATTGCTCTGCTTTAGCCGCCAGCTCTTCAAGTTCACGAGCTTGGGTTTGAGCTAACTCCTTAACATTCGCTCCACCGGTTGGTAGCTTCTTTTCGGCCTCGGCTTTATACTTGGCTTTAATAGCAGACTCGGTGGCAGTGAAGCTGGCTTGCTTATCGGCTATGATTTTATCTAGGGCAGCGGTGTTAACATTTTTAATAATGTAACTAGCAAAGTAAGCAATACGTTCTAGATTTTTGACAGTCATGCCCAGAAGCAAGCCAATCGCACTGGGTGTGCCACGCAAAAACCAAATATGTGCTGCAGGACAAGCCAGAGTGACGTGACCCATTCGTTCGCGCCGGACAATACTGCGAGTAACCAATTCACCGTTTTTATCAACCGCTGCTTCACGGCTGCGAACCCCTTTGTATTTAGCATCGTGTGGGTTGATATCCTTAACAGGGCCAAAAATACGTTCACAGAACAAACCATCACGTTCCGGTTTCTGGGTTCGATAATTTATAGTTTCAGGTTTGGTGACTTCCCCATAACTCCAATCCAATATGTCGTCTGGGCTGGCGATGGCTAGTCGAACAGCGTCAAAATCGGCAATATTGGTTCCAGGGTTATAATTTCTCACATGCAGCTCCTTTCAGTCGCTTAGGTAAAATATGAAATGCTAGATGTGAAGCGCTCCACGGACTAAAGTCCATGGCTTCAGGCTTGCGGCTTTCGGAGCGTGGAACCCCGCACCGAAAGCCAGAACTGGCATTCAGCCCCGAACTAAAGTTCGAGGCTTTCTGGTGCGTGGGTAAGAAGCTAGCTGCGATGAATGTTCGTATCTGATTATTGCTTATTACTATTTGCCTGTCCACCGTAGCCTTGGCGAAGGCGGGCTTATTGCTCATGAGGCGGCCTCTTCGCTAGTTTCATCGTCACTACTACCATTGACCGTTATGCCAGCAGCTAGACCATTATCGTCGATATCAACAGTTGTGGTGTCGTCAAGATGCGCGCTGCTAAATTGATCTGCCACGTTGTTATCGGTTACACCGACGTCACCGATTATGCCTACAGGAGGGGTAATCTTAGGCGCATGAGCGGCTTCGTCTTTAATATTGCGGGCCAGAACTTCTTCGGCGTCAATAATCTTATTGTCACTGGTAAGCAAATCAACTTTAAGCCCAAGGCCCTGAAGTTCTTTGACAAGTACATTGAAGCTTTCCGGTACTTTCGGTCCTTGGATCGGTGTACTTTTAATAATGCTTTCATAAGCTTTAGCCCGACCATAAACGTCATCAGATTTAATGGTTAGCATTTCCTGAAGGGTATGAGCCGCCCCATAAGCTTCCAAGGCCCAGACTTCCATTTCGCCAAAGCGTTGGCCGCCGTTTTGGGCTTTACCGCCAAGAGGCTGCTGGGTGACCATAGTATATGGTCCCGTAGAGCGAGCATGAATTTTGTCGCTAACCATATGATTAAGTTTAATAATGTACATACTGCCGACTGTTGTACGTTCGGAGAATGCCTGACCAGTGCGTCCATCATAAAGTTGCTGCTTACCATCGGTAGGCAGTCCTGCCTCCTTTAAGAGGCTTTGGATCTTATCATTTGGTACGCCGTTAAAGGACGGGCTGGCTACTTTTATGCCGAGTGCTTGGGCGGCCATCCCTAGATGAGTTTCAAATAATTGGCCAATATTCATGCGTGATGGGACACCCAGTGGGTTAAGAATGATATCAATCGGCGTGCCACCTTCGTTAAATGGCATATCTTCTATAGGTAGGATTCTAGCAATAACACCTTTGTTACCGTGCCGTCCGCCGAGTTTATCGCCAACGCTGATTTTGCGCATTTGGGCTACAAAAACCTGAATCTGCATGATAACGCCGGCTTTCAGCTCATGCCCGGAAGCCCGTGAGAAAACTTTAACGCCAACGACTTTGCCATGCCGGCCGGTGCTCATGCGCTGAGAAGTATCACGAACTTCTTTGGCTTTTTCGCCAAAAATTGCTCGCAGCAAGCGTTCTTCACTGGAAAGTTCTTGCTCGCCTTTTGGCGTAATTTTGCCCACCAAAATGTCGCTGGGATGAACTTCGGCGCCGATGCGCACAATGCCATCTTCGTCAAGGTGTCTGAGTGACTCTTCGGAGACGTTAGGAATATCGCGGGTAACAATTTCTGGACCTAACTTGGTTTCGCGAACTTCGGTCATGTAGTCCACGATATGGATCGAGGTTAGAGTGTCATCTTCAACTAGTCGCCGCGAAATAATAATTGCATCTTCGAAGTTATAACCGGACCAGGGCATAAAAGCTACTAGCAGATCTTTACCTAGAGCTAGTTCACCATTTTGGGTACTCATACCTTCAATTATCGGCTGCCCGGCTTTGACTCTGTCGCCACTATCTACAACTACGATTTGATTAATGCAACTGCCTTCGTTACTGCGCATAAAGTGCACGGGATTGTAGGTAACTTTTTTGCCGGTTTTGTATTTGACGACTACTTCATCAGCCGTAGCTTTTAAGACTTCACCATCAGCCTCAGCGGTAATTAATTGGCCAGTATTGGCAGCTACTACTTCCTCAAAGCCAGTGCCTACAACCGGACTCTTCGGCTGAATGAGCGGTACAGCTTGTCGCTGCTGGTTAGAGCCCATTAAGGACCGAAGCACGTAGTTTTTTTCTATGAATGGCACTAACCCAGCACTACTACCAATGGTTTGGGCGCGGCTGGCGTCCATATGAGTAATTTCATTAGCGTCAACCTCACCTGGCTCCAAACGATTGCGGACACTTATGCGAGCATCAATAAAGTAGCCGTCTTTGTCGATTTCGTTACCGGCGCCGGCAATTACAGCTTGCAATTCCTCCGACGCATCTAGATAAATTATTTGATTGGTAACCTTGGCTTTAACAGGCCAAGTCTTTCTAGATTTAACCGCTGCTAGCCTCTTGGCAGCAGCGACTGTTATGAGCGCGCCGGCTTTAACAATAGTGGTACCTTTTTCGTTTTCAAGATTAACCGCCGCAATATGACCAGGAGCTTCTTTAGGCGTAACAGAATTAATAACTTTTCTATAAGGGGTTTCGATAAAGCCATATTCATTAATACGAGCATAGCTGGCCAAGTTGAGTACCAGACCGATATTAGCCCCTTCCGGAGTTTCCACCGGACAGATGCGGCCATAATGGGTGGCATGGGCGTCGCGAACTTCAAAGCCGGCCCGTTCACGTGATAAGCCGCCTGGCCCCATAGACGAAAGACGGCGTTTGTGTGCTAGTTCGGATAGCGGATTAATCTGGTCCATAAACTGTGACAGCTGAGAACTGGCAAAGAATTCGCGAACGGCGGCCACAACCGGACGGGCATTTATAAGCTGCGCCGGCGTGACTGTTTCTATATCGGACATCGACATGCGATCTTTAGCGTTACGCTCCATTCTAAGCAGGCCGATTCGGAACTGACGCTGAACCAGCTCGCCAACTAGTTTGACTCGGCGGTTGGCTAAGCTGTCAATTTCATCACCCGGTTCCTGAGTGTTATTGAGGCGAATAATTTCGGCAATGATAGCGACGAGATCTTCGATCCGCATTACTCGGTTTGCGGAATTATTAGGCACCTCCAAGTTCAAGCGTTTATTGAGTTTGTAACGACCGACTTTACCAAAATCGAAGCGCTTAAAGTTGTAAAGCATGTTTTCTATGAGACTCCGGGCATTTTCAACAGTCGCCAAATCGCCCGGCCGCAGCCGTCTATAGACTTCAATCAAAGCTTCGTTAGTACTGTGCGCCGGGTCCTTTTCTAGCGTTGCATCTACATAACTGTGCTCTCCGCCCTCGACGTGTTGAAAAGCGTTTTTGATTTGCTGCTCGCTTAGCCCGAGCGCCTTTAGCAGGGTGGTAACTGGAATTTTACGCTTGCGATCAATTTTAACGTGCAAGGAACCATTGGCAGCGGTTTCGAATTCCAGCCAGGCACCGCGAACTGGTATAACTTTAGCTCCGTAAAGATTCGTGGTGCCGTGCGGATCAGCCGTAAAGAAAACACCGCTACTGCGGATGAGTTGGCTGACAACCACCCTCTCTGCCCCATTAATAACAAAAGTACCCCTGGTGGTCATCCAGGGGTAATCGCCTAAGTATATTTCTTGATCTTTGATCTCACCGGTTACCTTGTTGGTAAGCTCAATAACGGCCTTGAGAGGCGCCTCGTAACTGACATTGTTTTCCCGGGCTTCGGCTTCAGTTAGTTTTGGTACCTCAAAGTGGTATTTTTTAAAACGGACACTCAGTTTAGTGCCGGTATAATCATCAATCGGGCTGACTTCCTCAAGTAACTCACCAAGGCCTTCTTTGACAAACCAATCAAAGGAGGTATTCTGGTGATCTACCAGATTTGGTGGACTCAAAATGTCGTCAGATTTTGTAAAGTACTGGCGAGTCAATGTCGCCTGAGATTTTTTGGCCGTCAAAAAAATTCGCTCCCCTACCAGGTTCTTAGTTTGCCGCGCACGGACCCGGTAGTGAGCCTTCGAGACCAGTTGCTTGTGGCAACTGCTAACAAAGTTGCTCGAAGGTCTACTACCGGGCGAAGCCCACTACATTTAGACGTGCTAATTGATTTTAGATATCAGCAGCCGCCAAAGTACACTACTTCTTGAATACTAGAATACGCAATTAACAATAAACAATCAAGCCCGACTTTAACGGGGAGCTCAGTCCTTGTAAAAAGCAAACCATTTTTTAGTAAAAATCATAAGATTTTACATCCCTTTTTACAGGGACTGACCTCTAGCAGCTAGCGGTGAGCAATAACTTTATCAACCAGTCCGTATTTCTTGGCCGCCTCGGCACTCATCCAGAGGTCTCGCTCTATGTCGTTTTCTATTTTTTTTAAAGTCTGGCCGGTATTTTTAGCCATGATTTCGTTTAAAAGCTGCTTCATTCTTAGGCCTTCTTTAAGATCGATTTCCACATCAGAAACTCTACCTTTGGTACCAGCGGTTGGTTGGTGGATCATAACCGTGGCGTGTGGCAGTAGCAGGCGTTTACCCTTTGTGCCGGAGCTTAGCAAAAAGGCCGCGGCGCTGGCTTGGACGCCTACTCCAACCGTCTGGATATCGGACTTGACGTATTGCATAGTGTCGTAAATGGCAAAAGCGTCATAAACACTGCCACCAGGACTGTTTATGTAAAAGATAATATCTTTGTTGGCATCTTGGTTTTCCAAAAACAGCATTTGAGCCACAATTAAGTTGGCGCTATGTTGATTCACTTCGTCGCCTAAAAATATAACTCTGTCTCGCAGTAGTCGGCTATAAATATCGTAAGCCCGCTCAAAACGGCCTTCTTGTTCAATGACAGTCGGAATTAAAATCTGTGAAGACATTTTACTCATTTACATAAATTATATCGAAATTAATTAGCACTCGTCAAGTGAGAGTGCCAAATTGGCCTTAAGCTACTAGCTGGTAGCCTAGGCTATTGCATCCTTTGTCGTAAACCTTCAGCCGTATTATAAATAGCTAAAATGGCAGTTCTACCAACACAGCCCCCAAACGCCTTACAAAACTCCCATTGACTACCTAGAACCCCTTTGTCCGCAATTCGTCTATTTTCAGTCTTCCATCTTGCAACTTCTGCAGTATATCGGGAATATGACTCGTCCATGCGCGCAAAACCATCCCCGGCCCGTCGTCGTCTTTCTTCTAAACCTTCAAGCCCCATTATGACCCTCCCGAGTGTTCGCCTTTAGTCATACTTTCTTGTGAGTCAAATAATGTTTGGCCTACAACTTCTAGATAATTTGGTGCCTGCTCTTTAGGTTCTGCCATAAAACTCCTATGAAAGTCATTAAACTCTTAATTTGCAAAATTTGCAAGTAGGGGCTGTTTGGTAAAAATGCCTAACAAGTCAAGTATCCCTGTTTTGGGATTGGGTATTTCGCTAGTTACTAATTGCTAATTACTATTTACTGCTAGTTGCATATACAACTAGCTTAGCGACGGTTTTCTCGGTCATTAGCTGGGATGCTACTTGGCGCTGATTTTCTGACTTATCCAGTTCAGCTTGCATCTGCGGATCTTGGTACCTGCCTCTTAATTCGTGCAGGCGAATGTCCAGTTCTTCTTGGGTGATCGATATATTTTCTTGCTCGGCGATCTCACTAAGCACCAGTCCGGCTTGAACCCGTCGCTCTGCCTCAGGGCGTTTTCTTTCACGATGCTCTTGCTCAGTTACGCCTTCTTCGTTTAGATGATCTTGCCAGGACTGGCCGCGATAAGCCAGATTCCGTTTTTCGTCTTCTTCGCCTCTGTCCAGTTGTTCTTCTACCAGCGATTTTGGTACATCAACTTCAGATTGATCGCTAATCTTATTAATAAGTTCGTTCTCATATTGCTGCTTGGCCTGCTGCTGTTTTTCTATTTGGAGCTGCTTTTTAATATCGGCCTTTAACTCAGCAAGAGTTTTAAATGGGCCAACTTTGGCTGCAAACTCGCTATCTACTTTTGGTTCGAATACCTCGCTGACTTTTTTAACCTCAACGCTAAAAGTCACCGGCTTATTTTGAAGAGTGGCGACCCCGTAATCTTGAGGAAAAGTGATGGTAAATTCTTTTTTGTCGCCGGGCTTCACACCAATTAAGTTTTCTTCGAAACCTGGGATAAAATTGCCATTGCCGGGTACCGTCTGGTACTCGGCGCTGCCAAGCTGTAGCGGGTAATCCTTGCCTTCGACTCCGGCGATTGTTTTACCATCCTTGTCACTACCCAAAAAATCAATTACAACTTCGTCGCTATCTTTGGCCGGACGCTCGACTGGCTGGCGCTCAGCCAACCGCCGCTGCAGTGATTTAATAACGCCGTTAACATCCGCCGTTGTAACTTCAACTGGTTTTTTGGCCAGCTTTATTTTTTTATAATCTGGCAATTTTATCGGGCCGATGACATCTAGCTGTGCCTCAAACTCCAGATCGGTAAAAGGCACAAACTTTTTTAGTTGAACTTCCGGTTTAGCAGCCGGGCGCAGTTTTTCCTGGTCTATAGCTTTGCCGTAAAGCTGGTTAAGAGCGTGCTCTATAAACTCATCCGACAGTGCCCGCTGATCAACATGTTTTTCAACTAAGGCGGCTGGCGCGGTGCCTTCTCTAAAGCCCGGGACTTTAACCTTATCGGCAAAATGTCCGAGCACATGATTTTTAATAGGTGTTAAATCATACTGATCAGCCGAGATTATAAGGTTGACATGAGTAGACGATTTGTCAGTTCTAGTTACCTGCATGGACTAAATTATACCCTACGAATAATTCCCGAACTCCCATATATCAGCCTAGTAGTAAGCTGATATGAAGCTCTGAGTTTGGGATGGCTGCTAGGACAATCTGGTTTGATCTTACTTCTCGGGCTTAAGATTTTTTACGATTTCATCGCCAGCTATCTCAAGTTCTTGGCCAGTTTCCAAATTTTTAAGTTTGTATTTGCCCGTCGCAAGTTCTTGCTCACCAATAAATAAGGCGTATTTAATGCCACCTTTAGCGGCACTTTTAATTTTAGCGTCCAAATTCCGGTTTGTACTATCAACAGCTACATTGAGGCCTTGGCTGCGAAGCTCTGACATAACTTTCTGAGCCGGTTCGTAGACATCGCCAATTAGAATTGCTACAACGTTGGTTTCGGGCTCAAGTTTAGGAATGAGCTTGTTCGCCTCCAGAAAGTTCTGCAGCGTAACGTCTCCCATACCGAAGCCTACGGTCGGTACTGGCTCAACACCAAAAGCACCGACTAAACCGTCATAGCGACCGCCGCCAAACATCGAACGGTTGTTCTCGGCACTGTTGTCATAGACTTCAAAAACAATGTCCGTGTAATAGTCAAAGCCGCGCACAATTTCCGGATCAAAAACAGCGTTTGTAATTTGTTCTTTTTCTAAGAGTTTCAACAATTTAGCAATGTTTTCAGGTGGTTTTTCTTCAGTCCAATATTTTCGCAAACTTGCAGCGACTTTTTCACCAACTGCATTATCAAGTGCTTCATTAAACTCATCTTCGCTGATTTTTGAACGTTTATCGAGTAGCTTACTAACAATCACATGCTGCTCATTATTTAATTTCAAATCTTTATAGACCGATGCGGCTGCTTTTAGACTGTTGACCCGGATTTTATAGTTATCTGGCTTGGCTCCAAAAACTTTTAGAATCGAATCGGCAACTTGGATTATTTCAAAGTCGGCTTCTATGTCTTCTACCCCGAATATGTCAACGTTTAACTGCCAATGTTCGCGCAGCCGGCCGCGTTGTGGACGTTCGTAGCGCCACAAATTTGGAATACTATACCAGCGCAGCGGATAAGCCAGTTCCTGGCGCCTGGCAGCTACCATGCGACTGACACTTGGTGTCATTTCCGGACGGATAGCTACTTTGCGGCCGCCTCGGTCTTCAAAGCTGTATAGTTGCTGATTTACGATTTCATCGCCAGTTTTTGCGGCGTATATCTCAAATGGCTCGATTAGCGGCGCGTCATACTCATGATAACCAAAACTCTCAACTACATCACGAAGAACGCCAAACATATACTTTTGTTTGCGCTTATCTTCCGGATAAAAATCCCGAGTCCCTTTATATGGTTGTGTATTCAAACTCATGATTTGCCTCCATTATAGCCTAAGGTATCTGGAACGTCTCGCCATACATCTATAGCCTTATAGACCATCCCTAAATATATAGATTCGCAATCCATAACTACGCCGTAACCCCAATCTTTCAAGGTATTGCCACTGACGGTAATGTCATACATGGTGTCAGCTCTACCACTGTCAACCATAAATTCAACAGCACTAGACACTTGAATAGCTACATTTAAGGCTAGACTCCTTGACACTTTGGCAAGACTTACTGGATATTTGGTTGCTACGCTAATAGCATTAAGACAGAATTTATCATATAGTTTATCTTTAAATTGACAGATTTCCTCCTGGGGTGCTGCTATCACAAATCGCCCGATTGGGTCATTTAATATTTGCTCAAAATTGACCGATAAACCCAAAGGGGTGTATTCAACTTCATCGTAAAAATCTGATCCTAAAAAACCTATGTCAGCCGCTTCAGTGTTTATGTTTTCTAAAACAATATCATCTCTTACAAGATAGAATTTTCGGCCTTCGGCTTTGATGAACCGACCTCTTATAAAACTCAGGCGCGTTAACTCCTTGTTGCCGGAGCCAATTGATAGAATTATCTCTATTTTTGCCTTTTGGTATTAGAATTATGCCAGCATTTCTGGCAATCTCTGGTGCTTTCACAGTCGTTCTCCTTTAACTTAGATTGGTTTGAATTAAAAAAAACGCCGGGCAAACCCGGCGTTAGGTAACTTTAGACAAAGAAATAACTAACCGAGTCGCTCCGGCGGAATATGTAGATGGAGTTGGTTAATTATTTCGCACATACTTAATATCATATTAATTTTCTCTAATTTGTCAACGAGGGGATGAAAGGACAGCGCTCTGGTCCGCCGACTGGCGGACGCTGGGTTAACCTTCATCCATTTGTGATCTGGTGCCGGGAAGAGGACTCGAACCTCCACAGATTGCTCCGCTAGGTCCTAAACCTAGTGCGTCTACCAATTTCGCCATCCCGGCACATTAAAAGTATACCAACCTGCCCCGTACCAATTCCTGAACGCAGAAGAGGTTGAATATCCGCCAGCTGGCGGACTATTTCGAATTATCAAGAATTGGTGTGGGGTTTCACCACATCCCCGAAATGAATCTTGCAACAGGGGTATTTTACTTGATTTTACGATAAAAGACTAGTTGGCTGTCGCCATAATTTTTATTCGTCACGACTTTCATTCTCTCAAAGTCTGGTGTATTAGTATGGCCGGGATAGGACAACACAGCTAAACCGCCTTTTTCGATATGACGGTTCATTAATTTTTGCAGTATCTCAGTTTTGATCTGATCGTATGGCGGATCCAGTAGTACAACATCAAATTTTACTTCCATGTTATGGATGCTCCAGCCGCCGACATTGGCTTTGACCGCCTGCATCTGTTTTTGCAATCTCAGTATTCTAATATTCTTAAGAATATTAGAATGGGCTTTTTTGTCGATTTCTACTGCCACCACGCTCTTGGCGCCGCGGCTAATGGCTTCAAAGGCCAGTGCGCCGCTGCCGGTAAAAGCATCTAAGAAAGTCAGTCCCTCGATATCACCAAGTGTATTAAACAGCGCACCTCGAACTTTCTCACTCATGGGATGAGTTTTATGCCCATGCGGCTCGTGGAATATTCTGCCCTTGAGACTGCCTGCGATGATCCTCATTATCTCTATATATAGAATAGCAGGCTAGATACTACACAACTTTTACCGTATAAAATATCTAAAATGGAGATGACACCGGAAAAGAAGCTCAGATTTACTGACATAACTGATTTCATGTTCCTGCATTCAATGTGGCTGAGTCTTGCTAAACCAGAAAACTGTGCAGGCATAATGCAGATTCAAGAGTTTTTAAATGAAAAATTAGGTGAAGAAACTTATTCAGGGCCGATCTCTCAAGTTGAGTTAGCAAAAATACTAAGCGAGCAGTCAAAATCTTACTTAGAGTCTTTAGGCATGTATGTTCCCTCTGAGCCAATGTTGAGATGGTTAAACGCCAGCCAAGCAGAAGTAACTTATGTCCTAGAGCCAAAATGGCTGCCTGCAGTATTCGTAGAAGCATCTCATCATTTCCTTTCCGAAGAAGAACGGCGGGATAACTTATTCCGGCTTATGATTGATGGCCAATCTCAAGATGAGATAGAAGGGGCAATAAGTGAAGGCTGGATTGATCCTTCCGGTGCATATGACGTAGATGTGATGATGGCTCAAGATAGCTATGACCTATCAAGACGAGCAGGAGAAATCCTGTTGACTTTAGCGAAAGGTGTTAATTTAAGTTCGTAATTGCTTGCAGAGCGGAAACTTTTTCAGCGAGGTGGGGGTATTTCTTGAGGTTTTCATTTTTGTCGATGAACTCCTGGGCAGCGTTGCGGGCGGTAGCAATCAGTTTTGTATCTGTTAATTTGGCAACTCGCAGATCCAGGGCGCCGTGTTGCATAGTGCCGTAAATAGCGCCCGGGCCACGCAGTTGCAGATCTAGTTCGGCTAGCTTGAAGCCGTCAGTTGTATTTTCTAGTGCCCGTAATCGCTGGCTGGGCGATTTACTGTCGCTGAGCATCAAAAAACAGTAGCTTTGATGAGCGCTACGGCCTACCCGTCCGCGCAGCTGATGGATTTGGGCCAAGCCAAAACGTTCGGCGCCTTCAACAAACATAATAGTAGCGTTGGGCACGTCCACGCCAACCTCTATGACAGTCGTGCTGACCAAAATATCGTATCCGCGGTTTAAGAACGCCTGCATGACTTTATCTTTGTCGACCGATTTCATCTTGCCGTGCAGTAGTGCGACTCTGCGGTTTTTGAAATCTTTTTTGCTAACTCGCTCAAAAACTTCTTCGACCGACAACCCTTGGCTTAAGCCGGTATCGCTAATTAGCGGGCAGACGATAAACATTTGCCGGCCAGCCTCCAGCTGTTTGTCAATTTCCTTGTTCAGCTGAGTCCTTGAGTTGGGCGAACAGATTTTGGTTTGGATCTCCTTGCGCCCCGGCGGCATTGTGTCCAGTATCGAAATGTCTAGCTCGCCATATAGAGTCAGGGCAATGCTGCGCGGAATTGGCGTGGCGCTCATGTGCAAGACGTGCGGCATATGGCCGGCTTTGGCTTGGAGCTTTTTGCGCTGGTCAACGCCGAAGCGATGCTGTTCGTCGACGATGATGAGACCTAGTTTATGCATATCTACTTTTTCGCTAATCAACGCATGCGTACCAATGATTAACCGTACCTCGCCACTTTTTATTTTTTGGTGCATCAAGCTTTTAGCTTTTGGTTTTAAGCTACCGACCAGCAGTCCAACCTGGCCGCCAAAGCCTACGAAGTCAAGCAATTTGTAGACCGTGTCGGCATGTTGACGGGCTAAAATTTCGGTCGGCGCCATCAGAGCCGTTTGATAATCTTGCTCCATGGCCATAAGTGCCGCCATGGTTGCCACAACCGTTTTGCCGGAACCGACATCGCCCTCTAATAAGCGGTTCATGGGTTGGGTTTTTTCCAGATCTTGATAGATACGCCAGATGGCTTTTCTCTGGGCGTCGGTGAGTTGAAATGGCAGTTTAGCTACAAAATTTTTGGCCAGTTTTTGGTTGAACGGAATGGCCAATCCTTTTTCGCGCGTCAGTTCCTGTTTGTTGAGCAGGGCGGCCAAGGTCAGCTGAAAAACTTCCTCAAAACCGAGACGGCGTTGAGCTTTTTCCAGTTCTTCAGCCGAGGAAGGAAAGTGCATCTCCAGCGCCGCAGTTTGGAAGTCCATTAGTCTTTGCTCTTTAAGCAGCCACTGCGGCAAGTGTTCGGGCATTTTTTGGACAATTGCCGAAGTCTCACGCACCAGTTTTCTAATTTGGAAGGACTTTAGGCCTTTTGTTTCGCGGTAAATAGGGATAATACGGGCCGTATTAACTGGGAAATTACTGACCAGTTCGACAGATGGGTTGCTAAGGCTAAAGCGACCGCGGCGCAGTGCGTATTCGCCGGAAATATAGTAGGGCTGATCGGCCTTAATGCCCCCGGCACGGTAGGGTTGATTGAACCAAACTAATCTAGCGCTGCCAGTGCTATCACTGGCAAGCGCCTCAGTAATATGGAGGCCTCTGCGTGCATATCGGCCATTTACTCCACTGATCTTAGCTTCAAGGGTTACAATACCCGGACGAATCTTGTCTATAGAAGTAATGTTGGAGTAATCTTGATAGCGCCGTGGATAATTTTCTATCAGATCGCCAATGGTTTTAACACCAAGCACCGCTAGCTTTTTAGCCAGCTCATCGCCAACTCCCTTCAAATCATTTATTTTGTCAGATAAAGTCATCAATCACAGTATACCTTCAGAAATAAACTGAGAAATATTCAAACATTGTTGCACTAAATACATTATTCTAATGTTCTGCAGAACATTAGAATAAAAGTTTTAGCTTATCTTTTTTTATTTTAACTGTTCTCATGTCTAAAGTTACTTTTTGCGGAGGCGGAGCCAGACGCTGGGGCCAAAATAAAGTGGTGCCAGCATCGGCTGAAGAACTCTTTCCAGTCCCAGCATAATATTCTTTCCTAGAACTTTTTTTAGTCTGGGGGAACGTAAATTAGAGCCGGATAAGATCGTTTCTACGTCAAAACCAGCATCATGCAAAAGTCTGATTATTGTCTTGGGGTGGTGGCTATAGGGAGCTTGTTGAGCGTTGGTTGTACGGGGGACTTTTTTACCCCTGACTCCATAGCGTAGGCGATTAAGAAAATGAGCGTCATTGGCAAATTCTAAAATAAAGGTTCCGCCTGGCGTAAGGACGCGGGCAATTTCACCAAATTCCGGTTTGGGGTCCGAAAGACGGTGCAAAACCCGCACTATTAACACTAGGTCAACCGAGCTGTTAGGCATTTTTAGATCGGCAGCTTGGAGCATTTTACGCTCCACCTGAGGCACATCTTTCAGATAAATTTTAGCGATGTCCAATTGTTGCTGACTAGGCTCGACCAAGGTGACTTTGTCTGCAAATTTGGTTAAAAATTTACTGAGTCGGCCATAGCCGCCGCCGACATCAATAGCATGCTTGAACGTTTGACCTTTTAAAAGGCGCTTAATGGCCATTTCTTCGGCTGCATGTTCATACTCCCGTCCTACCCAAAAGTCTTGATAGTTAAATTCAGAATTCTCAGTTTGGATAGTCTTGCGAACTAATTGCCTAGTTTTGACCTTAGCCATTATTCAAGCTCTATAAGTGCTGAATCTTTATAGGCTTTACCGCGGCGCAGCAGCAAGCGACCGTTTTCAAAATCTCTGGGCTCAAAACTATCACGCGTTACGGTTTTACCATTTATATATACGCCTTTGTTGGAAAGTATTGTCCTAGCTATAGAATTCGAAACGACCAAGCCGGTTTTCACTAAAGCATCGATGATACTGCTGACGTCTCGGACTCGAATTGACGGAATCTCTTTTCTTATCTCGGTAATATCTTCTTGGCTAGCCTCTCCGATAGATGCTTTACTTGTTAGGTATTTTGTGACGCTTGTGGCTAAGCCGCTTTGATCGTCACCATGCACAATTTTAGTTACTTCTTCGGCAAGTACTTTTTGGGCTCTGCGAGCAGCAGCATCGGATTGATTCTCGCTCATCACTTCCTCTATTTTCTCTCTCGACAGAAATGTAAAGACTTTTAAGTAATTCTCGACATCTCCGTCGTCGACATTGATCCAGAACTGATAAAATTGCGTAGGACTGGTTTTTGCCGGATCTAGCCACACTGCCCCACCTTCGCTTTTACCAAACTTGGTGCCCGTTATCTTATTGACCACTAAAGGCATACTAAGAGCCTGGACATCTGCGCCTTCCTTTTTACGGATCAAGGAGACGCCGGAGAGCATATTGCCCCACTGATCCGAGCCGCCAATTTGCAGGACTGCCTTGTGATTTTTAAATAACTGCCAGTAATCATAACCCTGAACCAGCGAGTAGCTAAATTCGGCGTAACTGATACCGCTGCCTCCCTCTCCCATGCGTTCACGTACAAAGTCGCGCTGCATTAGTTCGGTCATGGAATAGTTTTTGCCAACTTCGCGTAGAAAATCTAAATAACCAACGTCTTTGAACCAGTCATAGTTGTCGACTGGTGTAAACTGTTTGCCGGCCAATAACTTGTTGATCTGCTGCTTGATAGCGGCAACATTTTTTTCGATTTCGACACGAGGTTTTAACTCGCGTTCCTCGATTTTGCCTCCAGGATCGCCAATTAGACTGGTCGCTCCCCCCGCTAAAATTACTGCTTTCCAGCCTCCGTCAATCAATCGGCGAGCCATAATCATCGCCGCTAAGTTACCAATCGTCAGGCTGTCACTAGACGCATCAACACCGTGGTAAAAAACCTTGGGCCTATCTAGCCATGCAAGCTTGGAAAATGTCTTATCTTTTATTAGCCCCCGCCAAGCTAAATCTTCACTAAGCTTCATCCCATTAGACTCCACTTAACTGTCTCTTGTTATTTAATGTTTGAAAAACTGAAACAAGATTCAATCGCTGTAATACTTCTGATTGTCTTTTGGAGTCAAATGGGACAAGTAAACAGCTTCTCCGATTATTTCTCATACTTAAATATAGTATATCGTATGAGCTTATGAAGCCATTTCACATCTCCACTCCAGCTTCGGAATCTTTATGCGGCCTACAACAAGCATACTGTTCGTCACCATACCTTACAGGTATGCTTCCTCACCTGATGCTTGTTTTGACTGCGCCTAAAGCTGCCTCACTTAACAGACTGGAGATGTGAAATTGGCTCCATCTGAAACTTCACGAATTTAATCGGTTTTTCGATACTTGATTTGCTCAGCAGTTAGCCCAGTGGGTTTGTTATAATAGTTACTAACGATGGGTAGGAAGTAACGTGGTTAAATTCGGCCCAATCCGTCCTCGCCGGAGTTCTAGTCGCTATATAAAAACACGTAGCGGCAGAGTTTTGAAAATTAATCGTAGTTTAGGTGAGCGGTGGACGGCTCTTAAGGAATCCAAAGCCCGGCGGAAAGTTGATCGCCTGCGGGGTCTACCCAAGTCCAGGCTTAAAAGATTAATTTGGCGTCTAAATCCTCGACGTTTGGCCGAGTTCTGGTTCAGCCGCGATGGCGCTATAATGGCGCTCAAAATAACCGGTATAGTTATTTTATTCTTTTTTATCTTTACGCTCGGGGTCTTCGCCTATTTCCGAAAAGATTTGCCTGACATCAGTGTCTCCGGCACTAAGCTGGGCGGTAGCATTAGTTATTACGACCGAACTGGCCAAACCTTGCTCTGGCAAGACTACGATGCGATCAAACGAGTACCGGTAGCTAGCAGTGATATTTCACAATTTATAAAAGACGCAACTATAGTTGTTGAAGACAAAGACTTTTACAAGCACCGCGGTTTTGATATTAGAGGTATCACAAGGGCCGCCTTTAACGACATTTTCCGCAAGGGTGGTAAGCAAGGCGGTTCAACGATTACCCAGCAGCTGGTTAAGCTAAACCAGGACTGGACCCAGGAGCGCACCGTGGGACGCAAAATCAAAGAGATCATTTTGGCGGTCGAACTTGAACGCAGCTTTACTAAGGACGAAATTCTAACTGGCTATCTCAATACCGCTCCTTATGGTAGTGTTGATTATGGTGTCCAGACAGCTGCTGCTGATTATTTTCAAAAATCGGCTAAGGACTTAACCCTAGCTGAGGCCGCCATGCTAGCCGCCATTCCAAAGTCACCAGCTATTTATTCGCCTTACAGTCCAGACTTTGACAGAGAAGCCTTCATCGGCCGCCAGCACTACGTGATAGATAGCCTGCTACAGGCTCATAAAATAACTAAGGCCCAAGCCGATGAATCAAAAAAAGTAGACGTTTTGGCTGAAATTCATCCTCAACAAACTAAATATGCTGGTATCCGATTCCCCTATTTCGTACTGGCAGCCAGAGATGAAATTAAGAACAAATTTGTACCTAGCGGGGGTAGTAAATCGACCAAAATCGGCGGCTGGAAAGTAACAACTACTTTAGATGTAGACTTGCAGAATATCGCCGAGGAAAAAATTCGTAAGAATCTAGCCAATGTCCAGCGCTACGGAGCCGATGAGCAAGCTTTAGTGGCTGAGGAGGTTAAGACTGGCCAAGTGGTAGCCTTGGTTGGCGGAGTAGACTTTAATAACCCTGATCATGGACAGCTCAACTATGCACACAGTGTTAAAATTGCTCCCGGTTCCAGCTTCAAGCCATATGACTATGCTTCACTGATAGAAAATACCACAAACAGTGGTGCTGGTTCAGTCTTGTATGATATCCGACAGCCTTTGCCAGGGTATCCGTGTACCAATAAAGCTAACCCTAGAAACGGGGGTAACTGTTTAGAAGATTATGATTTCAGATCACCGGGACCCTTAACTATCCGTTACGCGCTAGGTGGCTCCAGGAACATACCGGCAGTCAAGGCTATGCTGATTGCTGGCGTTGATAAGACTATCGACTTGGCAGATTCTATGATGGCCGCTCCTGATGCTTATAATTGCTATAGCGATACCGCTTCAACCCAAAAAACTCAGTGCTACGGTGCGGCAGCCATCGGCGACGGCGCCTATTTGCACCTGGATCAGCACGTCAATGGTGTAGCTACTTTTGCGCGGATGGGACAAGCCATACCATCAACCTACATTTTAAGAATTCAGGATGCTGTCGGTAAACCAATTTATGAATGGAAGCAACCAAAAGCTACACAAGTAATCCGAGCCGAGACAGCCTATATCGTCAATAATATGGCATCCGACCCTAATGCTAGCTATTTGCCGGCTGGCTACTACAAATGGCACCGTTATAAAGGTTGGAATAACGCCGTTAAAACCGGTACTACCAACAATAGCTTTGACGGATTAATGATGGGTTGGAACACTAAATACGCTGTAGGTAGTTGGGTTGGTTATCATACCCGCGATAAATCTCTTAGCACATTTATGGAGACTTTAACTGCTCCATTGACCCGCGATTTCATGCTAGCGGCGCTAGATAAATCTAAAGAAAAAGCCATTAATTGGGATGAGCCGGCCGGCATTCAGCACTTGCCGGGATTTATCGTCCGAAGCCACGTCGGTATTGGTTCGGTTGAGCCCAGTCCGGCAACAGAAATCTTCCCAAGTTGGTATAGGGCTAGGGGTTCAACAACCCAGAGTTCGACTATTGATAAAGTATCTAACAAGCTAGCTACTAACTGTACTCCCCCACTAGCTAAACAAACAACGACTGATAATGGTAATTCCGATCAGTTTTCATCCGATACATTCTATGGCAGCGGTGCCGCAATCACCAACACCAGTCAAAATGATGACGTCCACAGCTGTAGCGATACCCCACCGGGAACTCCAACCGTCACCGCTAACTCTCCTAGGTGTACCGCTGGTAGTGAATGTTCGTTTACAGTAACTGTCGAACAGGGCACTCACCCTTTTAATGATCCGCAGTACGCCCAATTCCCGGGCACACTCAACTTTTTAATTGATGGCCAGAACGTCAAATCTGTCAGCATCCCGGATAGTGTCTGTAGCGGCAGCGTCTGCAGTTTGAGCATCACTTACACGCCAACTCCTGATCATCAAGGCAAGACATTGTCCGTGACTGCTAACGCCATCGATAGCGTACTTTTTCAATCAGCTACTTCACCGCCAATATCAGTTCCTGTCGCAGCAGCTGGTTCTGGCGATAATCCACCGGCGGACGGAACTAGCAACAGTGGCGGTAGCACACTCCCCGAGGTGGACAACAACCAGACTAATTAGGCCGAGCTAGTCTTTTTTAACCCGCTAGGCGGCAGACCCCGCAGTGAGTCCGCTTGAGGCAGATCTACTAAGAGGCTGATTATCGGACCAAGAACGTGTTAAGAGCTGTCCGAACATTGGTTACTGACAGCAAATAGCTTGATTTTTCTGCCTTGAGCGAAGTGGTTCGACTACGCTCACCACCATGAGCTTGCCGAATGGTCGAAAGGTTGCCCGCACGCACAACCGGACCAATGACTGCCTCAAAGCCGAGTTTCTTGGCTTCGGCCAGCCGTTTTTCTATGTATGGCACATGTCTGACTTCGCCTGAGAGTCCGACCTCACCGAACACGACGGCGTTTTTTTTCAGCTGCATGGCTTTGGCCGCACTGGCAATTGCCATGCAAATAGCCAAGTCGGCGGCCGGCTCTGAAAGACGAATACCACCGACGATATTAACGTAAATATCCTTATCGGCTAATTTGAGCTTAGTCCGCCGCTCCAGGACGGCGATCAATAAGTTCACTCGATTTAAATCTATGCCGCTAGCTGTTCTTTTAGGATATCCGTAACTAGTCGGATTAACTAAGGCCTGAATCTCAACTAGCAACGGCCGGCTGCCTTCCATAGTGGCGTGGACTATTGAACCATCGCTGAGCTGCCTCTCGGCCAGCAGAGTTGCAGAAGGGTTTTTAACTGCCTCTAAGCCCTTGTCGCCCATTTCGAAAATACCGGCTTCGGTAGTTGCGCCATATCGGTTTTTACTGGCTCTTAAAATTTTAAGCCCGCCGTAGCGGTCGCCTTCTAGTTGCAAAACTACATCAACCACATGCTCTAAAACTTTAGGGCCAGCGATAGAGCCTTCTTTGGTGACATGGCCAATTAAAAACAGAGCTGTATCGGTTGATTTAGCGGCCGCCGTCAGAAGCTGCGTAGAGTTGGTAATTTGGTTAACGCTGCCGGCGGCAGAGGCGATTTCATTCAGTGCCACGGCTTGAATAGAATCCACTACTGCAATGTCAAAATCTCCACTGGCAATTGTCGAGCTTATATCATTAGCAACCGTTGAAACAGCCAACTGCAGCGAACCATGATTAGCGCCTAGCCGATCGGCTCGCAGAGCTATTTGGCGGGCCGATTCTTCGCCGCTGACATAGAGCACTTTATAGGATTTAGCGGCGTTATAGGCGATTTGCAGCAGCAGTGTACTCTTACCGATCCCCGGCTGTCCGGCCAGTAAATTAACGCTGCCTGGCACTAAACCGCCCCCCAGCACTTCGTCTACGTCGCCAAGGCCAGTCGAGATCCTTGGCTGTTTAGTAGTTACGGCCTTGGCTACGGATTCAAGCTTTAATTTATGGCCACTAATCGCCGCAGTGGCCGAAGAAACCTCTATTTGTTCCTGAAGGCTGTTCCATTCCCCGCAAGCCTGGCAGCGGCCTGTCCAGCTGCCGCTGGCCACACCGCAGTTACTACAGACATATCGGATCCCTAGTTTCTTGGCCACTTACCCGCCTAAACTTTCTTTTAATATTCGATTTCATTATAGCCCGTACACATTTTTATCCAAGTTTCAGTGGGTTTAGAAAGACGGGGAAAGAAAGTTTGTGTGGGTGAATTAGTCGCTTTCCTTCATTGGTTTAGTGCCGAGACGGGTGTCAATTGAGTCGAACAAAGTACTTAGCTCACCGGCAACTTGGTTATATTGTTCGAGCAAACTGTTATAGTCAGCAACATCCTTCTTATAACTTCCTACTCTAAAGTTATAGTCGTCTACTTGACTATTAAAACTACTTACAGCTGTATTATATTCATCGATTTTATTGTCATTACGTAGTGAATCCAAGTGTAGCCGCTCCGATTCGATGCGAGCGGAAAAGCTTTTTAGACTACTCTCCTCATTATCTATCTTCTGCTTAAGAGTTCCGAGTTGGTTTTCGTAAGAGTGAGCCTTGGCACTGCGGCTGGTAAACTCGCTCTCATATTTTGCGGAGAACGCCGCAATTGCCGCGCGGTCTATAAAATACTGCTTGTAGTAATTTTCGAGAGCTGACGGCAAAACGGCAATTTCCGTGCCAAACACAGAGTGCATTTCGTTCTCCACGTCATTTGGCTCGGTCTTTTTGTAATCGGCGATAGTGTCTTTAATTCGCTGGTCAACTAAACCATGTTTGTAAAAGTCCACTAACAAGGCGTCAATAGTCTGCCTCTGCTTTTTACTAAGCCGATCATAGGCGGCGTGTAGCATTTCGTGGGCTGACGTAACTTCTTGAATGCCGCCCAAGCGCATGTCATGGACGTTGTAAATATATATTCCGGCTTGGTTTGAGTGATAGCAGCCTAAAATAATAGTTTGCTCGCCGAAAGCACACGACGAACGAAATTTTTTAATATCATCCACAAGCTGGGGATGGTTGACGTAAAAAATGTTCCTGGCTCGATCAGTCATCTTATCAGCCGTTGCCAAAGCCGAGATAGGCGCCGATGGACGATAGTCACGCAGTTGCCACCAATCATAGATTGCTTGATGATTAATCCAAGCAACGGCCGGCAACACAATCAGAATTATAGGAATACTAAGTCCAGCGGACTTCTTAAGAAACTTCATGCTTTAAAGTATAGCAACACCTCCCTAATTTTTTTGAGTGTTACTTATGGCAGACTAAGCCATTATTCGATGGTTGTGGCGTAAGCTAGTTTTGTCTCTTTGCCTTTCAAAGACTTCTTGGCGCTAACGGTTACGACATCACCCTTATGGTAACTATCGTCTAAGAGACCGGCAGCGATTGCATCTTCTAGTGTTTCCTGAAGCAGACGCCGCATTGGCCGGGCACCATTATGGGCATCATAACCTTGCTCCAGAAGATGTGCTTTGGCGGCTTTGTTAACTTCTAAACCAATACCTTTTTTAACAAGACGCGAACGCAGATCATCTAGCTGCAGATCTAAAATCCTTAAGGCGTCTTTTCTGGTCAGTGCCCGAAAAACTATAACCTTATCGATGCGGTTCAGCAGCTCCGGCCGCATCATTTTCTTAAGCTCGTCTTGGACTTTGCTTTTATTATCGGCATGCAGCGCTTCAAGGCTATTTAGATCCGTTAGTTTATCAGCGCCAAAACCGAAACTGGCTTCTTTTTGAAGTTTTTCGGCGCCAATATTGCTAGTCATTATGACGATGGTATTGGTAAAGTCGATCTTACGACCCTTGGCGTCAGATAGCACACCATCCTCCAGAATTTGCAAGAGCATATTAAAGACTTCAGGGTGGGCTTTTTCGATCTCGTCAAATAGCACAACACTATATGGTTGGCGGCGAATTTTATCGGTGAGTTGTCCGCCGTCATCATAGCCGACGTAGCCGGCCGGAGCACCAATTAGTCGAGCGACAGTGTGGTGCTCGCCGAATTCACTCATATCAATCTTAACCAGCGTTTCTTCGCTGCCGAAGAATTCACGAGCCAGCACACGCCCCAGTTCGGTTTTACCAACACCAGTCGGGCCAAGGAATATGAATGAACCGATGGGACGCTTTTCGCTGGAAATACCGCTGCGGCTACGCCTGACTGCACGAGCTACGGTTTCTACGGCTTCCTGCTGGCCGATAATATATTTACCAAGATTTTTTTCTAGGTTGACCAAGTACTTTGCCTCGCTACGAACAACTTTGGTAACCGGAACACCAGTCATTCGGGCGACTGTTTCAGCAACATCCTCAACCGAGATAACTATCGGTTTGCCGGTTTTATGAGTAGTCTCAATCTGTTTTATTGCTTCAGTAATTTGGCTAGCTTGCTGTTTTTCGCGGGCCGCTTTTTCATAATCCTCAGCGTCCACAGCATCATCTATCCTAGTGTTAACTAGCTTCAGTTCTTTTTGCATTTGCCGCAGCTCGGGCGGAGTTTTGCCTTTGTTAACTCTAAGATAGGCCGATGTTTCATCC
The DNA here is from genome assembly GCA_016187125.1 of Candidatus Saccharimonadota bacterium. GTDB lineage: Bacteria > Patescibacteriota > Saccharimonadia > Saccharimonadales > UBA10212 > JACPKF01. The sequence continues at coordinate 109,151 of JACPKF010000001.1, forward strand.
AAAAGATCTATAGCTTTATCGGGCATAAAACGATCATTTATGTAGCGCCGGGCAAAAGCCACTGTATCGGCCAGCACCTCATCATCGACTTTAACGCCATGAAATTCTTCATAATGCTTGCGCAATCCCTTAAGGATTGCCAGTGTCTCACTAATGGTGGTTTCTGGCACCTGCACTGGCTGGAAGCGGCGTTCTAAGGCGGCATCCTTTTCTACATAACGGGTGTAATCATCCGTAGTAGTGGCACCAATCATATGGATTTTGCCTCTAGCTAGACTCGGTTTTAGAATATTGCCGGCATCCATCGAGCCTTCGGCCGCCCCGGCACCAACAATTAGGTGTAGTTCGTCTATAAATATAATAGTGTTTTTGTCGTTTTCTAGTTCGGTTATAACTTTTTTAAGGCGGTCTTCAAACTCGCCGCGGTATTTAGTGCCGGCGATCATGCCCGCCAGATCAAGTGTCACAATCCGCCGGTCTAGCAAACTGTCAGGGACCTCTTCGTTAACGATGCGTTGGGCAATGCCCTCGACGATGGCAGTTTTACCGACCCCGGGTTCGCCAATCAAGACTGGGTTGTTTTTACTGCGCCTATTCAAAATCGTAATGACGCGTTTGATTTGGGCTTCGCGGCCGATTACCGGATCGAGTTTGCCTTGGCGGGCCAGTTCGGTAAGATCGGTACCAAAAAACTCCAGAGCCGTTTTTTTGCCGTTTTTGCCACGGCGTTTGGTGGTAGCCGAAACTCGGCCGTCTTCTTCATACTGCTGGCGGTTTAAAAACTGCTCGACTTCAGAGCTTAATCGGTCAATGTCAACGCTCATATCCCGCAGCAAAGTCGTGGCCCGAGCATTTTTCTGACTTAAAATACTGTAAAGGACATGCTCGGTGCCACAATAGTCTTGGTTAAATTCCTGAGCGATCTCCCAAGCCATTTTAAGAGTTAGTTTAGCCGTTTCGGACAAGCCTTTGCCGCCCATACTAATAACCAAAGTCTTGGGGGTCAGATTAAGAGCCAGGCGAGCTCGGTCCAAATTGACACCCACACCGTCCAAAATCTTAGCGCCCATTGAACCATCTTGAGCCAACACGCCCAGCAGTAAATGCTCGGTACCGATATAAGCGCTGCCGGAGGCTCTGGCGATAGCATCGGCATGCCGCAAGCTATGCAGCGCATTGTTGGTTAAATGGCTCAAAAATTCTTGAAAGTCTGGTGATTGAGGCATCATGGCGGCTTCGCCTTATGAGACAAAACCAGATGGTTTTTTCTCATCGCGCCGGGTGCGGAATAAATCCGACACTCGGGCTGCTCTTTTTCCTTTCTTAACAAAAAACTTAAATTTTTTAGCTGTTGGCCTAGGTGCTGTTAGCTGATAGCTATCTGCTAACCGCTAAGAGCTATTGTATCACAAGTTGGCACTCACACGTCAAGAGTGCCAAAAAACACCCCTGGTGTTTCAATTTTCAGTCTCCAATTTCCAATTTCCATTAAATTATCAATGATCCAATAAAAACAATTACTCTATATCCCGGCCGCGCTTAGCTGCTGCCTCCCAGTCACCTGGAGTCGCAGTAGCGCCATATAATTCATCTATTTCCCTAAAGTGCTTTTTTAATTTATAGAAGTGCAAATAGGCAAAAAATATCCGGGTATCTGGTGAGCCCTGATCTTATTTAATTACTGTGCGAGTCCCTAGTTTTTCCGAGCATCGGAGTCAACCTGAGTAGATGTTGTTTTAAAACAGGCGGCCTTGGGTGCGAGAGCTGTCTGACGAGTAAAGTTGCTTAAGAGCAAGTTTACGAGGAGTTCTTGAGCAAGCCTGTTTTAGACAACAGATACATCTATGTTGGCGAGGCGGTCGGAAAAAATAGGGCGAGTTATTCTCCATGTTCTTCGATGGCTTTTAGCAAGCTATCTTCCAAATCGGATTTCTTTTTCAGTTTTTGGACTACCGGTTTGCCCTCAACCTCTCCTTCGGGCTTTTGCTCGGTCTTCTGTTCAGAAGCTTCTTTAGATTCTTTAGAATGGGCGGAGCCTTTTTCGGAGTCAACATCCAACTCATAGCCCGTTAGTTTGCCGGCTAGGCGGACGTTCTGACCTGATTTACCAATCGCTATGCTCAGTTGATCTTCCGGAACGATTACGGTCGCTTTGGTAGATTTTGAATCAAGTTTGACGCTTGTAACATTGGCCGGCTTCATAGCATTGGCTACGTAGGTCGTCGGATCTTCATTCCAAACAATAATATCTATCATCTCCAGGCTGCCGATTTCATCACGCACGGCATTGATCCTGGTCCCATGACCGCCGACAAAAGTACCGACTGGATCAACTCCGGGAACAGTGCTGGCAACGGCAATCTTGCTTCTAACTCCCGCCTCCCTGGCAATATCTTTAATTTCTACAGCTCCCGAACTCATCTCTGGCACTTCGCCCCTAAACAACTGTTCAACGAATTCTTTGCAACCTCGGCTGACAATTAGCTGAGGCCCACGGAAATTCTTTTCTACATCTTTAAGATAAAATTTAAGACGCTGTCCAGGATAGTATCTTTCGCCCTGAATTTGTTCGCTGGTAGGCATAATGCCCTGGGCTCGGCCCAATTCGACTCTTATGACGCGACCTTCAACTCGGTTAACTACGCCATTGACTAGAGTGCCGATTTTGTCTTCGTATTCGGCCAGGACAATTTCACGTTCCGCCTCTCGGAGACGCTGCAGGATCACTTGCTTGGCTGTTTGAGCGGCAACGCGGCCAAAATCCTCAACCTTTTGGACAACCTCGATAGTTTCGCCGAGCTTGGCGTTTTTTTTCATTGCCTGGGCTTCACTAAAGTTAATTTGACTACGCTCGTCTTCCACTGTTTGAACGATTTCTTTGGTGACATAAGCTGTAACTTCGCCGGTGTTTAAGTTCATTACCACGCGGACTTCTTGCTCGCGCTCGCCGTAATCACGCCGCCAAGCAGCGGCCAAGGCCTGTTGAACTATGTCTTGCACTTGCTCTTCCGGCAGATTTTTCTCTTCGGCTATTACCCGGATTGCCTGAGCCAGTTGTTTAAAATCCATTTCCACGAGTCACTCCATTCCATTTAGCATTTACTGATTTACCCTTCGACAAGCTCAGGGTCAATTTCGGCATGCCGAAATTGAAAAATCCGACCTGCCGGCCGGACTACTACACCTTGGAGTTTATCCTGCTTCGCTTAAAAATGCAAGTTGGTCCGGAATCCCTATCTGATAGAATAGATGGAATGACAAAGCAAGTTAGACGTCTTTATAAATATTTCCGGCCCCAAAATTATAAATTAGAGCTCCAGCCTGATGGGGACAAGATGACCTTTTCTGGCCGGGTTGTTATCATCGGTAAGAAAACCGGCCCTCCGTCTAAACGTCTAACTTTTCATCAAAGTAACTTAAAAATATCTAGCGCCGAAATTACAAAATTTGACAAAAAAGGCTTACGAGAATTTAGTATTTCGCGAATTAACACTCACCAAAAATTCAACGAACTCCGTCTTCATACCAGCGATCTGCTGTACGGCGGTCATTACAAAATCGAGGTAAGTTTCTCGGGTAAAATAACCGATCAGATGCACGGCCTGTACCCCTGCTATTTCGCTGGGCGAAAGAAAAAAATTATTGCTACCCAGTTTGAAAGCCACCATGCCCGCGAAGTCTTTCCATGCATTGATGAACCGCAGGCTAAGGCCACTTTTGATTTATGCCTAACAACTCCCAAAGGTGAAACGGTACTGGCAAATACTCCAATCAAAGAGCAAAGAACAATGAACAATGAACAAATAACAACGTTCGAAACGACGCCCATTATGAGTTCGTACCTGCTAGCCTTTGTCTATGGCGAGCTTGTCTACAAAGAAGCCAAGACAAAAAATGGTATCGTCATCCGGTCTTACGCCACTCCCGGCAGCAAAAAATTACTGGATTTCTCAGTTGACATCGGTGCTAGATCTGTCGATTTCTTCGAAGACTATTTTTACACACCATATCCCCTGACTAAACTGGATATGGTGGCGCTGCCGGAATTTTCTTCCGGCGCCATGGAAAACTGGGGCCTTATAACTTACCGCGAGAGTATTTTGTTGGTAGATCCTAAAAAAACCAGTATTGAATCCAAGCAACTTACAGCTTTGGTCGTAACTCATGAAATAGCCCATATGTGGTTCGGCAATTTAGTAACCATGGAGTGGTGGGATGACCTATGGCTCAATGAGAGCTTTGCCAACGTCATGGAATACCGAGCAGTAGATGCGCTGTTCCCAGAGTGGAGAATTTGGGAGCAGTTTATTAACACCGAAATGCATGCTGCCATGGCGCGCGATAGTCTGCCCAACGTCCAAGCCGTGCGCTGCAAGGTTAACCACCCAGACGAAATCGGCCCGTTATTTGATCCGGCCATCGTCTATGCTAAAGGTGGCAACATCTTGAGTATGATGCGTCATATGATAGGCGAAGAAAATTTTCGCCAGGGACTCAAAGATTATTTCCAACGCTACGAGTACAGCAATACGGTAGCCGATGATTTATGGAAAAGCTTAGGCGAGGCTTCGGCATTAGATGTCAATAACTTTATGCATCAATGGCTCAACTTCCCAGGCTTTCCGGTGGTTGATGTTAGATACACCCCCGGCAAAAAGAGTTTCACGGCTAGTCAAAAAAGATTATCTATTGGCAAAAGCAGCAATAGCAGGGACGTTTTATGGCCAATACCCCTAGCTACTGATACTTCGACAACTACTCCGCTGCTTAGGAAAAGCTCAGAGCAGTTCGATTTTGAAACCATTCCCGAAAATCCTATTTTTAACCGCGACGGACACAGTTACTACGTGCCTCACTACCTAGATCCTCAGCACTTTAGCGTTCTTTTGCATATGGTAGCCAAAAAAAAGTTGAGTCCTATTGACCGTTTGCAACTAGTTCAAAACTACAATCTGATGGAAAGAGCCGGCATTGTAAGCACCATCGAAAATTTGGAACTTACCGGCGCCTATAAATCCGAAGATGACGAGGCGGTATGGAGTGCTATCGCTACCACACTTGCCAGTGCCCGGCGTTTAGTTAAAGGAGACGAGGCAGCTGAAGCCAATTTAAATAATTTTGTGGCTGGATTGGTTAAAGCCCTTGTCAAAAAAGTTGGCTGGAAGGCTAGGGCCGGCGAGTCGGCGCAGAGTTTGCGCCGGCGCAACTTAATATTAACCATTGGGGCCTCTGCCGAAATGCCCGAAATACTTAAAGAAGCCAAAAAACTCTTCGCTAAGTTTAACAAGCCCGTTGATCTGCCAGCCGATACCAGAAGCGTAGTTTACTATGTGGCGGCCCGCTTTGGCCCGCCGGCCGATTTTAAAAAACTACTTAAACTTTATAAATCAATTGATAATGCTGATGAAAAAGACGAAATAGCTTCGGCGCTCTGCTCTACAAGAGATTTAAATAACCTAAAACTACTGCTTAGTATGATAACCACTGATGATGTAAGACTGCAAAATGTAATTTCTTGGTTCATCTGGCTGCTGCGAAACTACGAAGCCCGTCCCTTAACCTGGCAATGGCTGATTGACAACTGGGCTTGGATTGACAAATATTTTGGTACCGATAAGTATTATGACTTCTTCCCGCGATCGGCCGCTAGTACTTTCTCTACGACTCAGGAATTATCGATGTACAAAAAATTCTTTGGACCCAAAATAGTTATTAGAGCTCTGGAACGGACGATTAAACTGGGACTGGAAGAGATGGAAGGCCGTATCGAGTGGCGAGTTAAAAATGAACAGCCAGTTAAAAAGTGGCTTACCACCTATAAATCTGCCAGAAGTTAAAAGTTCCTATCCGCTCACTCTAGGTAACTGCTCACTACCTCCAAAACGGAGGTGAAATTTAGCAGGTTGCGGTAGGGTTAAAATTCGCTCAATCTGTTACAGAAAACTCAATTTTACACTTGTCGTGTAAAATAACAGATGTCAGAAGGCAGTGAGCAGTTACTACTCCAGTTCAACAAGCTCGATATTGTCGTAGTTCAGACCAGAAACTTCGGCGCCTAATATCCGGCAGTCACCACTCCAGTTATTGTTTTGGCACCAAACCCGAACGGCAAATTTTATTTGATTGAGCTTGCGAGGCGTGATGTGTTCAAGACCGCTGCCCTGCTCGGTTCCGGTTCGGTATTTTACCTCGACAAAGTAAATAATGTCGTCTTTGCGGACCACGACATCAATCTCGCAGACCTTAGTTTTCCAATTTTGGGCTAGAATTTTATAAGCGTTTTGAGCCAAATACCTTGCAACTGCAGCTTCTGCACTTTGACCAATTGCGGTAGTTTTCATCCCGTTAGAACCCACTTACCTTCCAGCCCTTGGCAAACTATTGAACACCTGTTTTTTACTTCAACGTACAAATTATTTCCGTAGGTCTTCTGGGTTCTAACGGGATTCATGCCGTAGTTCTCAACGGTTTAAAACTTAGACGATGGATAGCCGCTAAAGGCCCAAAATGCTGCAAGGCTAGCTTATGCTGAGGAGTACAGTAGCCAGCGTGATTTTCGAAGCCGTAATTAGCATATTTTTTAGCCAACTCAGTCATAAAATGGTCGCGTCTGACTTTGGCATAAATCGAGGCCGCGGAGACTAGCGGCAGAAGGGCGTCGGCATCAATCAGACATTCAAAATTTTTATAAATTTTAGAAAGATAGTTTACCGGTCCATCAATAATAATTTTTTCATGACGCTTAACACCAAGATTACGCAGCGCCCGGGCAACACCTAGTTGCATGGCGCCTGTTAATCCCTGCTGATCTATTTCAGCTGCCAAAACCCAGCCTTCGCCAAACTTACATTGCCTAACCAGTAGTTTAAATAAACTTTCCCGCTGGGCGCGAGTCAACAATTTAGAATCCTTGACATTTTTGGGCAAACTACCATTCTGCCGAACGGCCGCAACCAGTAATGGTCCGGCGATACAGCCCCTACCGACTTCGTCTATCCCAATCATACAAATTTAGTTTATCCAGCCTTCGTAGCCGTTGCAAATCGGAACAAATACCTACCGAGTCAGTTTGTTGATAGTCACTACGCAGGGACTACCGACTAGTTACTTCGGTGAAGTAGGCCTAAATTTGTAGTCGCTAGTTGCTAGTCGTCAGCTTTTTTATCGGTTTCTATTTTTGTCTCTTTTTGCTCAGCGTGTTCCGCTTCAGCTTTGGCTTGGTGTTTAGCTAACGCCGCTTCGGCTTTAGCTTCTTCTTTAGCTCTTTCTTGAGCCTCTTTAGTGGCCAGCTCGTCATGCTTAGCCAGAGCTTCTTCGTGAATTTTAGCCTCTTCGGCTTCAGCTGCTTCGTCTTGGATCTTATTCACCGCTTCTTTATCAAAGTCCAGACCAGCCATACGCGTACTTTTGCCGGTTAGACCTCGAATATAAGTTAAATAATTACGTCGAACTTTGCTGCGTTTTATAATTTCGATCTTAAGAATATTTGGCGAATGAATTAGGTAAGTTTTTTCAACGCCTACACCGCTGGCAATCCGACGAACGCTAAAGCTAGCCGTTAAGCTGTTTTTCCTACTAGTCCGAATTACAAGACCTTCAAATAACTGAATTCTTTCCTTGCCGCCCTCACGGATTTTTTGATGCACGCGGACGCTATCGCCGCTCTTTAGATCAACGACAGCTTTCTTCTTATATTTCTCCTCGACTCGTTGAATAACACTAGTCATAAGTCCCGTAAATTCTACAGTAAAACACCTTAGAATGCAATGTTTAGCCGACTACGCGATAAACCCCGCACTAATTTTTGATATTCCGAAGTAGTCCGCCAGCTGGCGGATATTCAACCTCTTCTACGTTCAGGAATTAGTAAAGGGGAAACTTGTTTGATTTACCCCACAACTCTGTACACCGCAGTAGTAAGACTTAGCCTACTACACGGTAAACTTCCTCTAGGGTTGTGAGCCCGTCGAAGGCCTTGAGAAGACCGTCTTGCAATATCGTCCGCATGCCTTCTTCTACGGCTTTGGCTTGCAGCATGTCGGTAGTTACTTGGTTGGGCGGCAATTTCAATATAGCCTGGACGCCGGGAGTCATTATCAGCTGCTCGCGCAGGGCCAGTTGTCCTTGGTAGCCAAAAGGGTTTTGATCTGATGTACCCGCTTTATAAAGTGTAATTTGGTTAATATCGGGCCGCTTAATATCTGCTGGGAGAGTATCTATAACGGTTTTAAGCTGCCGCTTCAAGGCATCATCAGGTCTATATGGTTGGCGAGTTGCCTCGTCTAAACGTCGCACCAGCCGTTGAGCCATCACCAGGCGCATAGCGCTAGTAAACAGAGGATTGATGCCTACCAAGTCGAGCATCCTGGTTAGCGCGGCCGCGGCGCTAGCGGCGTGAAAGCTAGACAATACCAAATGCCCGGTCAGCGCGCTTTGCAAGGCTGTTTTGGCCGTGTCTTGATCACGAATCTCACCAACCATAACTACATCAGGATCTAGTCGCAGAACGGCCCGCAGTTTTTCGGCAAAGTTCTTGCCCTCCAGATGACCAACAACCGGAATCTGGACAACTCCCGGCATGTTGTATTCCACCGGATCCTCCAAAGTAACAATCTTCCGTTCCGGGCCGTTAAGCGTATTGATAAGGGAGTAAAGCGTAGTTGTTTTGCCAGAACCGGTAGGACCAACAACTAACACCATGCCTGAAGGATGCTGAATAATATCGTCCACAACCCCCAGTTCCTGCGGCGATAGACCTAAGTTTTGGAGGTTGAAAAATTCTAGTCTTAGATTGAATAAGCGCATAACGATATCCATGCCATAAATCGTTGGCACGGTTTCAACTCGTAGATTTAAAGTTACCTTTTCGCCAGTGGCCATCTGATAAGACCTACTGATATGACCGCTTTGGGCATCATCGGCATCGGTTGAAATATTAGCGGCGCTGGCCACTACCGCAATTAAGTGATGATATTTTTCATGAGCCATAAAGGCTACCGGATGCAGTACACCGTCGACTCTAAAACGGACCCGGACATTTTCAAGCTGGCACTCTAAATGTATGTCGCTAGCCTTAAGACTATAGGCCTGCTTGACTAAATACGCCAAGGTGTCATCTGGACGAACTTGCTGCAGAGTTGTACTAACGGCATCAACTATTTTGGCTTGCTCGGTAGTACCGCTCTTACTCAGAGCGATGTCCCGGTAGTGTACTTTTTTTGGTGGGTCATACAGCAGCATATAGTCCCTATATCCAGCTTCAGAAATGACCGAAAAGGTGGTCTTTTGGTCGGGAAAACGGGCTTCAAGTTTTTTGATGGTCTGCTGAGCCGTGGTGGTTGTGATCCCAAAATGAATGTGGTGCTCGTCGGCAAAAATCGGAACTACCCGCAATCGATATAGTTCGGCAACATTTAAAATGCTCTTATACAGCTGTTTTTGTAGCTTGCTAGTATCTACGTAATCAAAGCCGAGCACTACGGCTCGGCGCTGGGCCACCAGTTCCTGGTCAGCGCGGGCATCTTGTGACATACCACCATTAAAGCACAAGCTTTAACTAGTCGGAAAGTCGTAAGTCGGTCAAGTCCTTCGAGCTTTATGGACTTTAAGCTTTACGGACTTTAGACTGAAACCTATGCAAAGCATAGTTTTGGTTGTTCATAACGTCCGCTCCGCCCACAATGTCGGTTCTATTTTACGCAGTGCCGACGGTTTTGGTCTGGACCATGTTTATTTAACTGGCTACAGCCCATACCCTGAAACTAAAAATGATACTCGTCTGCCGCATATGGTAAAACGGGCTACGCGCCAAATTAGCAAAACGGCTCTAGGAGCCGAAAATTCAGTTAAATGGACGCACTCCGAGAATGTTTTCCAGCTGATTAACAAACTAAAGCTGGATTTCCTGGTAATCGCCTTAGAACAAACACCTAAGGCTAAACTCTTAACAGATTTCAAAACTTCGAATAATATAGCTTTGATTGTGGGCAGTGAAGTCGAGGGGTTGGACCGGCAAATATTAGAGATTGTGGACTTGCATCTAAAGATTCCAATGCTCGGTCAAAAAGAATCTTTCAATGTGGCGGTTGCGGCAGCCATTGCCATGCACTATTTAAGAACGGCTGGCGCCTTATAAGACACCCCTTCGGGGTTTCCTATCGCGCCGGGTGCGGAATAAATCCGACACTCGGGCTACCTTCCCGAGGATAGACAAAACACTTATGGCGCCTTATAATTAAACTGGAAATGACCGCCAAAATAAAAAGACCGCGCCGTTCTTCAAGCCACACTCGCCCCCACCGACCAAAGGGTCTCAGCACCAGAGTCTTTGAGAGAGTTTACTGGCCCTATTTACCCCTGATTTTAGTAATTAGTCTGCTGACAACCTTTAGTTTCCAAAATCATGTTCTGCCCTCAGCTTTTCATAACCCTATTGCCAAAGTTTTGTCTTACGCAACTCAGATGAGCGTCAAAGACTTACTAACGGAAACTAATGACATGCGAGCTTTAAACAACGTTAGCTCCTTAAAACTGAATCAGAACTTAAACGCTGCGGCCCAAGCCAAGGCTAACGACATGGCAAAGCGTAATTATTGGAGTCATACAACCCCGGACGGCAATCAACCCTGGATCTTTGTGGCAAATCAGAATTACTCTTACCAAAAATTGGGAGAGAACTTAGCAGCCGGCTTTGGAGATTCTAAAGCTGCAGTCAAAGGTTGGATGTCGAGCGCCGGCCATCGCCAGAATTTACTTGACCCCTTATTTTCGGAGGCTGGGTTCGGCTTTGCTAACAATCCGGATTATGCCGCCAATGGCGGTCCGATGACTATTGTCGTAGCCTTTTATGGCCGACCCACCAGTGCTCCAGTTGTCGCTACTAAAGACAACTCAACGCTTAATCTACAATCCCAAGATAAATCTCAGCCAGTTACTAGTCTTAGCGACATTCAAGGTAGCACTACTACTAAAACCACTTCTAGAGCTCAGGTCGCCCTGGCAAACTTGCCTGTAGCCGGTGTGGCTACAACAACAGTAGTGCTGCTGGCCGCAGCCGCTTTGGGTATTTGGATTGGTCGCCATGCTCTAGCTGTCCGCAGGGCTTTAAGAAAAGGCGAAACCTACGTTGCGACACACCCTGCAGTGGACTTCAGTTTACTGGTTATTGCCGGCTTGTCGCTGTTGTTAAGCCGAGCTGCTGGTTTTATTACCTAACCACTACATTGGTTGAGCCGAACACGGCTGCCAAATCCCTCAAGCTTGATTCATTCACAGCCACAGTCTGCGGTAGTTTTATGGCTTGTTTGACAGCTGCTTCACCTGTAACAACTACTACTTCGGTATCTCCACGGTGAATGTCCAGTTTTTCTTTCAATCTAATTAATAGTGATTGATTATCACTGCTTTCGATCCGAATATAAAGCCGCTTGGCTACTTGAGCAGTTGCGTCTCGTAGGGGTCTTGGCAGTTGATTATTAGACTGTGGGAGTTTTGACGATCCTAAAAAAGACTGTTTCTGGCCGTTACTTTTGTAAACGCTAGCCTCCTTTAGTGAGACTGGCTTTAAGTCCTCGGCAATGACTTTAAGCTCCTCAAGACTGGCGCCGGAACGCCTATCACGTGAACTTAGTTTCCCCTGCACAATAATCACACCATCACGATTAAGTAGGCTGCCAGTCTGCGCATAAAGTTTGGGAAAGACAACTATCTCTACTTCGCCACTGGCGTCCGCAACCTTAACAAAAGCCATTTGAACGCCGCTTTTGGTAGTGATTTGGCGTACGTCCGAAACTATGCCGCCAATAGCCACTGGCGATCCGTCCATCTCTGGTTTAAGACTCACTATCTCTAGAGTCTTCTCTGAAAGAAAATTAGCGTACGGCTCTAGCGGGTGGGCGCTTAAATATAAACCGAGCAGTTCGCGCTCCCATCTTTGCTGCTCGCTCCTACTAAAAACTACGTCCGATTTTTCTAACCTTAGGCTAGGACTAGATACCTCTGAAACCTGGCTTAAGCTAAATAGATCGACTTGCCCACTGGCAGCATCCTTTTGTAATCTGTTAGCCAGCGCCAGGATGTTATCAACATTATTAAGCAGCAGACTGCGCTCGAAAAAACTATCAAACGCCCCAGCTTTAATCAAGCTCTCCAGAACTTTTCGGTTAACTGCCGCTACGCTGACATGCTTACAAAATTCGTCCAATGAAGTAAATTTACCGCCGGCTTTGTCACGACCAACAATGATTTCCTCGGCTGCTCCATAACCAACATTCTTGATGGCGTCCAAGCCAAAACGAATCTGATGAGCGCTAGGAACGACAGCGAATTCATGAAAAGATTGATTGATATCCGGCGGTAATACCTCAATACCCATGTTTTTGCACTCGGCAATTTCAATCGCTAGGCGATCTATATTATCGTAATCGCTAGTCATTAAGGCCGCCATAAAAGCCTCGGGGTAGTGGGCCTTTAAGTAGGCTGTTTGGTAAGCAATCAGGCCATAACAAGCAGCATGGCTTTTATTGAAGCAGTAGGCCGCAAAATCTTCCAGCTGATTCCAGAATTTTTCCATGGCCTGGCGATCAGCCTTGGATGTTTTAATTGCTCCCTCTATAAAGTCAGATTTTAGTTTTGTCAAAACTTCCGGATTCTTTTTGCCAATAGCTTTTCTAAGGGTGTCGGCCTGCCCGCCGCTAAAGCCGCACAAATCCTTACTAATCTGCATTACTTGCTCTTGATAAACCATTACGCCGTAAGTTTTTTCAAGCGCTGATTTCATTATGGCGTGTGGGTATGCAATTTTTTTGAGGCCATGTTTACGGACAATAAAATCATCGATCCATTGCATTGGGCCTGGTCGGTAAAGCGCCACCATAGCCACAATGTCTTCAAAAACTGTCGGCCTGAGTTTTTTTAAATAACGACGCATCCCCGTGGACTCCAGTTGAAAAACGCCAGTAGTTTCCCCCCTTTGCAGTAAACTATAAGTCTTTTTATCATCCAGCGCGATCTTAGCAATATCAATATCAAGGCCATGGACCTTTTTGACGATTCGCAGAGCATTTCTAATAGTGGTTAGGTTAGACAGTCCCAAAAAATCAATTTTGAGAAGCCCCAAATCTTCTACCGGATTCATTGAATACTGCGTAGCAACAGCTCCGTTTTGAGCCATTTCCAGCGGCGCGTACTCGACAATATCGTCCGGTGCTATAACTACTCCAGCGGCGTGTACACCATGACTACGAATAGTGCCCTCAAGCTTGACGGCTAAATCAAAAACCCGAGCCGCTTGAGGATTGATTCTATTTTCCTTTTGAAGTTCCGGAACATTTTTAATATGCGAAGCCAGCGGCGTGTGGCGACCTTGAATTGGCGGTGGAATCATCTTGGCTAAACGATCGGCTTCGGCATATGGTACTTGCAGGACTCTAGCCACGTCGCGTACCGAGTTGCGAGCCGCCATCCGCCCAAAGGTTACGATATTAGCTACTCGATCACGACCGTACTTCTGTACGCAATAGCTAATAACTTCATCGCGACGGGAATCCTGAATATCAATATCCATATCCGGCATACTGATACGGTCCGGATTCAAAAAACGCTCGAACAATAGGTCATACTTTAATGGGTCAAGATCTGTAATCCGGGTGGCATAAGCCAGCAGTGATCCGGCGGTACTGCCGCGTCCGGGTCCAAAGACGATCCCCTTATCCTTACCCCAGTTTATAAAGTCGGCAGCTATCAAAAAATAACCGCTGAATCCCATTTTTTCAACAACGCCTAGTTCGAAGTCAGCTCTTTGCTTAATTTCATGGCTTAACTTTTTTTTAGATGCAGCCACAGATAAAGTCTTGGATTTTTCATAATTGACACCGCCGTAACGCCAAGCTAAGCCTTGCCAGACCATTTTTTCAAGCAAACTTTTTTCTGTCTCGCCTCTCTGCAACGGAAATTTTGGCAACAGAATTCCACCAAGTTCAATGTCTAATTGGCAACGGTCGGCTATGGCTTTGGTATTGGCTATTAGCTCAGGATTGGACTCCCCCCAGCGCTTAATAACATTTCTGGGATCCATGACCTGCAGTTCAAAATCCTTTAGACTAAAGCGACCTTCCTCGGATAGAAATGAGCTTGTTTGGACGCATAATAGGATTTCGTGAGCTTCTTGATCGGCGGCTTTTAAATAATGGGCGTCACAGGTTACGACAGCTGGAATCTTTAGCTCACCAGCTAAACGAAGTAGCTCCTTGTTGACATCTTTTTGCTCGTCCCAAGCCGTTGGATGATTAGCGTGCCCATGGTCCATCAGCTCGATGTAATAACGGTCACCAAAAATTTTCTGATACCACATGGCGATTTTTTTGGCTTGTTCGTATTGCCCCTGGCGCAATGCATCACTAACTTCACCACCCATGCAGCCAGAGAGCACTATTAAACCTTCATTGTATTCTTCCAAAAAATCATGGTCAATCCGGGGCCGGTAATAAAAACCTTCTAGACTGGCCAAACTAGACAGGCGCATCAAATTTTGGTAGCCCTTATTATTCATGCTTAGCAGGGTCAGATGGTAGTTTTGCCTATCTTTAACTGGATCTTTGTCCGAATACTTACGCGGAGCAACATAGGCTTCCATGCCGATAAGCGGTTTTAGGCCGGCGCCCCGAGCCTCTTTATAAAATTCAATCGCGCCACTCATCAGTCCATGATCGGTAATAGCCACCGCTTCCATGCCAAGTTCTTTGACATAATTAATAAGTTCCGGCACTTTTGTCAGTCCATCGAGCAAGGAGTATTGTGTGTGAGTGTGCAAGTGCACGAAATCCGATGGTTTTAGACGTTTTTTTTGTGCTCCCATGAACTCCTATTATACGACTAGACTATCTTCAGTCTTCATTATATAATTCACAACATTCTGATATTCTTAAGAATATCAGAATAAGCAAGTAATAATAGACCTCTCTAAGATCTGAGCTTTTAGGACTTACTTAGGACTTGAAATATCTACTGAGATTTTTGGCGGCTAGCTTGGCTTGTTTGATGGCTTTACTTAGTTGCGGATCATCGGCTTCACCGGATTTTACAGCTTTAAGTACGTGTAGGGCTTTATTTTGAGCGTCTTTAGCCCGCACCACTGTTTCGTTAAATTCAGCTCTGGCTTTAGAACCAAGCTCCAAAGTTTTGGTTTTGGCGGTTTTTATGAGCTCGCCTAGCTCGTCGCTAGCTTTTTGTAGTTGCTCCTGGGCGTCATCCTTGAGGTCCTCAGCTTTTTCGGCGATATCTTCCCGAGTTTCCTTACCACTTTTGGGCGCCGTTAATATTCCAGCTAGATAACCGCCAATTCCAGCTATAAGCGCCCCAATCGCCAGTTTTCGGCCTGTATGTTCGTCCTGTGTCATTTTACCCTCCTAAACTTTTCATTAAATTATGGTACATCTGCGTAAATAGCCTTTGCGTATTATATCTCATCATTGCCTTTTCCATGAATGTCGACACATTAAAAAATGAAAAGTTTTGGCGGGTGAGACCCTCTATTTCTTTCTAGAGACTATTTTACTAATTATTCTAATAAATGGAGCAGCCGTTACGCCCCGTTTGACTGCTGTGGCGGCTGACTCAACGCTACTAGCCACTTCCTCGGCCCGCTTAAGCACTCTGATCAGATAAATCAGAGCGATGCTCAAGATTATTAAGAAAACTGCTAGCACCGAACTGACAATAATTAAAAGAGCCGAGACTGCGCTATCCATGGTTTATATTATAAACTTGTAACTCTTTTTAGCCAACTCTAGGAATTGCATCGGGGAGGGCAGCCCGACAAAATGTATTCCATTTTGCCGGCGCGATGATCGGGGTCCCCATGAAATAAATTTCATGGGGTAAGGTAGGAAATTCACGATGCGAGGTGTCTTATAGGGCGGAGCGAGAGCGGAGCCGTTTACAAACCAAGTTGTTTTTTAATAAGCTTTTTAGCAATTTCTGGATTGGCTTGACCCTTGCTTTTAGCCATAACCTGACCGACTAAAAAGCCGATGGCTTTTAGCTCACCGTTTTTGACGTCTTGGGCAGGTTTGGGATTCTCGGCTATAACTTCAGCGACGATTTTCTCAATTTCAGCCTCATCAGAAACTTGCAGCCAATCTCTTATTCTGGCAATCTCATTAGGATCTCCGCCGACGACAACAATCTCGAACACTATATTTTTAGCTGTAGTTGAGTTTATTTTGTTGTCATCTAGCATATGCGAGACCATCGTTAGAGCTTTTTCACTTAGTTTTGCGGTATCCCAACTAATTTTTCCTAGATTAACTAGTGACTGAACATCTATTGCTAGCCAGTTTGCAATTCTTCTAGCGTCTTTTATCGAGATGTATTTATTTGCCATTATCCTAGACATAAAACTACTAACTTGCGGGTTATCAAGAAGTGATTCAATTAGGCCCTGAGGGAGGTCTAATTTTTCAAACTTCATCCTTAAATCATTTGGTAGAGAAGGCATTTTAGTCTTAGTTTTCTTTATATAGTCATCATCGAGCTCTATAGGTGGGATGTCCGGCTCGGGCATGTAGCGATAATCCTGGGCCTCCTCTTTGCTACGCTGGGCAAGACTTTTTTGTTTGGCTTCGTCCCAACCGCGGGTTTCTTGGACAACTGGTTGGCCTTTTTTTTGTAGCTCGGTTTGACGCTTGATTTCATAATCAACTGCCGCTTCGACGCTGCGGAAACTATTTAGATTTTTAATTTCGCTGCGTATGCCTAGCCTGTCCGGATTTTCACTAACACTGACATTAACATCAAACCGCACGTGTCCGTGGTAGAGATCTCCGTCCGTCACCCCAGCGTATTTCATGGCTAGCCAAAGCTCCCGAGCGTAAGCCTTAGCTTCGGCGGCACTATGGATATCCGGCATACTAACGATTTCCAGTAGCGGCGTTCCAGCTCGGTTAAAATCAACTAAGGAATAATCTGCACCAGCTGGATGGGTATTTTTGCCAGCGTCCTCTTCCAGATTAGCCCGCTCGATCCTAACGCATTTTTTAGTGCCATTAACTTCAATATGCAAGTGGCCACCGGCAATAATCGGCGTCTCATATTGAGTAATCTGATAACCTTTTGGCAAATCCGGATAGAAGTAGTGTTTACGTTCAAAATAACTAAACTTCTGAGGTTCAGTCCCAAGGGCAACCGCCGCCCTGGCGCAAAGTTCGATAGCGGCTTCATTGAGTACTGGCAGAGCGCCCGGCATACCGACACAGATATGACTAATAAGTGTATTTGGCGGCGCCTGACGGGCGTCATTGTCAACAGCCGCGAATAACTTAGTTTTGGTTTTAAGCTGGACGTGAGTTTCGATACCAATCGTCGGCGTGTATTCGCTAACTCTCATACACGCCTCCAATTAACAATTTACAGTTTTCAATTTTCAATAATTTATCATTGATCAATTTACAATTTTTCGAACAATGGATAATGGAAAATGGAAAATTAATGGTAAATGGTAAATGGTAAATGGTAAATGACTCCTTCATAGGGCTCCTAAATCCTTAAGCCCTTGCCTAATTCCGGCCAGAGCGTCCTTGGCCTCGTTTTTCTTGAGCCTGATACTGGGCTCATGCACCAAACGATTGCGCAGCTTATGGGCGTACCAAACAGCGTCATTGTTAGTCAGAGTTCGTTGAGCGGCTACTAAACGCTCACCCATAGCTCTGCCTTTGTATTTTTGTTTTTTTAGAGCCTCATCCAGTAACTTATCGGCGTCAATTACAGCCAGAATCATCCCGTCGTAGCCAGTTCTAACTCTAGTCAAAAGCTCTAACCACCGATTTTCAAAATATTTCTTATTTAGACTTCGTGGTTTTTTGCGGTTCAGACGTATCAGAACTGCCAGCACTATAACGCCCATGACGATAGCGCCAACCAAAAATAAAATGGTCATTAGTTTAATTCCTCAAAGGCTTTGGCAATCTCCAGAAGCTGCTTGTCAGCTCGCTGAGGAGCAATGATTTGCAGCCCGACCGGCAAGCCCTGACTTTGGCCTGCGGGAATACTGATTGCCGGATTGCCAGATACATTGGCTGCTACTAGTAATATGTCCGACAAGTACATTTGCAGAGGGTTGCCCGTTTTGGCGCCGATTTTAAAAGCCACCGTCGGCGCGGTCGGACCTAGCAGAAAATCATAAAGTTGAAAAGCTTTGGCAAACTCATTAATAATTTTGGTTCGGACCTTTTGGGCTTTTTTGTAATAGGCGTCGTAGTAACCGCTGGAAAGCACGTGAGTACCTATCATGATACGTCGTTTAGCCTCAGTACCAAAGCCTTGCTGGCGACTCAAAAAATAACTGTCTTCCAGATTTTTGGTTTCCCTAGCCGTGTGGCCATAGCGCTGACCATCATAGCGCGCCAAGTTGCTGCTTACCTCCGCCGGGCAAACGATGTAATAGACAGCTAGCGCCAAAGACAGGCTAGGTAAGCTGACTTCGCTGATATTGGCCCCAGCCTTTTCCAATTTTTTAATAGCTTGATCTATTACTGTTCGGACGCCAGGCTCCAAGCCTTCGCCCATATATTCCTTGATAACACCAATTTTGGCTTTTCGGATTTCGGATTTCGGATTTCGGATTTCGTATCCGTTAGAGTCTTTTTCGATGGTTGTGCTATCCATGGCATCTTTACCGGACATTACATCCATCACAAGTGCTGCATCGGCTATATTCCGTGTCAGCGGTCCAACAACATCAGTGCTGGAGGCCATAGCCACAATACCGCTGCGACTAATTAGCCCGTAGGTTGGTTTATAGCCAACGACACCGCAAAAACTGGCTGGCAGGCGAACCGATCCTCCGGTATCCGTACCTAGCGCAAAGGGAACAATGTCAAGGGCTACAGCTGCTGCCGAACCGCCAGAACTGCCACCCGGCACCCTGGTTTTATCATGTGGATTTTTGGTGGTAAAAAAGTCGCTGTTCTCGGTACTACTGCCATGCGCCCAAGCATCAAGATTGGCTTTAGCGACGCAAATTGCGCCCTCTAACTCAAGTTTTTCTATGGCCGTTGCTTGATAAGGCGCTTCAAATTCTTTGAGCATATTTGAAGCGGCCGTTGTGCGGCCGCCAAATGTCAAAAAATTGTCTTTAGCAATGAACGGCACGCCAGCTAGACGACCGACCCTTTCGCCTTGTTTAATCCTTCCATCTATTTCCTCAGCCCTTTTAAGAGCACGTTCCATAGGAACCGAAATAATTGCCGCAAAATCTTTATGCTTCTCTACTTCCTGCAGCGCCTGCTTTACATTACCCTCAGCTGATGTTTGGCCTGATTGCACACTGGCCGCAATTTCATCAATACTTGGCCAACTCACAGGACTCGCCCCACCTTAAATTGGTTTTTTTCAACTGCCGGCGCGCCTTTGAGCAGATCGGCTGGCTTGGCCTGGTAGTCCTTGGTCTTATCCTCGCGCATAACATTTTTTAAGCCAGTGACTTGATAAGTCGGTTCTAGACCTTTAGTGTCAGCTTTGTCAAGCTGCTTGACGTAATCCAAGATCTCTGCCAGCTCGGTCCGAAAGCTTTCGATTTCTGCCTCGGTTAATTTCAGCCGGCTTAAGTGCGCCAATTTAAGTACGGCGTCGCGAGTCAATTTACCCATCCCGATAGAAGTCCAATTCACTACCAGTAAATTGGCAGGTTTTATCTTTGATAAAAAACTTACTTCTAACGGGATTCATATCCTTGCTGTAAGTATACCAGAGGCTAAAGTTTAGTCTTAACTCTTGCCCCGTACTAAATCCTGAGTGGAGTAGTCTGCAATCATTTTACGAAACTTCAAGTTTTTTGTGCTGGGGTCGGCGTATTACATTTTAGATTTAATTTCACTTATCAAATCCCTCAACTCTGCTGCTTTCTCAAACTCCAAGTTGGCGGCCGCCAGGTCCATCTGGGCCGTCAAGTCGTGGATCAAGTGTTTATACTCGTCTTTGGGTATTTTTTTGAGATCCAATTTGATCCGCCGGCTAGCGGATTCTTCTTTGACAGCGCGTGGCAGCATTTCACTAACTTCACGGCTAATGCTGCGCGGCGTGATGTCATGTTTAAGATTATATTCTTCTTGAATCAGTCGGCGCCGGTTGGTCTCGTCAATTGCCCGTTGCATACTGCCGGTAACATGGTCGGCATACATAATGACTCTCCCCTGCTTGTGGCGAGCCGCTCTACCGACAGTCTGAATTAAGGCTTGCTGGGAGCGCAAAAAACCTTCCTTGTCGGCATCCATGATAGCCACTAAACTGACTTCCGGCAGATCAAGACCTTCGCGCAGCAAGTTAATACCCACCAACACGTCGTAAACTCCTAGTCGCAGGTCACGCAAAATGTCAGTCCGCTCCAGTGTTTCAATTTCGCTGTGAATGTAGGCTACCTTCATATTTAGTTCCTGCAGATACTCAGCCAAGTCTTCAGCCATCCGTTTGGTTAATGTTGTTACCAGCACTCTCTGGCCCCGCCCGACTGTGTCCCGAATTTCGGCAATCAAATCATCGATTTGGCCGTCTATTGGCCGGATTTCTACTTTTGGATCCACTAGCCCAGTTGGACGGATAACTTGCTGAACTGGTTCGGGGCTGCGCGATAGCTCATATTCGGCCGGCGTGGCGCTGACGTAAATCGTTTGGTTCATATGACGCTCAAACTCCGTAAAGGTTAGCGGCCGATTATCAAGCGCGCTAGGCAAGCGAAAACCATGTTCCACCAGTACTTCCTTGCGTGCCCGGTCGCCGTTGTACATACCACGCACCTGGGGTACGCTCATGTGCGATTCGTCGATAAACAATAGATAATCATCTGGGAAATAGTCTATCAACGTTGCTGGTTGCTCGCCTTCTTCGCGGTTGGTCAGGTAGCGACTGTAGTTTTCAATGCCCTTCACAAAGCCAGTTTGTTCTAGCATTTCCAGGTCAAACTTGACGCGCTGTTCCAGGCGCTGGGCTTCTAGCAGCTTGCCTTCCTTCTTAAAGTAGGCCAGGCGCTGCTCAGTTTCCTGGCGAATTTTGCCTAGCGCCAGCTTGAGTTTGGCTTCCGGCGTCACGTAGTGGCTGCCTGGGAATATGCTCAAGTTGGTTAAATTCTTCTCGATTTCACCAGTCAGGGGATTTATTTGGGTAATACGTTCCAGCTCGTCGCCAAAAAATTCGATGCGGTAGGCCACTTCTTCACCGGTTGGGTAAACATCAACCACATCGCCTCTGACCCGGAAGGTGCTACGCTGAAAATCAATGTCGTTACGGCGGTATTGGATATCGGTCAGTCGGCGTAAGAACTTATCGCGCAGCAGTCGCTCGCCCACTTTGAGTTTTATGGTCATGCCGGCGTAATCTTCCACCGAGCCAATGCCGTAGATGCAGGAAACGCTGGCAACAATAATTACATCGCGGCGCGAAAGCAGGGCCGCTGTGGCGGAGTGGCGCAAACGCTCGATTTCTTCGTTTATGTCGCTGTCTTTTTCGATGTAGGTATCGGTGCGCGGCATGTAGGCTTCTGGCTGGTAATAATCAAAGTAGCTGACAAAATAATGCACGGCATTATCCGGGAAAAACATCTTAAATTCGTTATAAAGCTGAGCTGCTAGGGTCTTGTTGTGGCTAAGCACCAAGGTTGGTTTTTGAATGTTGGCAATAACGTTGGCCATCGTAAAAGTTTTGCCGCTGCCAGTTACGCCAAGTAGTGTTTGGTGGCTAAGCTTTTGCTGAAGACCTTTAGTCAATTGAGCAATCGCCGCTGGCTGATCGCCGGTCGGTTTATAGTCAGCCTTAAGAACAAACTTAGCCATCTCCTAAATTGTAGCAATTATCAGTAACTCTTTTATTGAACGAGGGTGGCTGTTTTGAAAGCTTCCGTAAGTTCTGTAAATAACTTACCAGCTTCATGTTGAGCCAAACCTGCGTCTACTTTTGGATTAGTGCAAGTAGTGATACCGTTTGGTTGACTCCCCTCAATATAAAAATTATCGAATTGTTTTAATGGTGGACCCTCAGTAGGTCCGGCAGTGTTTGGTGAATACTGTCCGTCAAGTTTATCAATAGCACCGAAATTACCAGGACTATTGGAATCTACCTTTTGGTTATAACATTGCTCGACGGCGTCACTCATAGAGGGGCTCCCTAGATAAAGGACGGTGGAAGTACCGCCCTGGTTATTTTTACGACTCTCAACTTTGTAGCTTAGGCCTTTCAAAGCATCAGGTAAGGTTATTTTTACTCCCAGTTCCTTAAAGACAAACTCGTTATCCTTTTTAGTAGCAAGTGGTGGTGTTTTAGAATGTTGGGCGTGCCAGACGTAGTAGCCGCCAAAGCTAATAACAGCTAAAATCAGAACAATCAACAGTGACTCTACTAGCCCGAAGCCTACCGAAACTTCCCTTGCCCGCCTAAACTTCAAGGGAGTTTGCGTGGGTGAAATTTTGCGGACAAGCCATTTTGGTTATGCTTTTTCATAAACCTAGATATAGGCTTAAGCAAATAGGAACACAAGCGCTCCAAAGATTAACCTCCCCTTTCTTGTTCCGGTGTTCTTAAGAACATAAGAATATGTGGTAAAATTATAGATATTTAGCCTGGGAGATTTGATAGTGTTAAGTTTTCGTCAGTTGGAAAAACATGTGAAGGGCTTTGCTAATCACCGCCGTATTCAAATCATGGTATTGCTGAGCGCGGAGCCTGGACTGTCTTTGCTGGACATAGCCGAGAAACTAAAAATCAATTTTAAAACCGCAGGCGACCATACCCGGCGCCTACATCATGCCGGTTTGATTACTAAAAAACATCGTTCAGCCGCTGTAGCTCATGAAGTCAGTCATCGAGGCAAAGTTGTTCTGAAGTTCTTAAGAACATTAGAATAGTGTGAAACTGTAGTTATTCGCCAAGTGCTATTCGTAAATCTTGTGGTAGGGTTTGTGGAGTTTATCGAGTAACTTGATAAGTTTGCCAACTAATATGTCTGGATCTTTTTCAAAAATTACAAATTCTGGATCAATATTAGGTAACGTATCTACCAGCTTAATAATTTCGTCACTGATGCCACCGGCGCCTTCTAAAAAAGCAATTGGGGTGTGGGTTTCCATAGCGATAGTAAACTCATGCAGTGTACCCAGACGGCCGCCAATACTTATTACTGCGTCAGCCGAATTAATCAGCAGGGCGTCGCGGCCAACATAGTGCAGGCCCGTATATAAAATTAGATCAAAACAACCTGTTGGCAGGCGATATTTTAGCACGTGCTCAACCTTAGTAGCCGCCGGGCTAATCCCCAAGCTAGCCGCGCCGCCGGCTTTTTTATAGGCCAGCGCGGCATATTCCGGCAGGCCAGACGTGGCACCGGTCAACAAACTATGGCCGGCTTTAGCTAGCGACTTACCGATAGCACTTGCTAACTCCTTTCCCTGCTCAACGGTCTGGCCTTTGGCGCTGCCGGATACACAAATTTGATATTTTGTGCTCACTTAAGCCTCCGCGTATTCAACCACCAGTTTAGTCGATAAACTAGGCTTTTTTAGTTTGGCAGTTCCGGGAGACAACTGGTTGGAAAGTTTGGATAAAATTTCGGCGTCTGTAGATATGTAAGCCTGATAACGGCGTAAAAGCTCTTTCCACAAAGACTCTTGACCAAAATGCACCGATCTACTGCCATAATCAGCCGCTTGTAAGTGACTCAAAGCTATATCTTTGAGGTTAAGTGAAACTGCCTCGCCACCGTGTTGAGATATCAGATGCGCGGTGTTAAACCACCAATTAAGGACTGGATGTAAGTTGGCCATTACTCTTGGCTGGCTCTTTACGCCTAGGACTTCCGCGGCATCTGCTAGCAGCAGGCTTAGATTTAAAACGGAGGCTTTTTCAAGTTTTGCTGCCGGCCATAGCGCGACCGCACCAACTAACTTGCTAGCGGCGGTAAACCGAGCTGGCCCTGTCCAGAACCTTAAACGCTCATTCGACAGCTTTGCAAGATTAAGCGGTTGCATAATCCAGTTGACAGTAGTTAAACTGTTCGCCGATCTTGTCAAGGCTTTGCTCCATGTAGATGATTCTACAACTGAGGCCATTAAGTATATCTCAGATACTGCTTCCCTTTTAAGCAAAGAGTTAACCGAGCGGTAATTTAGCAGCTTCATTAATTTCTTGGGCGGAAGTGCCAGGAGCAGCTGTTTGGCGGCAGTCGGTTTTAAGGCCCACACTTCTTGGCCTTTGAATAGGTGTTTGGTTAAATCAACCGCCAAATCCATTTTACGGTCCAAGCTCATGTCTATATCCGCGCCTATAGCTCGATCTATCTGGCTAGTATCGTTTCTGAAACGAGCTAGCAGCGCGTGATAGAGTTCCTGGCTGGTTGTATCGTCAGGGTCAAGACCTAACTGAGTCATTTTTTGGCGAAGCTTCAGCCCGTTGTCAGCCACTAAACGCACATCTTCGCTGGGAAAACCAGCCAATTTTTCCAACTCCCAGACAGCCTCGCCAATAAGTTGTTCGGGCTTGCCCAGCATGACAGATAAAGTTTTTGACATCAGGTTATTTTAGTCTTTCTGGATGATACCATGGCGGCGCCACTCGCAAATACTGCTCGATCTCCGCCTGAGTCAGAAGACCGGCCTGGGCGCCGACGCTCTGGACCACGCTCATAGCGTTGATCGGCGCCCAAAGTAGTGCGCCTTGTATGTCGGCCCCTTGCATAATGGCTGCCACAAAGGTTGAGGTAAAAGCATCGCCGGCGCCGGTGCGATCATAAGGTGGTTTATGGTCCGGGTAGATCGGCATTTTGTACCTGTTTTGGCCATCGCTAGCATAGGCACCGGCGTGCCCATCACTAATCATCACGATTTTAGGTCCGAGTTCATGTAGACGATCAAACAAATCATGAATGTCATGATGATTGCCGCCCGAAATGGTTGTAGCTTCTTCCCGATTAACGGCTAATATTTCGCTGCGCTGATAGATTTTTTTCAAGCGGGTCGGGCCAGCCTTAATCTGAAAAGTCCCAGGCTGAAAGGCCAACTTTATTGGCGGATGCCGTTCTAACCAAGCCACTAGCTGGTCGTGATATTGTTCAGTATGTTGGCTAACCGAACTAAAATAAATCCATTTAGGGATGTCAATGATGCGGAAACGCGGCCAGTGGTAGGCATACTCCTCGTGCTTGATCAAGATCGTCCGGTCTTCTTTATACCAAAGCACGTAATGATAGTTGCTTTTTTGGCCGTGGTTGATATGAACAAAACGAGTATCAACGTCGGCCTTATGCAAAGCAGCTAGAATGTCGCGGCCCCAATCATCATCGCCGACATTAGAGACTAAACCACTGTCAAAACCCAATTTGGCAAAGGCTACAGAAGCGTTGGAAGCATTGCCGACTGCTGGAAC
This sequence comes from Candidatus Saccharimonadota bacterium, assembly GCA_016187125.1. GTDB lineage: Bacteria > Patescibacteriota > Saccharimonadia > Saccharimonadales > UBA10212 > JACPKF01. The sequence goes on from JACPKF010000001.1 coordinate 134,549, forward strand.
CACTTCGGCGAAATCAAAGGGTATTTTTGTGCCAAAAGGGATCTTTAATACTAGCCCGGATGGCGTCTTTTCCACATGCTCTAACTCATCGAACAACTTAATAAAGGCATCAATTACAACGTCACCCACCGCTAGTACATCAAGCTGTTTTTGACTCATACTTCTTACGGCTATTTTAGCATAAGCTCAGTAGTGAGCCCGCCTTGGGTGGATCTACTACTGAGAAAAATCTCTTTCAATCTAAAATCCTAATGGATCTTAATTTTACCCCACTTTTGGTCCGAGCCTACTTCGCCGTAGTAGGCTACGATCTATTCTCCGTAGTACTACGAAGGACGAAAGGCTGAATCGGACCAAATGTGGGGTAAAAAGATAAGTCAGTATCATTTAGCTAGATAAAAGAAGTTGCGGCCTTCGATCGCCACTAACTACCAGGCTTTGACTACGTTCTTCCAATAGGCTTATGATTTAGCCTTACCGGCAGAATTGAACATATCTATTTTGCTTTCGACTACTTTTTGGACTTCGTCAATGACCTTGCCCATTAGTTTGACTACGGCATATTCAGATTTATTTTCGGCTAGTACCTTTTCTAGCGTGTTGCGATAAGCGATGCGCAGGTCGCTGTTGATGTTGACTTTGGTCACACCGATCTTAGCAGCCTCGATAAAATAATGGGCTGGCGTGCCACTACCGCCATGCAAACTTATGTTGCAATCAATCACCTGTCGAATCTGTCGGAGTAAATCTAAATCTAGCACTTTGGGGACTGGATAGAGCCCATGCAAGTTGCCTATTTGAGCGGCAAAAGTGTCTATGGCGGTTCTATGCACAAAATCAGCCGCTTCTTCGGGCTTAGTCTCATATTTTTTGACTTCATCATAATCAATATTTTCGGTGTGCAGGTTGGACGAACCCAAAAAGTAACGTTCTTCGGCTTCAACTAATGCGCCGGTTTGCTTGGCGGCTGCGACCACTTGTTTGGTGCCGGCAATAATTTCTTCGCGCGAGGCCTCATGTTTAGCCTGGGAAATGTCAATGTGGATACACTCAAACCCAGCCTTAATACCGGCGATAGCATTCTCCACCGTTGGGCTGTGGTCTAGATTAATGTACATTTCAATTTCATACTCAGATTTATAGTTATCAACTAGATCCCGAATATTTTCTAAACCTAGGGCATCGACTTCTCCCTTACTGAGTTCTACCAAAACGGGTGCATTTTTAATTCGAGCCGCTCTTGCTACGGCAATTAAGGTTTCCTGATTATCGAGGTTAAAAGCGCCCAGGGCAAAATGCTCTTTGCGAGCCCGTTCAAAGCAAGCCCGGGCTTTTTTACAGTCTTCTCTAATTTGAGTTACATTACGCGGCATTAATTTTATTGTAAACGCTTGTGCTTGCGTTTCATATCCCAGGTTGTTATTAGTAGTGTATTAATTAAGGAGAAGCAATGAACTATTTAAGATTACACGAAAGAGGGAGAAGAATAGCTGGGGTCACCGCATTAGTAGCAGCTGGCGCATTAGCAATGGTTGGATATAATCACTTCGAAAAATCTGCTGCTGCATCTAGCACATCGGCTGTAGCCACACGAGGAGATGGACCGGATGAAGGGTATATTTTCCCTGTTCAAACTGAAACAACCTTCTTTCAAAATGGTACAATGGTGACCAACTATATCGGAGATCATCGGATACTCAGATCAATTTATAGCAAGTGCCAGGGCCGAGATCTGCTTGATCAAGCTTGGGGTCGCAATATTGTTAGATCAGTTAACGTCCTAGCATGTGACGACGGGATGCTAACACCTAATGATTATCCAAACAACCCATCGAACAAAAACATAATTAAGAAATAGTTTAGTGTTTGTGGTTGGTGTGGTCGGTTAATAATTTTTGGGCAGCTTTGGCAATCGATTCAGCGTCCAGGCCAAAATGTTTAAGTAGTTCTTCCGGCTGACCAGATTCGCCAAACCGGTCTCGCATACCTATACGCAACATCGGGGTAGGGAGCTGCTCACCTAAAAGCTCGGCAATTGCTCCGCCAAGTCCACCGTTAATTTGGGCTTCCTCGGCCGTTACTACATGACGGGTCCGCCCTACACTTTCTAAAATAGTACTATTGTCCAGCGGTTTTAAGGTTGGTACATGAAGTACCTCAGCTTCAATTTTATCTTTAGCCAGCATATCAGCGGCGGCTAGAGCTTGGTAAGTCATAGTGCCGGTGGCGATGATTGTCACGTCAGTCCCCGGTCGGAAAATATAAGCCTTACCGATCTCAAATGGTGTCTGCTCGGTAGTAATAATCGGCGTTGCCTCACGAGCCAAACGCATGTAATTGGGCCTCTTGTCACTAGCCATGGCTATGGTTGCCTTAGCCGCTTCCAGGCTATCGCAGGGCGCCAGAACCACCATGTTAGGTAAAGCTCTCATTAAAGCCAGGTCCTCCAGCATCTGGTGGGTAGCGCCGTCTGGCCCAACGCTAACACCGGCATGCGAGCCAATGATTTTTACCGGCCGGTCATTGATGCAAATTGTGGTGCGGATTTGTTCCCAGTTGCGCCCCGGGCTAAAAGCGGCGTAACTGCTGACGAAGGGAATTTTGCCCATGGCCGCCAGGCCGGCGCCCATCGTCACTAAGTTTTGTTCGGCAACGCCGACCTCTATAAAACGCTCCGGAAATTCCTGGGCGAACAAATGCATCTGGGTTGATTCAGTTAAGTCGGCGCAGGCCGCTACTACATTTTCATCTCGTTTGCCGGCTTCTAACAGACCGCGGCCAAAACCTTTGCGGATCGGCTCCAGCGCCAGCGGTGGTTTAGCCAAAAAGAGCTCAGCCATCTACGGTCTCCGCTGGCTCAGTAAAATGTAAAAAGTAAAATGTAAAATGGCTTTTGTACTGCTTGTTGCTTATTGCTTTTTGCTTATTGCCTACCATCATTGGTGTTCGCTCCGGATCTTGCCTTGAAGAGTGCGCAGCTCGTGCAAAGCTTTTTTGGCTTCATCGTGATTGGGCGGTTTACCATGCCAGTGAAAATCATACTCCATAAAATCGACACCCTTGCCCGGTATGGTATGGGCTAGAATAACCGTTGGTTTTTCGACGATGGCTTTGGCCATAGCAGCAGCATCAATCACCGCTGCTATGTCGTTGCCGTCAATTTCCAGGACGTGCCAGCCAAAAGCCTCCCATTTATCACGTAAGTTTTCCAGCGGCATGACGCTTTCGGTGGGCCCATCTATCTGAATATTGTTTCGGTCAATTATGGCTATTAAGTTATTTAGCCGATACTTGCTGGCTAACATGGCCGCTTCCCAGCTGTTGCCTTCGTCTAACTCGCCATCGCTCATGGCCGCATAAACCCAGCGATGACTTGCCCCATCCATCCTGAGAGCCAGTGCCATACCGCAGGCTTGGCTAAGACCACTGCCCAGCGGTCCGCTAGTTGTCTCCAGCCCGGGCAACCTTAGCCGTTCTGGGTGTCCTTGTAACCTGGAGCCTAGACGGCGCAGAGTCATTAACTCTTTCTTGGGAAAGTAGCCGGCGTGAGCCATAACCGCATATCTAACCGGTACGCAGTGGCCGTTGGATTGCACCAAAATATCGCGCTCCGGCCAGTCAGGGTTTTTGGAATCGTGCTTCAGAATCTGAAAATAAAGCGCCGTATATATATCGGCCAGACCAAGTGGCCCAGCGGAGTGCCCACTACCGGCCTGTTCCAGCATTTTAACTATGTCTATGCGAATATCGTTCGCTTTTTGCTGTAACTCCTCAATCGTTAAATCAGTACTCATACTCCTTATGACTATACTCACTTTTACTCCTCTAATCAAAACAGCCAATGTATTTCACGATCGTGAACTTTTATGTAGTATTAGTGGATGGGAAAATATATCTGGCCCCATCAGTTGGGAAATGCAACCACGTGGTATTTGAGAGTACTGTCAGGTAAACAGAGGCTTAGCATTGATGCTATGATGGCCGAACAAATACACGCTAAAACCCATCGGCACAACCGAATCCAAATACGACGCCAGTTAGGTTTTATGTTAAGTAAAGGTCTAGTGGAAAAAAGAGGCAGCTATCGTGCTGCCGAATATCAAATATCCTCTCGCGGTACAGCAAGGCTCGAAGAACTTACTTTATCCCAGCTGCAAGCAACATCTTCAGTTTGGGATGGAAAGTGGAGGCTAGTTTTTTTTGATATTCCGGAGGTATCGCGCTCGGCCCGCGACCAAATCAGGCGACTCCTCAAGGAACTTGGGTTTAAACAGTTGCAGCTAAGCGTGTGGGTCCACCCTTTGCCCTGCTTAGACTATTTCCAAAAAATCCAAGAAGCATATGGAATTAAAAATCATTTATTTTTGGCGCAAACTTCTGAAATCAATATCCCTGACTCAGTTCTTGCCCACTTCCGACGAAACTACCCAAAACAAAAGATAAAATAATACAACCAATTTCACGATCGTGAAATTGGTTGGTTGTTTGTTGAAAGGCCTCAACAAACCGCCCGGCGAGCGGGGAACGCTAGGTCGTGTCAGTTTCTTCAGCAATTCGTTCCAGTGCATGAAAAGCCCGCTCGGGATCATCAGCGTTTTGAATAAAGCCGCCAACATTGAGTACGTCAACACCGCCACTAACAAGCTGCGCAATGTTCTGGCTGTTAATGCCACCATCCCAGCCGATTTCCAGATCATGCTTATGGTTTTTGAGAAAATCAACTTTCTTGAGCAGATCAAGATCGGCATGGCCGCCAAATTTGCCTAGGTCGCCACTAAAAATCAAAACGTGGTCGATATGATAAAGGGCCGGCACAATAGAAGCTGGATGTGAATTTGGCAGTAGGGCGATACCGATTTTAACGTTTCTTTTGCGGCAAAGACGGGCGATTGGGTCAAAGCGGCCGCTAGCCTCGGCGTGAATTATTAGCATATGCGGACCGTGCTCCAACAAGGCCGCGACGGCTGACTGCGGATTTTTATACATCAGATGGAAATCGGCTTGCAGACCCACCGGCCACCAGGTTTGCTCCGGGTTAATCGTTCGAGGCGCGGCAAAAATCCCGTCCGTTAAGTCAATCTGAATGCGATGGGCAAAAGGCGCGATTCTCTCCATTTGAGTCCTATACTGCTCATCGGTTGATGCGCCAGTTATGGTCGGACAAATAACCGGCATCTCAGCTATTTTTATCGAGTTTTTCATGGCGGCGGATATGACGCGGCTCATCAGAAAATGGAGTTTCCAGCCACAGTTTTATTACAGACTTCATTTCTTCTAAGGTGACGTAAGAGGCGGCCAAACTTAACATGTTGGCGTCATTGTGCTCCCGCGTCCGGCGAACAATTTCATAAGGGTTATGGCTAACTTCGCCACTAGCATCGACGACTCCTTTGGGAACTGCCGGACCGTAAAATACCCCGCAGCGTACTCCTTTAATCCGGTTAGCGGCCATGGCTTCGCCTTGTCCACTGCGTCCCAAAATTATCCCAAATGGGCATTCGCCGCTGGCTACGGCCCTAGCCGCCGGAATCACAAAATCCGGATAGTCATCGGCCGGGTCCAGTGATTTGGGACCGAAATCATGTACCTCATGGCCAAGCGACTCTAAATAACTTTTTAGCTCTTTGAGTTGCTCAAAACCGGCGTGGTCAGTAGCCAAAGCTATGTTCATCTTTATTTGCCTATCTTATTACTTCTCCTACTATATAGGAAAAGACAGCCCGAGCAGCGGATTTATTCCGCCCGTTCGACCCTTTCGACAGATGCTCAGGGTCGTCCTGTCTTCGACTCCGAGGTCGCTCAGACTCGAGGAGAGGATAGTCTAAGGACAACATGTTCAGGGCGGCCTGAGCAGCAGTCGAAGGCCGTGCCGGATCAGATGAGAAAAACTCAGTTTGTCTCATAAGCGAAGCGCTAATAACGGCGATAGCCCTCCAATTTAGTACCGCTGCTGACGCTAGGCTCAGACGAGGTATTGGCGCTGGGATCTAGGGGTTTATCTTGCCTTGGCTGATCAGTAGCAGCCCCACCTATAATGTCTGGTGGAGCCAATAATTCTTCTGGCTCAGGGGCTTCGAGCAAAGGCTCATCATAAGTTACAGGTACCAGAGTTGGGGACTGAGGTGGGGCCTTTTTTGACATAGGCTGATCCTCCACTGGCTGGCCTTTAGACTCAGCTTCTTGGAGCAGCCTCCCAACGTCGGCGGTCATTTCCACTAAACGGTTGGAGTATCCCCATTCATTGTCATACCAAGCTATAACTTTGACCATATTACCGGCCGCTACTTTAGTTAAGCCAAGATCAACAATCGCCGAGTGACTGTTGCCTATAAAGTCGCTGCTAACCAACTCATCCTCTGTGACATCCAAAATTCCTTGGTAAAAAGGCTCAGCAGCGGCTTTTTTAAAAGCCTGATTGACTTCGTCAACCGTCACATCACGCTTGGTAATAACCACCAGATCAATTAGCGACACAACCGGTGTTGGTACGCGGATACTCAAGCCTTCAAATATACCTTCGACTACCGGCAGAGCTTGGGCCACTGATATTGACGCGCCAGTGGTAGTCGGCACGATGTTGCTAGCGGCGTTGCGAGCTTCGCGCAGATCTTTGGCCGGAGCATCTTGCAACCGCTGAGAGGCGGTATAGCTGTGAACCGTCGTCATCATAGCTTTCTCTACACCAAAAGACGCTTCAATTACGGCCAAAACCGGAGCCACGCAGTTAGTCGTGCATGATCCGTTATTAATAATTTCAGCGGCGTGATCGAGCGCTTCCTCGTTAACACCTAAAACTACTGTTGCCGAACCATCGCCCTTAGCCGGAGCGCTGATAATTACCCTTTTGGCGCCGGCTGTGATGTGGGCTTTGGCTTTGGCCGGGTCGGTAAACAAGCCGGTGGATTCAATCACTACATCGACTGCCATGTCTTTCCAGGGCAGCTGGGCTGGGTCTTTTTCGGCTAGTACCCGGATTTTTTGGCCCTCGACTATCAAATTCTGCTGGTCAAAATCAACCCGGCGGGGATATTCGCCGTAGTTGCTGTCGTGTTTTAAAAGATGAGCCAGGGTCTTAGTATCGGCCAGGTCATTAACGGCCACGATTTGCAGATCGCTGCGCTCAAAAGCTATCTTGAAAGCGTTGCGGCCAATACGTCCAAAACCGTTGATGGCAATTTTGATTTTTGCAGCGACCCCACCTTGATCCATAACAGAATTATATAACGCTTGTGTTAAGTGCGACAAGAGATTGTGGGTTTCGTCGAGATTTATTTGACTTTTTTGTCGTCTACTTCACGACCTTCGAATTCCGGTAAGTTCAGAAGTTGGTCTATGGTTTCCAAATTTTCAAAAATCCCATGGGCCTCAGCCAGATAGCCGGCTTTATTCAAAACCTGCTTTTTTACTTCTTCAAAGGCCAGCTTTTGGACCACAATCTTTTCGCCGGCGTCCAATTTTGGCTCGGTTTGCTTGTCTGCGTCCCAGGCAAGGTAGTAATAGATAAACCACTCTATTTTTTTATGCGGCTGAACAACTTTTACCAGCCGCCAATTACTGAATTCATAGCCAGTCTCCTCCAGAATTTCGCGCCTAGCAGCGCTCACCACATCCTCGTCTGTTTTATCTACTCGGCCACCGGGAAAACTTAGGCTCAGGCCGCTATGCGGCTGCTGTTCCTTCAGCACTAAAATATCGTCACCCACTAGCGATATTACGATCACGGTATCGGGACGCTTGAGCATCTCAAAGGTGTAGCTTGAGCCGTCAAACATGGTTTGCGGCCACTGGTAAACGTCAAATATCTGGCCCTCAAAAACTTTTTTTGCCTCCTCAGGGATAAGGACAGCATTTTTTGGCACTACTTTTTTCATCTCTAAGCGTTATTGGCACGCTCTAAAGATTCGGTAATCACTTGGCGGGCTTCGCTGGCATCGCCCCACCCCTTGAACTCAACTTTTACACCCTGCCAATTATTCTTCCAGTCTTTAACATGAGTGTAAAAATGCTCGACACGCTTTTTGAAGTTGGGCTCTAGATCTTCTACGCTTTTAATATGGTCTTTGCTAATATCATCAGTTGCTACACAAATAAGTTTTTCGTCCTCGTCTCCGTCGTCAATCATAAAAAGCACACCAATTGGGCGAGCCGACACTAAAGTACCAATCGCAATAGGTTCGTCGATGACAAGTAATGCGTCCAGCGGATCGCCGTCTTTACAAAGAGTCTGGGGAACATAGCCATAGTCTGTTGGATAACCTAAAGTTGTAGCATTCACACGATCTAAAATTCTCCGGCCAGTTTTTTTGTCGGTTTCATATTTATTCCTACCGCCGCCTTTTTGGATTTCTATAATCAAATTCACCTGATCTGGAGCACTTTCACCGGCAGTAACTTCTTGATATGCCACTTTTCCTCCCAACTATTTTCTAGTTACTAATTCCTAATTTATAGCCATATTGTACACTAAGAACTGGATGAATCCCGTTAGACTCCACTTAACCTTTTGTTGCTGGTTAACGATTGATAAACAGTTTAGGTTTCAGTCGTCCTATAATTTCCGTGGGCGTTTTGGAGTCTAACGGGATGAAGATTATCGCCCATCGTGGAGCTAGAGGCATCCTAACCGAAAACAGCTTGCCCGCTTTAAAATTCGCGGCCGATTTACCAATTGACGCGATTGAGTTTGATGTGCGCGTTAGTCAAGATAAAAAGCTTGTCATTTGTCATAACCAGAATCTAAAGAATGTTTACGGCCTTGACAAAAACATTGGCCAGCTGACGCTTGAGGAGCTACAAAAGATAAAATCGCCGTCCGGCGAAACAATTCTAACTTTGGAGCAAGTGATGGAATTTGATTTTGGCAAAACCCTGGTGCTCGACATTAAGCAGCAGAACACTGCCGATCTAGTGCATGAAACTTTGCAATCCATCAAGGTAAAGAACGCTTGGTCGGTGACTTCGCTGTTTCCTGCCAATCTGGTTCGTTTAAAACAGCTTTACCCCAAACTGGACACCAATTTACAAACATATAAACGTCCCCTCAAGACAATCCGCAAAGCCCAAGAAATAGGAGCTACTTCGGTGACACTTGTGCTGTATTTATTAAACCCTTTGACTTACTGGTGGGCCCGGCGAGCCGGACTTAAAGTTTGGACTTACCAAAACTATTTGTCTTTCTTATTAACTTGGCGCTGGCTGGCTAGACTACTTTTTGTACTTTATCCGTCACTTACTATTGTCACTGATCGACCGGATAAAATAGCTTCGCTAAAAAAATAAAGTTTTTAGTACAGGGATGGGTGTCCAACTACTTCCGGCATTGGCCCGCGCTCCATAGCCTCTAAGTATTCACGAATCATTAAAGCGGCGGTTGCCCCCTCGCCGCTAGCACTGGCTATTTGCAGCGTGGCGCCGGAACGGACATCGCCGGCAGCAAAAACTCCGCGAACGTTGGTCATTAAATGTTCGTCAGTTTTGATAAAGCCGCGCTCATCCAGTTCTATGCCGGTGTCTGACAGAAACCCGGTGTTGGGCCTTAAGCCGACAAACACAAAAACGCCGTCCGTTGGAAATTCGACCTTGTTACCGTTTGTGGTATCTGTGCCAATGACCTTGGTTACTTTTCCGCCGGTCGGTGGATCGCCAGATGGCGGATTGCCGACAATTTCATCAGTCGAAGTATTTAGATGAATAGTGATTTTATCCCTGCGTTTTTCTAATTCTTTGATTAAAACATCGCTAGCCTTTAGCTTACTGCGTACCAGCATATCTATATGAGTAGCAAATTTTGTTAGAAATAAACTTTCTTGAGCCGCCGAATTGCCGCCACCTACCACAACCAGTTTTTTGTCGCGATAAAATGCCCCATCGCAAGTAGCGCAATAATGCACACCGTGGGCATAGTACTGCTCCTCGCCCGGCACGCCGATCTTTTTATATTCGCTGCCGGTGGCAATTAAAATAGCTTTAGCGTAAATGTCGCCCTCGGTAGTTGTTAGTTTTTTGAGCTGGCCTCGGTCTTCGATTGCTTGGACTTCGCCAAGCTCAATCTTGGCGCCAAAACGTTCGGCTTGCTGGCGCATTTGTTCTGATAAATCCAGACCGGCAATGCCTTTAGCAAAACCCGGATAATTATCTACCCAGTCGGTCACAGCCGCCAAGCCGCCGATGGCGCCTTTTTCAAATAGCAAAGTTTCAATGTCTTCTCGGGAAGTATAAAGCGCTGCGGAAAGCGCCGCCGGCCCGGCGCCAATGATTACAAGATCGTGCGATTGTTTATTTTGCATTTACTATTTCCCAATTCACAATTATTAACCATTGTAGCCTACTCCGCCGTAGTAGCCTACGGCTACGATCCATTCTCCGTAGTACTACGAAGGACGAAAGGCCGGGCATTTACCAAGGTACTTTTTTGGAAATGCCGAAATGTAAAGTAATTCGGCTAATGGAAATTGGTAAACGACAAATTTATCTAGGCTATAGCTGGAGCTAGTTTTTGGAGGTTATAGCCTATGATCACGTCCTGAGAGTCGTCTTGTTTAGTGACAATCGTAATTGGCACAGTCAGAGCGCCGCTAACTTTAAAGACTTCATCTTGGCGATCCGGGTGTTCTTCTAGATTAACCTCGTCGTAACTCAGGCCTTTGCTATGCAAATAGCGCTTGACCATAGGGCAGTAAGAGCAAGTGTTAGTAGTAAAGATAGTTATATTTTTTGGCATTCGAGGGTTCCTTTTTGTTAATTTTTCTTGATCTGGACTAATGATATATGGTGCCGGCAGTAAAAGCAATAGCACTACATATTGTGGTTTTTGCACCAAATATACACACCGCCCGCCTTCTGTCCCCGCCGTGGCGTGGCCATGCGGCGGGCTCTTGGCACGCTGCAGCGTTGCTTAGCTACGGTACGTCCTCACCGTATTGAGTATACGGCTGCGGGCGTTCCTCGCTAGCGCCTTGCATCGCACCCAAGTGTGAACATTTGGTTGCCAAAAAATTTTACTTTACGTCCAATAAGATGATGTCGAACACCAAGTCAGCATTAGCCGGAATGCCCGAGCCTGGCGGCGGATTAGCTCCATAAGCCAGGCTAGCCGGAATCAGCAGTCGTCTTTGGCCGTTGACCTTCATTCCTGGAACTCCGTCAGTCCAGCCTTTGATAACTTGGTTGAGTCCAAACGTGGCTGGTCGCCCGCTATCCAGCGAACTTTCGAAGATTACTCCGGTGGCTGCTACCGCGCCGGTGTACTGCACGGTTACTATCGCGCCCGGCTTAGCTTCTGCACCAGAGCCAACTTGTATATCCGTAGCTTGTAGTGAGTCGGCATGCGCTATAGGCGTGAAGCCGCTTAATTGGGTGCCTTTTAACTGCTGCGAGGGCTGATTGTCGGTATTAATCACGGATGAGGTCTCCTGCTTTTGATGAGTTGCTTGCCAAAAGGCTACCACGCCGATACCAAGCCCCGTTCCCGCAAACAAAAGAACCAAAAATAACCAGCCGGCGCGCCTTAATTTATCTTTCATCCTCGAAATATTATACTCAGAAGTAAACCTTCGTGACTACCCATTAACTGACGGGGTTTTGCCAAGCACGCCAAGATCTACTTCTGGGTCATACTCTTTCCGCCTTAAATTTTACTTTGGCAGCGGCCGCTACCTTATCAAGTAGCGTGTTAACTTCGGCGGTAGTTAAGGTCCTATCTGGATGAGCGATGACTACGTGCCAGGTTGTTTGTTTGAGCTTTTTATCACCCGGCTTTTGGTAAATATCCAGAGTTCGCAGCCAGTGTGTATAACCATGTCCCTTAGAAAGATCGCCAAGAGACTTTAGTATAAAATCCGTCAGTTGGCTGTAGCCAAGATTGATACTTGTCCGCAAACATAAGTCTTGCTCCACGCTTGGGAAGCGGTTCAGTGAATAGTATGTTGGTGGTTGAGTTTGCATCAACAAAGCATTTATATCGATCTCGGCTTGCGCCGTGAAGCTAGGCAATTTAAGTATTTGTTTCAGAACTTGAGTCGGTTCGCCGACAAGGCCAATAACTTCATCTTTATGGTAGATGATGGCGCTGCGTTTAGGTTCATAAGCTTGGGCCGTCACCTTCCATTGTTTATCTAATTTACTGTCTATAGGTTCATAACGAATTTTGTAGATTCCGATCCCATGTAATAGATTCTCTAGCTGTTTCTTGGCCGCAAAATATGGCGCTCCTTCTTCTTGGTTCGAATAGTTCTTGGTTGCGACCAAAGCCAGTCTATCTAACTCCTTTGGCAGTTTTTCTTCGTCGAGAACCCCCTTTATGTGGGTCCGGCCAAGTTCAAAAAGCACAAATTTATCAAAACCTTCCTTGACGTTGGTATGAATTTTTTCCAGCAGGCTCGGTGCCAGACTCAGACGGTAATATTGTAAGTCCGGGCTCAGCGCATTTCTAATATGGTAAGCGTCCTTGGTGTTTTGGCCGGCTTTTTGGATTAGTGAACTATCAACAAAACTATAGGTCAGGACCTCGTTGGCTCCAGCCGAAGACAGTATTTGTCTAATTTTATTTTTAAAAACTAGGCTTTGATTTAGTTTTGCCGGGCTATGATCCCGAGTTGGCAGCTTTAGTGGCAGATGATCATAGCCGTAGAGTCGGCCGATTTCTTCGACTATATCTTCGGGAATTACAATGTCTGTTCGCCAAAATGGTGCGATGATTCGCAGAGAGTCATCACTGCCTATTTCAACTTTGAATTCGACATTTTCTAATAGTTGTTTAGTTTGAGTAGCTGAAAGATTGAGTCCAAGTCGATCATTGATAAAGCCTAGTTTTGTTTTCACCTGAGATGGTGGAGCCAATTTGCTTTTGAGGTCGTAAACACTGCGGGCCGGCAGACCACCGCTTTCGTGAATCACAAAATCTATTGCCCTGGCCAACACCCGATCGTTCTGCCATGGCGATTGGTTTTTAGTAAAGCGCGTGGCAGCATCTGTAAATAAGCCGTGGGTCATAGCTGTTTTACGCGTCGCATTCATGTCAAAATTACCGACTTCCAAAATGATATTTTTGGTATTTTCATCGACTTCCGTATCGGCCCCGCCCATAACACCACCAAGCCCAAGAACTAGTCTGTCAGTAGCGATAACTACTTCTTGGCCGCCCAGAGTAACTTCTTTGCCGCCTAAGATTTTAAGCTTTTCGCCCCTTCGAGCCATCCGGACTGTAATCTGGGCTTTGCTAGTAGCGCTCAGAGCTTTTACTTTATCGTAATCATAGGCATGCAGCGGCTGGGCAGTCTCCAGCATTAAATAGTTGGTGATATCAACAATGTTGTTGATGGGACGCACAGCAACGCGCGCTAGAGCGGCTTGGATACCCAAGGACGAAGGACCAACTTTGACATTCTTGACTATCTGCATCATAAAGCGTGGTACTAACATTGGTACTTGGTTTTTTACACTCAACAGTTGGTTATCTGTTTTATGTGTGCTGATTGTTTTATCACCTAAATACCAATTCGGGGAGCGAAAAACCATGCCCTGGATGCCCGCCAGTTCGCGGGCAATGCCAAGCATACCGAAGCAGTCCGGGCGGTGGGTGAACATCTTGTTTTCGATGTCGATGATGTAATCATCAAGCCCGTAGACTTCGGCGAAAGGTTGGCCCGGTTTGGCCGGTTGGTCAATTACCAAAATGCCGGTGTGATCGTCACCGAGACTCAGTTCTTTCAAACTGGCGATCATACCGTTACTGACTTTGCCACGAATTTCTCTGGCCTCCAGCACCATCGGGTCTTTATCGATCGTGACTGGAACTGTCTGACCGGGCGGGATCCAAGCTACCATTTGGCCAGCTTTGACATTCGGAGCTCCACAGACTACCTGTACCAAACCCTTACTGTCGTGCCTAACTTTTTTTACTACACCACCGTCGTCAATCATACAGACACTTAACTTGTCGGCATTGGGGTGTTTTTCACAACTCACAACCTTAGCCACGACAACGCCTCGATATTTTTTTCCGACATCAACAACTTCTTCAACCGCGCCCAACTGGGAGCCAATTTTTTCAACTAAAGCATCAATGCCTTTTGGCATCGGATCTGCCGAACATTGGTATTTTTTATTTATTTCACGAATCCAGTTAACCGAGACCTTCATTCTTTGGTCTCCGTATCTCGTATCTGGTATAAGGTATTAGGTATATTGTTTTTTGTTTTAGAAGATTTGATCAGTCCATTTATCAGCTTGTTCGTACGTTCAGAGAGAATAAACAGAGTTTCTGATTCTTTTTCATCTATATATCCGAGGTCTGATGAAATTTTAAGCTGATTTTGTAGTTCTGTGAGCGAGCCTTGAGCCATAAAGTAGAATTGATTTTTGTTCTCTCGTGTTTTTCTTGAGAAGCCTTCCGCAAGATTTGAAGTAACAGAAACTGAAGATCTCCGCATCTGACTCACTAGATTATACTGTTCATTTTTAGGAAATTGCTTGGTTAGTTTGTATACAACCAGTGCAAGCTCATGGCCAACTTGCCAGGCGATTAAATCCATAAAGGATTTTATTTTCTGGTTCTCTATACCTGATACTTTATACGTCATACCATATACCTTCTAAACTGAATTGCCTCAAGAACTTTAGGTTGCCGGAGTGAAAGTGTCTAATGTCTTCGATGCCATACTTCATCATTACCAAGCGTTCAAGTCCGCAACCCCATGCAAACCCGGTGTATACAATTGGGTCAATGCCGGCCAATTTAAGTACGTTCGGATGGATCATTCCCATACCTAACAGTTCTATCCAACCGGTGTAACCACAGACATGGCAACCTTTCTTTTGACAGAATGGGCAGCTTAAAGCTAGCTCAAATGAGGGTTCAGTGAAAGGAAAATAGAAGGGCTGGGTCTTTATTTCAAGGTCTTGCTGGTAATATTCCTGCAAAAAAGTCTTAAAAGTAGCTAGCAGATTGCCTACATGGATGTCTTTATCGACATAGACCCCTTCAAACTGGTGGAATGTATGCTCGTGTCGAGCATCCAAATCTTCATTTCGAAAGACTCGCCCAGGCAGTAAAATCGCGATGGGCTTACCATTCTCCAGGTTGATCTTAAACTCTTTTAGTACTCGGTTCTGCATAGTCGATGTATGAGCCGGTGCAACTAAATCTTCATCGGTTACAAAAGTATCATAATCATCCCGAGCAGGATGGTCTTTAGGAAAGTTCAGGGAAGTAAACATGTGCCAATCATCATCAAGCTCTCTTGATTCCACGGCTGTGAAGCCCATGCGATAGAAAATATCTAGTACAGTTGCTAGTTCGCTCATCAATGGATGCTGACTACCCATATCAGCCGTCAGTAATTTGGGTTTTTGTTCTGGGGGTACATTGATGTCAAAGGGCGCCGTTATATCAATTGAGCTTAAAGCTTTAGGCTTAAAGCTTTGAGCTTGGCGAACGAGCTGCTCAAGCTTACTTTTAAGTTGATTTACTTCCTTCCCAAAAGCAGCTCGTTCGCCGGCCGGCAGTGTTTTTATGCGGTCGTAAAGCGCTACCAGTTCCGGCGCTCGCAAAATTGCTCGCTTATCTTCGAGTTTTTTAAGCTTCTCACTTAGAACTTTAGCAGCCGCTTGCACCTCTTTGTCGACATACGCCATAACTGGACACAATTATAGCAATCAACACCTCTGCTGACCACAGGAGTTGATATACTTAAACAGTAATGAATAAAGACCAGCTGTTGCTTAAGGAGGCTCAGAAAGTTTTAAAACAAAACGACCGTGGCGACTGGACGGTGCCGGCCGGCGATCTTTACCCACACCAGTGGCTTTGGGACAGTTGTTTTATTGCCATCGGGCTGCGTCATTTGGATATACAAAGGGCCCAAACAGAGCTAACTAGCCTGCTCCGCGGCCAGTGGAGCAACGGCATGCTGCCCAACATTATATTTTCAGATGGCCGCGAATTTCATCGTGACCGAGAGCTTTGGCGCAGCTATGTGAACCCTTATGCACCAGATAATGTTGCCACTAGCGGAATAACACAGCCGCCAATGCTGGCCGAGGCGGTCCTTCGAGTTGGGGAAAAACTAAAAAATCCACAACGTCGTAGCTGGTATCAAAGCGTGTTTGTTGAGCTAGTGCGTTACCATGAATGGCTTTACAATGAACGCGATCCCCACAAAGAAGGTTTAATCCTGCTTCTGCATCCTTACGAATCGGGTTTAGACAATTCCCCTCCCTGGATAAGCGAGCTACGCAAACATAGCATGCCGTGGTGGGTGGTGGCTGTTGAACGTCTACGTCTTGACAG
The DNA here is from genome assembly GCA_016187125.1 of Candidatus Saccharimonadota bacterium. Lineage (GTDB taxonomy): Bacteria > Patescibacteriota > Saccharimonadia > Saccharimonadales > UBA10212 > JACPKF01. The sequence continues at coordinate 150,837 of JACPKF010000001.1, forward strand.
CTTTGTTAATTTAGTTAGACACGACACTCGCCATATACCGCCTGGGCAACGAATGAGCAATATTGAGGCTATGGCCTATTGGGCAGCTATAAGACGACTCAGGCGCAAAGCTTATAACAGTGAGGCTCTACTGCCGCGCTCACTTTTTGCGGTACAGGACCTAGCCTTTAATTGCATTTTGATCCGAGCAAACAGCTGTCTTAAAGAGATTTCTCAAATCATCGGCCGAGAATTGCCAGCTGAATTAGTCCAAAAAATAGAGACTACCGAAAAAGCCTTGGAACAGCTTTGGGATGATACCACTGGCCAGTACTATAGCCGTAGCTTCGTCAGCCATAAACTGATAGAAGAACCGACTGTGGCAACTTTATTACCACTCTACGCCGGGAAAATTTCTAAGGCGCGAGCCGAACATTTGGCTGGTTTACTCAAACGCCGTAAGTGGTTTGCAACCAACTGGCCGGTGCCTAGCGTTCCACTGTGTTCGTCATATTTTGATCCTATCAAATACTGGCAGGGCCCGACTTGGGTTAATACCAATTGGCTTATCATCGAGGGTTTGAAAAACTATGGCTTTGACCAAGAAGCTGCAGCCTTGCGTCAAAAGACTCTGGATTTGGTCGCTAAAAACGGGATGAATCCCGTTAGAGGTAAGAAATCAGCAATTTCTGCCGACTCGCATATAACGAACCGGACTTCTAGCGGGATGAACGAATACTTTAACCCTATTAATGGCCACCCTGTTGGCGCTCCTAATTTCAGCTGGACCGCCGCCCTTACTATCGATCTACTTAAGCAGCCCTAAAAATACTCAATATTGCTTTATCCCGTTTTTTGTCCGATCGGACAAAAAACGGGATAATAATGAACCAATACAACTTGGAGTTTTTATTCTTCGTCGAGACTGGGGCGGTCCAGCAGCATCGGTTCGACGCTGGGACTAGTGTTGGCGATTTTTACCACGTCTTTGTCTATTTTGCCCAGTTCTTTGTAGGTGGTATTAAAATGCCCGACAGTTGTGCCCAAGCTACTGCCAAGCTTTTGCATGTAACCGTTATGGGCGACCAGGTGCCGGCTTAGTTGTTCGATGTTTTTGCGAATTTTCTCGGTATCTTTATGGATGTCTATGGAGCGCAGGCCCTGGGCAATAATTTGCAACATAGCCGCCAATGTACTGGGACCGACGATGGTAACCTTCTTATCCGCCGCCGCGTACTGGATTAAGTTGCGGCCGCTGACACCACCCAGTCCGACTTTATTAGCCAGTAAGTCGTAGTAAATGCCTTCGCTGGGAATAAACATCAAGGCTTGGTCCAGCGTGCCCTTGCCTGGCTTAATATATTTGGCGGCCTCGTCGATGCGTTTTTTGAGGTCTTCCTTAAAAGCCCGCTCCAGCGCCGGCCGGTCTTCCGGCTTGGCTTCCACCAGCCGATTATAGTTTTCCAGGCTAAATTTGCTGTCTATGGGAAGCAGTTTGTCGTCCAGCTTAACAACGGCATCTACCACCATCCCATCGCTCAATTTATATTGGAGCTGGAAGGCTCCCGGCGGCAAGACGTTTTTTAGAATTTGCTCGAGATAATATTCCCCCAAAACACCCCTTTGTTTGGGATTTTGCAAGACGTTTTGCAGAGATTTTAATTCGGACGCTATATCGCCAACGTTTTTATTAGTTCTATCGAGTTCGGTCAGTTTTTGGGTGACATCGCGAATAATCTTGGCGCTTTGAGCATACTGGGCGGCCATTTGTTTGTTGCTGCTTCCTAATTGTTCTGTCAGTTTTTTCTGCAGGTTTTCATTAAGCAAAGTAACATTTTCGCTAATTTGAGTCAGGTCGGCCTTAAGCAGCAGAGCCGAATTACTATCGCCAGGTTTGAGAAGAATTTTCCAAACTACCACTCCTAGCAAGGCCACGCATAAAATCCCCAAAATAATAATAGCCGGTAACATAATCGATTTACCTTTCACTTTAACTCATGGACAAAGAAGCGGCGATCAACCGCTTCTTTGTTTTTGGAGGGCTTGCCCGTTTCGATAGCTTTGGCGAAAGTACACTTTCTTGAAACAACTATGTGTCTCCTCAGCAACTTCTACTTTGAAACAATTTTCCAAGATACCCAGACCTTGATCGCCATATAGTTTTGACGGCCAGTGACTTCATGAAATGCGGTGTACCCGTCAGGTGTACCTATCCTATTCCACTCTTGGTCCGTCTATATTATACCAAAAATTACGCAAGTCTTGTGACCCCGAACATAAAAGCTGTGCCTAGGACTGTCAGCAGAATGGTCCAGCGGGATGAGCCTTTGGAGTGGGCTTGGGGCAAGATGTCGCTGGCCCCAATGTAGAGCAAAAAGCCGGCAAAAAAACCAAGGTAAAGCGCCAAAACACTTTCCGACAATGTGAATAGTAGGGTGCTGAGACCACCGAGTATTGGCATGACAGCCGCGGCCAGCAGCATTTTTTGGGCCCTGCTTGGTTTGTTTTGGTGGAACAGCATAACGTTGGTGGTATTAAAACCGTCGGCAAAACGGTGGCCTATTACGGCTATAGCTACTGCCACACCAACAGCCGTGCTTACCTGGAAAGCAATACCAATACTCACTCCATCCAAAAAACTATGCCCCGACAAGGCTACAGCGCCCGCTACGCCAACGTGGGGGTGCTGATGCGGACCGTACTGCGATTCATGCGAGTTATGAATCAATATCGATTTTTCTACAATATGGAAAAGCAGGAAGCCCAAAACGAGCGTTAGCATCGGCCAAGTGATATCTAAGCCGGTAGTTTGGCTGATATGAAATATTTCCGGCAATAGATCAAAAGCTACCAGTCCCAAAATTATACCGGCGGTAAAGCCGAGTGTTAGATATAGTTTGCTGCGGCTGCGAATGGCAGCCAGTCCACCTAAAAGTGCTGCCAGAGCGGCAACAACTGACAGTAGAAAAACTAGCATAATCGTATTCTATATTTTTAAAATGCTTATTTGCAAATTTGTCGCAGTTTTATGTAAAATTGCTGTATGTACGACGATTTAGCCGCTCTACTGAAGAAAAACAACGCCAGTTTGACGCAACCACGTAAAAAGATATTTGACCTCTTACTCAATCAGGAACCCCAGACTGTGCAGGTGTTAGTCCGCCGGGCAGCTGGCGAGGTCGATCGAGCCACTGTTTATCGAGCCATAGAGCTATTTGAACGACTCGGAATAGCCCACCGTCTTAATATCGGCTGGAAATACAAAATCGAGCTCAGTGATATTTTTGCTAAGCACCACCACCATTTTTACTGCACCAATTGTGGCAATACTTTTAATCTGTCTCAAAACACTATGCTAGAAACCATGATTGATTCAGTCTCCTCCAAAACCGGTTTTTCGCCACGAGGTCATCAGCTAGAGGTTTATGGCCTATGCGCAAACTGCCAAAGTAGTTAATCTCTAAACACTAAATCTGAAATCCTAAACAAAAATTAAATTACAATTCTCCGAAATCCAAATTGTCTGTAATTTAAGAATTCGGGCTTGTTTAGAGTTTAGAAATTCGTGCTTAGGAATTGGGCTTTTAGCCCATTGACATGGCTTCCTTAGCATCGACCTTGTGGTTTTTAACCACCAATAAGGCTACGACAAACGCTGCTAAAGCTAAGCCGATGCCAACGTGCAAACCGTTGCGATAGCCATGCACCTGGGCTGTTGCATAATCAATATGGGCCGCCGTGTGGTTCCTGACAGATGAAAAAGCTACCGCCGAAAGTATTCCAAGGCCAATGGCTCCACCGATTTGTTGGGAAGTGTTTAAAATCCCGGACGCCAGCCCAGAAAAATGTTTGGGGATCCCCGAAGTAGCCGCCAAGGTGCCGGAAACAAAAGTCAGACCCATGCCCGAGGCAGCAATCGCCAGACCCGGAAAAACGTTATGCCAGTAGTCGCCGCCAACCTTCATGGTCAGACTAATAACCAACAAGCCGATCGACAGAACCAGCGGCCCTAAAACCAGCGGCGGTTTATAGCCAATCTTGCCGACCAAACTAGCGACAATCCCCGAGATTGTAGCTACCAAGAAAGTCACCGGCAAAAAGGACACGCCGGATTTAACTGGTGAAAAGCCGAGAACTTGTTGGACATAGAGCGTCAGAAAGAAAAACATTGAGAACATCGTACATGAGATGACCAGAAAAGCTAGATTAGCACCCAGAACATTACGAATTTTGAAGATTTCGAGGGGCATCAGCGGTTGCCCAACGCGTTTTTCATTAAACAAGAAGGCAACTAACAACGCGACTCCGGCGGCGACAAAACTCCAGACTTCGGTCGAACCCCAAGAAAGCACCGGCGCCTTGGATACTCCGTAGACCAAGGCCATCAGACCGCCGGTTGCCAGTATCGCCCCCGGCAAGTCCAGCTTGATTTTGTGATCTTCTTCGCCAATGTGATGCGGCAATAGACGCATGGCGGCCAAAACTACAAATAGGCCGACTGGTGCGTTGATAAAGAAGTTCCAACGCCAACTGAAGTATTGAGTCAGCACGCCGCCTATTAATAACCCAGTGGCCGCCCCGCCAGCCGCCACCGCCGCCCAGACACCCATAGCCCTGTTACGTTCTTTACCTTCTTGAAATTCAGTTAAGACGATCGACAAGGCCGCCGGCGACATAATAGCCGCTGCTAGACCCTGTACCGCCCGTGTAACAATTAACGCAGTGTCAGATTGCGCCAAGCCGCAGGCCAGCGAAGCAAGCGAAAAAGCCGCTATCGCGCCAATAAAAATTTTGCGGCGACCGTAAAGATCGGCCGCCCGGCCGCCGAGCAATAAAAAACCGCCAAAAGTCAGAGTGTAGGCCGTGATTACCCACTGTAAGTTGTTGGCAGCAAAGTGTAGTTCGCGTGATATGGACGGCAGCGCGACATTAACGATTGTGACGTCCAAAACTACCATAAACTGGGCCAGCGCTAGCAGGGCTAGTATCACCCATTTATTTTCGGCATGGCGCGACAATTTTTTACTGGGCATTTGACCCTCCTAATTTTTTTGAATATTGTTCCCATTATAGTGAAGCCCCTGGCTTTACCAAAATCTTCCTTAGTTGCTGGCAGGTAACAGCGGTTTAAGCTAAACTCTATGGTTAGAATGGGCCAGCAAAAAAAGCAGGTTTTAATTTTAGGCGGTGGTTTCGGCGGTATAAAAACCGCCCTGGAACTAGAGAGCAATGCTTCTTTTGAAGTTAGGCTACTGTCTGATCAAGATAGCTTTCGTTATTATCCTACCCTTTACCGGGCAGCTGTTGGCGGCAGTCCGCTAGCCTCGGCAATTCCTTTGAGCGAAATATTTAAGGGCAAGAGGGTCAACCTCATTAAGGACACTGTCAAGCAATTAGACCGTGATTCAAACACCGTTTTTGCTGCTTCGGGAAAAAGCTATAACTACGATGTTCTAATTGTTGCGCTTGGGGTAGTTACAAATTTTTACGGTATCAAAGGGCTCAAACACTACGCCTATGGAATCAAAACTCTGGAAGAAGCCAAAAGGCTGCATGATCACCTCCATCAACAACTCATGCAAGACTCTAAAAGTGACGTCCACTACGTAGTTATTGGTGGGGGGCCGACAGGCGTAGAACTGGCCGGCGTTTTGCCTAGCTATATAGAGCACATTCTGAAGTGTCACGGCCTGTCAGTTAAAAACTATCACGTTGATTTAGTCGAAGCCGCCCACCGGCCATTGCCCCAGATGTCAAAGACATACTCTAAAGCCGTGGCCAGGCGTCTTCGTAGACTAGGAGTCAGACTTTATTTGGGCCAAGCTGTCGAAGCTGCCTCGGCTGATCATTTAACACTTAACGGACATGATATTAAAAGCCACACTATCGTTTGGACAGCTGGAGTTACCAGCCATCCTTTCTTAGAAGACAATGGCTTTAGACTAGGCCATAGTGGCAAAGCGGCGGTCAATAATTTCTTACAAGCCCAAGACAATATTTACGTCATCGGCGATAACGCTGAGACGCCGTATTCCGGGATGGCCCAAACCGCGCTCCACGACGCTAGCTATGTGGCTAGTAATTTAAAGCGTCTCACCCGAGGTAAAAAACCTAAGTCCTATGTATCCAAGAAGCCCGTCTATGTCATACCGGCGGGACCTAACTGGGCAGCCGTTGCTTGGGGCGGTATACATATATACGGTTGGCTAGGTTGGTGGTTGCGCCGGGCTGCTGATTTTATTGCTTACCACGACGTCGAACCATGGTGGCAAGCTACCGAACACTGGTTGGAATCAGTCCGAAGTCAGGAAACTTGCCCCATCTGTTCAGTTAAAAAATAAGAATTTTTTTAGGGAACAATTTGTTCCCACGGCAGGCCGGCTTTACCAAAATGGCCATAGGTCGCGGTTTGAAGATAGATTGGCCGGCGCAAATCTAGCTTGGCAATGATCCCACTAACCGACAGATCTATTAGACTACTTGCAAAGTCGGCAATCGCTTTGTCGCCTTGCTTGGCTGTGCCGAAGGTATTAATATCCAGCATCACCGGTTTTTTACCGCCGATATAGTAGGCTAGTCCGACTTCGGCTTGCTCGGCCAGTCCATGGGCCACGATGTTTTTAGCTACGAAACGAGCCGCGTAAGCGCCACTGCGATCAACTTTAGAGGCGTCTTTTCCGGAAAAGCAGCCGCCGCCCACCCGCGCATAACCGCCATAAGTATCAACGGCGATTTTGCGTCCAGTTAAGCCGGCATCGCTGGTTGGTCCGGGCATGTGCCAAACGCCTGTGCCGTTAAGCACCAATTTATCAGGCGTAATTTGATAACCGAACTCACCCAGGACCGGCGAGACAATTTTTTTGTAAACATCATCTTTAACCTGCGTCAGTTGAACAGACTCATCGTGAGGTACGGCGATCGTTAAATGCTCAACACTTACCGGTTGGGAATTTTCATAGCCGACCACCACTTGAGCTTTACCATCCGGTCTCAGATAAGGTAGATTGCCACTTTCACGGGCTAGGTCAAGGTTACGAGTTAGGCTGTGGCTAAGCATGATTGGTAGGGGCATTAATTGTTTTGTCTGATTGCAGGCGAAACCGAACATCAATCCTTGATCGCCTGCCCCCTCGGCATCAACCGCTAGAGCAATCTCCGGAGATTGGTCATGAATATAAACGTCAACCGGAGAAGCGTCACTGAAATTCCAAGCTGGATTGGTGTATCCCAGCCGACGGATTTGTTCACGGGCAATCCCGGGAAAATCCAGTTGAGCGTTGGTCTTAACCTCTCCAGCCAAAATCAGACGGTTGTGTGTGGCAATCGTCTCCAGCGCCAGACGCGATACAGGGTCTTGTTTTAAGGCCGCGTCCAAAATAGCGTCGCTAATTTGGTCGCAGATTTTATCTGGATGACCGGCGCAGACTGATTCTGAGGCAAAGTAATGATTCATAAATATCTTTCCTTCTGGTTGGAGTTAGCACCTTTCGAGTTAGTAGTTGGTAGTTCGCAGTTGGTAGTTTGGGTTTTTTTATCTACTAACTACAATCTACAACCTACTAAACGGGGTTGCTGAGCGGTTTCAAACGAGCCAATTCTCTCTCCGCTGCTCTTAATATTTAATTGTTAAGTCCCATTTAGTATAGCAGTTCTGGACGTGGGGTTTTTTAGAAGCCCAGGGTGCAATTTAATGTTTCACCATTGCCAACAATAGTTGTTGGCTTAGTGCAATAGAGCTACTAAAAGCTGGCTAAGTCTTGATCAAGTTGAGCGGTGTCGTAATCGCTGTCAAGCACTGTTTGGTCTAGGATTTGTGCAGCTTTATCAAGATCGCTGGCTGTGCTGAGTGCTGGCGCCAATGGTACGGCCTTGATGGCCGATGCCCCAACAGAAGAACTAACAGCTTCATTTTTTTGGCCACGTTGGTAAATGTTCCAGCCAGCCAAGACTATTATAGCCAGCACTCCGGCTAAGATAACTACTACAAAAAAAGTGAAGCCTTGCTGGTTAGTCTTTTTCATCTTTGACTTCCTTCTGAAGCAGTGGTGCCTTGAACTGATTTAACTCCGACAATTAAATTTTTGACGGCGCTGCGGTAATCTTTTAGAGCTGAGTTCATAGTTTTCACCTTAGCTTTAAATTCAGCAGCTACGCCTTTAGGGTTGCTGCCGTCGCACTTGAAGCTAACGCTGCTGGATATAACGGCGTCAACAGCTGCTTGGGCGACAGTTTTTTGGGCACCAACGGCCGCTACTAGAGCGTCGTAGTTAGTTAAGGTTTTGCCTTTGTTTTTATAGAAAGTTTCGGTGCGCTCGGCAATTGTGCTGAACAAATCAAGCCGCTCTTGGCCGCGCGTCGCCAGAGTCGACATATTATTGTTGATATGGCTTTCGCGTTCCTGGCAAATTTTGAGCTTATCATCTTTGAGTTTTTCTTTCTTCTGCTCAAGGTCATTTTTGGCGGCTTCGCGTTTTTTCTCAAGTTCTTGCTTGGCCGCTTCGCGTTTTTTTTCGACCTCCTGTTTGGCGGCTTCGCGTTTTGCTTCGGCTTCTTTTTTAGCCGCCTCTTTGCTTGACTCGCTGGTGCTGAAGTTTGAACTATCAGAACTGCTATTTTCAGCCAGTGCCGGCACAGCCGCTAATATCAAAGAGCCAAAAAGGACAGCAACGGCAGTCTGAAAGGCTAACTTTAGCTTTAGTTTTGACATTGATTTTCTGTCACTCATTTTAAGCTTATGCTTATTCCAAGTCAATCTTAGTCATTTTTAAAAAAATCTACATCTTTCAGTTCTGGCGGCAAGAAGCCTTCCTTATGCTTAAAACCAGCTTGCATCTTGTAGTTTTCGCCGTAGCCGAGGTCTTTCATCAGTTTAGTCGGGGCATTGCGCAGATGCAGCGGTACTGGCAGATCAGGGTGCTGTTGGGCAGCTGATAAAGCTTGATTCATAGCATTAGTAACTTCCCGGGACTTGGGTGCCTTAGCAAGTACAGTGGCGCAGTGAAACAGATTGTATTGGCATTCCGGCATGCCGATCCGTTCGACTGCGGCAAAGGTGGAAACTGCCAAATTGAGCGCCGCCGGCGCCGCCAGGCCGATGTCTTCGCTGGCGAAAACTACCATTCGCCGGGCGATAAACTTCGGGTCTTCGCCAGCTTGCAGCATGCGAGCCATATAATAAAGAGTAGCTGTGGGTTGGCCACCGCGCATCGATTTTATAAAAGCACTGATGATGTTGTAATGATTCTCGCCGGCTTTATCGTAGCCTGGCACACGGGCTTGGGCGGCTACTTCGATAATTTTAGGAGTGATTTTGGTCTTGGTCAGTCCCGACGATCCAGTCGGGATAAGTTGCATGGCCATTTCTAAAGTATTCAGCGCGATACGACCATCACCGCTCGATAGCTCGGCTAGCAGATCAATGCTTTCTTTGGGCAAGCGTTTGACAATCTTCTCGCCCCGAGATGCGCGATTGATAATTTCGATAATCTCAGTTTTGCTCAGTGGCTTTAAAACTACCACCCGGCTACGGGATAGTAGTGGGTTAATAATCTCAAAGCTGGGATTTTCAGTGGTAGCGCCAATCAACGTAACCAGCCCGGATTCGACATGCGGCAAGAAAGCATCTTGTTGAGCTTTATTAAAACGATGAATTTCATCAACAAAAAGCACCGTGGCACGCGCCGTGCCGTCCGGCTTTCCGGCAGAGCCGGAAATTCTGACAGCACTTTTGGCGCGCTGCGGTGTCAGCGGCTCCAGTGCACCTTCACTGTATTCTTGATACAGCTCAGTTTGCGCTTCGCCGCTTCCTTGCACCGCATCCAAACGCGAGCCCCGTGCGTTCTTTTTTGCTCGCTCAACGACTTTAGTGACATCGGCCTTGCCGGCCGCCACCGCAGATATCTCTACAAAATCGGCTTTCATTTCTTTGGCGATAATCCGGGCCAGAGTTGTTTTGCCACTACCTGGTGGACCCCAAAAAATCAAGCTAAATGGCTTGCCAGCTTTAACTAGTTCAGTTAAGAGTTTACCCTGCCCAACCACATGGGCCTGCCCAACTACTCCGTCTAAAGTACGGGGCCGCATCCGCTCCGCTAAAGGCTGCTCAATCACCTTACTATTATATGCCTCACTAAGCTTGGAGACGATTAAAACGGCTAACCGCAAAACCTATGCAAACGGTCAAGGTCGCCGATACAACAATCAAGTCTTTGCCAATACCGAAGTGCGATTGGGTAATCAAGCTATAACGGAGTCCATCAACGGCATAACTCAAGGGATTGACAGATGCCAGCAGTTGCAGCAAATGCGGCGCGTGCGTTAAAGGATAGAGTGCGCTAGATAGGAAAAATAGTGGAAAAATCAAAAAATTATTAATGGCCTGAAAACCTTGAAAATCCTCAACCATACTAGCCAAGCCGGCCCCAAAGCTGGTCAGCGCCAGACTCAGCATAACCATCAGCAGTAAGGCTAGCGGCAACATTGACAAGTTATCTGGTCGAAAACCGAAAAAATAAGCTATGATCAGCACGAAAAAACCCTGGAGCAGAGCGATGGTCGCGCCGCCTAGGGCGTTCCCCAATAAAATCCTCAGCCGTGAAACCGGCGCTACCAACATCTCTTTCAAAAAGCCAAAGCGTTTATCAAATAGAATCTGCATCCCCCAAAAAACCCCCGAAAAAAGAATCGTTTGGACAATTACTCCGGGGACTAGAAAATGCAGATAATTACCCTCGCCAGCTCTTTGGTAAACCGAGCCCAGACCATAGCCCAGCGCCAGCAAAAATAAAATCGGCTGGCCAATCGCCCCGACAATCCGCGACCGTGTTCGTATATAACGTTTCATTTGCCGCCACCAGAGTATATAAATTTCGGCCATCAGGCGGCCTCCGGCCGCAACAATAAACAATCAGCAGAAAACAATAAACAATTGAGGCTAAAATACTTATTGCTTTTTGCCTGTCCGACGTAGCCTTGGCGAAGGCGGGCTTTTTGCTTTTTGCTCATTACCTGAGCCTCTGGTTTAACATAGCGCCACGTACATTAAGTCCATTATTATCCTCGCTAACCTCATCCCGCGTTCCCTCGCCAGTCAGTTTTAAGTAGGCCTGCTCTAGATTCTTGGTGCTAGTCAGGTCAGTTAGCTGCTTGGAGGTGCCGGTGGCGATGATTTTACCGTGGTCAATAATAGCAATCCGCTGCGCCACCTGCTCGGCCTCGTCCAGGTAATGAGTTGTAAAAAAGATTGTCATCCCCTCATTCTTGCTCAACTTGCGCACATAAGCCCACAGAATATTGCGAGTCTGAGTGTCTAGTCCGAGCGTTGGCTCGTCTAAAAACAAAATTTTTGGGTGATGTAGCAGGCCACGGGCAATCTCTAGACGCCGGCGCATTCCGCCAGAGAAAGTTCTGACTAACGAATCCCGGCGTTCCCAAAGTTCTACAAGCTCCAGTAATTGTTTAATTCTGGGTTTTTGCTCTACTTTAGGCACGCCATAAAGTACAGCGTGAAAAAGCATATTCTCGTAAGCTGTCAGTTCTTCTTCCACCGCCGGGTCTTGGAAAACTATGCCAAAAGATTTACGAGCATAAGCTTGTTCTTTAACTACATCGTGGCCGTTTAAAAATAGCTGGCCGCTGGAGGGCCGCAGCATAGTAGTTAGCATTTTGATAGTGGTACTTTTACCAGCACCATTCGGGCCCAGGAATGCAAAAATTTCGCCTGGCTTAACCTCAAAACTAACACCGTCTACAGCTTTAATGCTACCGAATGTTTTAACAACATCCCGCGCCACTACTGCATATTTAGAGCTCATCAGTTGCGTATTATACAAGAGTGGGTCACCTCGATGCTCATCTTTTGCACTTCTTATCGCTTTGATTTTCGGCTTAGGCCTAATTTAACAAGCTCAATTACGAGCCATATACAGCCGAAAATAGAAATTGGCATTCCAACGAGTGCTATCAGTCCGGCACCAATATTAGCGTCGCGTTTAGCTGGGTCGGGGTTGTAGTATCCTGTTTGATTAGCCCACATGCTTGCAAAAACATATATTGCCGCACCAATAAGTATCGTAAGCATAGGTAATGTCAGCTTCTTTTTCATAGCTTAATTATACAGATCCCATAACTTGGTCTATCGTGCTGCCGGGTTTGTAGAACTTCAGATCGTCGCTACTCATACTCCAGCTATCTAAAACCGGCTGCAGTATCCGCCAGCTGGCTAAAACTTCGGCACTGCTAGCAAATAAGCTATGATTGGAGCGCATAGAATCAACAATCACCATCTCGTAGGCGTCCGGCAGTCTGCCAAAGTGCTGCTCGTAGGCAAAGCTAAGCTTCAGTTTCTGCAACTTCCGTTCATAGCCCGGTTCCTTGACCCATAGATCAATCTCGATTCCTTCCCTGGGCTGGACACGCAGGATTAACAGATTAGATGCCGAGGCGCTAGTTTTTTTAAATTGAACTCTGATTTCCGTCAGTTTTTGATCCAAATTTTTGCCAGTCACAAGATGTATTGGCACTCCCTCCCAACGGAAGTTGGAAGATTCCAAAGTCAATGAAACAAAAGTTTCGGTAGTCGTAGCAGGATTGTTAACTTCTTTGGTATAGCCCTCATATTGGGCCCTATAAACCCGGCCCGGAAACTTATCAGCCGGAATCGGTTGGAGAGCCTCCAGGGCCGCCAGGCGACGTCTTGGGATTTCTTCAAAATCAAATATATCGCTACAGGGCTCCATCAGTACCAGAGCTGCCAACTGGAGCAGATGGCTTTGCATAAAATCACGTAGCGCTCCCGTGCCTTCGTAAAATCCAATGCGGCCTTCTATGCCTATTGCCTCTGCAGCTACTATCTCAATTTCTTCTATAAATCCGCTATTCCAAACATTCCTAAAAATGGCGTTACTGCCTAAAAAGACAGTTATGTTTTGAGCCATTTGTTTAGCCAAATAGTGGTCAATCCTATAAACCTGGTCTTCTGAGTAATGTTTATCAATTTGATCAATAAGTTCTTTGGCCGAATTCCAGTCCGTGCCGAACGGTTTTTCTAGCAGTAGCTTAGTGTGGTCGCCATTCAGTCCAGCCTTGCCCAAATGTCTGATTATAGGTAACACGGCAGCTGGCGGAACCGCGAAATAAAAGATAATCTGTGGTGGCTGCGGGAAATCCTTGCCAAGTCCGGCCAACTTTTCTTTTAGTTGCCTATAATCCTCTGCCTCGGATAAATTCATTTTGTACAGCTCAGTCTGAGTCCTAAGGCTTTGTAAGTGAGGTCCTAAAACCTCTTCCAAATTTTTGTTTTGGCGCGATACGCCTAAAATACTCAACTTCCCGGTCAGATTAGAAGCCGAACAAATTTGAGCTAGAGCTGGCAGTAAAAAACGGTGCGACAAGTCGCCGCTTATGCCAAATACCACTAAGATGGTTGGCGACAGACTTGCTTCTTTGCTCACGATATTCACAGTATACCCGGAAGTGAGCCTTCGAGACTATTCACTTGGCAATGAAATAGCTATCCTATGAGATGATAAGATACTCGAAAATCCACTTTCGGGTATGAAGGATTGTTATGAAAAATTTGCCCAGCACTTAGGGTCGAGCGCTTTGCAAATATCCGCTAAAGAGGATAGTCTCGGACCTAAGTGCTGGGTTGAACTTGAGGGGTAAAACTGCTACAATGCAGGCCAATGTGTTGTAGGGATAGTCTAGCGACTAGCGACAGATCGCCCGCCGTTCGTATGGCTATAAGTGGGAACATGCAATGCTGATGAGTGTATTTGGTCTTGGCGCTGAACCGCTGGCTCCGGAAAAACTTTTTAGTATTGGCCCCCTTCCAATCACCAACTCGATGGTGCTCGGCATCATATCAGCGGTGTTTGTGCTGGGGCTTTTCGGTCTGGCTGCCCGGGCCAGCCAGCTGTGGCCCAAACGCCGCCTGGCTTTTTATATCGAGAGCATTGTCGATCTAGTTTTTGGACTAATGGCCGAGAGCTTTGGTGACCGTAAAAAAGCAGCCCGTCATTTTCCGCTGCTAATCACGCTGTTTGTTTTTATTTTGGTCGGTAACTTAAGTGGTCTGATGCCAGGAATTCAAACTATATCGCTAAGCACCGAGGCTGGGCATACCGCCCTTTTTCGGGCTTGGACTACTGACCTAAACTCCACCTTAGCCATGGCTATTTTAAGCTTGGCGACCGTTCACATTTACGCCATCAAAGAAATTGGTTTGTTCGGTTATGTCAGACACTTTTTTTCCGGGAATCTCAAAAACCCAATCAATGTATTCATCGGCCTCAATGAACTGTTTGGCGAAGTCCTGCGACTGGTAACCCTATCACTACGATTGTTCGGAGTAATTTACGGCGGCGAGGCACTACTATTCGCGATCTCGGCGCTGGCCGGTAATTTTGGCTGGGCGGCAACATTGCCCATCATGTTTTTGGAAATTTTCTTCTCGCTTGTCCAAGCCTATTTGTTTATGATGTTAACAGCCACTTATTTAGTGATGTCAACATCACACGGTGAAGAGTCCGAGTCTGATGCTACTAAAGCAGCAACGGCAAATAGTAGATGAGTTTATTAATAATTGTATGCTAGTAAAGGAGCAAATATGGAAACTCAAATCGATCCATCATTAATTAAAGGTTTAACCATTGGCCTGGGTGCTATCGGGCCGGCTATCGGCGTCGGTCTGATCGGTGCGGCAGTAGTTGGTGCTGTTGGTCGCAACCCGGAAATCCAAGGTAAAATTTTGTCAACCGCTTTCATTATGATCGGTCTGGTTGATGCCGTCTTAGCCTTTGTACTACTAATTCTATTTACAACTTAAGGAGTCAGTAGTTGCTTAATATGCCTATACAATTTGCCCAGGCCAGTGGTTCCTCTAGTGGGATCAGTGCCTTTAACATTAACCTCAAAGGTCTAATCTTTCAACTAATCACTTTTGTGATCGTGCTGCTGATATTTAAGCGCTGGGTCTTGCCGCCCTTGCTAAAAACTCTGGAAGACCGCCGCCGAACGCTGGAGCAAAGCCTGACACATGCTAAGCAGACGCAGGAGGCCCTGGCCCGGGCCGAGGCTAAGGCCGAAGAAATCATTACCCGGGCCCGGACTCAAGCCGATGAAGCACTAACCGAAGCCAAAAAAGTAGCTGCCAGTGTTATTGTTGATGCCGAGTCAACAGCCGCCCAGCGAGCTAGTTTAATCATCAAGGAGGCTGAAGCTCACCTGAAGCAAGAACACGCCAAATTGCATGAGGAGCTGCGTGGTGAATTGGCCGATTTGGTGGCCGATGCGACCGAAAAAATTATCCACGAAAAACTTAACCCTCAGCGCGACCGGTCTTTAATTGAGCGGGCTCTTAGGAGGTTAGTGTGAATAAGATTTCTAGGCGAGCCTTGGCCCGTTACGCGGCTAATGAATTACTAGCTGGTAAACCAGCCCAAACTGTTGCTAAACATTTAGCTGCGGCTATGGTTGAAGCTGGCAAGACTGACTCTGTCGAATTTTTGCTAGGTGATATTGCTGCCGAGCTGGAAGCCCGCCGGGAATTGAGCGTGGCGCTAGTCACCAGCGCTTCTGAACTAAGCCCCCAGCTGCGGGTAGCTCTTAAAAATCAAATCAAATCAGCCACACGCTCGCGATCCGTACTACTGCAGGAGCGAATTGATCAATCGGTACTAGGCGGTATCAGAGTTGAAACCCCGTCCCACGTTTGGGATCACACTGTAGACCGAAAACTAACAGATTTAAAGGAGACCTTCTAGAATGACTACTTCATTCCCCTTCGCCGTTGACTATTCACCATTCACAGCACATGAGCTGTTCACCATTCACCATTCACCATTCACATTTAATCCATGGTTAATGGCTAATGGAAAATGTACGGTAAATGGTAAATGGCTAATGGAAAATGGCTCCGGAGGAGCAATCTAATGGCGCAACTAGAGAATGAAGTCAAATCACTGGCCGAAGAAGTCAAAAACGCCATTTCGCAGTTAAAGGAATCGCGGCAGGAGCGATCGGCCGGCGTGGTCACCCGTATCGGTGACGGCATAGCTTGGATCTACGGCCTACGCGATTGCGGTTACACAGAAATGGTTGAGATCGAAGGCAGTCGTGGTAAAGTCACCGGCTTTGCTCTTAACCTGCTGGAGGATGAAATTGGCGCGGTGCTGCTGGGTGAAGATGAGCTGATCCGAGCTGGTGCCCGGGTGCGACTAACTGGCGAAGTGCTTTCAGTGCCGGTCGGACCGGAACTGGTCGGCCGAGTGGTAGACCCGCTGGGCCGACCACTCGATGGCAGAGGTGAGATTAAAACTAAAGCCCGCGGCGCGGTTGAACGCCTTGCTCCCGGCGTAATTGAACGTAAAGGTGTCCATGAACCGTTGCTTACAGGCATTACTGCTATCGATGCCATGGTGCCAATTGGCCGCGGCCAGCGCGAGCTAATTATCGGCGATCGCCAAACCGGCAAAACAGCTATCGTGGTAGATACCATGATCAACCAGGCCAAGCAAAAGACCGACGTCATTAATATCTATGTGGCCATCAGCCAAAAAAATGCCCGCATTGCTCGTCTGATCGAAAGACTAAAGCGCGAAGGTGTAATGGAACGGACTATTATCGTGGCCACCAGCGCTGCCGATCCGGCATCGTTGCAATACCTGGCGCCATACGCCGGCGCCGCCATGGGTGAATGGTTCCGCGATAACAAACGACACGCCCTGATTATTTATGACGATCTTTCCAAACACGCTGTGGCTTACCGGCAGATGTCGCTCTTGCTGCGCCGCCCACCGGGCCGCGAGGCTTATCCGGGCGATGTCTTCTACCTTCATTCACGCTTACTGGAGCGAGCCGCTAAATTATCCGACAAACTTGGAGCTGGTAGTTTAACTGCTCTGCCAATTATCGAAACTCAAGCCGGCGACGTCAGCGCCTATATCCCAACCAATGTTATATCTATCACTGACGGTCAGATTTATCTAGAAACCGACCTGTTTTACCAAGGCATCCGCCCAGCCATTTCGGTTGGTTTGTCGGTATCGCGCGTCGGCGGTGCTGCCCAGCCTAAAGCCACTCGCTCGGTAGCCGGTAATTTACGCCTGGATCTAGCCCAGTACCGTGAACTGGCAGCTTTTTCGCAGTTTTCTAGCGATTTGGATGTCGAAACCCAAGGCCGACTGGCCCGTGGGCAGCTGCTGACTGAAATTTTAAAACAGCCGCAGTATTCGCCACTAGCTATTTGGCAACAAGTAGCTGGAGTTTTAGCGGCTACCGGCGGCGCCTTTGATGGCTTAGCAACCTCAAATGTCAAACCGGCCCAAACCGCACTTTTGCAAAGCCTTGCCCAAAAACACACCAAGCTCACGCAGGAACTTAACAGAGGTGATGCTCCAAGTGAGGCCGTTAAAAAAACCATCATGGAAGTTGCCGCCCAAATCGCCAAGCAGTACCAGGGAGCAAAGAAATGACTGGCATTTTTAGTAGTAAGCAAGAAGTAGTAAGTAGTAAGGGGAGTTATTACAACAGCGTAGCTGTTGGCCTATTGCTTATTGCTTATTGCTTATTGCTGCGAACGGAGTTCGCCTGATGGCTCAGACCAAGATTATCCAGCGTCGGATTCGCTCAATTAAAAATGCCAAGCAAATTACTAAGGCCTTAGAGGTTGTAGCCGCTAGCCGGATGCGCAAAGTCGTTGAGGCCGTGCAGCGCAGCCGGACTTACGGCAACCTTGCCAGTACCATCATGGAACGGATTGCCCATTCTCAGGAAGCCCGGCAGCACCCCCTCTTTAGCCGGGCGGCTGATAAACCCACGCTTTATATAGTCATAACCTCCGACCGTGGCCAGGCCGGCGCTTTTAATTCCAACATCTTTCATCTAACGATCCAATCGGCAAAGACTGAGAGGTACCGCCCGCAGGTCGTGGTCTACGGCCGCAAAGGCGCCCGTTTTTTTGCTCATCTTGACGGCATTGAGCTTAAGGGGGCCTATGAAGATATAGCCGACATGCCCAGCGTCAATGTCTTTGCGCCCTTAATCGAAATGATTGACGAGGCGATGGCTGATGGTCAGATAGGAGCGGTTAAGATCATCTACACCGAATTTATTTCCCCACTAACCCAAAAAGTCAGCAGCTTTCAACTGTTGCCGATTAATCACCTTATGTCAAACAACGCCTCCACTATGGAGCAATCGGCCCAGCAACGCGGTAAAACAGTTTACGAATTCGAGCCGGAGATCAAAGATGTTTTAGACGAAGCCATCAAATTATATTTTGAGGCCAAACTGATGCAGGCCCGTATTGAATCGGCGGCTTCGGAGCATGCCATGCGCATGGTGGCCATGGGCAACGCCAATCGAAATGCCTCTGACCTGATTGACGCCCTGACACTAGAACTTAACGCCACCCGCCAAGCGGCCATCACCCAAGAAATTGCCGAGATAACCGGCGGCGCCGAGGCCATCGCGGCATGATATATCACACTAATAAGTAGCAATTAACAAGGAGTAAGTAAAAATCATGGCAACAGTAGAAAAAACCAGGACCAAAACAGCTGTCGTTATCCAGATTGTTGGCGTGGTTGTTGACGTTGAATTTGCAGGCAGCTTGCCAGCGATTTTTAACGCGCTGATAGTTGAGCGGAAGCAGGGCGACCTGGTTTTGGAAGTTGCTCAGCACCTTAGCCAAACCACAGTCCGGGCTATCGCCCTTGGACCGACTGACGGCTTGACCCGCGGCGCAACGGTTCGGGACACCGGTGCACCTATTAGCATACCAGTCGGCGCTGCTACACTTGGTCGAATGTTTAATGTCATTGGCCAGCCAATCGATGGTAAAGCTGCGCCGACCAAAGTTAAGCTAGGACCAATCCATCGTCAGCCGCCAAGCCTGACCGAGCAAAGCGCTAAGGTTGAAATTTTTGAAACTGGCATCAAAGTCATTGACCTGATCGCGCCAATCTCTAAAGGTGGCAAGGTTGGTTTGTTCGGCGGCGCCGGCGTTGGCAAAACTGTTTTTATTACCGAGCTTATTAACAACATTGCCAAATTTCATAAAGGCCGCAGCGTTTTTGCCGGCGTCGGCGAACGTACCCGTGAAGGCAACGATCTTTATTACGAAATGGAGCAGTCTGGCGTGCTGGATAAAACCGCCTTGGTTTTCGGTCAAATGAACGAACCACCCGGCGCCCGTTTGCGCGTCGGCTTAACTGGCCTGGCTATTGCCGAAAGCTTCCGTGACGAGGGCAACGACGTGTTGCTATTTATTGATAATATTTTCCGTTTTACTCAAGCTGGGAGTGAAGTCTCGGCCTTGCTCGGACGCCTGCCAAGTGCTGTCGGTTATCAGCCCAACCTGAGCACCGAAATGGGCACGCTGCAAGAACGTATTACTTCAACTAAAACTGGTTCGATTACTTCTGTCCAAGCCGTTTTCGTACCGGCCGATGACTTAACCGACCCAGCACCAGCCACGACTTTTGCCCACCTTGACTCTACGGTTGTATTGTCCCGCGCCCTGACTGAACTAGGTCTTTATCCGGCCGTGGATCCGCTGGACTCTAGTTCTACTTTGCTTGACCCAGAAATCGTCGGCGAAGAGCACTACTTGGTTGCTCGTGAAGTCCAGCGAGTTCTGCAGCGCTATAAAGATCTGCAAGACATTATCGCCATTTTGGGCATGGAAGAACTTTCCGAAGAAGACAAACAACTGGTCGCCCGGGCCCGTCGTATCCAACGCTTTTTGACCCAGCCGTTTCATGTGGCCGAAGTTTTCACGAACATCCCGGGAGCCTATGTAAAACTGGAAGACACAATCGCCGGCTTCAAAGAAATTTTAGACGGCAAGCACGACACTAAAAGCGAACAGGCCTTTTATATGAAGGGCGGCATAAGCGAAGTAAAAGAGGAAAACAACAAACAACAAACAAATAACAATAAACAGAAGAAGATGTAATGCTTATTGCTTATTGCTTATTGCTTATTGCTACTCGGCCGGCCATTCGAGGCCCTGAGGAGCCCTCAGGCTCTCGAAGAGAGGCTGCGTAATGCTTCATTTTCAACTTGTCTCCACCAGCGGTACCAAATACGACGACGAGGTCTACGAAGTATTAGTGCCCACTCGCGCTGGCGTAGTTGGCATATTTGAAGACCATATGCCACTAATTTCGGCGGCTCAGCCGGGAGTCTTAAGTGTCCGTAAAAAAACTAACGATCCGGATAGTGCCATGGAGCACTTTGCTATTAATGGCGGCGTGGTTGAAGTTGATGGCAAAACTGTCCGTTTTATCGCCGACGACATCACCACCAGCGACGAAGTCAGTGAACAAGAAGCCAACATTGCTCTCAAGCGGGCTGAGGAGCTAGTCAAAAACGCCGACAGCCAAGTGGCTCTCCACGAAGCCCACCGCCTGCTGCATCACAGCTCGGCCAAACTCCACCTCGCTCAACTCAAAAAACGCCACCACCGCTAGATTTGAAAAACTTTAAGCAGCTTGCGCCCAAGGAGCTATTCGTTCTTCTATTTGTTTGACATCGTGTTCCATCACCAGCTCGCCCGAATCGAGTACCTGCTCTAACGGGATTGAGTGGTCAAGCGGATTTACCTCGTCAACTACCGGGAACTGGATGTAGTCGGTACCATGTCCGGCCCGGTTTATTGTTACTAGCTTGAGTGTCCTGCCTGACTCTTCCCACAGCTTGGTTGCCTCGCGGAAATAATGTTGCGTGAATTCGAATGAGCCATCTACCCCGCAACCGAACGTCGGATATTCTTTGGGATCGACATGTAGGTGAGCGACCCTCTTAGCATCCTCCGGTATGGCAGCCTCGCGGTGAAGGTGTCCGCCGGCCCAAGTCGGTGCCATCACGATAGGACCGTTGTCATCTAATACAAAGCCTGTCCCATCCTTATTCAAGCGGACTCTGATCGGGTGCTCCTCAAGCATTTTGCGCATGGCCTCATAAAACTCTGCGCCCTCAACCGATGGTTTATTAGGCTCCAAACCTTCTATCCTGACACTGCCGACAGTATCTTTATCGATCATGGTTAAGGGCACTATCTCGTTGGGCTGGAGATTGGCTTTGACGGCGCCCATCTGGCCGGTAGCTGAGGATAAGAAGTAATCCAGTAGTATTTCTTGTGACCAGAAGGCGCCCTCACCTTGCTGCGTAAATTCAGACGCTTGCTTTATGCGCTCACCCTGACTCCAGCTGCTCGTCAGTTCTTTTACTACCACCGAATCTGAAAGATAGCCATATTTACCGAAAAGAGTGCCGCTACGACGGATTCCGTTGACTGCCCCTGAAGACATCCAGTTTGAGTATGTTATTTCTGGTATATCGGCAAGTTTCACATCAATTTTATTCGGTCTCATCGAAGCTGACACCCATTCGCGATAACCAAGTTCGTCGAGCATATCAGTCGGGAAGTAAGGATGTCCGCTTTCGAGTGTATTTCTGATAAGTCCCTTGAACTCTATTTTGCCGGATTTGGATCTAGTATAAAGACCGGCATTTAAATTCGACACGCCGTTGTTAACCATTAGACATCTAGCAAGCCCTATTTTTTGATCGTGAGTAGCATTTTCAATAGCGCCAGAATTGTCTTGTATCAGAGCTTGCAGAACAAGATGTCTGGGCATTTCCCTAGCTTTTATCAGCCTTTTCCTGTTGGGAGCCCTAAAGATTTGGGCAACCTTTATGGCCTCTATACCTGCCGGTGGAATATTCTTTCGGACGATTTGATTAAATTTATCCAGATCCGATTCACCAAAAGCTGCTTCGATTTTCGCATGCAACTTACCCCACACCGAAAATTTATAAAATACGCTGTAGACAAGTTGTTCAGGGGTAATTATAGCATCGGATGGGACAACTAATTCTGCCGGCTGGCCACCACTAGCGACAAAACCTCGGCTGGTCTCGGTGCGTATGAAATCCATTGTCGGTCTTAGATTTGCAGCTAAACCCGACTCTTTTGAAACAATGGTTGGCTCAGTCAACCAATGCTGATAGGGGTGACGTTCGCGCCATGCACTATAGTGGGATAAATCAATACCTGAAGGTGGGCTACTCGGCCCACTTTCGTGTGATGTTAACATAGACTAGTTATACCAGATATAAGAGAAAAGTATAGTGTTTAGTCCGGGGCGCCTCTGCCCAAATCATCCAAAAGCACAATGAGTTCATCCGTTGCAATGTTTGAACAATCAATCTTCTCCTGCATAGTAATAATATAACCTTGCAGCAGTCTTTGAACCTTAGCTGCTTCACTGCGCCATAAAAAGTGAATTGACTCAGGGTTATTAAGAAAATACCGTGAGGTCAAATGAACTGATCCAAAAAATGGTCCGATATCGGCTTCGACGTTCAGCAGGTCGTGAATCCGAACGCTGACTATTTTGGCTATTCGAAAGAAGGGACGATGAACAATAGTTGCCTTTTCGCGGTCAATGGTAATCGTGTCGGGAAAAAGTATAAAAGGAAAAACCGTATTAGCTGAAAATAATACGTCGTGAGACTTAATAGCTACGTCGTAGAGCTTCTCCGTACCTTTGTCCATATCCGGCGATACCCCTCATATAAGCACTACGATTGTAGCATGGCATTTGTGCAGGAATTGTCAGATTTATCTCACTTGAGCCCAATCACGGGCGTTTTGGAAAAGCTTGAACCATGGTGACTGCTGCCCCCAATCGCTGGGATGCCAAGATAACTGCTTGGTTAAAAATACTCGTTCGGGATGAGGCATTATAATCGTGGTGCGACCATCAGGAGTCGTTAAGGCAGTTATACCCTGTGGCGAACCATTAGGATTGCTGGGATATTTTTCGCTCACTTTTCCGTAATTGTCAATAAATTGCAGCGGCACTAGGCCATCATGAAGTGCCCTGGCCGCGCCTTGGCTGTCGCTAAATTCTGCCCGGCCCTCACCATGAGCTGTCGGGATTGGCAAATAACTGCCTTCCATGTCCTGAAAGAAGATTGAGGGCGATTTATTAATTTTTACCAGAGCTAATCGGGCTTCAAATTGCTCTGACTTGTTTTTCAAAAAACGCGGCCACATTTCCGCCCCGGGAATTATATCTTTGAGCGCCGCAAACATTTGGCAGCCATTGCAAACGCCGAGACTGAAGCTATCCGGACGGGCAAAAAAGTCTCCGAACATTTTGCGCAAATCATAATTAAAAAGTATCGATTTAGCTATTCCCTCTCCTGCCCCCAGTACGTCTCCATAAGAAAACCCGCCACAGCTTACCAAGCCCGCAAAATCATCTAGCGAAACCTTGCCGCCGGCTAAATCTGTCAAATGGACATCAACTGCCCTAAAGCCAGCTAAGTCAAAAGCGGCGGCCATTTCAACGTGGCCGTTGACTCCTTGTTCACGCAAAATCGCGACTTTTGGCCGGTTTTTATGATGGCGCTCAATTAAGTTAAAGGTGGTTCTGACTGATAAACCGGGATATTTATCGTCAGCTACTAGGTTTAATTCTTCTTCGGCGCAATCTGGGTTGTCGCGCAGTTTTTGTATTTGGTAGCTGGTGTCGGCCCACATTCTTTCTAGTCGGACACGGCTGTTTGAATAAAGCAGTTTGGATTTATTTTTAATTACAATTTCTTGCTTCGGGATAGTCTTAGCAAGATCATAAACGCATCGGCCGACGGCTGCCTTAAGATCTGATAACACCGTTGGCAAGTCGGACGATTTGACCTGAATAAGCACGCCCAACTCTTCGTTAAATAAAATCTCGGTTGCTGTGCCGGGTAAACCGGCGATATCAACCTCAAGTCCCAGTCGGCTGGCAAAACTCATCTCACAAAGAGCCGTGATTAGGCCGCCGTCGGAGCGATCGTGGTAAGCCAGGATTTTACCTTGCTTGTTGAGTTTTTGGATAACCCCAAAGAAGTTCCTAAGAATTTCCGGCTCGGCATCAGGACAGACGTTACCTACTCGGTTATAAACCTGGGCCAGAGCCGAGCCACCCAAGCGGTTTTTACCTCTGCCCAGATCGATAAGTATCAGGCTGGTATCGCCTGGCTGTAGCTGCGGCGTAAGTGTTAAAGAAGTGTCGGCAACCGGCGCAAAAGCGCTAATAATTACCGATAAGGGTGATGTGACTGACTGATTTTTGCCTTTTTCATGCCAAAGCGTGCGCATGCTCAGCGAGTCTTTGCCCACTGGAATGGTTAAACCAAGTGCCGGGCAGAACTCTTGACCTAAAGCTTTAACTGAGTCATAAAGATTTTGATCTTCGCGGTTGTAGCCGGCAGCCGCCATCCAGTTAGCCGATAGTTTTACGTCAGACAGTTTAGCGATAACAGCAGCCGCAATATTGGTGATGGCTTCACCGACTGCCATCCGAGCCGAACTGGGCGCGTCGATCAAAGCCAGAGGAGTGCGCTCGCCCATGGCCATTGCCTCTCCTGTCTGTCCTTGGTAGGAACTTGCACTCACAGCTACATCACTAACCGGTACCTGCCATGGCCCGACCATTTGATCGCGAACCACTAGGCCACCAACAGTCCGATCGCCAATCGTTATTAAAAACTTTTTACTGCCGACACTCGGTAGGTGCAGAACTCTCTCTATAGCCTCCTCGACATCAATTTCCTGAAAATCGAACGGAGGAGATAACTTTGCCTGACGATTAAAACGGCGGGTCATTTTGGGCGGGCTGCCAAATAAAATATCCAGCGGTAGATCAACCGGTTGATTGGAAAACAGCTTATCATTAATGATTAACCGTTTGTCAGTCGTTGTTTCGCCTATGACAGCAAATGGACAACGTTCCCGCTGACAAATGCCGGCAAATGTAGCGAGGTCTTTTTCATTAATAGCTAAAACATAGCGTTCCTGAGCTTCATTGCACCAAATCTCCATCGGCGACATCCCAGGGTCGGCGTTTGGTATGTCCCGCAGTTCTAACTTTGCTCCTAAACCTTGGTCGTGTACCATTTCCGGAACTGATGTAGACAGGCCTCCGGCTCCGGCGTCGTGAATTGAAATAATCGGATTTTTATCGCCGTGGGACCAACAACTGTTGATAACTTCCTGAGCTCGGCGCTGAATTTCGGCATTGGCTCTTTGGACTGAAGCAAAATCTAGTTCCTCTTCGCTCTCGCCGCTTCGCATACTGGAAGCCGCGCCGCCACCCAGGCCAATTTTCATGGCCGGCCCACCAAGCACGATTATTTTAGCACCAGGCTGGACATTGCTTTTTTTAACATGCTCATTACGGATATTGCCAACGCCCCCGGCAATCATAATCGGCTTATGGTAACCCCAAACTGTGCTCTTATCTAGTTCTGGAACTGATTGCTCGTAGGTTCTAAAATAACCGCCAAGATTAGGCCGGCCAAACTCATTATTAAAGCCGGCAGCCCCAAGCGGCGCTTCGATCATTATATCTAGCGGTGATGCGATTTGACCTGGCTTCCCGTAATCTTTTTCCCAGGCCCGGATTGCTCCAGGGATCCGTAAATTGGAAACGCTATAGCCGCTTAGGCCAGCCTTCGAGCGTGATCCTCGGCCAGTGGCTGCACCATCCCGAATCTCACCTCCAACACCCGTAGCTGCTCCCGGAAATGGCGCGATAGCTGTAGGGTGATTATGGGTCTCAACCTTGGCAACCAGATGAGCTGGTTCGGTATGTGTTTGGTAATCTTTACTTACTGGATCTGGGAAAAACCACTCGGCCGCGCCACCTTTTATTACCGCTGCGTTGTCCGAATAAGCCGATAAGACGTTATCGCCGGCCTTCTCATAGGTATTTTTAATCATCTTAAATAAGCTTTTGGATGTGGGCATTCCATCAACGACCCAGTTAGCATTAAATATTTTATGGCGGCAGTGCTCCGAGTTAAGCACGCCAAACATCATTAGCTCGGCATCAGTCGGATTACGGCCTAATTTCTTATAAGCCAGGTGCAGATAATCTACCTCGTCATCCGAGAGAGCCAGGCCCATGGAAGTATTAGCTTGCTCAAGAGCTTTTTTTCCATTATTTGAAATGTCTATTATCTTGAGTGGCTTTGGCTTGGTGGCTTGGAATAAAATCTCGGCAGATTCCAATTTGTCCAACACTGCCTCTGTCATGCGGTCATGAATAAATGGGATTACTGCCTGTTTATGTAGAGATTTTTTAGAATTTATGTAGTATGCGGTGCCTCGTTCAATTCTTTGAACGTTGACTAGACCTGAGTTACGGGCAATATCTGTGGCTTTGGACGACCAAGGCGAAATGGTGCCTGGCCGTGGCACCACTAGCAGCAATTGCCCATCCGAGGAATCTTTTAGGGGATCCCCGTAATTAAGCAACTCTTGTAGCTGTTTGTCATCTTTAGGCGAGATATTCTTAGCGTCTACGAAATGAATGTACTGAGCATCTACAGCTTCTATTGACGCGTCAACTTTTTGTAGCTGCCTAAGTAGTCTTTGCCGTCTAAAATCTGGTAATGCAGCCGGACCGTGATAGATTCGCACTATCTAACCTCCAATGAATCAGCCGCAAATGTAATATTTTTAGGCTTGATAACAACTTGTTTTGGTCCCTCTTCGACCTTGCCAGCCAACCACGATCTAAAGCCAAGGTTTTCAGCAATTCCTTGAGCCTTTTTTGCATCTTTTAAGGGCAAATATATAGCGTAGCCGGCGCCCATGTTGTAGTTACTGTACATTTCTTCATTATCGTTATTGGAGTGTTCCTGAATAAAGTCAAAAATTGGCTCCACCGGCGGTATATTTTCCAGATTGTAGGTAAACGTCCGTGTGGGGCGCATAATTTTACGCCAGCCATGCCCGGTAATGTTTGATAAATAATGAACGTCTAGGCCACTGTCAAAGAATTTCCGGACTACTGGCGCATATATATGGGTTGGCTTAAGGACTTCTTCCCCCAAAGTTCGTCCATTTGATAACTTTGTCTGATAACTGTCTTGCAGCGTGGCGGCAATTTTCCTTATTAGGCTAATACCGTTGGCATGCACACCGTTGGATTCAATCAGTAAAATAGCGTCGCCGGCCTTCAGGTTCTTTTCACTGAGCAGTTGATTTTTTGGTTTAATCACACCGAATGCTGATCCGGCTAATTCTAGAGCTCCTTTCTCAATGACATTTGGCAGAGACTGTGTTTCGCCTCCGCCCCAAGCCACCCCAGCTTTATCACAAGCTTTCCGCCAGCCACTAATAAACTCCTTTGCCAGCACTTGATCGCCTAGCCAATCGTATGAACTTGACGACCAATAGGCACTTAGGGCTACCGGGGTTGCGCCGACACTAATTAAGTCGTTAATAATGGCCGCTACGCTGTCTTGGGCCACCGCCCCGAAAAATGATTTGCCTATTTGCTGATATACCGCCTGAGCGACCAAACTTTTTGTTCCCAGACCCTCAGAAATCAACGCGCCATATTGCTCACCCATATCAAATACGTAGGCCGATTCGCCCCTCGTGCTTTCTACTTCCTTAAACCCGAACGGTAAATTTTTGGCTGTGGCTCGACCTTCTTTTTGAGCCAAAACTTTCATCGGATCGGCCAGCGAGTAATTTACCGATTTATGATAAGAAAACTTTTTAGCCATGGCTACTACAGTTGGGAATTTTGCCAGCCTTCGGCTTGCAATTTCCGGTCCGCCTCTTTAACAGCATCGGTTTGGGCTTGCCTGTATGATTGGTATTTTTTGGCCAGAGCTTTATCGCTAAGCGCCAGAATTGCCACCGCCAGTAGTCCAGTATTTTTGCCGCCATTTTCGGGCATGACCGCCAGTGGCACCCCGGGCGGCATCATAATGTTTGAAAATAAAGCCTCGTGATCATGGCCATCCCTCTTAATGGGGATGGAAAGCACAGGCAGATAGCTGTGGGCGGCCGCTACCCCGGCTAAATGAGCCGAACCGCCGGCGCCGGCGATAATAATTTTTAAGCCCCGAGCCACAGCTGTTTTAAGATAGTCAGTCGTTTCGGCAGGAGTCCGATGCGCCGAAAGCACCCTTACTTCGTTTGCTACACCAAATTCGTCGAGTGTTTTTGCCGCTTCACGCATAACGTCGAGGTCCGACTTGGAACCCATAATAATACCCACGACTGGGTTTGCCATAGATCCTCCTATCACAGCTAGTTTATCTACTTATATTTTAACCCATAAAGTCCTCGCTGAACATCTGTTAATTTTATCTTCCCTAAATGACAAAAAACAGTAACTAAAGACACAACAAAAATCAGCGATCGCTGATTTTTGTTGTGTCTCCTGTGAGATTTTAAGTCAGGTTGTTTTTAACTAGTGACTACGGTTACAATATCAAGAGATGGGTGTGCAAACAATTTCTCGGACTGATTTTGCTTTTCCGGGGCAAACTGGGGTCTACCGTGGTAAAGTTCGCGACGTTTACGGCATCGGCGATAAATACATCGTTGCCGTCGCCACCGATAGGATTTCAGCCTTTGACGTTATTTTGCCTCGAGGCATTCCCTACAAGGGACAAGTGCTTAATCAATTGGCGGCTCATTTTTTGAAAGCCACGGAGGGGATTACGCCAAATTGGCTGGTGGCTGTGCCCGATCCAAATGTCAGCATCGGCTATAAATTCGAGCCTTTTAAGATTGAAATGGTTGTTAGAGGCTGTTTAGTCGGTCATGCCTGGCGGGAATATAAGACTGGCAAAAGGCAAATATCCGGATTTGCAATGCCTGATGGCTTAAAAGAATATGACAAATTTCCGGAGCCGATTCTTACTCCCGCAACCAAGGCGGAAGAAGGTCACGACGAAGACATATCACCTGAAGAAATAGTCAGTAGAGGCTTAGCCACAAAATCGGAGTGGGAAAAATTAGCCCAACTCACCCACCAGCTATTTGCCAAAGGCCAGAAAATGGCTAAGGCTCGTGGTTTATATCTTGCCGACACCAAATATGAGTTTGGTAAATCCGGCGATAAAATATATCTTATCGATGAAGTTCACACCCCCGATTCCTCCAGATACTTTTACCTAGATAGTTACAATAAATATTCAAAAGATCGCAAAGACGAGCCAAAGCATTTGAGCAAGGAATTCGTCCGCGAGTGGCTGATGGAACAGGGTTTCAACGGCCGAAAGGGCCAGAAAATGCCTGAGATGACCGACGAATTCGTTAATTCGGTATCGGAGCGCTACATTGAATTATATGAAGAGATGAGCGGGCAGAAATTTATTAAACCGCCGGCCGGCCAAGATATAATGAAGCGAATAGAAACAAATGCAAGGGAGGCTTTAGGAAAATTACAATGATTATCAATCACCTCCCATTTACTGTTAATTATTCACCTTTTACTGTGTGTTTACCTTTTACTGTTTACCATTTAAAACCGAAAACGGATAATAGTAAATGCATAGAAAACCGAAAACGGATAATAGTAAACTGCATCGGAGATGCTTAATGAAGCCGATTAAATTGCCGAAGGTTAGCGATAAACCAATGCATGATGCCATAGACCCGCTAGACGGCCGTTATTACGATCCTGAAATTGCCAAGTTTTTGTCCGAGCGCAGCACGATTGCTTACAAGGCCTACGTAGAGGTGGCATTGGCACATAATCTGGCCGACTTCAAAATTTGCTCTGACGCTGACGCGCAGGCCATCGAAGCCGCAGCCGCTAAAGTTACAGCCGAAGAAGTCACCGAAGAAGAAAAAGCTACCAAGCACGACATCAAGGCTTTGGTGAATGCTATTAAAAAATACACCGGCGAGGATGCTGGAAGATTTGTCCATTTTGGCGCCACCAGTTACGACATTGTTTCAACCGCCACCAGTTTGCAATTTAGGGCAGCAGCCAATGAACTCATCATTCCCCGCGGCAGAAAACTGCTTAAAACTTTGGTTGATTTGACCGGGCGTTATGCCGACACGCCGCAGATCGGCCGCACCCACGGCCAGCACGCTGTGCCAATTACTTTCGGCTTTGTCATGAGCCAGTACGTTTCACGGCTTGGCAAGTCACTCAAGTCTGTTGAGTATAAGGCCAACCACTTAAAAGGCAAGTTCTCCGGCGCAGTCGGTGCCTATAACGCATTGTCAGTTTTTGTCGATGATCCGCTGGAGTTCGAGAAGAAGTTTTTGGAAAAACTGGGGCTTGAGTCATCGGAATCTTCGACCCAGATCGTACCGCCGGATAACATGGTCCGCTTACTTGACGAGCTGGCCATCATAGCCGGCATCATGGCCAATCTGGCGCACGACATGCGCCATCTTCAGCGGACCGAGATTGCCGAAATCCGTGAGAAGTTCGAGGAGGGCCAAACCGGCTCCTCGACCATGGCCCATAAACGCAACCCGATCAGTTTTGAAAATGTAGCCAGCTTGCACAAACAGGTTCTATCTCAAATTCTGAATGCTAACCTTAATCTAACCAGTGAACACCAGCGCGACTTGACCGATTCGGCTTCGGCCCGCTTCTACGGGGTTCCGGTGGCCACGGTTGCCGTCATGCTCAGCCGACTGAACTCAGCACTATCCAAGATCGAGGTTGATGAAGCCAATATGCAGCGCAACCTAGCCATGAGCGGTGGAGCCATCGCCGCCGAACCGCTGTATCTTATGCTCGCCAAATATGGTCACACTTCAGCTCACGAGAAGTCCAAGGAACTGGCACATCAAGCTTTGGATTCAAATCAACCGTTAGTCGAAGCGATTGCCGCCGACACCGAAGCCAAAACTTACTGGGACAAATTCACCGAAATGGAAAAACAAATCATCACCGAACCACAAAAATATTATCTTGGGCTGGCATCCGAAAAGGCAAATGCTATCGCATCCAACTGGCATAAAAACCTAAATTAATTTTATTTACGTTTTTTATCGATTTCACTTTTGACGATTTTCCACTCGGCTATGGACGGATGGTCGCTACCGTCGGACGATTTTGGTGTACTTTCGAATCGTCTCATTTGAATCTCAAACAGCTCATTAACAACTTGCGAAAGCGATTTGCTGTGCTGCAATGAATATAGTTGCAGGAATTTTTTAACATACGGCTCTAAGTAAATGGTCGTTTTCTCAGTTAATTTAGTCACCTTGTCATACCTCCTATACTCGTCACACTGTCTGTATAGTTCTTACGAAATATTACTGTTACAACGTTACAACGTCAAGACGCTGTTAAGTGTGACAGTGAGTATGCTGGGGTAATAGGCGTGCATGAATGTGACGTTGTGACGTCAAGACGTTATTATGCATTTTATGGCGTGATAAAATTTAATTTCTGAGACTAATTCTAGCGTTATGACGTCATGACGTTGCGGAGATTGGTGGGAATCTTGTGTTAAAACTACATCTGTTTAAACCTAAATCTGTCGAAAAATGACGTTATAACGTTATGACGTCATTGGCAGGATGAGAGTTAATGGTGGGTTAGTTAACTAAATTGAATGGTTGCCTTACATTGGACGTGGAGTTGAGTGTTAACGTTGTGACGCTGTACCGTCATGACGTTGCGCGGAGTGGTGGAAGTTCCCTGTGTTAAAACTAGATCTGCCGAAAAAATGACGTTATGGCGTCATAGCGTCATGCGGTAAGGGATATGCTGTAAGGGTGGTGTATGTTCGACGAGCTACATTCAGCAATCAAGAAAAACAAATAGTTCTAACAAAAACTACCTTCGGCGAGCACGAGTGTTTGAAGCATGCCGACGCACCGGTTGAGATGTTTGGTGTATCCCAGCGTCATGTATCATCCTTTTAAGACTTCTCTTGGGCTGATTGTTATCGTTACCACCGCTTCGTTCTACAGGTTTGATCGTAGGCGGACTTGTACTTTCGGATAAGCTACCCGCTGTGCCGTAATAGCCGGCTTTAAGATGCCTTAATCCCCCGATAGATTGTAGTTTATCGACAACGATCGCAAAATCTCCCGGTGGCAATCTATCGCCAAAAAGGTCTCGAGTTATTTCAGCCACGTGCACTGTTGGTTTATCAGCAAATAATGCCAGTACTCTTTCTTCAAAATCATCTGGAAGCTTAAATCCATTGGTTGCCGCAGCTTTTTTCAGATCTGATGCATGGTCGCCTATGTTATACGACGGGGTAGTAAATACATCTCGGCCTTGGTTAATTACAAAGCCTCGCTCGCAAAGATCCAGCAATACCGAGCGCACCTTTTCAATGTTTTCAGTCTCAAGCTGTGCTCGAAAAATTTTTCTGATAAGAGAAAGAGTCGATACGGCTCGCCTAGTCACATTTATGGCTGTAACTGCTTCGGCCTCAAAGTTAGGATGAAGATTAAAAGGACGCTTATAGTTGGCTAAAGCTTCCATTGCCATCCGTTTTTCCTCAACAATTTTATCCCGAATACCGAGTATTATTTCTTGTATACTTTCTCCAGCTTCGGAATCGACAGTATTGGTTGTTCCATCGACTAATCGATCCCTCAAATTTTGAAGAGGAACTTTTTTACTACTTTCTACTAGTGACCTACGACCGATAGAAATAGCAGGAGGAGTTACCCACTCCTCGGCTGCTATATCAACTACTCGTTCGCCGCTGGCCCATCGCCGAACTCTTCTAATTTGCGTTTCTATGCTTTTCCTATTTGATGTCCCTGGCAATTCCGACATTAACCTTGTAAATGCAACTTCCACCTCTTCATCGTTCATTGTGACAATCTCAGCATGACCATATACATTCTCCAAAAACGAGCGCATTCGCTGGCTCGAGGCATCGGGTTCTATTTTTTTCAACGTTTTTGATTCTGAAACAGCCTGAGGGTCTACGTTATCCGACATGTCATCTCTACGCTCAGGCTGTTGTAGCTGTATAACTTCAGCATCTCGTACTTCTCCTTGTGGAAATGTTTCTGGCATAGGTTCAGCGTTCATTACTTCAGAATATTTCTGAGTGTAAGCATCTGATAAAAGACTATCCAGCTCAATCGGAAACAGATCGACTGAATGTTCTTTAAGCAAAAATCTCAGCGAGGCAACATACTCACCGGCTGCCCGCAAAGCCAGCCTGTTTTGGGTAGACAAGTCAATATTTAGTTCAAAAAAATCTGTTGACATTGTATCCCCGATATTAAACCATTTTTCCTTAGTTAATAAAATGGTGGATGGTTGTTCGCTAGAAAAAAGTCTGTTGGGATAAATTTACTGACCAGGAAAAACAAAATCATCACCGAACCACAAAAATACTACCTCGGCCTCGCATCCCAAAAAGCCAAAACTATAGCCGCTCCTGGAAAAAATCAATCTAATATGTACTTAAGTATTCGATAGTAGCGGAGGTAGCGGAAAGGCCTAAGCCACCTATCCGTTCAGCATGTAATGATAGAACATCGGCTAATGTTCCTCGTTGTTCAGGCAATACTGCTTCACGAGGGTCCTGACGCGTGGCCAGGCGACGAGCGATTATTTCTGCTACCGTTCTCGAATTTTGATATACGTACGGACGATTAAAAGCAAAAAATGCGGTTACTATATCGCGGAATCGTTTATCGTGGTGCATCAACACTTCCGTTCGCTCGGTTATAACAGCATTCCTAGCCCGGCGAAAGTTTTGGCGCGGTTCATCAAACTCCAACAGCGCAGCGTCAAGCAATATATCGGCTGCCATTGTGGCGCTGGCACGAGCTGCCCTAACCTCAAGTCCGGCTTCTGTCAAATCAGTCCATAGCGGGACTGTCATTTCTGGTACTTCGGGCTGAGCGCCAAAAAAACTGTCTGTTGTATGGTGAAAATCAATGCCCAGGTCTATCTGGACGCTCAATCCCCTTATTGGAACATTTTCACCATGTAAAGCTTTATGAATACCGGCGAAATCAGGTAATGTGCTGCCTAGGACAATATCGCGCTCACGGCCACTAAAAACAGAAGTAGTTATATGTGTGTGCGCCAGGATGTTCGGCATTTAAATAATATATACCAAGTTTTAGCCATAGTACAAACAAGAAAGACAAATCATCACCGAGCCGCAAAAATACTATCTAGGTCTTGCTTCCCAAAAAGCCAAAACTGTAACGGCCTACTGGAAAAGCAAGCTCTGAGATATTTGGAGTTTAGTTGGAGCCAAGCCTTGCTACGGCTATAGGTCTTACTGCGTTTTTGAGATTATCATGACTGAATAGTGATTCATCAGACCCAAAGATAGAAACAAGGATGTTGACCTTTCTCCCTCTGCCCTCTCTTAGAACGCAACCATCGCGACCACTGAAACTATGCAGTGATCTGTCTGGGAATACCAAGCCAACACCTTTCATTATTGCCCTAGCATCTTTCCTACCATGACAGCTAAGTCTAAATTCTGATCCCTTGTTCTTAACAATTTGAGCAATTGCCAGTCCTCCAATGCCAATTGTCTTAACGACTAAAGCAGCTTTTTGCTCGCTATATGGATCTACTACCTTGCCAAAAGAGTCTCTAACAGTGTCATTAAAAATAGTCGTGTCTTGAATGATTCCCTCAGATATCCTATCTGAAGCGCGATCAACAGCCCTAGCGAAGGGCCTATAGAAACGCGCTGCGGCTATCACACCGGCCAATGGCAAGTATAAAAGAGGGTAGCGAAACTCGAATGGTCCAATTGTCGGGGCAGCAGCTCGCGCCCGAACTATAATTTCTTCTCTTTGCTGAAATAAAGATCGCCCTCCTTCCATCTGGGGAATTCGCTTGCTAACTAAATGACCAAAAATAGTTGGCCAGATGGTTGGAAGAATGGGCTCTTCAAGCCTCCTAGCATAACGAAGCGCTTGATCGTCTGTCACCTGTGCACGTTCGAATGTAACTAAAGTCGATTCTTCTAATGGAGTAAGCCGTCTACTTTCATATCCAAAACCAGGCTTTGTTATTTGAGTAAAATTAATGCCTGACTGTGGATCTAGTTGCGGGCGAACTTCCAAGAGTAGGGAATCGTCTGGTCCTCGACCCATAATAAACTTGCGTGGTGTTTCCCTAAGTACCATTTATAATATACCTCTCTTCAATGGAGTAACAATACAACAAAAATTATAGTATTTCAATAAAATGGCCCTATTTTACTCAAAATACTTTATAGCGCGCGGTGGCCGATTATCAGTGTTTTCAACTAGAGCCACTCAGCTACGCCCCCATGGTGCGAGCAAGTACCACTGCGAGACTGGCTATAGCTGTATGAGCCATCGCGGCATCTAGCCGTTGGCGAATTCCCAGGTATCGGTTCTGGTGTCGGGCTACATACAGTATTACCAATAGAATTCACGTATGTACCATTTGGACAGGTAGGTATAACTGGAGCAACATATGTGCCGTGATTAATAACTTTCGTTATTGGTTGGGTAGTTATTTCTTCTTTAAGCTGAATTCGGCCGGTTTCCGTACCGTTGGTATATGTGACATCATAGATCCTCGTCCTCACCCCATTGAAACCTTCAATCGTAACGTTGTCGGTTCCGGCAGCCAGTGTCACATCATCGACTTTTTTTGTTTCAAAGGGTACAGCTTCTGTGACAGTTACTGTTTTATGCTCGATATTGTCGCTTTTTACTACTGAAGGAGCTTCAACGGGCGGAGCTGTTTGATTATTAGAGGTCGCGCCGGTAGCTCCAATTGTTACGATTGATACACCAGTTACTACGCCTACTTTTCCAACAGTAGATAGAGCCGCGAACCAGCCCTTCAATGCACCAAACATACCCCACCCCCACTTTATATATTTTTATTGTACTCGTGGAATCAATAAACGGACAGATTTAGAGAACGCGGAGGCCGATGTCATGAAAATAGCTAAGAGCCATTAGCTAATAGCTCTTAGCAGGTTTAGTGATTCAAAACCCGAAAACCAATATCCGTACGAAAATGCATATCTTTAAAATGGATTCCACTTGGCCCAATTTGAGCGTAGGCTTTTGCAAGGGCATTTTTTAAATCTTTGCCGTAGGCGGTTACATTTAAAACCCGACCACCATTTGTCAAAATTTTGCCATCCTCGTTTTTTGTGCCAGCATGAAAAATAACAACGTCCGGATCTTCAACACTATTTAGTCCCATAATCTCGTAGTCTGTTTGGTAACTCCCCGGATAACCACCACTTGTAAGCACTATATTGACAGCCGCTCCGGGTTTAATTCGGATAGCTTTAGAAGTTAGTCTGCCTTCCGCAGACTGCATTAGAAGCGGATAGATATCTTCATCAATCACCCGCATCATTGGTTGGCACTCCGGATCGCCAAAACGACAGTTGAACTCAATTACTTTTGGATCGCCTGCCTCGGTTATAAAAAGTCCGCCATAGAGCACACCTTTGTAGGGTCTACCATCGGATCGCATGCCATCAACGGTGGCCTGGATTATTTCCTTTTGAACTTGTTCATCTAACTCATCGGTCATAAATGGTACAGGGGTATATGCACCCACACCTCCGGTATTGGGTCCTTTGTCGCCATCATAAATTCGTTTATGATCTTGAAGATAGGGCAGCATCAGAATATTTTCTCCGTCACTGAGCGCAAAAGTGCTGACTTCTTGGCCACGCAGTCTTTCTTGAAAGACAATTTGGTTACCTGAATCGCCAAAGATTTTTTTGGCCATGATATCGCCAAGTGCCGTTTCTGCTTCTTCTTGGGTCTCGGGCAGAATCACACCTTTGCCGCCGGCAAGGCCGTCGGCTTTAATTACATAACTCTGCGGCGGATGCTGCCGCACATACGCTTTTGCCTCGGCCAAAGAACTGACTACCGTGGAGTCCGGGTAGGGAATTTTATGCCTTTTTAAGAAACTATCCGAGAATACCTTGCTGGTCTCGATCTTAGCAGCAGCTTTGCTCGGTCCAAAAATTTTTAAACCTTCCTTCTCAAATAAGTCTACAATGCCTTCAGCCAAGGGCATCTCCGGGCTGACAACCGTCAGATCGATCTTATTTTGCTTGGCGAAGTCGGCCAGTTTATTAAGTTCGCTAACATTGATATCTATATTTTCACCGACTTGGCTTGTTCCCCCGTTACCCGGCGCAAAATATACTTTTTCAACCAGTGGCGACTGGGCAATTTTCCAGCTTAGAGCATGGGCTCGTCCCTCACCACCAACGATTAAGACTTTGGCCATCACCCAACCTCCGGTTGCTTAAGTAAAAAGTCATTAGTAATAAGCAATAAGCCTTTTTGCATTTTACTTTTTACATTTTGCATGTTGCTCATTTTTTACCTTGTAAAAATGCCGGCGTTTTTCTATAAAATCTGATAAGTCTTTCGGCAGATGCTTTTTCTGGGATTGCTTAACTCGCTCAAACAAAATCTCGGCCGTATCAGCGGGTCCGACAGGTACTTTATGTTCGGCAATAGTCGGACCCTCGTCGTAATTTTTGGATACCGCATGGAGTGTGTGGCCAGCCTTTTGGGCGGGGTGAGCCAAAACGAATTCTTGGACATGAATACCGATCAGCCCTTTGGTAGCCGGCAGTAATCCGGGATGAGTATTGAGCATCATCGCCTGATAAGGACTCTTATACTCAGAGCGCCAGCCAAATTTATAGACTAGTCTTTGACCGATCATTTTCATGTAACCCATAAGAAGAACCAGTTCGAAACCACCGTCCTTGATAAGATCTACTATCGCCTTCTCTTCCTGCGCAGTTTGTAGGCCGGGCTGTGAACTATTGGTATCGGGATGAGTTTTACTATTAATAAGTGCTGTCTTAATGCTCAGGCCATACTCGCTGTTAAGATTGGCTATACGGCGGAAAATTCCGGCATCTTTGTTATTGCAGATCACCAGACCAACTTGCGGCAGACTTGGTTCCTTAACGCCGGCTCTTATGAGGGCCTCGGTGGTTGTTCCTTCCCCCGACGCTAAAACCGCAACCTTTGCTCCACTCATCATTTGCAAGTATACAATACACTCCTGGCGAAATCGCTTTCCAATAATAATTAAAACCACCCACAAAAATACGCGATCGCGTATTTTTGTGGCCTTTTGTTCAAATTAAAGAAGTCAGGTAGTGGCCTTGGCTTTGCTGAGTACTTTAGTTTACTTTCGTTATCTCGCGAGCTCTATCACCAATTGAAATTGGATAAACGCCGTTAAAAAATGAGGTTGAAAAAACGCTAGCCGGCAAATTGGTGGACTCAATCATCCCATCGTATGACAAATAATGGAGAGAGTCGGACCCCATATATTTATTTATCTCCTCAACGGTCATTTTGGTGGCAATCAATTCCTGCTGGGTAGGTGTATCAATGCCGTAAAAGTCCGGATAACGCACTGGCGGTGAGCTGATCATAAGATGTACTTCTTTAGCTCCAGCCTGCCTAATCATCTTGACGACTTGGCGCATAGTTGTGCCCCGGACGATGGAATCATCAACTAAAATAACCCGCCGACCTTTTAAGCTTTCCGGTACTGGGTTAAGTTTCATGGTTACATCGTGTTCGCGCATCTCTGTAGTAGGTCTGATAAAGGTGCGATGGATATAGCGGTTTTTGATTAAAGCTGCTTCAAGGGGGATACCGCTAGCTTGGGAGTAACCAATAGCCGCTGGTATGGCAGAATCGGGCACCGGCACAACTACATCACCTTTGACCGGCGATTCTTTGGCCATAATCCGCCCAAAATTCTGCCGTACTTGATTAACCCGCTGACCAAGTAGCAAACTATCGGGGCGAGAGAAATAGACAAATTCAAAAATATCGAGTTTCTGATCGCCAGGTACTACTTGATGCGAAGTAATACCGCGTTCATCAATGACTATTAACTCGCCCGGTTTCACATCTCGCACAAATTCGGCGCCGATGGTATCAAAAGCACAAGTTTCAGAAGCCGCTACATAGCCATTCCCGAGCTTACCGATAGACAGCGGCCTGATGCCACACTTATCGCGGAAGGCCACTAATTTTGTCTTATCCATGGCAATAGCCGAAAAAGCGCCTTCAAATAGCGGATAAGCCTTGATGATCGCCTGCTCTAGCGAATTGCCTTTGTCAAGATAGCAGCCAATAGCGGCAGCCATCATGCCTGAGTCGTTTAATTTGCCTACCGGTACTCCATGCTCATTTAAGAAAGCTGCCAATTTCTCCCAAGTCGGTAAATTACCGTTGTGGGCAAATGCAAATTGACGAGAGTAATCAACCAGCGGCTGGTTATAGCGAGCATCTGTACCACCAGACGTAGAATAACGATTATGGCCGATGGCCATGGAGCCAACCAGTTGCTGCAAATCTTCTTCGCGGTAAACGGTAGCTACCAGCCCATGCGCGCTGTGACGATGAAGTTGTTTGCCATCTGAGCTAACAATACCAGAGCTTTCCTGGCCTCGGTGCTGCAAGGCCCACAGGCCATAAAAAGCGAGTCTGGCCGCCTCAAAGTCTGGGCCCCAGGCGCCAAAAATCCCACACTTCTCGCCAAGCTGTGCCTTATCAGCCATAAATATTATTTAAATTAGTAGTAGATGCTTTCAAGTTCTTATTATAACACTTATGTATTGATCTAGAAAACATGTATTATTTCATTTTTGGGCTAAAAATTTCTTAACTTCCTTGTATGTGGCACCGTTAATAGCTTGTGCTTCATATAAATTATCTATAAGTTCGGCAATAGTCATGGCGCTGTATAGTCTGTAACCTTTTTTACGCAATATTTCGCTACCGCCCTTTTCGTAATCAAGTAAGACTATAAAATCTTCTATTTTTAGTCCTTCGGCCAGAAAAGTCTCCATGGTCTCTAGCTTAGAATCACCTTTTGTAATCAAATCATCGATTATGGCAATCGTTTCGCCTTTTTTATATTCACCTTCAATCCTCTTATTAGTGCCATAGCCTTTTGATTCTTTACGGCGATAAATCAAAGGTTTTTGCATCTCCAGTGATACAGCGCTAGCAATTGGCATAGCCGCGTAAGGGATCCCAGCTATGCGGTCGAATTTCAAATTTTTTAAGATTTTTACGTATTCTTGAGTGATGTATTTTAGAATTTTTGGGTACGAAACAAGGATACGAAGATCTACATACATCGGCGACACAATACCGGATTTAAAAGTAAAATCGCCAAATTTAATAACTCCAATTTTATATAGTTCCAGCGCCAGTTTTTTCTTAGCCTCTTGGCTTAGCATTATTCACTTCCTCCCTTAATTTTATCCCTTAGCTCAATGGTTTTTTGCCGCGCAACTTTAGCAAAATCATCTCCTGTGGAGGCAAAAATAATTTCCCGCGAGGAACTGATTATAAGCCCTTCCTTTTTGGAATTGAGTCCGGCTTCGAGGGTTTTTCGCAGATCGCCGCCTTGAGCGCCAACACCCGGTACTAAAATTACCATTTCGTCCCCGACTATAGCCCTGACTGACGCCAGCTCACGGGGGTAAGTCGCGGCTACTACCAACAGGCAATTGTTATTAGAGTTCCAGCGCTCAGCCACATTTCGGGCCACAACTTTGTAAAGTTCCTCGCCGCCTACTTTCAAGTCTTGGAACTCGGTGGCTCCCGGGTTAGATGTCCGGCATAAGATAATAATGCCCTTGTCTTGGCGGCTCAAGAAGGGTTTCAGCGCTTCCCCGCCAAAATAGGGGTGCACGGTTATGGCGTCAGCCTTTAGATAGTCAAAAACAAATCTGGCATAATGTTCGTTGGTAGTGCCAATATCGGCCCTTTTGCCATCAAGAATAACCGGTACATTTGGATAATTTTTTAAGATGTAGTCGCAAGTTTTCTGCAGTTGTTCAATGCCTCTGGCGCCAATACTTTCATAAAAAGCGCAGTTTGGTTTAAAGGCGCAGACGAGGTCGGCAGTAGCATCAATTATTGCTCTGTTAAAGAAAAGAAGCGGCTCAGCTTGGCTAGCGACAGACGCCGGTAATTTGGACAGCACTGGATCAAGTCCGACGCAAACCAGGGAGTTGTTTTTAGCGACGCTCAACCCTAGCTTGCTTTTAAAACTAGCCATTTGCCTTTAGTATAGTTATAGAGATGGGAAAAACCAATCACAAACCGCGGTCTTTTTACGACCCTAGCAAAACCTATGATGATAATTTCGATAGTGGGCCGTCTCAAGTATTCCCCGACGAAAAAGTATATAAAAACCGCGGAGCTCCGAAATTCTCTTTCTTAGGCAGACCGCTTTACTTGCCTTTTGGCATCGCCGCTGGCCCCTTACCAAATAGTCAATACGTCAAGTACGCCTTTGAGCGGGGTTTTGACGCGGTTTGTTATAAGACTCAGCGTAGCGTAGCTTTTAAAGTCAATGACTTCCCGAACGTCCTGTATGTTGATGTCGACGGCGATTTAACACTTGAAAAAGCCAAAAAACCGCTAGTTGGCAAATCCCAGACCACTAAACCACTTAAGCAGCTTTCTATCACTAATTCCTTTGGGAATCCATCTAGGGGACCTGCGTTTTGGCTGCCGGATACTAAAAAAGCTTTGAGCTATCAAGGTCGTGGGCAGCTTTTGATATCCAGCGTAGTTGGTACTATAAAAGCCGGTTTTAGTGGTGAGGATTATTTTAATGATTTTGCCAAAGCCGCCAAATTAGCCGCCTCTACCGGAGTTGAAGCCATCGAGATTAATCTTTCGTGTCCTAATGTCGCCAGTGAAGGCATTTTATGTTACACCTATGATTCGGTAGTGTCTATCGTCGGCAAGGTCAAAAAAGTTATTGGCGATCTGCCACTAATTGTAAAGTTAGGTTATTATTCCGCCGATCAAAATCAGCTGCTAGCAAGAATTGTCAAAGCTATTGCCCCTTCTACGGCCGCTATTTCAACAATTAATACCATACCGGCGCCGGTGGTTGATGAAAACGGTAATCAGGCACTGCCCGGTAAAGGTCGTCTGATGAGCGGTATTTGCGGCGCCTCAGTTAAATGGGCCGGCCTGGAGATGGTCAAAAAACTAGATGGCTTGCGTAAAAAACAGGGCTATAGCTTCGAGATTATTGGTATAGGCGGAGTGATGAGCCCTAAAGACTTTCATGACTACCGGCAAGCTGGAGCCGATTTGGTTCAATCTTGTACCGGGGCGATGTGGAATCCTAACTTGGCAGCCGAAATTAAAGCCACACTATAACCCTTACCTCAGCACATCTTTTCAACTTCCTCAATATTAGTAGAAGATCGGGCTTGTGTTATGTCAGGCTTGATATTACACTGAGCATAAAGGGAATGATTGTCAAATGGTAACCGCTAACAATAAACGGCTCCAGATCCTCAGTGGCAGCTTGCACCGGGAATTGGCCCAGAAAGTGGCCCAAAAACTAGGCGCCCATGTTAGTCCAATCGAACTTGTGAAGTTTGCCAACGGCGAAATCAAATGCCAGTTGGAAGAGTCGGTCCGCGGGGCCGACGTTTTTGTTTTTCAGACCCACGGCAACCCGGTCAATGAAGCCATCATGGAACAAGCGATCATCATTGACGCCGCTAAGCGGGCCTCGGCCAAACACATCACCGCCGTCTGCCCACTCTTTGGCTATGCTCGCCAGGACCGCAAAGCTTCTGGACGCGAACCGATTGCCGCCAAGTTGGTAGTGGATATCTTGAGCATCGCCGGCGCCGACCGCATAGTCAGTCTTAATTTGCACAGCGGCCAGATTCAAGGTTTTTTTGACGGCCCCTTTGATCATCTAACCGCCTTACCACTTTTGGCTGAATATTTAAAGGGTCGTTTTGGCGAAGATTTTGTCATCGTCTCAGCTGATTCCGGACGTGTAAAAATGGCTGGACGTTATGCTGATTACCTAAATACCGATCTAGCAATTATCCACAAGCGGCGCACAGCCACTAACCGCGCCGAGGCTCTGGACGTTATCGGTGAGGTCAAAGGCCGCAACTGTGTAATTGTTGACGACATGGTGGACACTGCCGGGACGGTAGTGGCGGCTGCCGAACAACTCAAAAAACACGGCGCCATCCGAATTTCTGCCGTGGCCAGTCATGGGCTGTTTTCGCCACCAGCCGTTGAACGACTTAAAAAATCTTCGATTGATCATTTAATAGTAACCGACACGCTGCCCCAAACCGTTAAACTGACTAAACCCAGCCTTGAAGTAGTTTCAATCGTTGATCTTTTAGCGGACGCTGTTAAAGCCATCTTTGAAGAAAAATCAGTCTCGGCGCTTTTCGGCGGTCACAACCAAACCTGACTTTAGATGAGTGTTGTTAAGCTCGAAGGCTTGGTTAGGCGTTTTGATGGTAATGGTCGTAAATTAGGCTATCCCACAGCCAATATCAATACAGCCACAAATCTGTCAGACGGAGTTTATTTTGGTTTTGCAGATCTAGCTAAATATAGGCACCACCCAGCACTTATCTTTATAGGTGCTCCGTTAACACTCGGCAACAGCCGGCGCCGCGTCGAAGCTCATCTGCTGGATATTGATGACGTTGATTACTACGACAACAATATACAGCTTGAGATCCACCATTTTTGGCGACCCAATCAAAAATTCGAATCTACAGGGGAGCTTATAAAAGCCATGCAAGCCGACGAGGCGGCCGCCAGGCAATGGTTTGATAAAGTGCTATAATACCCCCGTTATGAGTACTTCTAATGAAAGGCGTGAAGTGATGGAAAATGTTCATATCGGACCGGTAACTGAATATTCGCCAGAATTAGTTGATGGAATTAATAGGCTTTTGCAAGAACTTGATCCAAAATTTGCTGATAGTCCGATAACGCGCGAGATCCTAGAAGAACGTATTCGATCAAACAGCGCTGATCAATTTGTAGCCACACTGAACGGAGAGGTTATTGGCTGCGGTGTGATGTCGGTTGTTCATGGTTCATTAGCCAAAAACGGCAAGCGAGGACATTTAGAGGATTTTGTGACTGATGAATCTTGGCGTGGCCATGGTATAGGTAGCAAGTTGTGGCTGGCCTTTATCGAGTGGTGTAGGCAAAAAGAGCTCGTTGCAATGGGTTTTGATACGGAAACATACAGACCAGATGCGCTTAATTTTTATATTAACCGGGGAGCCGAAGTCCTCGAGGCAAATCGATTTTTGTGGGTAGATCTAACTAAATTAGATGGTCGATCAAGCCAATAGTGACAATATCCCGTACGCTGCTCTGAAAAGTCTCTTCGATACGCCTACGAAATCTGTGCATAGATTTGGCAGCGGGATTGTTAATAAAACATATTTAGTAACCACAAGTAACGGCCAAAAAAATATTCTCCAATGTCTCAGCCCTATTTTTAATGAGGTAATGGTTAAAGATTTCGACGAAGTTACCAAACAGCTCCAAAAGGCTGGCTGGGAAGTGCCAAGTATTGTGCCAACCTTAGACGGTAAACTTTACTTAAAAGACGCGGAGGGAAAATTGTGGCGGCGTCTGACATTTATAGCGTCTGAACCTGTTAAAGTACCCGTACTAGATGATACTACTCTTTCCGAAATTGGCTCCTTACTAGCTAGATTTCATAAAACCTTGGCCACAATAAGTTATAAACCCTCTTTCCAGATTCCTCATTTTCATGAGACCGAATACTTTGGGGATAGGTTGGCTAAACTACAAGCCTCAATGCCAAGCTTAGAAACTAAGGAGCTTGCGGTCGATATCTTGGAAGCCTACAAGGGTTTACCCTCTCTTCCCGGGGCTTCTACTCAACTGATCCATGGTGACCCCCAACGGAGTAACATTTTATTTAGAAACGGCAAACCATTTACATATATCGACTTCGATACCGTTATGCCAGCAAATATCTGGCCTGATATCGGAGACCTCTTAAGATCACTAGCCGAAGACAGCAAAAAGGCAAGCGCCCCATTTCCTTTAGAA
This sequence comes from Candidatus Saccharimonadota bacterium, assembly GCA_016187125.1. Taxonomy (GTDB): domain Bacteria; phylum Patescibacteriota; class Saccharimonadia; order Saccharimonadales; family UBA10212; genus JACPKF01. The sequence continues at coordinate 195,517 of JACPKF010000001.1, forward strand.
AAGTTGGAGAAAGTTATAGATGGTTACACGCAAGTTTCACAGCCTATCACCGACCAGATTAAACTTCGAGACTCTTGTGTTGCCGCCATGAAAATAATAACTCTAGAACTTGCTATGCGCTTCTTGATCGACATTGTAGAAGATAACTATTTTGCATGGGATAATAGCCAGTATCCAAGCCGACAAGCTCATAATTTAGAGCGAGCAAAATTACAATGGAGTATTTATAACGATTATGTATAAAGCTATAATTTTTGACTTTTTTGACGTCATACACACTGACCACCAAAAGGCTTGGTTGGCTAAGTATGGTTACAAGCGTGAAGGTGGATTTGCTGAGGCTTCAGACCAGCTGGATAGTGGCCAGATTGATCAGGAAATTTATTTTCAGCGCTACGCTCAACATAGCGGCAGTACTCCCGAAAAAATTAAACAAGAGTTTAAAGATTTATCAAAAATAGATAACGACATAGTTAAACTAATCAAAAAACTAAAGTCGCACTACAAGCTTGGATTGTTGTCCAATACAACGACTGACGAGCTACGACCGATTTTGGATCAATATGATCTGGCGCCACTTTTTAACGAGATTATAATTTCGGCTGATGTTAAGATGACTAAACCCGAGCCCGAGATTTTTCAATTGATATTAAAGCGTTTGCAGGTATCGCCCCATGAAGCAATTTTTGTTGACGACAACCCAAATAATGTTGAAGGAGCAAACGCCGTAGGTATAAAAGGCGTTCTTCATAAAGATTTTGATTCTTTGGTCGCTCAACTAAATAATTTAGGCGTAAAAACTTAAAAAACTTATGGCACGCATACCAATTTCTGAATACAGGGCCAAAAGCTTGCTGCTTGGCAGTAGCTACAGGGGCCTTAGCTTTAGGGTAAAAAATTCTTCGGCTAGGTTTAGCAAACTTGATCCAAAAGGCCGCTACGTTCTAAAGGTCGACCAAGGTATTAAGAAGCGTCATAAACAGGGCCTTTTAGCTGTTGATATAAATCCAGGGGCGGCTCCTGAATATATAAAAAAATTTCAAGCCAAAGGTTATGAGCAGTATTTGATTGAGCCATTTTTACCCCACGCTGCCAAAGACGAAAAATATTTGGCAGTCGAACGGCTGCGCGAAGGCCTGCAGATACTTTATTCAAGGCAGGGCGGAGTCGACATTGAAGACACTGGCGCCGTAGTCGAAAAAGTTTTATATAAAGGCGGTCCGGGGGAGTTAAAAAAAGTCGCCGCGGCTCTTGGCCTTAAGGCAGAATTCTTAGAAACGCTTACCCAGCGTTTTAATCAACTACATATGACATTTGTGGAAATAAATCCTCTGGTTGTACAAGCGGGCAAGCCGCTGCTGCTGGACTGTGCTGCACAAGTCGACAGCGCTGCCGCCTATTTTACCGACGAATGGACTCTGGACGATGACACCTCGTCTTTGAATTTGAGCCCGGCCGAGAAAGCCGTGGCCGAACTTGAAGCCAATTCTGCCTCTTCCTTTTCATTAAAACTGGTCAATCCCGATGGGGCGCTGGGTATGTTACTTTCCGGTGGTGGCGCCAGCGTGGCCATAGCCGATGAAGTCTGTAACCTTGGCCAAGCCGATAATCTGCTTAATTACGGTGAGTACAGCGGAAACCCAACCGCTGAAGAAACGAAGCTCTATGCCATCCAAGTACTAAATCTACTCCTAGCCAGTCAAGCCAAAACTAAAGCTCTGGTGATTGCTGGTGGCGTGGCCAACTTCACCGATATCAAGCAGACTTTTAAAGGAGTAATCCAGGCGCTTGGTTCCAAGAAGAAACAACTCCAACAGCAACGTGTTAAAGTTTTTGTACGGCGCGGCGGTCCGAACGAAGTTGAGGGACTTGCTATGATGCGCGGCTTTTTGGAAATGAACGATTTACTTGGAGAAGTCAGCGGATCAGACGTGATTTTGACGAAAGCTGTTGCCAGTGCCGTGGAGTATGTAGCATGATCAATATTGCCAAGTTAAGAGATAAACACGCCATCGTTAGTTTGGGCAATTACCAGCCGGTGCTGCAATCAATCCTTGATTTTGACTATATGATTGGCCGGAAGAGGTCAAGTTTAGTGGCCATCGTGACAGCTGGAATCCACAACCAAAAACTGTTCTTCGGCACTCGAGAGATACTTATTCCTTGTGCCCAGGATATCAAGGAACTGAAAGACCTAGAGATTCCCCCGCCCGATTTATTTTTGAATCTTAATTCCGGACGGCGAGCTAAAGACAGCACCAAAGAGTTTATCGAAGCTTTCCCTAAAGTTTTAGGCGGGCACATCTTTGCCGAGAATGTGCCGGAACAACACGCTATTTATCTATACCAAAAATTTCATGACAAACACTTTATAGCCGGACCTTCCGGCGTTGGCCTAATGCTGCCGGGACATCTCAAACTCGGGGCGGTTGGCGGTACCGATTGGCGGCAGCTTGTTGCCTCTAAGCTATATGCATCCGGCTCTGTGGCCGTGCTTTCCGCTTCCGGGGGCATGATTAACGAACTCATTAGAATGGTCGCTAACGGCGGTAACGGCTGTTCTTTCGCGCTAACACTAGGCGGTGACCGATTCCCAATCACGTCGCCTGGCGAAGCCCTGCTGGCCGCGGAGGCCGATCCTCAAACTAAAGTTATTCTTTATTACGGTGAGCTTGGCGGTTATGACGAATACGACATAATTGAGCTAGTTAAAGCCGGGCGGGTCAAAAAACCAATCATCGCTTATATTGCCGGCAATGTCGGTGAAGCTTTTGCTCGTCCGGTGCAATTTGGCCATGCTAAAGCCCTGGCGGCCAGACCACCAGAGTCTGCCAGCGCTAAACGTCGTGCCCTAAAAAAAGCTGGCGTAAAAGTAGCTGACTCGATTGCTAGTCTAGCCGACTTTGTTGAAGCTTTAAGGGGTGATATACTGCCTAAAATGCCCCAGCGGGATCCCCAGCAACTCTCATCGCGTCAACCTGGTTTAATAACCACGACAATTTCTGACGAGAAAGAAGTATATGAGTTTGTCGGCAAATCGTTGGAAGACTGGGAAAAGAACCATAGTTTAGTAGAAATGATTGTTGCCGGACTGCTAGGCCGACCGGCCCACTCTAAGTTGCTTGTCCAGTGCAGTGAATCGATTTTTAAACTAGCCCTAGACCACGGCCCGAATGTTTCCGGCGCCGTCAACACCATCGTAACCGCCCGGGCTGGACGGGATATGGTTTCCAGCTTAAGTGCCGGCCTGCTGACCATTGGCCCGCGCTATGGCGGCGCCGGCAACGATGCGGCTCGGATTTGGTTTGACGCCGTTCAAAGCGGCATGGACGCCAAAGAATTAGTTGAATCATATGCTAAAAATAAGCGTTATATCCTTGGTATTGGCCACAAAAAATACAATTTGTCTCAACCCGACCCCAGAGTTACTCGACTACTGGAATTCGTAAAAGATCTGCCAGAACGCCCCTACACCGATTTTGCCAAGGCCGTAGTAGCTATTACCAGTTCTAAAAAAAGTAATTTAATCCTTAACTTTGACGGTGCATTCGCGGCTGTACTGCTAGATATTTTGCAGCAATCCGAAAAGCTCAAGCCGCGGGAGATTGCCCAACTGATTGATAGCGAGTTTTTTAACGCTTATTTTGTGATTCCGCGGGCTGTCGGCTTTATCAGCCACTTCTTGGATCAAAAGCGTTTAGACGAAGGATTGTTCCGCCTGCCAGACAGTCAAGTGACCGTCATCCCGACCCAAAAAACAGACTAAGATTAATTACCACAGTTTACTCAAGTAGCCTGTCAGCTATAATTAAGGTAGAATTTTGGAGACAGATGCTTAGTCAACGACTCGCTAATTTGGAGGAAAGTGCTACTTTGGCCCTGAATGCCAAAGTCAAAGCCCTGCAGGCTAGTGGCCAGACAGTCTATAACCTGACAGCCGGCGAACCCGATTGTGATACGCCCGCTTATATTCAAAAGAGCGTGGCAAAAGCCCTAGATCAGAACAAATATACCCCTACGGCTGGACTGCCGGCACTCAGATATGCCATAGCCAACTCAGCCCGTGGTTTTTACACAGCCAAATGGATAACGGAAGATAACATCGTCGTAACAGCCGGAGCCAAACCGGCGCTTTTTGCTATCTTCCAAGTCCTGCTTGATCCCGGGGATGAGGTAATCATTCCATCTCCGTCCTGGGTAAGTTACAAACGTCAGGTGGAACTGGCCGGTGGCGCAGTCGTGGAAGTTCCCTTGCGCAAAAATTTTGATTTGGATGCTAAGGCCATAGCTAAAAAAATTAGTCCTAGAACAAAAATAGTTTTAATTAATTCACCGCACAACCCGACCGGTTTGGTTTTTTCGGCGCGCGAGATAGCCAAACTAGCTCGAGTAGTCAAAGATAAGCCAATATTTGTCTTATCCGATGATATTTATGCCCGCCTAGTTTACGGCGATGATTATTCGCCGATTACGACTCAGCCATTTAATAAAGATCGGCTAGTTATTATTAACGGTTTTTCCAAAAGCCAGGCCTTGACCGGCTGGCGTATAGGTTACTTGATTGCGCCACCGGCGGTGGCGACAGCTGTCGCACAGTTACTCAGCCACACTTTTGGCAACGCTCCCCTCCCCAGCCAAAATGCCGCTTTGAGTGCTCTCGCCGGCGGCGACCAGCCGCCGATGCTAAAGGATTTAACACGTTGACGGAAGCTAGTATCAAAAGCCTTAGCCAAAATTCCTAAAATAAAGTTTAGCCAACCGGGCGGTGCTTTTTACTTTTTTATTGATATTCGCCAGCTAACACACGACAGCCAAACTTGGTGCGAACAGTTATTAAAAGAGGGGCAGGTCGCTCTTGTGCCGGGGGAGGCTTTTGGAGCTCCTGGTTTTGTACGACTGAGCTTCGCAGCCAGCGACAAGACTTTAGTTGATGGAATTAAAAATTTGCGGGAGTTTGTTATGAAGGAAGCCTCTTGAGACAAATTCCGGCTACAATGGCCACCCAACATCCTGATAACGCCAACGCGCCCAAGTGGAAGTCCGATGGCCAGCCCTTTATTGGCTTGTATGACGAGCTCTATGAGGCTTTAGAGTCCTTTATTAACCTTGACATACCTGAATTCATGTGGGACTGGGAGGGCAAACATGCCGACAGCGCTGTGGTCGATAAATTACTCAGCAACTACCATAGCTATTTTGCCAAACATAAACTTGGCAAAGACCGATATTTAACATTTCGCATTCCTAATATCTGGCAAGAAAAGGGCTATAGTCTCTTGCAGGCTATGACCGTCATTTTAACCAGCGAGGATTATGCACGCGACCTCAAATTCGGCCAGCGTCCACTTTTTGAAGTCATCCTGCCTATGACAAGCTCAGCCAAACAGCTCATGCATATGCATGAGCTGTTTGGCCAACTGGCTAATTTTAAGTCTGAAGTCTTTAACGGCAGCCATAAAAATAATGACCAGTTGGAGCTAATTCCTTTAGTAGAGAGTGTGGCCAGTCAGCAAACTATCGGTCAACTACTGAACGAGTATTTGAAACTTTACAAGTCAAAATTTGGCAAATCTCCAGCTTATATCAGGCCGTTTTTGGCTCGTTCCGACCCAGCCCTGGTTTCCGGTTTGATTGCTACTGTACTGGCTAATAAAACCGGCCTTTCGCAGGTTTATGAATTTTCTAAGCGCTGGCATATCGCCGTTTATCCAATTGCCGGAGTCGGCAGCCTGCCTTTCCGCGGCGGGTTGTCGCCTTCAAGCGCCAGTTCATATGCCGCGCAGTACCCCGGGCTTAGAACGGTTACCATCCAGTCGTCTTTCCGCTACGATCATTCAACCGCTGAAGTTAAAAGAGCCATCAAGACTCTGGCTCAAGATCTGCCGAGATCTAAACCGCACATAATCACCGGAGCCGATCAGAAACTGCTAGACAGAATCATTCATAAAGCTTCTGAGCTATATAGATCTACACTTAAAGATATTATAAAAGACATGGAGCCCCTGTTTGAAGCCGTCCCGAGGCGGCGTGAGCGCCGTCAGCATATCGGACTGCTTGCCTATAGCCGATCAGCAGGTCCCTTGCATTTACCGCGGGCTATAACCTTCACGGCTGCTTTTTATAGCCTTGGCGTTCCTCCGGAACTCATTGGCAGCGGTCGGTTGCTTGAGAGTCTTTCTGGTGCTCAGTTAGATCTTTTGTTAAGACACTATCCAACACTTCCTAGTGACCTCCAAAAAGCCGGACACTACTTCAGCCAGAACAACTTGGCAGTTTTAGCAAAACGTAATAAGTCATGGCAGCAGCTAAGCCAAGATGTTAAAGCCATTGAACGAATTTTGGGCATCAGGCTTGGACCGCGCACCAACGATGAAATATCCCACGTTAATCTATCGGCCAATGTCTTCCCAACTAAGAAAAACCCCCGTAAATTGTCGGCTCTTATAGACGAATTGGCACAACTGCGCCGCAGTTTAGGCTAGTTTTATCTTTAATTGGCTCCTGACTATCTAGCGTTGGATATAGTCCTTAGCCACTAGTAGTTCGGCCATTAAGATAGCACCCCCGGCGGCTCCGCGAATAGTATTGTGCGACAAGGTCACGAACTGCCAGTCAAAATATTTATCTTCCCGGAGTCTTCCCATAGTAATCGCCATACCGTTTTCTAGATCTCGATCTAGAGCTGTTTGCGGCCGGTCCTCATCCGGCAAATAATGGATAAGCTGCTGGGGCGCTGATGGTAGCTTGAGCGGCGCCAAAGGATTTTTAAAATTTTTAAGTCTACCAAGAATTTGCTGTTTGGTCGGGTTTTTCTTGAATTTAACAGCCACGCTGGCCAGGTGGCCATCGGTTACAGGTATCCGAACGCAGACTGCCGAAATAGATGGTATGTTGGCCAACTTAATTGTGCCGCCACTTAACTTGCCCCAGATTTTCATGGGTTCTTTCTCCGACTTATCTTCTTCGCCGCCGATGAACGGAATAACGTTATCAATCATTTCCGGCCAAGTCTTAAAGTTTTTTCCGGCACCAGATATGGCCTGCAAGCTAGTAGCAGCCACTCGAGTTGGTGAAAATTCTTTGAGCGCCGTTAAGATCGAAACATAAGATTGAATCGAACAGTTTGGCTTAACAGCAATTAAACCAGTTGTCCAGTTCCTACTTTTGCGCTGCATGTCAATCAGCTTGATGTGGCTGGGGTTTACTTCGGGCATAAGCATTGGCACATCCGGCGTCCAACGATGAGCTGAGTTGTTGGAAATGACGGCGATGCCAGCCCCGGCGTAGGCAATTTCAATTTTTTTTATGGCCTCCTTATCCATGTCCAGGGCACAGAAAATCACATCCACTTCTTTGGCAATTTGATCAAAATCAGCTTCTACGGCTCTAACTACCAGATTTTCAAGCTTTTTAGGTACAGGCTTGTTCATGGACCAACGTCCAGCCACGGCTGCTTTATAAGACTTTCCGGCGGAGCGCGGTGAGGCCGCGACCGTCACTACTTCAAACCAAGGATGCTCGGCCAGTAAGCTAATGAAGCGCTGACCGACCATGCCGGTAGCTCCCAAAACGCCAGCTCTGAGTTTTTTCACGGCTGTTTCCCCTTAGCTACTGACTTAGTACTTAACGTAGCCTGCAGGACATCGCTAAACACCCCCCCGGCCGTAACCTCCACGCCGGCACCAGGGCCTTTAATAACCAGTGGATTTTTTAAATAACGCCTAGTTTTAAAAACAATAATGTTATCTGGACCCTGCAAGCTGCCAATTTCCGAAATTTTTGGAACTGCCTCCAACCCGACACGACAACCGCCTTTGTCAATTGAAGCCACAAAGCGCAGAACCTTGCCACTTTTTTGAGCCGCTTTCATTTTGGCCTGGTAGGGTGTATCTAACTGCCTAAGCTGCTTTAAAAAATCATCACTCGATAACTTGTCCATGGATTTTGGGTAAAGTCTTTGCAATCTTACATCAGCTAGCTCTAGTTTGCGCCCCAGTAAACGGGCCAGAATCAGCACTTTTCTGGCAACGTCAATACCGGAAAGGTCGTCACGGGGATCGGGTTCGGTAAAACCAAGCTTCTTAGCCTGCAATACGGCTCCAGAAAAAGGTCGGCCGTCTTCCAGTTGCCAAAATATAAATCCCAGAGTCCCGCTAAAACAGCCCCGCAAGGCAATGACCTCATCACCGCTTGCCAGAAGCATTTTTAAAGTCTGAATTACCGGCAATCCCGCTCCTACGGTTGTTTCATAAAATAGTCGTTGACCGCCAAGACTGCGCAATTTGTCAAACTGAGCTTGGGAGCCTGAAATCGGTTTTTTGTTGGACAAAACAACTGACCCTCCCCTTTTTAGGGCTTGCTTCAGCAAGGGCAGCATATGTTCTGAGGCCGTGGTATCAATCAAAATAAAAGGCTGAGGTATAAGCTTAAGGCACCTCGGGATGTCGGCTTTGACTTCAGCAGCTGGAAAACTATCCAGTTGAGAGTTGGATAAGCCCTGGGCCTTAAAAATATCCGCCTCGGCTGTGAACAGACCGCAGTAAACAAGATCAACTCCGTAACTGGCTTTTATAAACTTCCGGCGTTGCCTAATTTGCCTGACCACGGCACTGCCGACGTTACCGACACCTACATGTAGTAAGTAGTATTTCTTTAGTGGAGTTTTCATGGCTTGGCTAAATGAAATTCTTGATGAATGCTATTGACGGCTTTTTTGGTGTTGGCCTGCTTAATAACCAGTGAGATATTGCGTTCTGAGGAGCCTTGGGCGATGGCTATGATGTTAACACCACTGTTGCCCAGCGCCGAGAATATTTTGCCGGCAATACCAGGATGACCTCTCATGCCTTCGCCAACGACTGCTAAGATCGCCAATTTCTCTTCCAGTCTAACGGTTTCAATCAACTTTAACTTAACTTCCGGCTCAAAAGTCTCTTGCAAAATCCGGACGGCTCTTTGGCCGTCATCGGCCGCCACCACAAAGGAAATATTATACTCAGATGAAGCTTGTGATATAAATAGCACGTTAATATTTTGGGCAGCAATCGCGCCAAAAACTTTGGCCGCCACACCCGGAACTCCTATCATGCCTTTGCCCTGAACTGTGATCAGACTAAGATCGCCGATGGTGGCAATGGCTTTACCGCTATGAGAATTCCTGCTTATCTGCTCAGAGATTTTAGTGCCGGGTGCTTTAGGATTAAAGCTATTTTTTATTAGGATCGGTATTTGCTTAAGGGCCGCCGGAACCATAGTCAGCGGATGAAGAACTTTGGCCCCAAAATAAGAAAGCTCGGCCGCTTCGTTGTAAGATAGCCGCCTAAGGGTATGAGCCTGCTTAACGACTGCCGGGTCAGCTGTCATGACTCCGTCAACATCCGTCCAAATCCAGACCTCTTCAGCGCCTAAACAATAGCCTAAAATAGTCGCCGAATAATCGGAGCCGCCGCGTCCTAAAGTTGTAATAATTCCATCACTGGTCGAGCCGATATAACCAGTTACAACCGGCGTCACGGATCTCTTAAGCAGTGGCATAATAGCCTTTTTAGCTAGTTTTTCAGATTCTTCAAGCAATGGTCGGGCCGCGCCAAATTGGTCGGTAGTTCGAATAAAACTACTGGCCTCCAGAGCTTCAGCCTTTAGGCCGGCTTGCCTAATCGCCTCGGTCACCAGATGAATACTCAGACGCTCACCGTGACATAAAATCGCGTCTAAAGCTCTTGGACTAAGCTCGCCGATTATGTAAACACTGCTTAAGAGTTGCTCTAACTCCTCAAATTTGACATTAATAACTTCAAGCAGGGCTTGCTCGTGAGGTTTGGTAAGTCCTAAGCCAGAAATTGCCTCCAGATGAAGTCGACGGAGTTGTTTCAGGTTTCGGTTCATTGAAGTACGTTTTTTCTTAGCAGCCGACTCGGCTGATGCCACAAGCAAATCGGTAACTTTGTTCATAGCCGATACTACAACCACTACCGGACGAGTTTTTTGCCATGAGGCAACGATCTTAGCTACCGCCTGAATTCGTTGAGCATTACCGATTGATGTCCCACCGAATTTCATGACTATCATAGCTATGTTCCGTTTAGCTTAAGCACTTCACCTCCAAATTTGCAAAGTCTAGCCAATTATAGCACCGGCTTTATACTTATTTACAGTCCAGAGGCCAAATTATACATAAAAAAGTCTCTTGGGTGTTCTTTGTTTTATTTGATAGTACTTTATAATAACTGCTCTATTAAAGCAAGAAAGTTATCTACAGCCATATTCTGGCTAATTTTTTGCCGAGGAATAATTACGTCTGCATAGCGCCGGTAGCGGCGACTACGTTGCTCGAGCAATTTAGGATAGCAGCGCGCCAGCGTCTGCATGTCCGTCTCGCCTTCATTAGGCCTAAAAACATCCCCGAACACAACCGGCTTGGGTTTTCTCATATAGAGTTTGAACATCTGCTGCTTCATATCGCTGGTAGCCTCAATGTAAACCATTAAGGCAGATTGTCTTAGCCTTGAGCAGGTTTGATCATCAAGATGAGCAAAACTACCGGTTGTGTCTATAACCGTATTGTCCAGGTCGGCATTTTTGATTGCAGCCAGGATTTTATGCAGACCCTTTTTTTCAGCCTCTAAATATTTTTGTTGATTGGCGGCAAATCTTTTATCGTAAGGCTGGCCCATCCAGCGCGATACGTCCTCAATGCCACTGTAGCCTAGTTTTTTTAGTTCACGGCCTAGTTGCTGCTCAATCAGATCATCACAGTTTAGATGTTTAAAACCTAGCGCGGCCAGTCGCCTTGACCAGTAGGTTTTACCAGTATTGGACATTCCGATAAAACACACCACCAATTTATTTTCTTTCAGCAATTGCTGGAATTGTTTCCCTGTCGTCCTCATATATTTGTAGCTAATATACACTTTTTCTGGTAAGTGAGAAACAGATAGATCAAGTTATCTAGCTTCACGGGCCTGCCGGGATTATAATTGACGGATGGCTAAAATCCATTTTTGGCATGAATGTATCAGCTGCAGTGCTAAGCAAGCAGCCGATAAATTTTATTACACTTGCCCGGATTGCGGAGGATTGCTTCTTGTCAAACGCAATGAAAACTATCTCAAAAAATTGATTGGCACCGGCAAAAAAGCTCGAGACCATTTTGATCAACTAAGATACGGCGTCGAGCGAAAAATCTACCCTAATGATTCTGGTGTCTGGCTTTGGCGAGATTTCTTGCTGCCGGGTTTTCCAAAGAAGCAGATAATTTCATTAAAAGAGGGTCAAACAGACTTATTTGAAACTCCGCGCTGGCTTAAAAAAGAATTTGGACTTAAAGATCTCTTCATCAAGCTAGAGGGCCAAGCTCCATCGGAAAGTTTTAAAGACCGCGGCATGACAGTTGCCATATCCGATGTTCTGCGACTCAAACAGCAAAATCCAAAGTTAGGCATCATAGGAGTTTCCTGCGCCTCAACCGGCGATACATCAGCTTCGGCAGCTGTCTATTCGGCCTATGTCCGCGATCAGCTAAGTTGCCTGGTGCTGGTTCCGGCGCAAAAAATTGCCGATTCTCAACTATTTCAGGTAATGGCTCACGGAGCGAAAGTGAGAGCTATCGAACACCCCGATGGCTTTGACGCCTGCATGAAAATTGTTCAGCAGTTCAGCGCCAAACACCCGGAACTAATACTAGTCAATAGCAAAAATGATATGCGCCTAGTCGGGCAAGAAGCCATCGGGCTGGAGATCCTGCAAGATCTGTCTTGGCAAGCGCCCGATTGGATTGCTATTCCGGTTGGCAATGGGGGTAATCTTGCGGCTCTGCTAAGCAGTCTAAGCAGGGCGAAAGAGTTTGGGCTTATTAATAAGCTGCCGGGCATTATTGTCGGACAGACAGCGGCTGCCGATACTCTCGTTCGCTGGAGCGAGACTGGATATAAGTCTTACCGCCCTGGCAAATTTAAGGCTACCGTGGCCAGCGCCATGAACATCAATGACCCGGTGAGCTTTCCCAGAATAAAATACTTTATGGATCAGTTTAATATCCATTTTTACCGCGTCAGCGAGCCTCAAATCTTAAAAAGGTGGGCCCAGTTTACTGGGGCTGGAGCCAATATTTGCCCGCAAAGTGCTGTGGCCCTTGACGCCGTCGTCCAAGCCCGAACAAAAAACATCATCAAAGCCCAAGATACCGTAGTCAGCGTATCCACAGCTTCGGCGGTTAAATTCGCTGAAACTGGCGTTGGTTATCATAAAACCGCCAGTGTTAAAGATTTTGCCAATCCTTATGTAAAAGTTAAAGGCACTTTAGAAGACTTAGAAAAATCCCTTTAAGATAGATTATTGGCTATAAAAATTTTAGTTATAAGATAGACGTCACTGGTCTATATATTGCTCGCCCCAAGCAAACTGCCGATACTAAAGGTGATAATCATAGCTATTAAGCCCCCAGAGACAACTCTGGCGATGGCTGGCAAGACCGGGGCTTTGCCAACTTTAGCGCTAAGTGTACCAGTGATAATAAGAGCCATGACAACTGATGTAAACGCTATCGGTATGCGCATATTGGCCGGCGGCACAGTAATGGCAATTAATGGAACAGCGGCTCCAGCCAAAAACGATGCGGTCGAGGCAATGGCTGCCTGCCAGGGGTTAACCAGCTCATCCGGGTCTATGCTATGCTCAGCATCGGCATGAGCCATAAAGACATCGCGGTCTGTCAGTTCGCTGGCTACCTTTTTGGCGGTGGCTTGGGTTAAGCCTTTATCCTGGTAGAGCTTTACCAGCTCATGAAGTTCATCTTTGGGATAGTTTTTGAGCTCAAATTTTTCTTGGTGCAGCAGGGCCCGCTCCGTGTCGCGTTGACTGCTAACCGACACGTACTCGCCGGCCGCCATTGATATGGCACCAGCGATCAGACCAGCTAAACCAGCGGTTAAAATAACCACTTTGGAATCAGTAGCCCCGGCGACGCCAACCACCAGACCAGAAATAGAAACTATACCGTCATTGGCTCCCAGTACCGCGGCCCGCAGTTTGTTTAGTTTGGGGCCGATGTTTTGGCTATGGTCCTCATAGAGTTCATGTTTATTTTGAGTCATATTAACAACTGCCTATTTTAGAGATAGCTAATCAAGCCGTCAACACCGACCTCGTTGAAAGATGATTAGATGCAACTACCACCTGTAGTTTTTTACGTGCTACCCGTCGGAACTGGTAATTTATCTGATGGTTGCTCAATAAGCATGTTTTCAAGAGGAGCGCCTGAAGGTACCATCGGGAAAACATTATCGCCTCGATTGACTATTGCATGAACCACGACCGGCCCATCGTTATGCTCCAAAGCCTTCTTTAATCTTCGCTTGAGATGCCCGCTAGACTTAATGCGGATACCTTTCAGGCCGTAGCTTTTCGCAAGCTTTACAAAATTAGGGTTGTCGCTCATGTCGACGCCAATTTCACGGTTGCCAAGGAACATTTCTTGCCATTGACGAACTAGACCCAAGCAGCCATTGTCCAGAATGATAATTTTGATAGGTAATTTAAGTCTACGGGCGGTGGCCAGCTCGCCAAATGTCATTTGGAAACCGCCGTCGCCAACTATCGCTATAACTAGGTCTTTTGGTGCCGCAATTTGAGCGCCGATCGCTGCTGGGACACCGTACCCCATCGTACCGGCTCTGCCGGAGGATAACCAGGCGTTCGGCCGCTTGCTTTTATAGAACTGCATGGTCCACATCTGGGCCTGACCGACATCTGTAGCTACGGTAGCGTTGCCTTCGGTTAGATTAGACACTTCATCAATGACTTGCTGCATGGTCAATCCAGTATTAGTTTCGTAGCGTTGAGAGCCTTCAGCTCTTTTTAATTGTACTAACCTGAATAACTTTTCGGTGACATCTTGCATAAATTCTTTTATAGTTTGTCTTCCGCTAACTTCATAGCTTAGGGAATAGTCTTCCTTATATTTAGCCAGCCGGGCATTCCACTCAATGTGTTTAATTGGTTCGTCGCCTTCGTCCTGCTCCATTATCTTTAGTAAAGCCTTTAAAGCTACACGGGCATCAGCTACAACTCCTTCATTAGGTTGAATAATTTTTCCAATTTGTTTTTCGTCAATATCAATATGCGCTATAAAGGCATCTTTGCCGAAAGTTTCTGGGTGACTAACAATTCGGTCATCAGCGCTCGAGCCTACCATGAAAATAAAATCAGCTTCAATCAGAGCCTTATTTGCAGGAACTAGTCCGTGCATCCCTGGCGCGCCAAGATACAACGGATCGTCTTCTGGAATAGTGCCTTTAGCCAGCAAAGTAGGGGTAATAGGTGTATCTTCCTGCTTAGCTAGGGCTATTAACTCTTTTTCCGCCTTTGCAATACGCACACCACGACCGGCTAATATAACTGGGTCCTCGGCTGTCCGCCAAGCTTTGGCAATTCGCTCCAGCCCTCCTAGAGCAATATCATCTAATTCAATAGCCTCGCTTATTACCTCTGGCTCTGCTGGCGAAGACAGTACACCCGTGAATTCATTTGAGGCAATATCTTTTGGTATGTCAAGCCAAACCGGCCTCGGCCGGCCGGAGTTAGCAACCTGAAAAGCATTATTAACAGCTCGTGGTATATCGTTAGTGTCTTTGACCATTTCGCTATGCTTGGTAACCGGTCTAGACATTGTCTCGATATCAACTTCTTGGAAGGCATCTTTCCCTATCATGCGCCTGGGTACTTGACCAGAAATTATTAACAGTGGCACATTATCCGCACTAGAATTCAATGCTCCGGTCAAAGCATTGGTGGCACCAGGACCACTCGTAACCAGCACAACCCCAGGTTTACCGCTGATACGCGCGTAACCGTCGGCCATTAGAGTCGCGCTGCGCTCATCGCGGGTCATAATAAATTGGATGCCTTCGCCTTCCGTCACAAAGGCATCGGAAATTGGTAGTTCGGCCCCGCCGGTATATCCAAAAACATACTCCACGCCATTAAGCTGAAGACTGCGTACTAAAGCTTCACCGCCTGTAAGAGATTCTTTAAAGAATTCTTGTTCAATTGGTTTTTTGTAGGTTTCTATCATTTATAACTCATAGATATTAATGTTTGCATATAAAAACTCCCACTTGGCGCGGGAGCTATTTTTTCGTTTGTTATATGCAAAAAACTACCCGCTAGGCTGGGTTAATAATGATTACCTCACTAATTAGTTGGTTGCACATGTGTAACATGGTGGCATATGGCCAAAAGCCTGTCAAGAAATTATTGGCCTGACTCTCAAAACCTGACTTAACTTATTAGACAATATTTTGTCCGTTTGCAAGAACCGTCCTTGCAAACACTTGCAAACACCGTAAAACAGCTATTGGACCATGTACTTTGCAGAGGCTTTGAGAGTCAGATATTCTTGGCTTTCAAGGTCGGTAGAATTACGCGGCCGCGGAAACTGCTTGTTCGCCAAACTTACTTCCTTGCCATTCAGCGGAAGAGGGGTTCCAACCCCAATAGCTCCAGACGGTTTTCGTCAGATCAACTATTGCGCGACAGCTGGGGCGTCTTTAGTGGGCGAAGGCAAACTGATAGTAACCGATCCGTATGTAACGGTCATTTCGGCGTTGGAGCCAGCCTTGCTGTCGTTAACGCTGACGCGTCGCAGCAGATAATTTTTTGTATCAAACCACAGATAGTCTGTCTCGGTAGGCTTTTGGGGGTCACTCTCTTGGTATTTGTAACAAGTCAGCTTGTCGCACTTTTCGGTCCCAAGGTTTTTGTAAGTCAGTTGCTCGCCCTTGTCATTTTTAAAGTCTGATTTGAGGAACTCTTTTTTTAGATCCAAGGCCTGAGGCGCGTTTTTATCGGCAGACGCATATTTGAACCACTTACCGTCAGTGTAATCTTTAGAGTAAGTAATGCCGCTATAGACAATAACGTTGGCTTGCTCTTGGCTGTTTAACTTAAGGACCATTGAGATGTTATTTTTGCTGTCATAGGCCAAATCGTAACTAGCCGACTGACCAGTTTTATCGATGGCAGTGACAGCTGCTTTATAGTTGGTGACGCTAGCAAAGGCACCGGCAAATTTACAAAACTGTTTGTCGTTAACCGCAGCTGTGCATTTGTCTTGGGTAACTTTGCTAATGCCTGTTGATGGCGTAGAGCTATTGCTTTGTACTTTCCAGCCAACTACCCCCACCACGGCTATAACTGCTGCCAGTAGTAATGCTAATTGGATGTGAGCTAAACCGTTCATATTCTTTTGGAGATTTTTGATCATAATTGTTTCCCGCTTATGCTTAGTGATATTAAGTTCATAGTAGTGCTGTTAAATTTACTTGTCAATTAAGATAGCGGTTACTTGTATGGATTTAGTGCACCAGTGCCAAGGGCGTTATAATCACTTTTAGAGCTCAATCTGGCTGAGCATATGGGTCTAGCACCGACCCACTTTCCTAGACTTTTGCGACATGTAGTACTTCAAGTTATCGAGATCAAGGTTAAGGATTTTTTGCCGTTTTAGATTGTTCTTTCTAAATTTGTCATACTAGAGCAAGGCGGGTGGATGTTTTGAAGCGCGCCCCTATTTATCCTCGCACTCAACCAAGCAGAATGATGATGGTAAAAATGTTAAAGAAAATAGATTTATGGCCAAGGAGTATTGAAGGCTATCGCTCAATAATGGATGCTGGGCTCTTAAACGAGATCTATAGTTCGGCTGGTCAGCTTAAAGGTAAACGAGTATTACACATTAACTCCACGCCTAACCGCGGCGGCGTGGCTGAGATATTAGCCAATTTAATACCGTTGCTTAAAGGTTTAGGTATTGATGCGGAGTGGTATTCACTGCACAATGTCCCAAGTAACTTTTATAGGGTTACTAAAGCTATTCATAATGGCTTGCAGGGCCATCCCCGTCCCCTGCCCCAAAGTGATTGGAAAGTTTACGAAGATTTTAACCGTAAATTGGCCAAGCAGTTGGATCCTCAAAATTGGGACTTTATTTTCATACAAGACCACCAACTAACTGCGGCCCTGTCATTTTTACCCAGTAAGGGAAAGTCCAAGTGGCTTTGGCGATCCCACACTGATTCCATAAATACCAAGCCCGAGTATCAACAGCGCTTCTTAGAGTATTTGCAGCCCTACGACGGCGCAATATTCACCATGCGTGAATATGTGTTTAAAGATTCCCACCTTAAGCATCTCATGATTTCGCCGCCGGCAATTGAGGGCTTAAACCCAAAAAATCTGCCAATGAGCAAAATCGAAGCCCGGCGTATTATTGGTAAGTTTGGAATTGATACCAGCTGTCCGCTTATTACCCAGATATCCCGTTTTGACCCTTGGAAAGACTTGCCTGGAGTAGTTGAAGCCTGGAAACTAGCTAAAGCTAAGGTGCCTAAGATCCAGTTAGCCATAGTTGGCAACTTTACGGTTGACGACTTGCAAGCTAAAATGATCCTCTCGCAGGTACGCAAAGCGGCAAGCGGGCTTCCGGACGTACATATTATTACCAACCAGGCTGGTCCTCGGGCGATTAAAGCCTTCCAGACGGCCAGTGACATTATCTTGCAAAAATCTATACGCGAGGGCTTTGGACTAACAGTCTCAGAAGCCATGTGGTCAAAAACTCCTGTTATTGGCGGTAACGTTGGCGGGATTATCCTGCAAATTATTCATAACAAAAATGGCTACTTAGTTAACGACGTTGAAGATTGTGCTAAGCGTATTGTTGAATTAATCCAAGACCTGCGCAAGCGTCGCAATATGGGTAAGGCTGGGCAAAGGCACGTCCGCGAAAATTTTCTACTACCCCGTTTAGTCCGCGATGAGCTAAAGTTTATGCTGGAAGTTAGTTCTTAACCAGCCTTAGACAGATTAGCTAAACATTCTATAAAGCCACTCGGATCATTTATTCGGTATCTGGCGTCAGTTGAGTCTGGCCCTACTTTTATGCTAATTGCGTCCGGCGGCAAGACTTTGAACATTTCTTCATCGCTAGTACTGTCACCGGCGCACAGTATAAAATCGTATCTGTCTCGTTTCAACCACTCATGCACCACCTGACCTTTATCGATTCCGGCCTGTTTCACTTCAACCACCATTTCCCTTTCGTCACGACGCACTTCCAAACTAAGAGACCCAATAACCGGCAGAAGATTCTCAGCCAATAGCTTAGCTTCGGTCTTAGCAAATTTTTGATCCGACGAAAGCCGATAATGAAAAACGATTGCCGTCTCTTTTTCTTCAACCTGCGAGCCTGAAATAATTGATACTGCACTATTAAGGATTGGCTTTATGGCTTCTTTCCATTGGCCGTGGTTCTTGAATGCAGACTGCCAGCCCGTTTCACTCTTATTAAACGCGCCGTGTTCGGCGACTAGTCCAAAAGGCAAGTGGCCAAGCCAATTCTCGAGCGTGGAGCGATCACGCCCGCTTATGACCACAACTGTATTTTTCGGGTCTTTACTCAATAAATCCAGGCAAGCTAGAACCCGAGGCGAAGGCTTGGCTTTATGCGGCATTAGGGCTAATGCTACCAGCGTGCCGTCATAATCAAGCAACAATAGTCGCTTAGCCGCCTGTTGATAGGCTGCCGTGATCTCTAGGGGTTGCCGTTTTCGAGCTAGCACCAAAGGTTGACTCGATTGTTTAACCATTACTCCTTACTACTATACTAGTATCTTGGAGCGCTGTAATCGTGTCTTGAGCATATGGGTCTTGAACCTCCCATATACAAAATCTCTAATAGAAACAGTCGGTTTATGTACGCACTCGTCCGGTTTAATATGTTACAAACGTATCGCCTTGGCAAATATAGGTATGAGTCTGAGGATCAAGCCTCACAGGTGATTCAATGCTATCTTTTTTTAGTCAAGATAGTGCCGCTTACTGACCAGCTGGATTGAACCAGTTGCTCCGCGTTTGGTACGTACCAAAGTTCTTTTGGTTGATTATCACTTCCCATTGATCAGACTGCAGCATTACTTGGACGGGCAAAGAATCCAAAGCCAAGCTATAATATCGTTAATGAATAAAGCCTTAGCTCAGCGAATTCAAAAGCTGATGATCCAAAACCGCCGGCAATCCAAAGAATTAACTTATACTCTACCATCCCCCGACTCTTATCCTTATCAATGGTTGTGGGATTCTTGCTTTCACGCTATTATCCTTAGTCATTTTGATATCCCTACAGCTAAGGCCGAGTTGCTCAGTCTGTCTCACCATCAATTTTCTAATGGTATGTTGCCGCACATGGTCTATTGGAAATCTACCAACGGTAACTCATTCCCGCAAATAAGATGGGGCCGCAGACGAACGAGTAGTATTACTCAGCCACCTATGCTAGCTTACGCTGCCTGGCAAATACACTGCCTATCACCCGACCTCGAGTTTCTAAAGTCAATGCTGGGAACAATTGATCGTTTTCACCATTATTTGCTCAAGTACCGGGATCCTCGGCATCACCATTTAGTTGGTCTAATTCATCCAGACGAATCAGGAGAGGACAATTCGCCGCGTTTTGACAGCGCCTTGACTATGGTTGCCAGACAGAATATTGATGAAAATTTCCAGCGCCGTAAAGTTTTAATTGAGCGCTTTCGTAACTACAATTTTGCTATAAAAAATCGCATGGACCGTCGGCACTGGGTGCGCGATGTTCCTTTCAATGCTATTTTAGTCCGTAATCTAGGGGCTCAAGCCAACATCGCCCAAGCCCTGGGCGACTATGATCAGGCTACATGGGCCCGGCATCAGGCCCAAGTCGTTAAAGCTGCCATGCGCGCTATTATGCTGGACAGCGATGGTGTTATGTATTCCACTATGGGGCGAAATTATCAGCCCATCAAGCTTAAAACTTGGGCTATCTTTTCGCCGCTTTTTGCCAAAGTTCTAACCAAGTCCGAGGCCGAAAATCTGGTCCATGATCATTTAGAAAATGAATCCGAATTTGCCACGTCCTACTGCGTGCCAACAGTAGCTCTTAACGAATCATCATTTGACCCCGAGGGTTTTTGGCGCGGGCCTATATGGATGGCGATTAATTGGTTTATCGTCAAAGGTTTGCAGGAGTACGGCTTTGACGCCCAGGCTAAAAGAATTATCAATCAAAGTCTTCGACTATTAAGAAAATCAGGCTTTCGTGAGCAGTTTAACCCATTAACTGGGGAAGGCTACGGAGCCCACAACTTTACATGGGGTTGCATGGTGATGGACATGCTCGAACCAGTTGACATGCAAAAATAATTTGGCCGGCCAAAATAGCCTTAATAACTTCAAGCAGATTTAATTACTTACGGTCACTTTAATCCAATACATGGCTGAGCAGCTGGGTCTAGTACCAGACCGACTTTCCTAGACTTTCGGGGCACACATGGTGTCTCAAATCATTGAGCATTGGGGTCTAGCCCTTCTTCTGGATTAAACCTTGTACGACTCCGCTAACCAGCCCTCCTGCAATCGCAGCAATCGTAGGATTCTTTGAAGCTTCTCTCAAGTTGCGTAGCAAACTTTTCTTTTCTTTACTTTCTGGAAGCTTTTCTGCTTCTTCAACGAGCGCTGTAATAAATTCACTTATCTTTATATGGCTTAATGGGCTGTTGTCTCCAAGCGTTGCATTACCGTAGACGGTTATATTAGCCTTATGGAAACGTTCTTGGACCGCCTCCCTAGCTTCTTTCATTTCCTCACTTGATCCATTAGTAACCTCATCCAAGCTGCTGAAGTCATACCTTTGCCATTCCGCAACCTTTTGCCTGACAAAATTGTCGATTTCGTAAGCTGCGCTTTTTCTTTTTTCGCGCGATTCATCAGGGGTAATAGTTTTACGAAGCCGGCTAAATTCCTGAAAATCCCCTTCGTCTAAATTTTTAAGAACTGCCGCCGTATTGGCTAACCAGTCTTTTGTTGTTCTATGTCTGGGGTAAGTGTATAAAAGGTCAACATTTAGATCTTTTTGAAAACTTGCCAGCTCTTCGACAAATTTAAGTTTTCGTTCAGATAGCTTCATTTTACTCCTTCTAATTTAGAGAGTGAGGTCTCCTTTGGTGCACTACTTGGCTGGGGAGGAGGGATTCGAACCCCCGATCCTGGGACCAGAACCCAGTGCCTTACCACTTGGCCACTCCCCATTAGCGTCCTATTTACCCCATAGGCAGCTTCACTGTCCTTTGGGGCCTTTAGACGATCCCGGAATACGTATTTATTTTCCCATATACAATCTGCCAGGCCAAGACGCTGTTTGCTTGGCAGATTGAGAGAAGTAGTTGACTATGAAGTGAAATCTAGAGTTATGAACTATGGTTATTAATTTTATGATGAGCTAAAAGGTCGTATTTCGATGAGGCCATTTCTTAGTAACTTCCTCAAGTTATATCTTATCGATCAAAACTACTATAATAAAGTCTAGTGAAACAAATTAAACGAGAATACCTGCGCAGTACGCTTTTTGGCGTAGAAGACAGCCTGGTCTCGACAACCGGTTTGATAGCTGGCCTAAGCGTCGGGGCCAACAGTAATCGCATTGTTATTCTTGGTGGGGTTGTAGCGATTGTCATCGAAGCTGTATCTATGGGTGCCGGCGAATATTTAAGTGACGACGCCGTAAAAGAATTGGACAAAATAGATCGTAACCCCGAGAGCGCTTCCGTTAGCGGCCTGTTGATGTTCTCGTCATACTTACTGGCAGGCTTAATTCCTCTTACACCAATACTGATTCTGGATTATCCTACCTCTCTAATCACCAGCGTATTAGCTGCTCTTGCTGCTCTATTCTTATTGGGGTACGTTAAAGGTCGTATTCTTCGAGTTAGTGCTTTCAAAGGCGGCCTGAAAATTTTGATTATCGGGGGGTTGGCTACAGCTTTGGGTATTATTGTAGGTTTCCTATTTAAAATACAAAATCTATAGTATGGAAAAGACTTATAGAACCCTGCGCAAGATAATTATTGCCTTTCTGGGTCTGCCCGTACTTATTATTGGCCTGATATTAATTCCCTTGCCCGGTCCCGGAGTTCTTGTTACAGCCGGTGGACTTTTTATTCTATCGCTAGAGTTCAAGTGGGCAGACCGCCACTTACAAAGATTTAAAAAAATAATAAATCAACTTATCGATAAATCTATGAAAAAAGTCCGTGAAAAACAAAAGAGTCTAAAGTAAGATCTAGACTAACTTAAGCGCTCGCTAACAACGTTCCAGTTCACAATCTGCCACCAAGCTTCGACATAATCGGGACGGCGGTTTTGGTATTTCAAATAGTAAGCATGCTCCCATACATCAAGTCCTAGGATCGGAGTTTTGCCTTCCATCAACGGACTGTCTTGATTAGCGGTAGAATATACTTCTAGATTATTCCTACTTTTGACTAGCCAAGCCCATCCGGAGCCAAACCGGCCAATTGCAGCTTCTGTCATCTTGTCCTTAAAGTCATCTAAATTGCCGAAGGTTTTATGAATGGCCTCGGGCACATTCTGCCCTCCGCCTGGTTTCATACTCTCCCAGAACAGGGTGTGGTTGTGATGACCGCCGCCGTTATTTTGGACAGCTGTGCGGATATCTTCCGGCACGTCTTTGATCCCGCTCAGAAGCTGCTCGATTGTTTTAGACTGCAGTTTAGGATATTTTGCTAACGCCGCATTGAGTTTTTCAACGTATGCCCCATGATGCTTATCATGATGGATTTCCATAGTCTTAGCATCTATGTGTGGCTCCAGCGCATCAAACTCATATCCTAATTGTGGCAAAGTGAACATGGTCGCCTCCTTTTAATACCATTATACTCCCCTACTTTGATTGGGTTTTTCGCCACTTGTCGATCTCGGCGTGATGGCCAGAAATCAAAACGTCGGGTACTTTGAGCCCGCGAAATTCTTCTGGCCGGGTATACTGGGGGTGCTCGATGACACCAGGTTGACTGTGGCTTTCTTTTTCGGCGCTGGTCTCGCCACCCAACACTCCAGGAATAAGCCTGGTCACAGCGTCAACAACAATCATGGCCGGCAGCTCGCCACCAGTCAAAACGTAGTCGCCGACCGAAATCTCTTCGTCAATAAACTGGGTCACGCGTTCATCGTACCCCTCGTACCTACCACAAACTAAAGTTATGTTTTCCAATTTTGATAATTCACGAGCCTTAGTCTGATCAAATTTCTCACCCCTAGGGGTCATAAGAATAATTCTTGCTTTTTGCTTTTTGCTTTTTGCCTGCCCGCCGTAGCCTTGGCGAAAGCGGGCTTTTTGCTTTGCCGCCTCAATGGCTGCTACTAGCGGCTCCGGCCGCAAGACCATGCCCGCTCCACCGCCGTAAGGTGTATCATCGACAGTTTTGCGTGATCCTAAGCCAAAATCGCGTAAATTGATTAGTTTATATTCGACCAATTTTTTATCCTGGGCCTTCCGGAGCATACTGGTATTTAGCACTCCCCCAAACATCTTTGGAAATAAAGTTATTATTTGGATTGTCATAGTATTTAACTAGTAGCTCGGACGTATATTAAGACCAAAAGACCTAGGCCCAGTAACACTAATCCTGCAGCCTCGGTTAAAGTTATTCTTTCTTTAAAAATAAAATAACTGGCAATTGTTGAAAGAAAAATTGAGCCACCAAGTACAATAGGTGTTACTATACCCACCTTATTTACCGAATAGCTCTTGTTTATAAGTAGAGCAAAGATGCCAATCAAAATACCGGAGGCGGCAGCCATTAATATTCCATATTTTTGACTATGCCAGACTTTCCTTGAAAGACTAGGAACGACTAGAACTAATGGTATAAAAACTGCAAAAAAATTAGAAACAGCAGTTACCAGGTTAGTGCTAGCGTTTCTCGAAGCAGAGACAACGACCAAAATTACAGCAGTGTAAATTAGTGCCGCAAGGATTATATAAATCATCTGTGAAGGTTTTAGACATCCAAATCATCAAGATCGGCTAGTTCCTTGCGAGTGCGGCTGACGACGTCGGAGTGATCTTCTTTGGGTGCTTCCGGTAATTCTTCATCCTCGCTCATATCAACATCGTCGGCAGCACTTGAAGCCTGGTCCTGCCGGCCGGCCGGCAGGTCGTCAGCCGGTGTAGAATCATCAGTTGTAGCTGAATCGTCTGCTCGACTTGTTTGGTCATCTGCTGGCACTTTATCGTCTGTTTTTTGCTTGCCCTCGATCCTGCCCGCCGATGTGCCCGCCGGAGCTTCAGCAGAGGCGGGAGCCTTGGCGAAGGATGAAGCCTCGGCGAAGGCGGGAGCTTCAGCGGGGGAGGGTTCTCTGTCCTCTCGCGGCGGGCCAGTGTCGATAATTTTCAAGTTGTAGCGAGCATCATTTTTAGTACCTAGTGCCCGTAAAAGCGTCCGGAGACTTTGGGCGGTGGCACCACGTTTACCGATTACTCTACCTAAATCTTCTGGGTTTACCCAAAGTTCTAACAAAACGCCTTTTTCATCAATTCGGCGCTCGATTTTGACGTCATCCGGATGTCCGACTAAGGATTTAACGATATATTCTATGAATTGCTGGTCAATACTAACTGCCACTGCAGGGTCCTCCTTGTTGTTAAGCGACGTATAAATTTATTATAACAGCCTAGGAGCGAGCTTTCGAGACTCTCCGAGAGCTACGCCTTTTGCTCCTCTTTGCCAGCTCCAGGAGACGACTTTTCAGATGCCGACTCTTCTTTTGAAGCTTTTTCCTTGTGTGAGACTTCGGGCGACGGATCGATCACCTGCACTTGAGCTACCGGCTCTTCGACGACTTCCGTCTTTACGGAAGTTTCCGCCTCCACAGAAGCTTCATCCTTCGCCAAGGCTCCCGCCTCTGCTGAAGCTCCGGCGGGCACATCGGCGGATAAGTCGGTAGATGGGTCAATTTCAGGAGTTTTAACTTCTTCAGCAGCTGTTTCCGTATGGACTGTTTCAGATGCTTCTGCATCGGTTGGCTCTGCTGACTCATCAGTGGGTTCAGCAGTCTCCGCCTCAGCCTGAGCGGCTGGCTCGGGAGCTTTAGCTCCCGGCGGACGATTACGCCGCAGCTTGTCAGGATTTCTGATGGCCCGTTTTTTGGGCTCGGCCAGATTAACCCACTTAGGCAGTTTGAGGCCTTCTTTTTTAAGCAGACGCGCCACTCTATCAGACGGTTGAGCGCCCCTGTCCAAATATGAGCTGATAATGTCCATATGGAGTGAGGCAACTTTAGTGTGAGGATCGTAATCGCCCACGTAAGCTACCACCCGGCCTCCTTTTGGGCTAAAGCGACTATCTTGAACAATCACTCTAAACTGGGCCTGGCCACTTCGCCCAGTGCGCTGCATACGAATTGCTAACATATCCCAGTCATTTTACAGATATGCAACAGATTAGTCAATCTGTAATTCTCAATTTCCAACGAAAAGTTGTGCGGCAACCTCGTTGCTTTACGCAATTTTCAAATGTTTGAGACATTGGTTAATTGAAACTCGATAGAAAATTGGAAATTGGGGTTTAAAAATTAGTTTTTAGTCCTCTTTTGTGTAGATTCTTAGGGCGTTGGAGGCAGCTAAAACCTGGGCAGCTTGCTTGCTCGGTCCCTCGCCTTTTGCCTTAAGTTGATCATCCACATAAACCCCGATTACAAACATTTTGTCGTGATCCGGTCCTTCCTCGTCCATAACTTTATATATGGGCGTAAAACCATCCCGACTCTGAACCAGCTCCTGTAAACGAGATTTAGGATCCAGCCAAGCACCACTCTCTAAAATTTCTTTTAGAGATGGCAACAAACTTTTTTCAATAAAAGCCTTAGCGGCCTCATAGCCTTTCTCCAGATATAAAGCACCAACTACAGCTTCATAGCAGTTAGCCAATATTTGTTGCCGGGCCCGTTCACTACCCCTTTTTTCTCCGCGACTAAGACGTAGTAATGGTTCGAAGCCTTCACGGGCAGCGGCTGTGCTGATACTTTCGGTTCGCACCAAAGCGCTGCGCCAGTTAGTCAAAACACCTTCCGGCTCTTCAAAATGACTGTACAAGTACTGTGTTACAATCAGCTCAAGTACCGCATCGCCCAAAAATTCCAGTCGTTCATTATGTTCGCTGACCGATTTTTTATGCTCGTTTAAATATGAACGGTGCGTAAAAGCCGTAATTAAAAGTTTAAGATCAGAAAAGTCGCCGAAATGAGTTTTGGCAAAAGTTTGATATTTAGCAATATCCATCAGACGCTCCCTTTGGTTGCAGAAACTAGTGAAGCGCTCCACGGACTAAAGTCCGTGGCTTCAGGCTTGCGGCTTTCGGAGCGTGGAACCCCGCACCGAAAGCCAGAACTGGCATTCAGCCCCGAACTAAAGTTCGAGGCTTTCTGGTGCGTGGGTAAATAGTAACTAGGAATTAGTCCTCTTGCTATTTGCTGATTGCTGATTGCTGATTGCTTAATGCGCAGCATTTTCATAGTCCTTGGTCCCTGATCTTCTTTAAGCCTAGCAGAATAAGTTTACTAATGTCTTCATATTCAATTTTATCAAGAGCATCGTTGGCCGGCATCCAAGCCAAGCTAGTCATCCATTTTTCCGGTTTTACTTCCGAGCTGTCACCAAAGGCCTTCACTAAAAATATCTCAGTCGTCATCAGAACCAGACTATTGTTACGCCTGTAACGGAAGTTAATTTTGCCCAGCCAATCCCCTACCTTCATTTTTTTTAGTCCGGTTTCCTCGGTAATTTCGCGGGCGGCGGCTGCACGAGGTGACTCGCCTTCCTCAATATGGCCCTTGGGTATCGTCCAGCGTCCTTTTGAATCTTGAATTAGCAGTATTTCAATTTTTTCAGGCTGATCTGCCAATCGGCGGAATATTACGCCGCCGGCCGTCGGTTCTCGAACTACTTCTTCAATAACTGGCCGCCGGCGACTAACAAACTTCTTTATGCCAGCCAGGGGTTTTGGCCGCCTCATGGTCGCTTCGCTCCAGTGGGTAGTCGATGGTGAATAGTCGGTAGAAGAATCATTCTATTTAATCCTCTTAGTGGTGGCTTTTTTAATTTTTTTAGACTTGTGACTAGCGACTTTCTTGCCCTGAGCTTGTCGCCCTTCGAGTATCCTCAGGGCGACCCTGAGTTTTAGTCGAACGGGTCGAACGGGTGACTTGCGACCTGCTAATTTGTCGGCTTCGGCTTCTTTATGGCGCAAAACCGTTCCCAGAACGCCGTTAATAAATTTAGAAGAGTTGTCACCTCCAAAAGCCTTGGCTAGTTCTACAGCTTCGTTGATAGCCACTTTAGGCGGCACTTCGGTTGCAAACAGAAGTTCATAAACGCCGATCCGCAGCACTGTTCGGTCCATACGAGCAATCTGTTCAATTGGCCATTCCGGGGCTACCGGCTGAATTAATCTATCTATGGCATTCCTGTGCTTACTTACTCCATAAACTATTTTTTTTATAAATTCTTTATCGTCGATCGTTTCTTTATAACGATCAATGTTCCGGTCAAGAACAACCTTAAGACTAAAGGCTTTATCTTTGCACTCCTGGCGAAAATCCTGCTCATATAGAGTCTGCAGGGCTATTATTCTTCCTAGGTGGCGGTTAGCGCTCATTTTATGATTTAAGGTTCCTTACTTAGCTTTGTAAAATGAGTCTTCAGGCTTTCTTAGCGGCAGCTTTGCTAAGACGACTCTTGCCTAACATGACTTTAACTGGGCTTTTGGCGTTGACGGCTCTAGCCAAATTAGTCACTAGATGACTGCGGCGCATGCCGGTGCGACGCGAACTAGTCCGTTTTTTGGGCTTGCCCATACTAATAGAACTCCTATTTTATTACCAAATTCTTTACTTCCATTATACCATCAGTAGCCTAATCTGTTAGTGGTTTAGAAGACCGGCGTTGACTTAACCATCAGACGAGTATACAGTATGTCTGTAGTATGACCAGTGGGTGTCCCGGCGAGGAGTTATCTGACCCGGATTCCAAGGAACCAATGATCCAGCCTGACGGTATGCCCTGGAGAAGAATTATTGCTATTTCAGCAGTATTTGCGGCTTTGGTGGGGACTACGCTATCCATCGTCCGTGATACTTTCCCGAGACAAATCGGGCTTGTCGAATGCCGGAACTGACAAGAACGTCCGGCTTTTGGTACTTTAGGCAGGATCGCCCTGCAAATCAAACAAGCAAGTAACGGCAGAGTTGACGCCGGCCTCCTGACAAGGAAAATTGCTGACAGAAATAGCCTGCCCCCAAACACCAGGCAAATGTATTCAGGTCAATCGCTACTAGTGCCAGATATTTGCAACCCAGAGGACTATTCTGCAAGACTCCCCGGTAATCTCGCCAGGCCAATGCTAGAACTTTTCAAACTACTAGGCTAACTAACCTACCCTGAACATAAATAGCTTTTTTTATTTTTTTACCCGCCAGATTTTTTGCGACTTTTTCGTTATTTTTGGCAGTTTCAATTGCCTCTTCTTCGCTAATATCCGCTGTCACGACAATTTCACCACGAACTTTCCCATTAACCTGCACGGCCAAAGTTATAAATTCTTCAGACACAAGTTGCGCATCCCATTGAGGCCAGGGACTTATATGGACCGATGCTTTATGACCAAGCTCAGCCCAAAGCTCCTCGGCAATGTGCGGCGCAAACGGCGCCAATAGCTGCACCAGATTTTCCAGTTCAGTTTTCCAAGTCTTGTAAGCTAACTCAAAGTTACTTGCCCCGAGCTTAGTCGAGGGGTGTTTACCTTTAATCTTATAAAGCTCATTAACACACTCCATTAAAGCCGCGATAGCTGTATTAAAACTTAATTCTTCCAGGTCCTGGCTGACTTTTTTAATGGTTTTGTGAACCGTCCGGGCAATTTGAACCTCCAATTCCGCATTATGCCCCATGCCTTGATCTTTGATCTTTGATCTTTGATCTTTGGTTTCATCTAGATATTCCTGGACGATTGTCCAAACCCGCTGTAAAAATCGGAAGGTCCCACCCAGGCCCTCAACATTCCAAGCAGCCGCTTGATTCCACGGTCCGATAAATAACTCCATCAAACGGATAGAATCGGCACCGTAACCTTGCTTGATCAGCTGATCCGGCTCGATAGTATTATTCCAGCTCTTGCTCATTTTTTTACCATCAGGCGCTAAGATCATGCCCTGGTTGCGCAGGGTAATGAACGGTTCGTCAAAGTCAATCAATTTTTCGTCAAACATAACTTTTGTCCAAAAACGGGCATAAAGAAGATGCATTACGGCGTGTTCGGCGCCGCCGATGTAATCATCTACGGGCAGCCAAAAATCTACTTTGGCTTTATCAAAAGGCATATTTGCATTATGCGGATCGGCGAAGCGCAAAAAATACCAACTACTGCAAGCAAAACCGTCCATGGTGTCGGTTTCGCGCTGAGCATCAGCACCACATTTGGGACATTTGACGTTTACAAACTCCGGTACATTAGCCAACGGGCTGTGGCCATCGCCGCTTGGTTCGTAACTTTTTACTTCGGGCAAAACTACCGGTAGCTGATCTTCTGGCACCGGCACTGCCCCGTCTTTTGGACAGTGAATGATTGGAATCGGAGCACCCCAATAACGCTGCCGGCTTATTAACCAATCTCTAAGATGGTAGCTCTTGGTGCGTTTGCCCATGTTTTTCTTTTCCATTAGGTCTCTCATTTTTTCTATCGCGTCTGTAATTTCTAGACCATCAAGAGGACCTGAATTGATCATTCTGCCAGCCGTTTCTTGCACTTGTTCCGGCTCGGTGATTGGTGAGATATCTCCATCGGGCCCAACTACAACGCGCTCAATCGGAATGTCGAATTGCTTAGCAAATTCAAAGTCGCGCATATCATGTCCTGGTACCCCAACAACTGCCCCCGTCCCGAAGCCAGCCAGTACAAAGTCGGACACCCAGACTGGAAGATCTTTATCATTCAGTGGGTTTTTAACATACAGCCCCGTAAATACCCCTGTCTTTAGTCGGCCTTCTTCTTGTCTTTCAATCTCACTTTTTATTAATGTTTTTTGAACATACTGTTCAACTGCCTGCCAATGTGATGGACCAGAATTTGGTATGATTTCCTGGCTGATAACCTTTTGCACAAGCTGATGTTCCGGTGCCAGCACAACAAAAGTCGCCCCAAAATTAGTATCGGGACGGCCGGTAAATATAGTAATTTCTTGCTGGGTTTTAGCGTTCGTAGTTTTGTAAGTAACGTTTATGCCTTCTTTGCGACCTACCCAGTTACGCTGCATAGCTTTGATAGCCTCGGACCAATTAACATTGTCTAGA
Source organism: Candidatus Saccharimonadota bacterium (assembly GCA_016187125.1). Lineage (GTDB taxonomy): Bacteria > Patescibacteriota > Saccharimonadia > Saccharimonadales > UBA10212 > JACPKF01. The sequence goes on from JACPKF010000001.1 coordinate 225,749, forward strand.
TCATCAGCTAGCCTATCGGCATAGTCGGTGATTTTGAAAAACCATTGTTTTAAGGCTTTCTTTTCGACTAAGTTGCCGCAGCGCCAGCAGCGACCGTTTTCAACTTGTTCGTTAGCTAGAACTGTTTTATCAAACGGGCACCACCACTGGAGACTTTCTTGCTGATAGGCTAGTCCTCTCTCAAAAAGCATAAGGAAGAACCACTGAGTCCATTTGTAATAAGCCGGATCAGTGCTATTTATTTCACGTGGCCAGTCATAAGAAAACCCCATTTGCATTAGCTGAGCTTTAAAGTTCTCGACATTTTTAGTCACTGCTTGTTGTGGGCTGATGCCAGTTTTGATAGCATAATTTTCGGCCGGCAGACCAAAGGCGTCCCAGCCCATAGGGTGCAGCACATTCATACCGTTCATCCGGCTATAGCGAGCAACGGCATCTCCGATGGTGTAGTTACGCACATGGCCAACATGCATAGCCGCGCCACTAGGATATGGGAAATATTCTAAAACGTAACGTTTTAGTTTAGATTTATCTTCTGTGGCTTGATAGATCTTAGACTTTTCCCAAATTTTTTGCCACTTGGGCTCGATTTCCTTCGGATTGTAGCGTCTCATCCTTACATCTATTTTAACAGGTATAGTAATCCATTAATGTATGACTTGATAAATAATATGTAGTCTTCCATTTTTTTAATTTGGCTTAACTTCTAATTCTAGCCAGTACTTGTACAATATCGCTTCGCGTTAGGGGACAATCACCGGCTGCAGCGTCTGAAGAACAAGCTGTACAATTTGCCACCAGATCAATTATTGCCCGGCCTCGATCAGCCATTTCTTTGGCTGATAATGCGCTCACTCTCCTTCTAATACCTTCTTTTGTGCTAAAAATAGTATTACCTTGTCGATCCATCACGACTGTACCAGCCTCTATGGTCTTAATGAACGGTGCCACGGAGCTGGCATCGGGTACGAGTCGTGGACAACCCGCTTTAGGACCCACAAATTCTCGTTTAACTTCCGACATTTATATCTAGTCTCCTTTCAAATTATCTTCTTGTTGAACATTAAAAGAGCCCTTTTTGACGAGGGCTCTTGGTTTTGAAAAATTAAATCAGCTACAAGCAGAGCTCTCGCCAGGACGGCAATGTAAGGAGCTGCCAACTATCAACCAAATTTCGCATATTAGGTGATACTAACATATCATTTATAAATACAGCAAATTAGCGGTATTATACCGAAGGCTAAAACTGTTTCACTCTGTTATACTCAAGCTTAAGAAAATGAGTGAGCATAAAGAGTTCTTATTGTCTGTAGTTGTGCCCGTTTATAACGAGAGCGCTGGACTGCTGGAGTTTCATAAATCGCTGCTGAAGCAGATAGAAAAAGTCGCTAAAAACGGCTATGAAATAATTTACTGCGACGATGGCAGCAGCGATGAGACCGCCAAGATTGTTCGTGAGCTTCATAAAGATAATCCCAAAATCAAGCTCATTAGATTGTCGCGCAATTTTGGTAAAGAAAGCGCTCTTTCCGCCGGAATCCATGCCGCAACTGGTGATGCAATTTTGATGATCGATGGTGACGGACAATACCCAGTTGAATTAATTCCAGATTTTATTGCCAAGTGGCAAACTGGCTCCGATGTTGTAGTAGGCATTAGATCTAGTAACAAAGGCGAAGGTTGGTTTAAAAAAATTGGTTCCCATTATTTTTATAAGTTATTTAACCGACTGACCGGCGAAAAACTAATCCCCAGGTCAACTGATTTTCGCTTGATTGATCGTAATGTTCAAGAAGCCTTTATTACCCTTGGTGAGACCGACCGAATGACCAGAGTACTAATTGATTGGCTGGGGTTTAGTAGAAGTTTTATAGATTTTGAAGCCAATGCCAGAAGCAGCGGACCGGCTGGCTATAATCGTCGCAAATTAGTTAAACTTGCCACACACAGCTTTGTTTCTATGACACCTGTGCCTCTTTTTTTGTTTGGTTATCTTGGCGTTTTTATAACGGCAGGCGCTTTGCTGTTGGGTGGATCGGTGTTGATTGAGCAGATTTTACTTGACGATCCCTGGCACTGGAAGTTCACCGGTACGGCTATGATCGGCATCCTGCTGCTATTTTTAGTCGGCATCGTTTTAATGGCCCAGGGTATGCTGTCGCTTTATATCTCACATATCCATAGCCAAGCTAAACAACGACCGTTATACGTAATTGACTATGAAAATTCAGCAGGCATCAGAAAAGTTTAAAAGTTTTAGTCCGCAGCTAAAAAAATATCTGTTCATTGGTGTTAGCGTATACGTATTTGAGCTTGCAGTAATAGTCGTGGCTCAAACTCTGGGAGCCAGCGCCGTTTTGGCAGTGGGCTTGAGTTTTTGGCTTGGTCTAATAGTTTCGTTCTTTTTGCAAAAATTAGTTACTTTTGGCGATAAGCGCATGCATCATAAAATTCTGATCCCCCAAGTTATTGCTTTTAGCCTACTGGTTATTTTTAATTTTGGATTCACGGTCTTAGTGACGAAGCTACTGGCCAGTTTTGTCCCAGCTGTAGCTACCAGGACCTTAGCCTTGGGCGTTACAACTTTATGGAATTTTTATCTTTACAAAACTCGGATTTTTAAGACGGACGAAAAACTTTTGTTTTAGAAGTAGCTATATTAAAGAGCTGTGACTAAGTACAATGATTAAGATAAATAAGGCATATATACTCAATGTGGTATAAAAAACTGACTAATTTTATCTCCCAGAACTTTCCGTCTTTTACAAATCGCGTCAATGAATTTAAACAAACCATAAACACACCTGATTTCGCTAGAAGATATGCTATTTTTTCGGTGGTCATTTTACTGGGGACGAGCTTTGTTTGGGCTTTACTGGCAGCAAGTTTGCAACGTGGCAACGCCGACCAATCAATTAACTCTTATCTTTTTGATAGCTCCGCCACGTTTAACGAGGCCACTTTACCGGCAGCTCATAGTTTTTTAATCAAATGGCCGCTGTTCTTCTTCCTACATCTGTTTGGTGTTTCTGGCTTTAGCCTGGCCTTTTTTACAGTTCTAACGGTTTTGATCACGGTGTCGGTTTTGGCGCTAATTATCCGCAAAATTGAGTCTCGTCCCCTATATTTTGGCACGATTTGTCTAGCTTTGGCCTCAGTACTTTTATTAGTCCCCGCCCAGCCTTACGCCGGGGGCCTATTGCCAGTCAATATGGCCATGATTGCTACGCGCAATCTAGAGTACGTGCTATATATCGCCAGCCTGATTGTTCTGATAAAATCCCCGCGCCTAAAAAGCATCAGTTTTTGGCTGGCTACGTCTTTTTTAGCTCTGCTGATCGCCAGCGATAAATTGTTTTTAAGCTTGAGTCTCGGTGGGGCAATTTTAGCGCTACTGGCTTACAGATTTAGCAGTCAGCGCTTGCTGGCCAAACTATCTGCCAAATGGTTGATGTCCGGATTAATAGCCACAGCTGCAGCCGGAACTATACTTTGGGGACTCAACAAATTCGGCGTAACTCACATTGCTAACCAGACTGGGCTTGGTCCATACTCTTTATTTCACGGCTTCCATAACCTAGGCCTTGGAATCATCTACGCTTTTTTAGGACTGCTGACCAATTTTGGAGCTAACCCGGCCTTTGATGCCACCATTTTTAGAAATGTTCCTACTCAGCTGCAGGCCCGGTTAGTGGATGTAGGTGGGCCAGCCTTTTTAATAAATGCCGCGATTTTCGTGGTTGGACTTTTCTTGGTCCTACGTCTAATACTGAACAGCCTGAATCAAACAACCCAACGCGACAAGCCAGAGCCAGACCAATCACTTAAACTATCCTTGCTTTTAATCTGGACGTCCGTGGCAGCTATGGTCGTCTTTGTCTTGACTAATCATTATTACGCCGTTGACGCCCGATATTTAACCATAACCTTATTCACGCTTTTTATAGCTGGCGCAGCTTATCTGCGCCAAACAGTCTTGCGGCCCAAGATGCTGGTAGCCGCCGGCATGGTTATGAGCCTCGGCATTATACTTGGTATAACTGTGCTGGCCAGAACCTATGACGCCGGCAAAGACGCACTGAGTGAGACGACTAAGCGCAACTTGCTGGTAGCTCAAGCTTTATCTCATCACTCGGTGAATACTTTAGTAGGTGATTATTGGCGAGTCATTCCAACCAGGCTGGCATCTAAAAACCGTATCAATGTCATGCCGCTGGCCGCCTGCACCAAACCGCGTGATAGCTTGACCACTTTGGCTTGGCAACCCGACCTTAAAACCACCAGCTTTGCTTATTTGCTTTCTTTGGACAAGAGCCTGACCGATTATCCCCATTGCACATTGGATCAAGTGGTTGCTGCCTACGGACGACCCAATAGCAGCACCCTAATTGCCGGTAGCTTAGAGAACCCGAAAGAATTGGTACTTTTTTATGATAAAGGCATCAACAAAACTTCCCCAAGGTCCAGTCAAGCTCAACAGGCCCCCAGTACCGTTCTGCCGACTTCCTTAGATAAATTAGCGAATGTCCATTGCGACGGTCCAACTATTATGAATATCGTCGCTCATCAAGATGACGACTTGCTGTTTATGAATCCGGACTTGCTCCATGAAGTTAAGACTGGAAATTGTATACGAACCATTTACATTACCGCCGGTGATGCCGGCTCTGGCGAGTTTTATTGGCTGTCTCGCGAGCAAGGATCAGAATCGGCCTATTCAAAAATGCTAAATTACAGCGGCGTTTGGATAAAAAGAATTGTCAAAATAGCCGACAACCAATTTATTCGAGTCGATAACCCCAAAGGCAACTCTAAAGTCAGCCTGATTTTTTTACGTCTGCCGGATGGTAACACTAGAGGCCAGGGTTTCAAAGTCAATAACTTTGAAAGTCTAGAAAAACTGCAAAACGGCAAAATTTCAGTCATGTATACGGTGGGCCATCAGTCATTTTATAGTTATCAACAGCTTGAGCATGCCATCGTAGCACTCATGCAAACCTACAAGCCAACCGAAATCCATACTCAGGCTAATTACATCAGTAAAAAGTTCCCCGACCACAGCGACCATATGGCAGTTGGGTATCTAGCCCGCCAAGCCTGGGAACAATATGATATCCGAGTGCCTATTAAGTTCTATATCGGTTATCCGATATATGAAAATCCGGTCAACGTCTCGGACCAAGATCTGCAGGATAAACAGGCTGCCTTTTTTGCTTACGGCCAGTTTGATTCGGGCGTCTGTGATTCCGTTGCTAGTTGTGATAAATCAAAGACCAGCTATGGTGCCTATCTGCCTCGTCAATACACGGTTAATGAATAAAGTTTAAAATTGTTTTAGATAATTAGTATTAAAACTGGTGGTAAGTTTTTGCTTGGTTGCCCAGCGCTCCTCGGCTAGTTCAATGAGTTTAGATACAAGATCAACATTAGAAATGCCGGCCTGGCGCCAGTTGTGGGCATATAAACCACCGGGCAGGGGGTTAACTTCGTTAAAATAAACTTTACCGGCTTTGGTATCAATCAACATATCCACTCTAGCTATGCCGCTGCAGCCTAAGGCTCGATAAACCTTTAAGCCCATTTCCTCAGCTTTCTGGTAAAGGTCTTTGGGTAGGGGTGCTGGAATCTCGCTATACCCCTGGGACCCTTTTGTGCCCCCACCTTTACCACCTTTTTTGCCACCTTTCATGTACTTATATTCAAAATCGAAATAATCTTCAGGTTTAGTTAATGGATGTTCGAGAAGCGCTGGGGTCAGCTTGTCATTACCGATAATAGGCAGAGTGACTTCAACGAGATTCGATACCCCTTCTTCAACGATCACCTTATCATCATAATGGGCTGCAACCTCAAGTGCATTCATTAGCTCGCCCTCTTTTTCAACTTTTGAAATACCAATACTCGAACCAAGATGGGCCGGTTTTACAAACAAGGGGTATTTGAGACTCTTGGCCTTACTCAAGACTTTTGTGTGATTTTCAACCAGTTCTTTAGCCTCAAACCAGACCCAGGGAGTGCTGGCAATCCCTGATGCCTCGGCAACCTGTTTGGCTAACACTTTGTCCATAGCAATGGCGCTGGCTGTCATATCACAACCCACAAACGCTACATTGGCCATTTGCAGCAGGCCCATAAGCTCGCCATCTTCGCCGTGCGTACCGTGCATGGCTGGAAAAACCACATTGATTTTACGGTATATCTTGCGACCGGCAAATTGGCTAGACTTGACTAAACTTAACTCATTATCAAATAACAAATGGACCTTGGGAGCTTTAACTCTAAAATCGTCTATTTCACCGCTTTGGTAAATAGAAATGTCTTTTAGTTTATCGTCCCAGTACCAAGAGCCGTCCTTGGCAATATACACGGCTTCAACGCGATATTCTTTGGTAAGTTCCAGTGGTTTAATAACTGATGCCAGGGCCGTGACAATCGAAACATCATGCTCGGTTGATTGTCCACCAAAAATAACCGCGACTGTTTTCACGTTTTAATTATACAGTTAGGGTTAATTATTGGTAATTATCTGGCCAGTCGTTTTGCAGTAAAATCAGGTCGCCGGCAGCCACAAATTGATCCAAATGATTATAAAAATTTAGCGGGTCTTCCTCGATAACCAGTTGCCCTTCGTAGCCCTTGTCCCTAATGCCAGCAGTAATCCAGTCGGTCACCGAATGTTTCATTAGTACTACCAAATCAGGCTTGGCTTCAGCAATAGCCGCGCCGAGACGATGATGAATCGTAGAGCTCTCTTTGCCTTGGTCAACCAGACCCGGCGTGACGTAAATTTTACGCTTAGCCGGCAGTACTTTTAGCAACTTGAGTCCGGCTAACATACCCTCAATATTGCCATTATATGTATCGTCAATGATCCAAGCGCCCCCAGCCTCCCTGGGTTGCATACGATTCTCGAAGGGCTGAATTCTGGCAATTCCTTCTTCGATTTGTTTCTTAGTAAATCCCAAACTGGAGGCTATGGATGCTGCGGCGGCCAACGGGCCAACTTGGTGCTCGCCCAAAAGATGGCTATTTATTTGCAGACTCGCACCAGACTTTACCATCTTAAAGCTTAGGCCACTGATACTGACTTTTATATCCGATATTTTCCAGTCAGCCACTTCTTTCTGGCTGTAGATAAGATGACCTTTTTTAACAAACGGCAAAAGCTGCTTACTTTCGCCGTTAACATAAACATTCTTATTACCCAAAAAATCTGCCAAAGAAAATATATCTTCGCCGGCTCTTTGAAGGGTTTTGTATTTATCTAAATGAGCCGGCGCTAGTCCGGTAATAACGCCGATGTCCGGTTTTGTTGTCCTGCAAAAATTTGCCACATCACCAGGGGTACCCTCCCCAAATTCGATTATCAATACTTCCTCATCGCCTTTTAGACTCCTGGCAAATTGGGCGTGGCTAATCGCCACGTTCTTGTTGGCCACAGTGGCGGCGACTTTTTTGCCTTCGTTAAGAACTGTAGCCAGAATTTCTTTCATAGTAGTTTTGCCATAACTGCCAGCCACGGCAATTTTAGTCCCTGGATGATCTGCAAAAGACTGAGCCGAATGACGAATTTGGAGTAAGTTGTAGGGATTAATAATTATCCATCTGCCCAGCAAGAGAGGAATTATTATTAAATGTCCCCAGACTATGGGCGCTATAATTATGAGAGTTAAGGCTAATTGGGCCAGTGGATAACTGTGTGAATCAGTTGCCCAAATCAGAAACACAACCCCGGCGGCGTACTGCAATAGTAGGCCTGTCTGCATTGCGAGTAGTAGCCAGCGGGCCGGGCCTGTCATAACTAATTGGCGTCGATGCATGACGCGACTAAAGTCGCTAGTTCGCCAGAACCATTTTAGATAAGGCAGAAGTTGGTACTCTGTGGCCTGGAGCATGTAGACAATAGTGCGTGCAAAGCGCGGCTGGTAGATGGAAGTTAAAGCCTTGATCATATTAGTTTAGGAACTTCTTAATTAATCCGGCCACTTGTTCAGGCTTTTCCTGATGCAAAAAATGCCCTGTAGCGGGAATTATTTCCAAATGAGAATTAGGGATATCCGCCGCCAGAAGATGACCGTAAGAAACTGGAGTCTCCCGGTCTTTATCGCCGTATATCAGTAAAGTTGGCTGCTTCACAGCTTTTGCCTGTAGCTGAACGTCTTCGCGCACCATCTTGATAAATGTTTGTCTCATATGCGGAATGAGCAACAAGTCAGATCCAATTTTTTTGTAAAAACCACTCTTAATCTTTTCGACCTTTCGGGGGAATAACAGGCGAAGCGGCACTTTTAGCGTTTTTGCCGCCAGATATAGCGCTTTTTTCTTCACAAAGTTCTTATTTCTTATACCACCTGAAGCCAGCAGAACTACTTTATCGGCTTTTATTTGCTCTGAACTAACACCAACAATTACAATTGATCCACCAAATGAGTGTCCGACAACAGCGTAAATTGGGTCGGCGTCTATTTTTTTAAGCCAGGCACTCACGAATCTAGCATAATCTATTAGGCCCCATGCTTCATGCGGTGGTTCAGCGCCACCAAAGCCCGGCATGTTCAGTAGCAGTAGTGTGTATTGATTTTTGAGTTGCTCTGTTAATTGAGCAAATGTTTCACTGCTGTCTCCCCAGCCATGCAGGAACAGCAAAGTCTTGCCCTTGCCTACTTTTTGATAATTGGTCATTAAGCCGTTTACAACGACATTCATCCCGTTAGAACCCACTTACCTTCCTGCCCTTTATTGGCGTTTGACAATCTATGCTTACTTCGACGTTAGAATAAAGTTCGTAACCCTGTTGGGTTCTAACGGGATTCATAATCTTAAGTATACCAAGCTAATCCCTAGCAAAAGCGTTACTACAACGAACTGCTAGTTTAGTGATTGTTTAACGTAGGTGCCGCCATCATCTAGTGTTGCTGTCAGAGTGTATAATGTGCAGTCAGTTTTATTGTTATTGCACCCGGCTGGCAGGGGCTGGTAAGAATATATGTGAGCGACAGGTGTTGAACTAAGTGTGGCGTTATCTCCATCCGGGTCGCGAAGAGCTTCGCTGTCTAATCCCGCCATATTCTGTTGGCGCCAAGCTGTATCGTTGACATCGGAAATAGTTGGATATAGACCGTTTTGGGCTTGGTAGGCTTCCAGCTGTCCATACAGAGCATTAATGTCGGTCTTGCGCTCAGTGTCTTTGGCTGAGCTCTGCACGCCACTAAATAAATCAGCAAAACCAAGGTCGTTCAATAACTCAATAATAGTCTTGGCCTTGTCCGGTTTTTGGACTTGAACGCCAGTACTGCTTGGCGCAATTGTCAGATTTAAGTTATAACCGGACTTGTCGCCAAACTGGTCCAAATCCATCTTGCCTATGATATCAAAGATGTTTGTCTTCATATTGATTTTGAGCTGTAGGGTACCAGAAGTTGTTGTTTTGCCAACATCGGCCTGCGAACTTTCGCGATAGTAGTTCAGCCCAAACGGAAATTCATCGCCACCAATATAGTTTTGATATATTTCGACGTAGCCATTTTCCTGGCTTGGGGAGGACGGGTTCTGGTCCGCGCCAGGAAACAGCTCAACATCACCAGTTTGCCCGGTGTGCGTAAAGTTAAACTTTATTTTGTGCACCAGTTTTGTCTGAGTGTCTACCCACACATCGGCCGTCTTCGATTTGCTAAGATTGTCTACATCCGCTTTTAGGCTGTCGCAGGCCAGCGCTTGATCTAGTGCTTGGCTATCGCCGGCCAAAAATTTAATCAGATTGCTGGATTTTAAGTTGCTACAAAGTCTATCAATGTAGCTTTTAAGGTTCTGCTTATTAATGTCGGCCTGGTAGTGATAGACGCTCCGCCCGTCTTGTTTTTCTTTACCGATAACTTGCTTTAGTGCTAATGCGGCTTTGGCCTTGTTATTAGTAAAAATATATTCTCTGGTAGCGCCTCCGACAGCTTGTAAAATCGAACTTATATCAGCAGACGTAATTTGTGTGCTGGTATTGGTACCGGGCGAAAATTGGTCAAAAAAGGTGTGGTCTACAAAATACCACTGGTTATTGAGCGAATTCAGTGCGTCAGTAAGTTCTGGCGTATCCCCGCCCAATAATGTACCAAGGCCTTGTAAACCATCTAATTTGAAGTAGATATCTGGTGAATTCCCCGGTGATTTGATGGTTTTTAGTTCGATGCCAATTTTTAGCCCGCTGGCAGATATACTTCCTTTGTAATCCCCGTTATCGTCAAGACTGCTGCCCTCAATAACACCGTCGGACGCTAAACTTCCGGTTGATTTGAACGATCCCTTTAGCGATGTGCCTTTGGTGGCCCTTGGTTTAGCGGCATATTCCGTCAGCTTGTTGTAACCTTTAGCCGTACGCGAGAGAGCGGTATTCCAGATATTTTGGGGTTGATTCGGCGCTATAAAACCAAGGTAAGCACCCGCGCCGCTGCCAATAAGTAGCAGTGGAATAAGCGCCAAAAGTATCCTTTTTTTAGATAAAAAGCGCCGGAGTTTGGATGGCTTTTGGAGAGGCACAAGACTAGACAAGCTACTTTGCGCCTGGAATGAGGGTAGGTTGCTTGTCATTGGATGGTCGGATGGTATAGACGGCTCGGCCGGTGGAGCTGGAGCAGAAATGGTTGGGTTAAGCGAATTATCGGTGGACATGGGCGCCAGTGGTTGCCCAACAGTGGGTACTATAATCGTCGGTTGCGGTGTAGGGTTCGGATTTTGGGGGTCAGGGTTGATTGGAGGAACGGGGGTGTTGGGGTCCATACTTTTACTCTTTGATGAAAGTATACAGTTTATGCTTGTTTTAAGCGACCTATTTCATCTTTAGTGAGGTCGCGCCATTGACCAGGTCTTAGACCATCAGCCTTGAGTCCGGCATATTTTGAGCGGTGCAGACGCCGGACTGGCAAGTCCACTGCTTCTAGCATGCGTTTGACTTGGTGCTTTTTGCCTTCATGAATCGTCAACTCTATAAGGGTACGACCCTTAGAAAGGGTCGTACCCTCTAAAATCCGGGCTTTGGCAGGGGCTGTGGTGCCATCTTCAAGCTGTATGCCTTGTTCTAATTTTCGCATTTTTCCGTCAGTTATTTGGCCTTCGACTTCGGCTTCGTAAACTTTATCGAATTCAAAACTCGGATGCATTAGCTTGTGAGTTAGATATCCATCATTTGTCAAGAGTAACACTCCGGTTGTATTTGTATCGAGGCGGCCAACTGGCACAACTCGCTCTTTTATATTTAAGATTTCAATAACGGTTGACCGACCTTCTGGATCGCTAAGTGTTGTTACCGTATTACGCGGCTTATTTAGTAGTATATAGCGCAGATTTTGCTTTTGAACCTGGTCGCTATTGACAGTCACTGAATCACTATCCGAAACTTCAGTATTTAGCTGGCCGGGCTGGTCATTTACCTGCACGCGGCCGGCTTTAATCAACTCATCGGCCCCGCGCCGCGAAGCCACCCCTGCCCTTGCCAAATATGCGTTAAGCCTCACTTTATGTGTTTCTCAACATGGCTTTCTATCATAACCACAAGTTGTCCCTCTTTTTCTTCTAGAACCAACCGGTTGTGATTATCTACATCACCAACCAAGATTTTATGCTCACCAGCTCTCATATGCCTCATTGGAACTTTGTATGTTCTTCGGGCACTGTCAATGGAAAAAATAATCGAAATAAGCGGGATAAAAGTTTCACCATCTACACCGTACCCAACACCGCTATCACATGGGATAGTATAGTCATAATGGGTTGTGGCCTCATCTGCATTATTTATTCTTACATGTTCGATAATTTTAGGATCTGTCACTAAACCTTTTAAATAATCAGATAGGGGTATCTTCTTTTTATCATTTAAGTTCAACAAGAATATGTCAGACGGGTTTATTTTAGATAAATCAGGGGTATTTATTCCGTTTGGACTGACGAGATTTACCTTTCTAATAACAGGCTCAAAATCTACATTGAATCCAAACTCCTTGATTTTAAATAACCAGTTTTTTATATCGGCTTCTTCGGCATCAGCAAGATGGATGGTTTCAATCTTACGAGCTTTAGCTTCCTTTAGAGTCGTTGTGTGAAAACCGGAACTGGATACAGCTATCACACGCTTGATTTGTAAGCTTCTGGCTTTACCATCAAGCTCATCAATCCATTTAACATTTTGTTTTGTTTTCCAGTCACGACACTCAACCATTATTTTATTGGTTGGGTTTTTCACTTCAGTTATCAATATATCAATTTCTCGGGGAAGGCCTGTTTTGGGGTTAGCTTCAAGAACAGATTCTTTGACTAAATAATCAGGTGCGTGCATTACGGCCATAATAGATGCGGAAAGATTTTGAAAAGGATTTGTCCTTTTTGGCATAATTTAATTTCTTCTAAATACTTGATCGCTCCGGTTGATTTCTTTCAAGTCTTTTTACAATTTATGGTGGAGACGATGGGAGTCAAACCCACGACCTCATGCCTGCCAGGCATGCGCTCTAATCAACTGAGCTACGTCCCCTCGTCGGAATCGACGTGTCGGCTTCCATAACTCACTAGGAGTAAATTACTTTCAGCCTCAGGTCGCTTCCTCCTTTTCAATTCTACAAGCTCTGCTACGCACGATCTTATAGAATTGGTGTAAGAACAGGGGTATTATACCAATTTCAGTGGTAGTGTGCCATGCCCGCGTCGTTAAAAATGCAGCCTGCGTAGGAGTTGGGCGTTTAGGGCAACGATGATTGTCGATAGCGACATTAGCCCCGCGCCAACGGCTGGGGCTAGTACGATCCCATACTGATACAAAACACCTGCCGCCAGGGGGATGGCAACAACATTGTAGCCGGTTGCCCAAATAAGGTTTTGTTTCATCTTGCTATAGGTTGCCTTGGAGAGTTTTATAACCTTTACGACATCGCGCGGATCGCTTTTGACCAGTATTATATCTGCCGACTTAATAGCCACATCGGTGCCGGCACCAATCGCCAGACCAATGTTGGCCTGAGTTAGAGCTGGCGCGTCATTAATACCGTCACCAACCATAGCAACTTTTTGGCCACCAGCTTGCAGTTGTTTGACCCTCGCCACTTTGTCCTGCGGCTTAACCTCAGCAAAATACTGGTCCAGACCAAGTTGGCTGGCAACGTAGCTGGCAACATCTTCTGAGTCACCAGTTACCATGGCCGTTTTAATATTTAACTTCCTTAAGGCGCCAATGGCCGTTTTTGATTCATCACGAATGACGTCTGCTAGAGCCAGCGCGCCGATAACATTATTACCTCTTAACAAATAAACTTCGGACTTGCCTTGCTTGGCAGCGGCTTTTATCTTTGATTCAACGGCGGTCGGTACTACTAGCTTATTCTCTTCGATGTAGCGGCGGCTGGCAGCTACATAAGGCTTGCCGTCCTCAAGTACGCCCTTGACCCCTAAGCCGGGTAAGGCTGAAAAATTGGTAACCCGGCCGGCCAGCAACTTTTTTTCCTGGGCATATTTGACAATGCCTTTGCCGATGATATGTTCGCTGTTTTGTTCCAGGCTAGCGGCCAGCCGCAAAATATCATCTTGGCTGTAACCCTTTGTCGGCCAGATATCTGTCACTCCGTGCTCACCACGAGTCAGTGTACCGGTTTTATCAAACAAGACTATATCAAGGCTACGGGCTGACTCTAAGGCCAAGCGTTTACGGATGAGTAAACCGTTACGGGCCGACAGAGTCGTTGAAATCGAAACCACCAGCGGGATAGCCAGGCCCAGGGCATGCGGACAAGCGATGATTAAAACTGTGACGCTGCGTTCCAGCGCAAAGCCGCTGTCTTTGGCTACCGTCCAAAGCAAAAATGTTAACAACCCAACCACAATAGCGACGATAGTCAGAGCAAAGGCTGCTTTATCAGCCAGCATCTGGACGTTAGATTTTGAGGCTTGAGCCTCAGCCACCAAACGCATGATGCCAGCCAGAGCCGTATCTTCGCCGATTTTTGTAACTTTCACCGTCAGTGAGCCATCTTGGTTAATGGTGCCAGCCACCACCTCGTCGTTAACTGTCTTGCTGACTGGTTTAGACTCACCAGAAATAGCCGCCTCATTAACAGAGGAACTACCCTCAGTAATCTGGCCATCAACCGGTATAGCCGCGCCCGGTCGTACTAACACCAGATTGCCAACTTCCAACTGGCTGACCAGGACCGGCTGAGGTCTGCCATTAACTAATTTTTCAGCCTTATCTGGTATTAATTGAGCAATGGCATCCAAAGCGCTTTGGGCTTTTTTGATAGAAGCCATTTCCAGCCAATGCCCCAGCAGCATGATGGTAATTAAAGTAGCCAGCTCCCAAAAGAAGGTTTGGCCTGATAAGCCGAATTGGACAGCCACGCTGTAAATAAAGGCTGTTGAAATAGCCAAGCTAATTAAGGTCATCATCCCCGGCCGGTGACCCTTCAATTCGCCCAGCGCGCTCTTGATAAAAACTAGGCCGCCGTAAAGAAAAATAACTGTGCTTAAGACAAACGGAATATAGCCTGAACCGCTAAAGGCCGGCAGACTAAAATTCAACCATTGTTGGATAGTCACTGAATATGCCAAAACCGGAATCGTTAAAGTCAGGCTTAACCAAAATCGGTCACGAAACATCGCTACCGAGTGTCCGGCGTGCTTGTCTCCCATAACCTTCTTGACCTTCCGAAGCTTTTTAGCGAAGGAGGTGGCAGAGGCGGATTTGTCAAGCTCAACATCAGGTTTTTTTGCCTGTGGGATCAACGACATGCCGCATTTGGGGCACGAACCAGGTTCATCTTGAATTACTTCTGGATGCATCGGGCAAGTGTAAATCGGCTGTTTATCGTTCACTGCTTCTGGCCTCCATGTTCCGTTGGGCAGTTAGGCTCGTGGTTTCCCGGTTCTTCTTTGGTTAGCCGGCCGTCTTCAATAGTAATAACTCGTTTAGCCACATCTTTTAAACGAGCGTCATGACTAACAATAATAACAGCTCGGCCCTCAGAGCAAGCAGTGTTGCAAAGCAGCTGCATGACTTCGTGGCCGGTTTTACTATCTAAGTTGGCCGTCGGCTCATCGGCTAGTATAACTGCTGGTTGGTTGGCTAGGGCTCGGGCTACCGCTACTCTTTGTTTTTCACCGCCGGATAAATTCTTCGGCAGACTATCCAGCCTTTCACCAAGCTGAAGCTTTTCCAGCAGTTCCTCAGCCTTCTTTAAAGCCGGCTTTTTTGATAGTCCGGCTATCATTAGCGGCACTGCCGCATTCTGCTGAGCAGTTAAAGCCGATAACAAATTGAATGATTGGAACATGAAGCCAAGATGATGAAGGCGCAAGTTAGCCAATTTGGCCCCCGACATTTCGGAAATATCCTCGCCGCCTATCCAGATTGTGCCGCCAGTTGGCCGCATCAAAGTGCCGAGCATGGAAATCAGCGTCGTTTTACCAGAGCCGGATGGACCCATAATTAAAATGATATCGCCGGCTTCAACTTTCAGGCTAACACCATTTATAGCCTTAACGGCTGTATGGCCTGAACCAAAAATCTTCGTGATATTCTTGGCTTCGATAATACTCATCCCGGGCCCCCTGCGGAAATATTAACCCTTAACCTTTTACCATTTTCCATACATTTACCTTTAGCCATTAACCATGAAACATGGAAAACGGAGAACAGATAATGCATGGTGAAAGGGAAACAGTGAACGGTGAACGGAAATGACGTAGTCATGCCTTGAATACCTCTGCCGGATCAACGTCGGCAATTCGTCTAATTGGCATGTACGAAGCCAAGGTGGCCATAGCCAGCGTCAGGCCAAAAACCCAAAGCATGTCTAAAGCATTAATTTGCGAAACAAATTGCGGTACAAAGTCACCAACAGTCGCCTGCAAACCAAAGGCAATTAAACTACCAGTTGCAAAACCTGTTAAACCGGCTATCATAGCTTGCTTGATAACAACACCATAAAGTTGGCGATGACTCATGCCGATCGCCTTCAGTACGCCGTATTCCCGAATTTTTTCGACCACTGACGTGAAGATGGTTAAGCCAATGACTGCCGTACCGACGACCGTGCCGATAATCAGCAGCACCAAAATTACCGGCAGAAAACTTTCGCGGATGAGCTTGGTGTTGTTAGACACAAATTGCTTTTTTGTAACTGCGTCAACACCGGGAAGATTGTTTTTGATATTGCTAATTGCCTGGTTTGGATCAGTGTTGTTTTTGAGCTGTACGGTAAAGAAATTAGTTGAGTTTGGCAAGCGTAAAATTTGTTCGGCATCCTCTTTAGCAGCAAAAGCGAACGAAAAAGTCACTACATCACCCCCTTCGGACAGTCCGACGACTTTGAATTTTTGCCCGGCAATATCAAGTGAATCATTTATTTTTATGTTTTTGTTCTTGGCTGTTATTCTATCGACGATAATTTCGCTGGCTTGCGGTACGTTTTGGCCGGTCGCGATGGCTGCGGGTAGGCCAGTTTGACGCTCGGCGTCATAGGCCACGATATATAGACCGACATCTTGTTGATTAGCTGTATGGAAGGCTACGCGGCGACCGCTAAAGGGCTTTACACTGGCTATACCATCCAGGTCTGCAATTTTGGATTCATAATCTAACGGTAGAACTGACGGCGTATGGAACATATCTTCTGTTCCATCTTGCATCACCCATAGGTCGGCTGGTACCGACCGGATGTATTGACCCATTTTATCGTTCCAGCCTCTGTATAGACCGGTTAGCACCATAATCAGGACGATACTAAAAGCCACGCCGCCAACGCTAATTAACAGTCTGGTCTTTTCTTGAAAAAGATTACGGACAGCAATTAGGAACATTTAGTTTTTTTGAATTTTTTTAAATAGCCAAATACCTAGCAAAACTAGGTCAACTAAAATGACAACCCACAAAATTGCTCCAACAAAACCGTAGCCGCCCATCATGTCGTGTCCCCAGTTTGATCCGCTCATCATGATTTGTTTATCCTTTCATCTTCTTTTAGTTTACCGCCTATGATTATGATTCATACCAATCATCATGGTAATCATCATGATGGGGCATAGTAATAGAAGCAGTAGCAGCGCATTAATCTCAAATAGTTTAGCCAGTACTAAGGCTATGACAAATGCCGCCAGCATAATGAAAATTAGTTTAGAACCCATTTCAATACCTACCTTCCTTCTGCGAACCAGATTCCAGGCAATCTAACTGATTTTTGCTTCGCGATGTACCAATGGGTACAGCTTGTGGCAAGAAATCAGTCATCTTTAACCTGGAATTGAGTCTCTCGAACTCCGAAGGAGGTATTGTCGCCGGGATGATTAATAAACTTATCGCGGCAGCCGCTAGCACAGAAATAGTATCTTTGGCCAAGGTAGTCGGTTTTATCAAAGGCCTCTGAAGCGCTTAATCTCATTGTGCAGACAACATCCTTGACAATCGGGAAAAGTATCTTGGCCGGAAATTCATCACTGAAACCATATTGGTTTTGCAAAAAGTGATAAATCATCTCGACAGCTTTAGTAATTTTGTTGTCAGCCAGTGAATAATAAGCTTTTTGGCCCTGGCGTTTAACTTTTACCAGCCCGTGATGGCGCAGCAGAGTCAGGTGCTGGGAAAGATTTGGTTGGCTCAAGCCCAACATTTGCACCATTTCATTAACATTAAGGCTTTGGTGCTTCAGCAGTTGTAAAATTTCCAGGCGCTTATGGTTAGCCAAGACCTTAAAAGTTTCTTCTTCTAAACCGATTACTTTCTGGTGCATATTCGCTTCCTTTGGTCGCTCTAGCTGTTAGCTATTAGTCCTTAGCTAGTAGCAAAAATTGCAGTGGCTGTAAGCTTTCAGCTATTAGCTAGTGGCTAGTGTAGCATATATTTTTATATGCGAATACTTGAATATATTTATTATTAACTGTAGGCTTAAGTTGATGTTCTATGTTTTTTTGGCAATTAGCCTAGTGTTCATCGCCAGCCTGGTTTTTAAGAGTCTGATAAAAAAGTCCTTTTGTTCCCTTTGTGTAGCAGTCGCATCTACTTGGCTGGCTCTGCTGGTTTTATATAAAATCGGCCGTTTTGGCAACCAAGTCCTGCTTGGACTACTAATCGGTCAAAGCATAACTGGTATTTTCTATTTTGCTTATCAGCGCTTGCCAAAGTCGCTGCGAATCTTTAGCTTACCTTTTTTCTTATCACTGACAGCCATCCTCTACACGTTAATTACTAGCGAGGTTCAACTATCGGTTTTTATACTACTGACAATTTTATGGCTGGCGGCTTGGGTAATATTTACCTATCGCAATGACCCGGGCAAAAAAGGTATTGCCAGAATATTAGCTAAATGCTGTGAGGATATATAAAGTCATGGCTCCCGTTAGAGCTAAGTATTTTATCAAAGATAAAATCTGCCGGTTCATTACCGGTAGTGAACCGGAGCTCTAACGGGATGGAACTAGTCGCTGCCGCTTCGTTTGTCACTGCTTTCATCGCCGGTATGGCGGCGCTGTTCGCCCCTTGCTGCATCGGCGTGCTAATGCCAGCTTACCTGGCCTCGGTCTTTAGAACCAAAAGCAAAATACTACTGATGACATTCGTCTATTTCCTGGGAATCTTAACTATCTTTCTACCGCTTGGCCTTGGCATAGCCAGCTTGAGTAGTTTCTTCACTGACAACCACGGATTGTTCTTCGCCCTTGGCGGTGCCTTCATGCTGCTGATGGGCTTGTCCCTGCTGCTGGGCAAATCATTCATGCTGCCGGTCCATGTACACCCCAAACTGCAAAAATATGACTTTGGTTCAATCTATGTACTCGGCCTGTTCTCCGGCGTCGCCACCACTTGCTGTGCGCCGGTACTGGCTGGGGTTTTAGCCCTGTCCGCCCTGCCCGGCTCCATTTGGCTGGGTGGTCTGTATGCCCTCACGTTTGTCGTCGGTATGGTGGTACCACTGTTTATCATTGCTGCCTTTATCGATCGCAGTCGCGTTATTAAGAGATTTGAGTCGCTTAAGCGTCGTGTCAGTTACACTTTGTTTGGCCGGCAAATTTCACTAAGTCTGTCCCATCTAATTTCCGGTATTACCTTTACCGTCTTCGGTTTGTTTATCTTAATTTATGAGCGGGCAAATCCAGACGTCTTCGGCAGCGGCTACCAGCTGGAGATTAACCTGTTGGCAGCCCGTATTACCCGTTTCATTGACCGGATAGCCGGCTCAGTGCCTGAAGCAATTTGGGCTGTTTTATTTGTTTTGCTATTTTTGGCAATTGGCCGCGCCGCCTACCGCCAGGCCAGCAGCGAAATTAAGCTAAAGGAGAAAGATGAGTAAGCGGCTAATTATATTACTTTTATTAATAGCCGGCTTGATGTTCGCCGGAGCCAGTTTGACCGACAAAGGCAGTAACAATAGCGGTAAAAAAGGGTCCGCGGTACCACAATCGCTAAACGATATGATCGGCAGACCGGCGCCCGACTTTAGTTTAACCTCCTATGACGGCAAATTATTTGCTCTTAGCCAACAACGAGGTAAAAAAGTTATCCTTTTTTTTAACGAAGGTATCATGTGCTATCCGGCTTGCTGGAACCAAATGGCTGCTCTCGGCACCGATGGACAACTTAACTCCGAAAAGGTTGTGTCTGTCTCCATAGTCACCGACGAGTCCGATGAATGGAAGATGGCTGTCAAGAAAATGCCGGAACTAGGAAAAGGCACTATTTTGATGGATTCAGACCGGAGAGTCTCAAATCAATACGGAATGCTGTCGCTGGCCTCGTCAATGCATAAGGGCACAATGCCTGGCCACACTTATTTGATCGTTGACGAACAGGGTGTTGTCCGCTACACGCTTGACGACCCGAAGATGGGTGTTCAAAATGATGTGTTAGTAAGTGAGTTAGCCAAAATCTAAGGAGGCGCGACATGAAATTGGACAAAAAAATGCTACTGGTCGGGGTTATTGGACTGGTCGTAGGCGCCTTGATAATTTTAGGTGAGAGATTCATAACCTATAAGCCGGAAAGGCAACCCCATTATCATGCTAACTTCGCTGTTTATATTAACGGGCAAAAAGAGCAGTTTAAGGATATCTTTTACTACATTAACGCTGAAAACGCCTGCTCCGCCACAGCGAAGCATAAAATGACGCCTTACGAGCGGGCGCATATGCACAACAGCGTAAATGATGTCGTTCATGTTGAAGATGAGGCCGTCACGTGGGGCCAGTTTTTCCAAAATATTGGCTGGGTAGTTGATCCCAAGATTATGCGCACACCAGATCAAGTTTTTCTGGCGGATGCCCAAAATAAAATCACGTTTATTATCAACGGTGAGCAGACAGACAAAGTCATTAACAGCCTGATCGGTGACAAAGACAAGCTGTTAGTAGATTTTGGCGCGACGGATAACCAAACATTGCAAAAAGAATTTCAGATGATTGCTTCGACCGCCGGTAAATATGATGGTTCAAAAGATAGTGGATCATGCGGCAGTGCCAGTCAAGAAAAGAACAGCTGGAACGATCGCCTGAAACATATGTTTTAGTTCTGGTTTACCACCCTTCGATCGTGAGCCTCAGGGTCGAACGATGAGCAAGGCAGAGATATCTCTGCCGGGTCGAATGGTGGACCGAGTGGGATTTGAACCCACGACCCCTGCAATGCGAATGCAGTGCTCTACCCCTGAGCTATCGGCCCCAAAATACTATGGGGTAAAAAATGCCCGCTCCCTGCCCCGTAGTATCCCGACCTGTCGAGATTACTTCTGGGGTAGCCAGGTGACTGCATACCAAAGCCTTCTTGACCTCCGACTTGTCCTCAGAAGCACTTGCGAAGGAGGAAGCTTTAGCGGAGGGGGTGGAGTCGGCGGGAATTATAGTCCCCTAATCAGTTTCTATTTTATCAGGCTTGAGGCCTCTCGTTCTTTAGAAAATTATAAGTGAGCACAAACACCATACCGCCAATCCCTACCCCGGCAACCCAACTTAACGCCTCGCTATTAATTTGCTCCGTAACCATGCTAGCAACAACAAGGCCAGCCCCTGCTGCTATTGTGGCTCTTCCAAACTTCCTAGTCCGATGAAAGTTCTTTTCGGAGTCATACTCTGAAGTATCACCTAATTCTGGATTCCTACTCATTCTGATCATATTATATGTTAAAAAGCAAAAAACCGTTAGTATGAGACGGCTTTCTTGGTGGGCTTCGCACAGCCCACCCTTGCCCCGCACAAAAACCTGATCGGAGTAATCTGTAATCAGATTACGGAGCTTCAAGTTTTAGGGCGGGGCGTGGGCTACATGTTTTTGTTTTACAAACGCAGCCCAGTTGCGCGAAGCTGACCCTATTACACGCTTACGCTTACTTTTTGTCAACCCAGCAGTCAGCTTTCCAGACGAGCCGCGAAGCGGCTTTGTGATCCGCCCAAGGCGGATCCACTGGAAAGCCTACTGCGGGGTCAATAGTAATCACTGGTTTATGGCTTAAGCAAAATTTTTGACCTATGTTATTTTTATATCTACTAATTAAGCTTGAGGAGAAATTTTTTGAGCCGTGGATAGACAGTGGCCGTTCGCAGCGAATAGCGTAGAATTTCTTCTTCGGCCATTTCTGAATTAGCCTTCGTTTGGCCGGCCGGAATAAAAATCCGATTCCAGCCAAAGCCATCATCGGTCCGCGGTTTGTCGGCCACACTACCCTCCAGTTTGCCTTCGAAGAATTTTAGCGTCTTACCATCAAAGTAAGCATAACAAACTTCAGCAAGTGCTCGTCTATCCCCATAAAGATCAGCCAGTCGACATAAACCCTCAACATTTAGCTCATCTAAAAACCACCTGATTAGCGGGCCCGGCAGACGCCCCATCGGCTTGAGAATAAACGATATATCCTCTACTAAAACTGGGCCTTTGATTATATTGTAGGCTTGTCGAACCTTATGTTCAGTTATCTGCCGTAGATCAAGTGACTGGATTTCATCTAAATCCAGCTTTTTATGCGGTAGCTCAAGGCCTAAATATTTAGATAGAAATTCCGCTTTTTTATCATTGCCGGTTATAAATGTGACGTTGATCATTTATCCAACAATTCGAGTAATTTCTTCTCGTCAATTTGTTTGGTGCCAAGTGTGCGGGCCTGGACCAGTTTTGCCTCGCCAACCTTAGCACCAACCACTAAATAATCGGTCTCCTTGCCGACTGAACTTTGGAACGTTCCACCTAGAGCTCGGATTCTTTCAGCTGCTTCTTCTCGGCTCATGGATTCCAAACTACCGGTAATCACAAAGTTTTTGCCGGTCAATGGTCCAGTGGTCCTGTGAACTTCCTTGGGATTAACCCCCAACTTTTTGAATTTATCGAGCAGCCGTTTGTGGCTAGGACGGGCAAACCACTCCACAATCGATTCCGCCACTACTTCGCCGACGCCTGCTACTTGGCTAAGCTCTTCAATGGTGGCCTGAGCTATCCTAACCAGAGAATGAAAATTATTAGCTAGGTCAATGGCCGTTTGCTCGCCTACTTGCCGAATGCCCAAACCATAAATAAATCTTGGCAGAGTTGGGCGTTTTTTGGCACCAATGGCACTAACCAGTTTGGAAGCCGAGATTTCGGCGAAGCGTTCCAGCCCAAGCAGGTCTTCTTTTTTGACCCTAAAAATGTCGGCCTGGTCTTTAATTAAGCCAGCATTGATCAGGGCCATGACATTTTTTTCACCCAAACCTTCAATATCTAGCGCCGCCTTGCTGGCAAAGTGCTGGATCTGCTTCCAGGAACGGCTGGGGCAAGCGTTATTTGGGCATCTCCATATGGCTTCTTCTTTTTTGCTTTTTGCCAACTTTGTGTCGCAATCCGGGCAGTGCGTCGGCATAACGAATGGTTTTTCGGAACCGTCGCGTAGCTTCGTAAGCGGTTCAACAATTTCCGGAATTACGTCACCAGCCTTTTGGACGATTACACTGTCCCCTACTCTTATATCATTGCGTTTAATTTCCCCTTCGTTATGCAAAGTAGCCATCTGCACAGTGCTGCCGGACACCACTACCGGCTTCAGCATGGCTACTGGTGTGGCCGCTCCGGTCCGGCCAATGCTGATAAATATATCCTTAACTTGGGTGGTGGCTTGTTCGGCCGGATATTTAAAAGCCACCGAGCCGCGCGGCGCCTTGCCCACCACTCCAAGTTGATCATGCAGGCGTCTATCATTAATTTTTACGACCAGTCCATCCGTGTTAAACGGTAGGTTATGGCGTTTTTCCTCCCATTTTTTATAATAATTCATGATTTCTTCAGCAGAATTAACAGCTGAAGCGATGGTATTGGCTATAATCCCGAGTTCACGCAGAGTTTTGTAAGCATATTCATTTGTGGGTACTTCGTTGCGGTTCTCGCGAATTAAATCATAAGCGTGGAAATGCAGCGGCCGCTCGGCAACCAATTTGGGATCCAGCTGACGGATGGTACCGGCCGCCAGGTTACGTGGGTTAGCAAAAGCTGGCAAACCGGATTTAATCTGTTTTTCATTTAGTTTTTTGAACTCCTCTTTGTACATAACAATCTCGCCACGAATCTCTGTCCGTCCCTGTAAGAACTTGTGATAGGTTAAACCTATCACATTGCGGAGGCGGAGGGGGACGGATTCGATAGTGCGAATATTGGCGGTTACGTCTTCGCCTACAAAACCGTCGCCGCGGGTGATAGCCTGCTTTAAAACACCGTTTTTATAAACCAGCGCACAAGCCAAACCATCCATTTTGATATCCATAAAGAACTTCAATCGTCGAGGTTCGAGGTTCGAGGTTCGAGGTTCATTGCCCGGCATGAGCTTGGTGATACGCGCGATCCAGGCTGCCAATTCTTCTCTGTTAAAGACATCGTTGAGGCTGAGCATACGCGAGCTGTGGCGGATTTGCTTAAAACCGGGCAGCGGCTCACCGGCTACCCTTTGGGTGGGAGAGTCGGGCGTAATTAGCTCGGGATATTTCTCTTCAATTTGTGTCAGTTCATGCTTAAGACTATCGGCCGCCGCTTCACTCATAATTGATTTATTCAACACATGGTAGTTGTAACGATAATCAGAAATTAGATCACGCAATTTAGCCGCCCGATCTTTAGTTGCTTGGATATTTATCATGACAATAGATCCCTATAAAGACTATAGCAATAGGTATGCACCAGTAAAATGAGCGAGGTGCTCAGCAAGAAAAAAACCGGCACGACTAGGACATTTATATATATTATTAGTGGTATCATCACAGCGGTGAAAACTGCCGCGACAAAAATCATAAGAAACAAAAATTTTCGCAGAACTTGCCAACGCCTAAAAGCCACTAACTTCTTGGCCGAACGCAGCGCTTGCCGCGGCTGCATGTCTGGCAGCGTCACGATGTAGAGCGCAAAAAAAGAAGAACTAATCATATAAAACGACCAAGCCGCCAAAGGCAGCATTATTAAAAGTGTTAGAGTTATAACAGTGCCGCTATCACTAATTAGGGTAGACAAAACTATGGCCACCAACCTGGTAATAAGAGTAACCGGTAAAAGCTGCAGGATAATAACCAATACCACTAACAGGAATGGGATAAGAGGACTTGTGGAATTATAAAAAGCTTGCTTAACAGTTGCTTTTTCTCCAGCTTGCACTTGGCGCAGTGCCCATATAATCACCAGGCTAAAAATAATCAGCAGTACACTTTGCCCCGCGCCGGAAGATCCCGAACTGGCCGCCCCAGAACTACTGGTAAGGTTGATAAGACTCAATAGTCCATCAGCCAAACTATGGGCGCTGCCAAAATTGTTTTTAATATCGGCAAAGGCCGCGTTGATATTGGTTAAACCACTAGCCAATACTATATTGAGTATCAGATAAATCCCCATGATGCCGCCCAGTAATTTCCAGTTTTGTCGCAAAATAGCAAAAACCTGCCGCAGAAGACTAGGACCGCTCGGCAGAGGCGCAAAAGTCTTAGCTTCTTTTTTGACCGCTTGGCGCTTTTGCCGGCGCGAGGCTCTGCGCATGCGAAGCTTCGAGCCCGCCAAATCTGAGCCTTTCACCTGCCCTTTTTTTACCACAGTCTTATTATAACCAATGATAATACCATTTACTTCTGTGTGTAACTAAGATATATTTTATCGAATGAGTCAAATTACCCCAGAAGCAAGAGCAGTACGCGACACTAGAACTGAAGCTCGTTTATTGGCAGCAGCAGAAACCATGGGCCGTATATTAAATGCTACGGAAACTAACTTAGACGATTCCCAGGAAGTTATAGAACTCCTTGCTAGAGCAGAGAGTCTAACTGGCTTAAGCAGACTTTTTAGCATAGGCACTGTATTAAGAATTCTTGACTTTCCATTCGATTCAGAACGTGAGAAAGAAAAAAAGAACATTGAAGGGTTTAGAAGAGGATTTGTATTTTTGGAAAGAGCCTTTCCGAATTACAATACTCGTTCATGGAACAATACTTATATAGACGTAGCTCTGATGTGCGCAACTGAGCTTTTCAGTCAAAAGATTGGAAGTTCTCCGAGTCATCGAAGTCAAACCCATCTTGAAAGATTTGAATTGTGGCTCTCTGGAGAGAGCAAGGAAGACATTGCACGAAGAACTTTTGTTGCTCCAGAGACTGTAAGGTTATGGATATACCAATTCCCGAAAATATTTAGCCAACGAGTGAATTACTACGAATTAGTTCATGCGGCCGATTCACTATATTCTGTTGTAGATTCCGTTGCCAACCCGGTGGAAAATTAAAGCTTCATTTCGCGGAGAGCTTTGATACGAGCTTCAACCGGAGGGTGAGTACTGAATAAATTGCCTATACCACCTTTTTTCAGAGGGTTGGCAAAAAACATATGAGCTGTGGCGGTACTCGGTTTTTTTAAAGCGCTGCCATATTTGCCTATTTTTTCTAAGGCAGAAGCTAGGCCGTCCGGATATCGGGTGGTCAAAGCCCCCGTGGCATCGGCTAAATATTCCCGGCGGCGGCTGATGGCCAGTTGGATTAAGGAGGCGGCAATTGGAGCTAATATGACTGCAACTATCGCCAGTATATAGATTAGCTGATTGCCTTCCCGCCGATTGCCGCTGCCTCCCCAAAAAGTAATGTGCCAAAAAAAGTCGGCAATCATGGATATTATGCCGACCAGCGCGAAGGCGATGGTATTAACCCGCATATCATAGTTTTTGACGTGTCCTAGTTCGTGGGCCATTACCCCTTCTAGTTCTTGATCGTCCATCATTTGCAGCAGGCCAGTTGTGGCGCAAACCGCCGATTTATCAGGTTTTCTGCCTGTAGCAAAAGCATTGGGCGCCGGGTCATCCATAATATAAACCTTGGGCATTGGCAGGCCTTCGGTGATCGACAGATTCTCCACCGTCCGCCACAGGCGTGGCTGGTCTTTTTTAGTGATTTCCTTGGCTCGGTTGATAGCCAACGCCATTTTGGCACCGGCAAAATAACTAAACAGGGCATAGCTGATCGAGAATAAGCCGATAAAGAACAGCATGCCCCGCTGCCCAGTATATTCACTAATCAAGTAGGCCAAGCCCCACAGCAAACCGATGAAAGACAGCAGTAGAATTACAGTCCGGCGTTTATTACTAGATATTTGATCGTACATTGCTAAAGCTCCGCTTTAGAGTAAATAGCAAAATGTAAAATGTAAATAGTATTGTTCATGATGATCTGATGCTCCTGATTAAACCATTGATTATTTTATTAACCGTTACTGTGAGTTCCGTAAGTTTTTCGCAGATATCTGGTGATATATAGCCAAGGTCTTTCGCTATTAGCAGTTGATCCTGTAGTTCAGTACTTGATCCACGGGCAATAACATAGAATTGAATCTTATCGGGATTGCTCTGCCGTCCGAAACCCTCTGCAATGTTTGATTTTATTGATGTTGCACTTCGCCGCATCTGGCTCGTTAAGCCGAATCGTTCATCCGATGGAAAGCCCTTTGTTTCTCTGTAAACTGCAAGAGTCAAAACATGAGCTTTTTGCCAAGCAAACAAATCTGTAAAATGCCGGATCTTTGCCTCAGCCTTTTGCATATTACTTATTGCTTATTACTATTTGAGAAGTCGACTTTAACTGGCTCGGCAACAGCCGCTGCTTGTCCGCCGGGAACTTCAAAGAACTCACGGATTTTAAAACCCATCATTCCAGCAAACAAGTTGGTCGGAAAGGTTTGAATTTTGATGTTCAGGTCACGGGCGGCACCATTATAAAAGCGGCGTGAGGCTTGAATTTTATCTTCGGTATCAGTAACTTCGTCCTGCAGTTTTTGGAAGTTTTCACTAGCCCGCAGCTGAGGATAAGCTTCGGCAACGGCAAACAGGCTTTTTAAAGCCGCTTGGAACATATTGTCGGCCTTGGCGGCTTCGGCCGGTCCCTCTGCACTCATAGCTCGAGTCCTGGCCTCGGTTACTTTTTGAAATACGCTGCTCTCGTGTTTAGCATAACCTTTAACGGCCTCGACTAGATTTGGGATTAAATCATAGCGGCGCTTTAGCTGGACGGTGATATCGCTCCAGGCCTCGTCGGTTCGGACTTTGGCTCTTACTAAGGTGTTATAAATTACTATGATTGTCAGCAAAATTAGGCCGACAATGATTAACGCAATGACCATTTCACCCTCCTTATGGATTGTCCTTTAGATTATACACCCTACTAAAGGACAAAATGAGTCTATGGATTCATCTAGCACGCCAATTAACCCGATATTTCACGATCGTAAAATAAAGTAGGAATTGGCAAATCGACTTATTTTAAGTATCAGCAGGTGGTCTGTTGAATACGGTGTATCATGATCGTAGCCATGAGTGGAAAGAAAATGATGTTGCTGGCGGCAGGTTTTTTGCTGATTTTGGGGTTATATCAATATAGTCGGCCGTTGCCAGCCATTGATGCTATTTCTTCACTTAGTGTCCCCGAAACTGGCAAGGCTATAACTTTGCCCTGGCCAGCTTACGGCCAAGCGGCGATCAGCGCTCAAGGTTATGGCTTGCTGGCCACAAGTGGCGAGCAGAAACCAGTGCCTATGGCATCTATTGCTAAGGTGGTTACAGCTCTGGCCGTCTTAAAGCAAAAACCACTGGAAAAAGGCCAGCAGGGGCCCAACATCACCATAAGTAAAGATGATGTGGCAATTTACAACTCTTATTATTCTCAGGACGGCTCGGTTGTTAAAGTCGAAGCCGGCGAGCAAATCAGTCAATACCAAGCCTTGCAAGCACTTTTGATCCCCTCCGCTAATAATATGGCCGAGACTCTGGCGCGTTGGGCCTTCGGCTCGATGGAAAACTATGTTACGTATGCCAACCAAATGTTGCAGGGATTGTCCCTGCAAAACACCCAAGTAGCCGATGCCAGCGGCTTTTCACCCCAATCAGTTAGTTCTGCCAAGGATCTTGCAAGGCTCGGCCTTGCAGCCATTGGTAACGCTGTGCTGGCCAGCATAGTCGGCCAACAAACCGCCGAACTGCCGGTGGCCGGAACTGTTAATAACTTAAATTGGCTGCTTGGCGAGGATGGCGTGATTGGTATCAAGACTGGCAATACTGATCAAGCTGGTGGTTGCTATCTTTTCGCTTCTCGTCGAGTGGTTGACGGTCAAAGCGTGACAGTGGTAGGCGCCGTAATGGGGGCTCCGGATCGCAATACGGCTATCAGCGATTCCCGGACGATACTGCGCTCAATCGATACCAGCTTTGAAAATGTAGTAGTCATTCATAAAGATCAAATCATCGGCTATTATCAGACGCCATGGGGAGCAAAAGCCGATGCAGTCGCTGATCAGAACCTAAGCATCTTGGCCTGGCGCGGCAGTCAACTGCAAACCAACGCCAAACTTAACAAGCTCAAAGCTCCGGCTAGAGCTGGAACTTTAGTGGGTTCAGTATCCGTAACTAGTGGCCAAAAAACCAGTTCAATCCCGGTCATTTTAAAATCCAACCTGCCCGGCCCATCCTGGCACTGGCGAATATTGCGTTAATTGGGTAAAATAACAGAGGTTAATGAAGCTGACCAATTTTGTAAAATCGTGTTTCAGTAGACTTTTACAAAATTGAGAGGAGTGGCCATAGCCATAAGCCGAAGCTTTTGCCAGACCTGGCGAAACGAGGTATTGGCGTAGGCCTCGACGAGGCGCAGTGGTGAAATTGGTATACACGCTACGTTCAGGACGTAGTGGGGGTAACCCCGTGAAGGTTCAAGTCCTTTCTGCGCCACCAAAAATTGGACATGGAGGTTAGCCCCGCTCCGCCAGCCGGCGGACGGAGCGCTGTCCTCTTTCGCCCACCATGAACTGGGGGAGTTTTGAGCAAAATCGCCTATTATTTACAGGAGCATTTGGTTGGCGAAGTTACCGATAATCTGGAAGTTCGCCGCTATTTCTCGACCGACGGCAGCATTTTACAAATGGTCCCGACGACCGTCGCATACCCCAAAAACGAAGATGATGTTCGTAAAACCGCCCGCTTTAGCTGGCAGCTAGCCGAGCGTGGCAAAATTCTACCCCTAACTGCTCGCGGCGGCGGTAGCAATACATCAGGAGCGGCAATTGGCGGTGGAATTATGTTGATTTTTCCGGCCCATATGAACCAAGTCTTAGCTTTTGATCCCAAGCAACAAACTGTTACGCTGGAGCCTGGTATTAGCTATCAAAACTTGCAACAAATGCTACAAAGCCACGGCTGGTTTCTGCCGCCCTGTCCCCCGTCGTTGGCTTATTCGACCCTCGGCGGCGGAGTTGCTAGTAATTATTTAGGTCAAAAGTCGCTTAAGTATGGCGCCACCGGACACTACGTGAAACAGCTGCGGGTGGTGCTGAGTAATGGCGAAGTTATAGAAGTCGGCCCGCTCAACAAACGCCAACTCAGTCACAAAATGGGCTTAACTAACTTTGAAGGCCAGATTTACCGGCAGCTAGACAAACTCATAGAAGAAAGCTCGGAGATTTTGGCGGCCGCGGCCAAACAGGTCAAATCGCCTCGTAGTGTCTCTGGGTATAATCTGCATGATATTAAAGACAGAGGCAGCTTTAATCTGGCGCCGCTGCTTGTCGGTTCGCAAGGGTCTTTAGGCATCATTACCGAAGCTACCCTATCAATAGCCCCTTATCCCGAGCCGGCAGAACTAGTCCTAATTAGTCTGGATGATATTAACGAGTTAAAAGAAATTTTGCCTAAAATTCTGGACCTTCGACCCAGCGTTTTCGATTTTATTAACAAAGCGGCTATGGACACAGTCACCTCGATCAACCTAAGCCAGCTGGCGGGGGTGCTAGCTCGCCCCGAGGCTGCTATTCATTTATTTATCGAGTTTGATGATTTTAAAGAAGCCGATCAGAAAAAAGCCGTTAAAAAACTCGGCAAGATTGTTGATAAAGCTGGAGCTTGGGCAGAAGTCTTTGATCCCGAAAACGATCATGACAAGTTTTGGAAAATCCGCCAGAGTGTCTCAACCATCCTAACGGGGACTAAAGGCCAGAGCCGGGCAGTTCCGGTGGCCGAAGATATCAGCGTTCCGCTGGAAAAGTTTGTTGATTTTTTGAGCAGAGCCGAAGAAGTTTATTCCGAGCTGGATCTTAATGCTGCGGCGTGGGGTCAAGCTGGCGATGGCATGGTTAGAATGCGACCAATGCTAAATTTGGCGGAGCTAGGTGACAGGCAAAAATTATTTAATATAGCCGGCAAGCTATACGCTGCAGTTATAGAAATGGGCGGCAGTATCACGGCCAGTGCCGGCGATGGCCGAGTTCGTGCGCCCTATATCCAGAAACAATACGGCGAAGATTTTTATAATCTTATGCTCAAAGTTAAAAAGATTTTTGATCCTTATGGCTTACTTAATCCAGGTGTCAAAACCGCCAGCCTGAAAGACGTAAAATCGCTGCTGCGTGACGAATACAAATCAAGCCACTACGAGCATCTAGCTGGAAGTTAAATCATTGCACTATAATTATTTAGATAGTTTAAAAGTACTTCAATCACCTCCTCGACCCGGGTAATAATCTGGATAGTGTGACTGAGCAAAGTCAGAGATAAGTATCAATGCAATTGAACCAACAATAAAACCTGATATAAAAATATTTTCAAGTGCCACGCGAATATTCTTCCGGCCATTCCTGCGCATATGAATGTATAAAGCAGAAAGCGAAAATAACAACCAGCCCCCTGTAAGAGATAGAAACAGGAATAAGCCAGCGGGACCATCAAAACCTATCGAAGGTTTTGTGACTAGGGAATACACGAAAAGCCACACCAATCCGCCTAGGATCGTGCCTAAGGCTGGAAGAAGAACAGTCACCTCCCTAAATCTCATTGCATAAATTAGGATACACGAGCACCTTCCCGGCGACTAGGCCTCAAAGTCCACAACCTCGTAATCAAATACCTGCTTAAGTTTGGCTTTGACTTGTTCATGACGAGGATGATGACGGTATTGATCCATTCCTTTTACGTTATCGAAAACGGAAAATTGGACGTAATCATATGGACTTGGCCGCATAGACAATACTTTGCTTACAGACCAAGTCTTTACTTCAACAACCTCCTCCAAAAGCTTTTCCAAACTCTCTAAAGCAGCTCCGATTTCTGTCTTAGTAGCTGTATTCTTGGCTTTAAATAAAACAATATGATTAAACATATGCAATGGTGGGCGATGAGGGACTTGAACCCCCGACACCCTGAGTGTAAATCAGGTGCTCTAGCCAACTGAGCTAATCGCCCGGCACAGGTGATTATACCAGATGAAATGCTATACTTTATGCTGTTAGATTCGCTTTGGGCGAGTGCTGTAACCAGGTAGCCAGGCTGGCTTGAGGTGCCAGTGTCCGTAAGGACGTGGAGGTTCGATTCCTCTCTCGCCCACCAAATGGTTGTTTATTCCGAATTTTGCGTTACAATCAAAAGAGTTAGACGGAGGTTTTACCCGCCGAAACTTTACGTTATGAAATGTATCGGTTTACACGAAGAGGGGGTAAGCAAATCACAAGAGTCGATAAAAATTTCGCAAACAATCCATAATGTAATGAAAAGTTTAGGAGAATGAAATGTGGCTGGTGATTACCCTAGCAATAATTGCTCTTATCATCATAGTTAACGGCATTAGGCTAGTTAATCAGTATGAACGAGGGGTGGTTTTTCGGCTGGGTAAAGTTCGCCCGCAAGTTAAAGAACCGGGCCTGCGCTTGATTATTCCGATCATAGACAGAATGCGTAAGGTTAGTTTGCGAATTATTACCCTACCAGTAGACAGCCAGCAGATTATTACTAAAGATAATGTGTCCATAGACGTAGCCGCCGTTGCTTACTATAAGGTTCAAGATCCCACAAAATCTATTGTGGAGATAGAGAATGTCATAAGCGCGACTTACCAGATTGCCCAAACTACCGTGCGTAATGTGGTCGGTCAAAGTTCACTTGACGAAGTTTTAAGCCAAACCGCGGCCATAAACGACAAGATTAAGAACATACTGGACGGAGTGACTGAAAAGTGGGGTATTTACGTGAATACAGTGGAGCTTAAAGATATCCGCCTGCCGGACAGCATGCAGCGAGCGATGGCCAAACAAGCTGAAGCCGAGCGCGAAAAACGAGCCAAGATTATCGCCGCCGAAGGCGAACAACTCAGTGCTACAAAACTCGGCGAAGCGGCTGACATCATCAGTAAACATCCAATTGCCTTGCAGCTTCGTAATCTACAAGTCCTTAGCGAAATTGCGGTAGAGAAAAACAGCACCATTGTTTTCCCCGCCCAGTTTATGGACACGGTCAAACGCGTCGAAGAGTTTATGGCTCGAGAAAAGCAATAAGCCCATCTTTACTTGCTCATATCTGTTAAAATATCCTTGTAGCTTCACCAATTTTGCAAAGTTCCGCATCGCTGCAGTACTTTGCAAAATTGAGAGGAGGAAGCGACCTGAGGCTGGAAATAAACAAGTTATACTTGTTTATGGAAGCCGACACGTCGATTCCGACGTGGCTCTTTAGCTCAGTTGGTAGAGCAGAGGCTTGAAGAGCCTTGTGTCCCCAGTTCGAGTCTGGGAGGAGCCACCATAACAAAACACTCGACTTTTTGTTGGGTGTTTTATTATGCGTCCCCAGGCCCGAACTGCTTGCAGTTCGGCGGACGCAGCCGCGGAGCCAAAAGTGTGTTTACATGCTTTTGGCGAGCAGCGAGGGAGAAGTACGAGGAGCTTTTAGCGACGAGTGCGCTGTCTGGGAGGAGCCACCAACTTAAATC
Organism: Candidatus Saccharimonadota bacterium; assembly: GCA_016187125.1. Classification (GTDB taxonomy): domain Bacteria; phylum Patescibacteriota; class Saccharimonadia; order Saccharimonadales; family UBA10212; genus JACPKF01. The sequence goes on from JACPKF010000001.1 coordinate 258,968, forward strand.
ATAATTACAGCTTCCGTGAAGAACAGCAGAAGCTGTTTTTACTTACAGCTTACACATACCTTTACGCTTTACCCCACAAAGAATCCTCTCTTTGTGGGGACCCCATTTTTATGGCGGATTTTGATGTCTCACCCAGACTTAAGGACTGGGCAAGCTATCCGCCGAAAGCGAATGTTCGTTACCTGGAAGGAGTAAATTACCTAGTTTTCAACGCCGCGATCACTACTCCCCTCAGGATAAGCAAAAGGTCACCGGGCAGACCCAGAATAATCTGAAGTTTATGCAAAAACGGACCGGCCAGCTTTCTTAAATTGTGACTATGCTCATACCATAAAGTTAGCCCGATTATGCCCGAAATCATCAAAAACTTATAAAACGAGCCGATTTGAATGTGCTTGGCATCCTCTATCAAAATAATCACACCAATCAGTCCGACTATTATGTAGGCCGCCGTGGCTAGGCGTGGATAGCGATTAACTATTTTAAGCATTAGCTGGCTCATCAAAACAATGCCGGCAATGCCTATCATTACGCCGACAATTATGTAGTAAATATTATTAGACAAACCCACCGCCGAAACGACATTATCAATGCTAAAAGCAATATTGGTCAAGGCAATTTGGATTATCACGGCTTTATAAGTGGTCCCTGCCTTACGAGCCTTGCCTGCTTCGTCGACTTCTTGGCCAAGATGATTAAACATTAAAAATATTAGATAAAGAGCGCCGATGGTTTTTAGCCAGATGTTGTGAATGATAATGCTGGCAAAAATCAGAGCTATTAACCTAAAACCAGCGCCAAAAATAATTCCACGGCGGACGGCTGAAAGCCGCTGCTCGGCTGGTAAATCCTCAGCCAATGACGCATTAACTAGGGCGTTATCGACGCTCAAGAGTATTTCCAGAAAAAATAAACTCACAATAACCGACAAAAAGGATGAGAAATCAAACTCCATATAGCTGCTCAGTATGGCAAAAGCCACCAAGCTTGTAAATAATTGAACCTGGGCAAACGCCTTTTGTTATAATCGGTACTTGTAGCTTACCAACCAATTTCCGAAGCCATAGCTCAAGCGGGTTTGTCCGCCGAAGCCTTGGCGTAGGTGGGTGTAGCTTCCTATCATGCATGCGATAGGACCGTGTCGGATGACACGGCAGTTGTTTACCGTATCATTCGATACGGCCATATCGAATGACATGGGAGCGCTTTGCCAAAAAGTCTGTACCTTGAGAATATGTTAAAACATGCGGGTGTAGCTCAGTTGTTTAGAGCGCTTCCTTGCCAAGGAAGAGGCCAGGGGTTAGAGTCCCCTCACCCGCACCATGGTTCGGCAAACTTATTTCAAATAAAAAATCCTCAAGCCAAAAAGCTGAGGATTCTTTATTCTTTCTCGAGAAAGAGATTAGCGATGCCAAAGGCCAAGTATTGGCAGGTCAGATACTTTTGCCTTACCGCTGACTAAAGCGATAGCCACACCAAGCAACACTAAAGATGCGCCAACCATTAGCGCGAAGAGGCCAAGAGCGATGGGTGAGCTCCAGTCCCAAGTCATATGATTCCCCTCTACCCACCCTTCGACGCGCCCCACGGGCTTGCTCAGGGTAAACCGCTCGATATATGTCGAAGGGTCCTGAGCGAAGTCGTCCATTCGATGTACTCAGGCCTTCGGCTCTGAGGCTCAGGCTCGAAGAGACGACCCTGAGCTTGGTCGAATGGGTCGAGGGACCGCATCACTTTAATTTGTAGCTTAACGATAACGCTTATTTGGAATTTACGCAACTAGTCTGGTGGGCGGGGAGGGACTTGAACCCTCAAGCCTTTTGGGCACAGCATTTTAAGTGCTGCGCGTATACCGATTCCGCCACCCGCCCGGGTGGAGGCGCGAACGAGATTCGCACTCGTGTACAGGGTTTTGCAGACCCTTGCCTAACTCCTCGGCCATCGCGCCATACAAGATATATTTTACTACAATTTTTGTATGGTATAGGCAACTATAAAGGGGTATAATTAGTGTATGCCAAAACGTTCGTGGACGGACCAACAACTTGAGATTGCTGTAAGAGACTCAAAAAGCTATAGGTCGGTGCTCATTAAACTTGGCTTAATCCCAGCCGGAGGTAATTATGATCAAATCAAGCGGCGTATCAAAGAGCTAGCGATTCCGGCGGAGCACTTCACCGGCAAGGGCTGGAATGTTGGCGGAATGTTTATTCCAAAGCCGGCGAAACCAATTGAACTGCTTCTGATTAAAGACAGTGATGTACAAAGCTACAAATTAAAAGTCAGGCTTTTTGCAAAAGGGTTAAAGAAGCCTAAATGCGAATTGTGTGGCTGGGCGGTCGTTGCTCCGGACGGTAGAGTGCCACTGGAACTAGATCATATCAACGGCAAACGGCGCGATAATCGTCTAGAAAATCTGCGGATTCTTTGTCCTAACTGCCACAGTCTTCAACCCACGCACCGTGGTAAAAATAAGAAGGTTAAACTAGCTCAAATATTAGCTTAGTTGGTTTGCCCAGTAGTAGATTTTCGAGTCAGCTCGTTTCCCCGGCGAGCCATTTATTCGGCATCATAGCGAACTTAACTATGTATGATTTACGGTATATGTTAGGTTTACTGACGAGCTGAAATTTACATGTAAAGTCGAGTAATCTCGAAAGCTCACTGCTGGGTTTGGCGTTTTTGGCGGATCATCCAGTTTTGGACATTATAAAACCGGTCGGCTGCGGTGTTTGTACTCTTGCGTTCATAGCCAAAAACCGGCCCGCGAGTGACGTATAAGAAATTGGGCTGATACAGCGCCAGAGCTGGAGCGTCATCACGCCAAACTGTTGCAAAAGCTCGGTATTTAACCACTCGCACTACCGGATCGCCCCTAGTCCGACCGGCTTCCAGCGCTTGGTCGGCCGGACCGGATTTATATTCACTCAAATTAAGATGACCCTGGGAATTGACACTGGCCTGCGAGCTATTCCAGTAGGCGAAAATATCAGGGTCAATGCCAATGTTGATAGCATAAACCAGTATGTCATAATCATGGTTAGCAATAATCTGACTGCCCAGATCATTGGCGTCATAGAATTGAACTTCTACTTTTACTCCTAATTTGGCCCACTGGGTTTGCAAGTACTGTGACAACACAGTGTACTGCCGAGTGTTTTGGGAACGCAGGTTCAACACTAAAGTTTGATTATTTTTACTCCTAAAACCTTGTCCGGTGCGCAGCCAGCCGGCTTGGTCAAGTAATTGGTTGGCCAAGGAAGGGTCGTACGGCAGCTGCATAAGATCGCTGCTATAGCCTAGTTGATTATGCAGCAGTGGACTATCAACCAGTTGGGTTGGGAAGCCAGTAATTTTGCTTAGCGGCTGACGATCTATGCCGCTAACTAGAGCCCTGCGAACGGCGGCGTCGGCAAAGACGCCGCGCGAATTATTAAAGAAAGCCATTACCGCGCTAGTCAGCGGCGTGTTATAGACTTGGACGTTGCTATCATCAGCTAGCTCATCGGGTAGTGCCTCTAGTCCTCCAACAGCATTGATCTGTTTTTTATTGAATGCATTTAGAAGTTGTTGTTCATTACTAAAAACCAACAAGTTAAAGCCGTCTAGTTTTGGCCGGCCGGCCCAGTATTTGTCAAAGGCTGCCAAGGTGATTCTTTGCTCAGAACCAAATCCTGAGGATGTTAGCAGTTCTATGAACTTCCACTGAAATGGCCCCATACCAATCGGTTGGCTATTAAAGCTATTGCTGCGCAGTTGCGTCGGTGGGATCTTTTTCAAAATATGGGCTGGAATAATCCCATTAGTTAAAGACAATGGAAAAGGACTAAGGGCATTGGGTAGATCAAAGGTGACTGTGTAATTATCAACTTTTTTGACGGTGATGTCTCTCCAGTTGCTATAAAGAGCTGACTGAGACTCAATGTCTTGAATAGTTTTATAGGTAAAGACCACGTCATCGGCTGTAAACGGCGCCCCATCGTGCCAACTCAAGCCCTGCCTAAGATGTACGGTGTAATGGGTCGGGGTTGGACCAACGCTCCAATCCTTAGCTAGATCAGCGGCAAAGCCGTTAGCGTTGTCATATTTGAATAGTCCGGCAAATACCAAATGGCTGAGAGCTATATCGGCCTCTGTAGTGGCATAAAGTGGGTTGGCATTTCTAAATGTAGAGAGTATGCCTTCGCTATAAATACCGCCGGGAACTGGTTTGAGTGATTGATAATAGGGCGAAAGAGCTCGTAGCTGAATAACCCCGAAAAAAAACATCAGAATAAATAGGCTTATCCATAAAAAAATAAAACGCCGCACAGAAACTAGTCTCCCCAACCGACGAAGCAGGAGTTTTTCTATCTGTTGGTCGGCTTGAACACCTAATTCTACGGCGCCTCTTTGATGCCGGCGAAAGTGTCGCCGCCAGCGTCTTTTGGTGCCCGAATCAAAAACAGCCATATACTAACTTTACCATCTAGTCTTGGCAGCCTGCAGGTTTCGCTACCCAGGGCGACACACTTGAGTGTAGTACAAGGAAGCAATAAGAAACGAGCGAGTCGTATGAATAATACGGTGAGCGAGTTTCGCCAGCAGCTGACACAGTAATACACCAAGAGGCTGCCGGTGCTACCAGCTCTGCTGGTGGACAGGGCAGGCGGTGTGTTGTCTTGGGTTATTGGACAACGATGGTAATTAATATACTGGCAGCAAAAACAACCACCAAGATAATCGTTAACTGATGTAAGGTCTTATCTGAACCACGCCGGACGGTGTTAACTTCGCCCGAGCTGCCAAGACCGGCGCCTAAACTAGCCCCCCGAGTCTGAATAAGAATCAGCAGAATCAGCAATAAAACTGAAGCAATTGTTATATAGTTCCAAATATTCACAGTAAGCCTCCGGCTTTATTAACCATTACCCATTTACCATTAGCCAAATTATTTACCATTAGCCAATGATCAGACATTTTGGTAAATGCCAAATGACACTTAATTGGTAAATGTGAATTGTTAAATGATAAATTCTTCATGCCTTACTTTCTATAATACGGCTTACCAGGAAGTTAACCAGTCCAACAATTATACCAGCAATAATTGCCACGCCAAGATTTTTGACATACAGCGGACTATATAGCCAGCTGGACAGCAAGATCAAAAAGCCGTTCAGGACCAACATAAAAAGTCCGAGGCTAAAAATAATGGCCGGAAAAGACAAAATAACCAAAATCGGTTTGAGGGCCATGTTGACAAGCGCTAAAAAGAAGCCGGCGCCAACCACTGTCACCCAATCACTGCTCATATCCAAACGGCTTGGTCCTAAAAGCGCAGCGGCTACCCATAAACCAAGAGCCGACACTAGCCACCTGATCCCAAAGCCCAGTAAAAAAGGTCTCATCTTAAGCTCTAATTATATCAATTTTCGTACAAGTGCTGCCGATAAGACTTTATTCCCTGTGTCTGTAATTAATATGTCGTCCTCAATCCTTATGCCTATTCCCTCCTCCGGAATATAAATACCCGGTTCAACCGTCAAAACCATGCCGGCGGCCAGCGGTTGGTGCCAACCCCGGCCATCATGCACGTCCAGACCCAAAAAGTGCGAAACCGAATGTGGCCAATACTGTCTGACATTCTTGGCATTATTTTTCTTGATCAACCCAAGAGACAGAAGTTGATCGCCCATGAATTTGTCTATTTTTGCCGTGTAGTCTTCTAGGACTGCGCCCGGTTTTAAAAGACTTATGGCAAATTTCTGGACACTTAGAACTGCGTCAAAAACCTCTTGTTGCCTGACGGAAGGTGTGGCCAAAGCAATTGTTCGGGTAATATCACTGGCGTAGTGGCTGACTTCAGCGCCAGCGTCAATCAGTACAAGATCCTTACTCCTAAGTTTATGATTATTGGAGTTGTAGTGCAGTATGCAAGCGTTTGGTCCGCTTGCCGTAATAGTCGGAAAAGCCGGCCCGTTGGCTCCTCTTCTGCGAAAGCTGGCATCGAGATCTGCAGCTATTTGATATTCCCAGTCAAACTTCTGGCGACGAGCTAGTACCTCTTTAAATGAATCGACGGTAATATCAACAGCTTTTTGCAAGGCAGCTAATTCCGGTAGCTGTTTAATGATTCTCATATTAGCTAATTGCTGACGAAGATCTATGAAAGCTATCTTTTTATTGATTGTTTTTATCCGGCGCCTCAGCCGCGCGGGAGCCGGATTGGTGTGAAAGCCCATCTGCCTGACATATGGCGGCGGGGGCAGTATGGTGCCAGCCTTCTTGGTCTTTTTGAGTATGCTCGCTAAGTGCAGCCAGCCGTCTTTATTGTCCATAACCTGATTGATACCAGAAGTCTGGCTAAGAGCCAGCTTGTCTATAGCTCCATCAAAGATCACTCTGATTTTATCTCTCGGCGGCACTATCAAAAACTCATCAGTGCCATTGATTACCAAAACAGTGTCCGGTTCATCAATGCCGGTGAGATACCAAAAATTACTATTTTGCTTGAAAGGAAAGGTATTGTCAGCGCTACTTTGCAGTAGCCCATTAGCCGCAATAACAATCAAATCGGTGCCGGCTTTGACTGGCAACCGCCGGCGGTTACCTCTAAAGAAATCTGCATTAAATTCCATGGCTTCTACTATACACACGTTTCGCGCTTAGCCATTGATAGCAGATTGCCCCTGAGCGAGCGAAAGCTTTCAATCCGTGGGAAGCATAACTGTAGTTATGGTGAATGAGGAGTGGAAGCTTGTAGCCACTCAGGGGTGATCTGAGGCGATGGAAAAGCGCGAAACGCGTGTCTATAGCAAGCTAGGTCTTAGATTTTCTTATAAGAATCCAGATAGCCGCGCAGCAGTTTGGCCTTATGAGTACCGATTGAAAGAGCAATACTAGCTTCGGATGTCTGAGTAATTTCTTTGACTGAGCCAAAAGTCTTGATCAGTTTCTTGCGGGTTACCGGGCCAAAGCCGGGTATTTCTTCCAGCATACTGGCAGTTTGCCGGTGCCGGCGGAGACTGCTGTGATAACTAAGCGCAAAACGATGCGATTCGTCCCGAATCCGCTGCAATAGTTTCACAAGATGAGAATTTTGTGACAGTTTAATAACCTTAAAACTGTTGACTTCGTTCGGTTTGCGAACGATGATTTCTTCAAAACGTTTGGCAAGCCCGATCATTGGAATGTGACTACGGCCTCCATCATCTCGGGCTTTTAGGGCCGCCGCCAGTTGCCCTTTGCCGCCATCAATAAGTACTAAATCCGGCAAACCCCACTTTTTTATATTCCGGTCGCTAAAGCGACGATGGACAGCCTCGAACATATGAGCAAAATCATCGTTACCGGCAAGTCGCATTTTAAACTTACGGTAAGCGGCTTTATATGGAAGACCGCTGGCAAATACCACCATACTGGCAGTTGTATCACTTCCCTGAATATGACTGACATCAAACCCTTCTATCCGCCTCAGCTTGCGTAGCGGTCTGGCCTGCTGCCTGGCCGAGCTAGGCATGCCGCCAGACCTTACAGCGGATTGCGGCGTTGCAGGCTGTGCTGCTCCCTCATCGTATTGTTCTCCATACGCCTCAGTCCGCTGCTCGCCTGCGCCTTGCACTCCATCTGCATACGCAAGCTGAGGTTCATTTTCGTAAAGTCCAAGTAATCCGGCCAGTTCTATTAGTGCCTGATCACGACTGGCTGCCTGGATTTCATGATCACCGAACAAAACTTGGCGGCTGAGAGCTTGAAGCGAAAATAGTTGATTGCGCAGCTTAGCGGCTTTTTCGAACTGTTCGGCTCGAGCCGCCTGTTTCATATCTTTTTCTATCTTTTTCATCAGCGCCACCCGATTGCCACGTAAATACTGCATTAACTTTCGAAGGTTTGCTCGGTAGTCGGTTAAACTTGTCCGGCCGTCTTCTAGGCCCGGATCTAGACCCAAGTGATAGTGCAGGCTGGAACGTTTTTGACCTACCGGTTTAGAAACGGCGTACGGGAAGGCTCGACGCAGATAACGCAGGGCTTTTTTGAGCGCCAAACTGTTGATATACGGCCCGAAATAGTCAGCGTCATCATCCAAAGGATGGCGGATAAGACTGACAGTCGGGTAATCACTTTTATAATTAATCCTCGCATAACTAAGGCTTTTGTCATCGCGCAGTAAAATGTTATAACGAGGCAGGTAGCGCCGGACCAGTTCGGCTTCTAAAAACAGAGCATCAACTTCGGTTTCAACCGGTGTCCAGTCAACATCAGCAATCTCGGCGATTAACAAATCAGTTTTGGGATCGCGGTAGCGGCTGGACTGGAAGTACTGCCGTACGCGGTTGAGCAAATTGGCGGCTTTGCCAATATAAATAATTTCACCGCTGGCGCTTTTATGAAAATAAACCCCCGGAGAGCTTGGTAATTTCTTTAGTTTCTTTTCCAACTTCACATTCATACTTCTATTTTAACCTTTGGCATACGTGATCGGAATTCCTACTAAAATCAGCGATCGCTGATTTTAGTAGGGGAGGTCACAATCACAAAAAGTTTGGACAGATTAGCTTAAGGTGTTATACTTCCTGAATTATTAATGGTTTGCTCTCTCTTCATCGGGAAGAGAGCCCGAGCGTCGGATTTATTCCGCCCATTCGACAAGCTCAGGGCGGCCTGAGCGGCAGTCGAAGGCCGCACCCGGCGCGATAATCGGGGTCCCCATGAAATTTATTTCATGGGGTATGGTGAGAAACCCGCGATGCGAGGTGTCTCATAAGGCGAAGCCGCACTAACAGGGAGAAAGGAGTAATCAAATGTGTGCATCATCAGTCACGAGCCATTTAAGGGTTGCTTCTTTTGCAGCCTGTTAGCTCTTGTCAAGTAAAAAGTTTAAACTAAAAATAATCAAGTTAAAGCGCAGCAGGAGGCTGCGCCCATGAAGTCAGATACTCCCCGAAAAACCCTTCGCCTCTATTGGCATTATTCCAAGCGCCATAAAAATTTACTACGGCGGTTTGCTCTACTATTTATTACCACCCAGTTCGCCTCAGATATTTTGGTACCACTGCTAGTAAGCAAAATCTTGACGAACTTAGCGGCTGGTAATTTTGCCGAGTTATCTTTCGACAAATTAACTCCGGTAATTTTAATGATTATAGCTGCTGAGATATACCAGCTGATACTCTGGCGGACAGTAGTCCGCTGGGTATGGCAATTTGAAGAGAGGGTTATGCGCGATTTGATTATGCGTGTCTTTGGCCACTTGACCAACATGAGCTACAACTTCTTCTCTAATCGCTTTGCTGGATCGCTGGTTTCACAAACCAACAAGTTCGTCAACTCCTTTGAACGACTATCGGACGCTTTGATTTGGAATGTTTATCCACTAATTATCAGCTTTATCTTCACTGTTATCATTCTATTGCCCAAAGCACCTCTAGTGGTTGCCGGTTTGGTTGTTTTTAGCTTTATTTTTGTACCTTTGGTTTGGTGGGCCCGCCGCCAGCAAATTCCTTTTAATGAGCGCTGGGCCAGCGATGATACCAAAAGAACCGGCCAGCTAGCCGATAGCATTTCTAACATGATGGCAGTTAAGTCTTTTGGGGCAGAGGAACATGAGCGCCAGCTTATGATGGAGCGAGCTAACAACGTGTACTCACGTTCCATCGAAACAATGGTTATTGCTATGCGCCTAGAATATTACACTGCGACCGTCCAAAGAATGATCAATATTTCTGTCATAATCACTTCAGTCTGGCTAGCGGTTCATCATGTGGCATCGGTTGGGATTGTATATCTATCTTTGACTTACACTTCGCAGATTTTGCGGCGGCTTTGGGACCTTGGCAATACTTTCCGCAACTTGACCCGCGTCTTCGGTGATGCCCGTGAGATGACCCAAATTTTGGAAATTGAGCCAGAGATAGAAGACAATCCTAACCCCGAAAAGGCCAGGATAAAAAACGGCCATATCAGTTTTAACGATGTTGTTTTTGGTTATGACAATCGAGGGTTAGTTCCATTATTTGAAAACTTATCGCTTGATATTAAAGCTGGCGAAAAAGTTGGCTTGGTCGGCCATAGCGGCGGCGGCAAAACTACGATTACTAAACTGCTGCTGCGATTTTTAGATATCCAAAGCGGCTCGATTAGCATTGACGGCCAGGATATATCTAAGATTGCTCAACAGGACTTGCGCCGCCATATCGCTTACGTGCCGCAGGAGCCGCTACTTTTCCATCGCTCAATTGCCGACAATATCCGTTACGGCCGGCAGGCTGCTAGTGATGCCGATGTTGAAAAAGTAGCCAAAATGGCCCACGCTAGCGAATTTATTAAAGATTTACCGGACGGTTATGAAACGCTGGTTGGTGAGCGCGGCGTTAAACTTTCCGGCGGTCAAAAGCAGCGAATCGCCATTGCTCGGGCAATGATCAAAAACTCGCCGATTTTGATACTAGACGAAGCCACCAGCGCGCTGGACTCAGAAAGTGAGAAATTGATCCAGGACGCCTTGTGGAAACTAATGGAAGGGCGGACAGCTGTAGTTATCGCCCATCGCCTCAGCACCATCCAAAGAATGGATCGGATCGTGGTTTTGGAAGACGGTAAAATCGTCGAGCAAGGCTCGCATAAGGAACTGTTGGAAGCCAGCGGCGTTTACGCCAAACTCTGGGCCCACCAATCCGGCGGCTTCTTAGAGGACTAATTATTCTTTTGGAGTTTCTTTGTTAATAGCTTCTTTTTCATGGTCATCTGAAGGTTTGCTTTTTCCAACTTCGCCTTCAGGTTGCTCGGCTTCGGCGGCTTCTTCGCCTTCGGCTGCTTCAGCGGCTTGAGCGGCGGCGGCTTCGGCCTCAGCCGCTAGTTCTTCCTCGGAAATCAGAGCTTTAGTTTCAACCACCGTAGCTATGGGGTGATCGGCTTCAGCCAGCACCGTGACGCCTGCCGGAACTATCAAATCAGCTATGGTGATTTTATCGTGCAATTCGGCTAATTTTCCGGCGTCAGCTTTAAGCTCATCGGGCAAATCTTTGGGCAGAGCCTCCACATTAACGTGGTCAAGTTGATGAAGAACCATTAAACCGACTTTTTCGGCTGGGATCTCTCCTTCCAGATGGATTGGTACTTCGGCTTCGACTTTTTCATCGCGACGGATAGCCTGAAATACTACATGATCAATACGCCGTTTCACCGGATGGATATGAACATCTTTTATGAGCGCCAAGAAGTCCTGCTCACCAACTTTGAGATTCAGCGGGTGGTGTTTGCCAGCTTCGTGGTAGATTTTGCCAAGTTCTAGCTCCGGCGCCATAACCAGAACTGACAGCTGACCATGATTATGGATTACGCCCGGCACTAAACCATCCTTGCGCAGAGTGGCCAAATGCTTGCGCACAATTTCACGCTTTTGCAACGTTAAAGGCGCATCTAAGTTAGTCACCTATAGTTTCTCCATTTTCGCTTTAGCATCAATTATACCAGATATAAGATACAATGAAGACATGTTTAGCCCTGAGCACATTATTCAGACCGGCGGGCTGCTGATAATTGCTTTAATAGTTTTTGCCGAAAGCGGGCTGCTGATAGGAATCTTGCTGCCGGGTGATAGTTTGCTACTAGCCGCCGGCGTTTTTGCTGGTCATGGTAAACTGCCGATAGTTTGGCTTATAGCCTCAATTATTATAGCCGCAATTATTGGTTATGAGTTAGGTTACAGCATCGGTAAAAAAATAGGGCCGCGGCTATTTAAACGCCATGACGGTTTTTTATTCCGTGAGGAATACCTTGGCCGGACGGAGCAGTTTTTCCAAAAATATGGCCCAATTACGGTTATAGCCGCCCGTTTTATTGCTCATGTCCGAACACTAGTGTCATTGATTGCCGGAGCTAGCAGTATGGATAGGCGCCGCTACTTTATTTATAACATCGTCGGCGCAGTGTTATGGGGCGGTGGTTTACCGCTTCTAGGTTACTACTTGGGGTCGAGAGTACCGAATATTGATAAATTTATTATTCTAGCGGTGGTGATAACACTAGTGGTCCTTTATTCCCTGACTCTGTGGCAGCTTATGAAAAACCCCTCACGCCGCCATAACTTAAAAACCGGTCTAAAAGCCGATTGGAATTATTTTTTCGGACGTAAAAAATAACCCTACTTGAAGAGGTCCGTCCTTGCAAAAAGCAAAGAGATTTTATGCAAAATCACTAGATTCTACCTATCTTTTTGCAAGGACGGACCTCTTCAAAGCATCTTAGCTAAGAATTGCCCGGTATAGCTAGCCTTTGTTTTGGCGATTTTTTCTGGTGGGCCTTCGGCAATTATTTGGCCACCGGCGTCACCGCCTTCGGGCCCCATGTCAATCACGTGATCGGCCGATTTAATCACGTCAAGGTTGTGTTCGATCACTATTAGGCTATTGCCAGCGTCGGCAAGAGCCTGCAGCACATGTAGTAGCTTGGCAACGTCGGCCATATGCAGGCCGGTAGTTGGCTCATCTAAGATATAAAGTGTCCGACCGGTTGGGCGCCGGCTAAGTTCGGTGGCCAACTTAACGCGCTGGGCTTCACCGCCGGACAGCGTGGTGGCTGGCTGGCCAAGCGTTATATAGCCTAACCCCACGTCCACCAAGGTCTGTAATTTCCGGGCGATTGTTGGAATGGCCGCAAAAAACTCTAAAGCCTGCTCGGTAGTCATGTCTAGGACACTATTTATGGTCTTGCCCTTGTAGTGAATTTCCAGAGCTTCCCGGTTATAGCGCTGACCGTGGCAGACTTCACAGGTTACATAAACATCCGGCAAAAAGTGCATCTCGATTTTGATTAGGCCGTCGCCGGCACAGTTTTCGCAGCGGCCGCCGCGGACATTAAAGCTGAAGCGACCGGGCGCATAGCCCCGCAATTTAGCTTCAGGTGTTGCCGCAAACAGCTCGCGAATAGGTGTAAATACGCCCGTATAGGTAGCCGGGTTGGAACGCGGCGTCCGACCAATAGGCGATTGGTCTATAACAATCGCTTTATCGAGTTGCTTGATGCCCTCAATATCGTCATGCCGGCCCGGCGTAACTTGTGCCCTCATCAGCCTGGCGCTTAGTTCGCGGGCCAAAATGTCGTTGATTAGGCTGGACTTACCCGAGCCGCTGACGCCACTGACTACCACCAGTTTGCCCAAGGGGATACTTACATCTATGTTCTTCAAATTGTTCTCACGGGCACCTTTTATGAGAAGCTGTTTACCGTTGCCCGAGCGGCGTTTCTTTGGTGTCGGAATAATTTTTTCTCCCCGTAAAAATTGGGCAGTAACACTGACTTTGACTTTAGCTACCTCGCCCGGTACACCGGTAGCCACGATTTTGCCGCCGTGAATACCGGCCCCCGGACCAATATCTACTAAGAAATCGGCGCTGCGAATAGTTTCCTCATCATGTTCAACCACTATTACGCTGTTGCCTAAATCTCTTAGCTGTCTAAGGGTGTTAAGCAAGCGTCTGTTGTCGCGTTGGTGCAGGCCAATGCTCGGTTCGTCCAAAACATACAGCACTCCTTGAAGCCCGGAGCCAATTTGAGTCGCCAAACGGATCCGCTGGGCTTCGCCGCCAGACAAACTGACAGCGCTGCGGGCCAAGTTAAGATAGTTAAGGCCGACGTCTTGTAGAAACTTTAATCGGGCATTAATTTCTTTCAAAATTTGCTGAGCGATTTTAGTTTCGGTGGCGTCTAATTTAATAGTTTTGAAGAACTCCAGGGCTTTATCAATATCTAGTTCGCAAATATCCATAATATTACTTCTGGCAACTGTCACCGCCAAAACCTCGGGCTTCAGTCGCTTCCCGCCGCAACCGTGGCAAGGCTTCTCTTGCATAAATCGTTCTATATCACGCCGGATAAAATCGCTTTCGGTCTCTTTGTAGCGACGTTCTAAGTTGTAAACCACTCCCTCGTAAGTAGTGTTAAATGACCGGCCAACGCCCAGGCTGATTCTGTAGGTTTCACCGCCCGTACCATACAGGATTTTATCCAGTTGAGCAGCCTTTAACTCGCCTGTCGGTTGATGGATGCTAAAGCCATAGCGATCGGCTACAGCCTGCATTTTTTTCATATACCAGGCGTCGGTATTAATTCTATTGAAGGGGCGAATGGCGCCTTCGGCAATCGTCAGCCGGCCGTTGGGAACGACCAGTTCCGGGTCAACTTCCAGGCGGTTGCCCAGGCCAGTACAAACCGGGCAGGCACCGTGCGGGCTGTTAAAACTAAATGTCCTGGGCTCCAGCTCCGGAATTGCCACATCCGGATGATCGACACAAGCGTATTTTAATGAATAATGATACTCCTGCTCTTTGTGCGAGGTTAAACCTATCACATTGTTAAAGGCTACAACTGTTAGTAAGCCATCGGCCAGATCCAAGGCTTGCTCTACGCTTTGAGCTAGGCGCGTGCGGTTTTGTTGGTCATTAACCACACGATCAACCACAATTTCAATAGTGTGCTTGTAGTTTTTATCAAGTGTCGGAAACTCATCTAAGGCATAAATAATGCCGTCTACTCTAGCCCGGGCAAAGCCGGCCCGGGCAAATTGCTCTGGAATATGTTCGAAGGCGCCTTTTTTGTCTATTACTACGGGAGCAAGTATTATGATTTTACCATCTTGAGTGGTCTTGATAACTTGATCCAAAATAGCGTTGCTTGTCTGACGGGTCACTGGCTTGGCACAAACCTGCTCGTCCGGCAGGCGGGCCGGACAATGTGCAATACCAATGCGGGCAAACAAAAGACGCAAATAGTCATAAATTTCGGTGACGGTTGCTACCGTGCTACGCGGATTGCGGCTGGCCGATTTTTGATCAATACTGATGGCTGGGGAAAGACCGTCAATCTGGTCAACATCCGGTTTTTCCATAATCCCTAGAAATTGCCGAGCGTAAGCACTTAAAGACTCTACGTAACGACGCTGGCCCTCGGCGTAAATTGTGTCAAAAGCCAGTGAAGATTTGCCCGAGCCCGACAGCCCGGTTATGACGACTAGTTTCTCGCGCGGAATCTCCAAAGAGATATTCTTTAAGTTATGCTCACGCGCTCCCCGAATACTAATAAACTCTGCCATTCAACCTCCAAAATTTTATAACAAGACGAACCCGCCCAGCACTAAAAAATCGAGTAATTTTATAAATAACCGTTTGTCCGGCTATTCTCGATTTTTAAGTGCTGGGATTATACACAAATTTTCTCTTTTTTTCTAGTGTCTAAGGAGCCTACTTAAGTCTTAAGCATTAGCAATATAAAGATATTGCATATTTAGCAACTTAGTTGTAGAATGTAGACAAATCTTAAGTTTGGGGCCCATGCAAACTCGCCTCGGCGAGTTTAGGCGAGCGAAGTATAAAAATGTTAGATTTTCTGCTTGTTTTAGGCCAGATACCTGGCACCAATATCCAGCTAGACTTCTGGGAATTTATTTTGGTTATTGTTGCAATTTGGTATGGGATCAGGCTTTGGCGTCGGCCGGCTACGCGCAGACGATTTATGTGGCGGCTCAAGCAGTTGGCTCTTTGGCTTGTTTTCCCCTTTATGTCACTTTATCGGCATCACTGATTGCCCGTACAAGCTAAGTTCTCCCAGTAAATATTTCTGATTTTTATCCAGATGTGATTGCCCAGACAGTTCGGCGATACGCTTAAAATATTGTGACAATCGGCTAGCATTGCCGCCATCTTGCAAACGATGAGTTTTAAAATCTTGCCACCACCTTTGCTCTTGCTGATTTAATATATCCGGAAAATTGCGGGCTTTATAAAGCGGGAATACGCTGCGTTTAACTTTTCAGCAAATTTTTTAGCCTTTTGCAGCTTACCAAAATTAGTCTTTACTAATATAAGATCCAGTTTTAGCCGAGCGGCACTTTTGTCATCCAAAACAGACAGTGGCGCGATGGCCGGACATTTATTGTAAGACAGAATTTTTACCGGAAAATAAGCTACATCTTTCCCCCTCAGCGCCCATTTAGCCGCCAATTCGTCAGCCCGGAGTTTTGTAAACTCATCCGGATCAACCCGCAAATCATACATAAGAGCGCCGGGTCTATCCTGGCGAACTCCAACTCTTACAGCAACGGTTGTTTTTTCAAACTCGCTAGGGTAGCGGCCACTGGTATAAATCAGTGGCCGGCTACTATTTACCAAGGCTTCAACTTTATTCTTATCACGCAAATTAAGCAGATAATCAAACAGTTTTGGTTGTTTATTTTGAATCATTCTGGCAACTGCCAGTGAAGCTTTAACGTCACTTAAGGCATCATGCGACAAATAGTGTTCTAATTGGTTCAGACTGCTAAGCAGTTCCAATTTGTTAGAAGCTTGGCCATCAGCGATGAATGGCCATTTGATACCCCTGGGGCGAAGGGCCCTGGTCATCCTGACGACGTCCAGTAGATCCCAGCGGCTGCGCTTATCCTTCCATGACCATTCGTAAGCATCGGTAAAATTTCGCCAAAGCAAGAAGCGAATAAACTCATCATCAAAACGGATATTGTTAAAACCAACAACTATGGTGTCCTTAGTCGACACTTGCTCGGTAAAAAAAGCGGCAAACTGGGCTTCGCTGATACCTTCGTCCTGGGTTTTTTGAGGCGTGATGCCATGTATCAAAACAGCCTCTGGATCGGGCAGCACATCAGGAGTTAGCTTGATTAAAATATTATCGGGCTGCCCCAGAGGTTTGAGGTTAAGATCGGTGCGCTGACCCCCGAATTGCATAATCCGGCTAGTCTTGGGGTTTATGCCGCTGGTCTCCAGATCATAAAAATAAAAACTGGCCACGAGAGTAAGTTTAGCATTTCTTCTCATTAGAGGATCTTCTAGGGTATATTAAACATAAGTATGATGCCGAAAATCTACGCGGCGATTGAGGCCGCCATAGCAAGTGGAGTACCACCCCAGTATGTGGCGGCTAATTTAATCCAACAAGGCTGGCCAGCCTCGGTAGTCAACGAAGCGCTGAGCGCCTGGCTGAACTCTCATGGCCGCTTGCAGCAAAAGACCGGCTTTGGAGCTTGGCTCAAAAAGTACCGGCATAAGGCCTTGCCAGCCATGTTGACAGTTACAACGCTCAGTATTATAAGCTCATCAATCGCCCTTTTAAAACCGTGGCCAACCAAAATAATGGTTGATTCGGCTTTCGGTAGCATCCCGGCGCCGGGGGCTTTGGCGTCCTACACCCACACGCCTACATTGATATTGATCACTTCGATTATGACCATCGGCATCTTCGTCGTGGGTTCGATGTTTGGAATTTTGAGAGACTTTGTAGTGCTAAAACTTGGCTTCTGGCTTAACCGGGACATCAAAATGGAGACATTGCGGCATATTTTACATTTGCCGTTGTACCATCCTGAAAGGCTAGCCAAGGGCGATTACGTCTACCGGCAAAACACCCTGACCAACAGCTTGGCTGATCTGGTTCTGGATAGTACTGCGACTATTGCCGAATCGGTAATCATGATCTTTGGTGTGTCTGTTATCATGTTCCTGTTCGACCCCAAGCTCACGCTTATTAGTCTGGTGGTTATTCCCTTTCTTTATCTGCTAATAAGGGTCTTTGGTCCGCCGCTTGGCACCTTGGCACTTCGGCTAACCGAAGTAGCCAGCCAGACTTCTTCGACCATTAATGAATCTGTCGACAGCATCGAGACTATTCAATCGTTTAATATGGCCGACAAGCAACTGAATAAGGCCGACAGACTGTGGCAAAAAAGCTACAGCCTTTCCCGCAAAGGCCTTCTGCTCAGCCATTTCTACCGCTTCTCCAACGGCTCGCTAATAATACTGGGTACTTCGGCGGTCATGTATTTTGGCGGTACGGCGGCTTTGAATCAAGAGATAACGCTTGGCCAACTACTTATTTTTATGACCTACATGGGTTACCTGCTGGGCCCCGTCGAGGCTCTAGCTAATGAAATCGCTACCCGCAACCAAAAAAAGGTGGACGTCAGTCGAGTATATGAAGTTTTAAGCGACCACGAAGGTATTGAGCAGCTGCGCCAAGAACATCATTTCCCGATGCCCCGCGGCAAGATTGAGTTTCAGCATGTTAGCTACTCATATAAAGACCAGCCGGTACTCAAAGAAGTCAATCTAACTATCGAGCCTGGCCAAAAAATCGGCATCATCGGCCCCAGCGGCGGCGGCAAGAGCACTTTCTTAAAACTTTTCCCGCTATTTATCGAGCCTTCTGAGGGCCGGATATTGATAGACAACACCGATATACAAACTGTCTCGCTTAAAGAACTACGCCAAAATATTGCCTGGATCAGCCAAACGCCGCAGCTTTTTAACGAGTCAATATTAGAGAACTTAACCGACGGCAACGTTTACCGGCAAATGAGCCTGCCGGAAATCGGTGTAGCCATCACGGCCGCTAATGTCAAAGAGTTTACCGACCGCCTGCCGCAACAACTGGCAACGCCAGCCGGCGAGGGCGGCAACGCCTTGAGCGGCGGCCAACGACAGCGGGTAGCCATAGCCCGGGGTCTGCTCAAGAATGCGCCTATCATCTGCATGGACGAGCCAACGGCGGCCCTCGATAGCCAGAGCGAAAACAATATCGTCAGTTCGCTAGGTTCTATCATAAAAGGCAAAACAGTTATTTTGGTGACCCACCGCCGGGCGCTCCTAGCTTTGATGGATACTATTTATGTCATGGACAATGGCCAGCTGGTTGATGTCAATCAGCTCGGTGGTCTGGAACAGTATTTGCAAAAAATCGAAGACAGAGAAACCGGATCTTCGAGTCAAGAAGCCGCGAGCGCCGCTTCGGGAGATGAAAATTATAAGCAGGCTACGGAAGAACTAGCCAAGCTCCGCGCCGTTAACGAACATCTCCAACTAGAAGTCCAGGCGGCCGACCAACATCAAAACCAGACGCTCGACGGGACTATTTTTATCAAGCATTAAGCCTGGCTAAACTCTGCTTGTTTTCCCGAATGATTATTTTTTCTTGCCACTGGCCGGTTTAGCGTTGGAACCACCACTGATGGGTTTCGTAAAGGCGGCTGATTTACTGGGAGTCGGGTTAAAAGCGTTGGGGGCGAATTGGACTATGGAAGGCTTAGGCGGAGCAACCGAAACTACTACCGGCGGTTTGGGTGTTGGTTTGGGAGCGGCAGCTACAACCGGTGGTTTAGGTGTTGGTTTGGGGGCAGCAGCCGCGACTGGTGGTTTAGGTTTGGGCGGAGGGACGGAGGTTGTTGCAAAGGGTTTGGGTGTTGGTTTGGGAGCGGCAGCTACAACCGGTGGTTTAGGTGTTGGCTTAGGAGCAGCAGTTGCTACTACTGGTAGTTTCTTGGGCGGCGCCACTGGAGTAGGACTACTCATAACTACTTTTTTAGGCGGAGCGACCGAAGCTACTACTGACTTAGGTTTGGGCGGTGCTCCGGGGACAGGACTACTCATGATGGGCTTAGACGGGAAGATTGTTGCCCCTGGCGTAGGCACTCCGGGTACAGGACTACTCATAGACACTAAGGCCGGTTTGGGCGGTGCTCCGGGGACAGGACTACTCATGATGGGCTTAGTAGGTATCGGAGATACTGCCGGCGAACTGGCAAGACCTCTCTCAGGACTGTTAGAGAAGCCAAAGGATGATGTTGCTACAGCTGCTGGGACTACTGTCTTAGGGGGGGTAGCTAGCGGTGCGGTCTGGGCAGCATTGATAGCTGCCGCTTCAAGGTCATCGAAAGAAACCTTGGGCTGAGGAGGGATAGTCGGAGCGGCTACCGGAGCTGCTGATGCCGGAGGGGTAGCTAGCGGTGCGGTCTGGGCAGCATTGATAGCTGCCGCTTCAAGGTCATCATACGAAGCCTTATTTGCCTTAGCTGTGGTGGTCGGGGGAGTTAGAGGTACAGAATTGTCCTTAGCGTCCATAGCAGCATGATGATCAAAGACTTTTTGGGCTGAAGATTCAAAAGCTGATCCCAGAGGTTTGACATTATTATTTAGTGAGGCATTACCTACATCATCTGGCAGAGGGGTAGCTGATCCTATCGGCGCAGTTTGATCAGGATTGCTGGCTGCCATTATAGCGTCATCTAAGGAGGGTCTAGGCAGAGGAGAAGCTGCCGGGGTTACTGACGCCGGAGGGATAGCTGATGTTGATCCTGTTGGTATAGTCGGTGCATCATCTCCCAATGCAGCCGCGTGGTGCGCTTGTACTACTGGATTATTACTAATGGCAACATTTATCCTGGTTGCCGGAGTCGAGGCAGGCAGAGCCGTTGCCTTAGGTTCAGGCACTCCCGGAACAGAACTGGGTATTGCCGGAGCCTTTCGGATCGTGTAAGGTGTATGGCCTTCAACTTGCTCAATTTTAGCGCCCGATGCCGTGGTAGTTATAGTTACACCAGGGCTAGGATGTTCAGTCTTAACAGGCTTAGCGCCACCAGTATAGGCCGGTGGATAGACAGGAGGTGCTGCTCCTGGAACAGGACTAGGCATGGTAGGTTGAGACGGTGTTACTACCGGAACAGAACTGCCCATAATGGGCTGGGGCGACACTCCCGGAACAGGACTACTCATAGCTGGGGCTTGACTTGTCGTAGGAAAAGATAAAGATACGGGAACGCTACCAAAGTCCGTAGTAACAGGCGCTTTGCTACTGGGAGGTGGGAAGTGGGCTGTGTCATTAGAGGCGATCGACGACTTAGAAGAAGATGCTACCAACGGATTGACAAGACCTCTTTCAGAAGTGCTGGGAGAACCAAAAGATGTTGCCGGCAGATTCACGGTGCCTCTGTCAAAAAGGCTATGACTATCAAGAGATGGAAAGTGGGCTGTGTCATTTGCGGCAACTAGGCTTGCCGAGGCTGTTGGGGTTTGTAAGGCTGATGGATCGCCATCGCCAGAGTCACCCCTGCCTTGACCATCTTGAACAACAAGATGCTCGCTCAATATACCGCTGCCGATAGCTTTATTAACTTGCGCTTGGTTTAGATGGGAAGTGTCCCACACTTCACCGTTTTTAATAAATGATGCGTAGCCGTCAGTAAAGATACGCTCTACTACTCCGGTTTTGGGGTCTTCAATGGTTTTAAGAATATTGTCCGTAGTGTGAGGTACCGGATGAGATTTAATCTGAAAATACTGACTAGCTGCTGCTTGGTTCCGGGGAGGCATCGCAGCCGCGGAAGCGGCTGCCGGCGCGACTGCTTTAGCTATATCTGGAGAAGTTTCGCCACCGACAACTCCAAGTGGTCTCGGCGTAACTTGATCGCCTCTTAGCCCGCCGCCAGCTGGCGGCTCTGTGCCTGGAGGTGTTTCGCCACTGCCGCCACCGAACGGGTTGGTACGAACAGGAATGCCCCCGCCAGGTGCTGCTGGAGGGGTGGTCACATCTCTTGGCTTAACATCCGTTTGGGTGCCAGGTCCGTAAGGGGTCGGAGCACCCGTATCTAAGACTTTGCCACGATCACCATATTTAGTCCATGAACCATCAGGTTTATAAACTGTTACTGAACCATCGGGATTTCTAGTAATTTTTTCGCCGCCGGGAGTTGTATGTTCTTTCAACGGTGATGTATTAGCCGCTGCGGCTAGCGCATTGTTTGGTACACTTGCTGTTGGAGCCTCAGAACTATCCTGCGGATCAGTAGAATAAGAAGTAACTAAGCCGTTCTTGCTGTAAACGTAGCCTGTCTTTCCGTCTGGGGAAACGGTTGTGTATTGACCACCATCGTTTAGATTGAAGTAGCCGCCTTTTTTTACCCAGGTGTCGCCAGTCCAGCTCCACCCATCACCGGGGGGTTTCGATGGAATCTTATTACCCTCTTTCTTACGACCTAGGCCGAAAAGTGCCATTTTTTTCCTTTTTTATTTTGTTAGAAAGCGCTTATGCTGTTAGATTAGGCTCTTTCGGGCTGGCCGTCAATAGTTATTTTAACCTGGCTCTCAAAACCCCTCATCAAAGCTCATCGCCCAAGGTGCGACTCATCCGTTATTTACAAGGAGGCTCCTTGTAAATAACGGATGGAAAATGGTTTGACGTGTTATACCAGGATTTTGAGACTTAGGTTTATTTTTAGTACTTCAGCGATCCGATTTCGGGATGGCCGATTTGGATTTTTTGGTCAGCTTCAATACCTTGGCGCTCCAGTTCGGACATTATGCCCATTTTACGCATGATGTCGCGCAGACGTTGCTGGCCGAAATTATCAAAGTTAGTGCGCTGGGCAAAACGTTCAATCTTGCGACCCTTGATTATAAAACCATCACCGGTTTTTTCTACGCGCCAAGAACCTTCGTCCTCACGCAGGCCTATCACTGGTATATTCATTACAGGCTCTACCTTCCCGGCTTTTTTGCGTGAACTCACCAGGGTTTTTTGAACTGTTCTGAGCAACTGTTTGATACCCTCCCCGCTGCTGCTGGAGATTGCTAAAACCGGCGTGGATTTAGGCACAATTGCCTTAAGAGATTTTAGCTTTGAGCCCAGCTGCTTTTCATCCAGGCCTTCGGTTTTAGTTAAAGCGATTACCTGGGGGCGATGACTAAGATCAATTTTGTAATCATGCAACTCTTTAATAATGGTTTTGTAAGCCAAGCAAATATCTTGGCTATATACATCAATCAAATGGACTAGTAGTCCGGTGCGTTCTACGTGGCGCAGAAACTCATCGCCTAAACCTTTGCCTTGGCTGGCGCCCTCAATCAAACCCGGAATATCGGCGAACAGCAGGCTATTTTTGCCATCAACATCAACTACCCCAAGATTGGGAACTAGCGTGGTAAAAGGATAATTGGCAATGGTTGGCTTGGCGTTGCTGATAACCGACAGCAAAGTTGATTTGCCAGCGTTGGGCAAGCCGACTATACCGACGTCGGCAATCATTTTAAGCTCCAGGGTGGCGGTGACTTCCTGACCTGGTTCGCCTTTCTCGGCAACTCTGGGAGCTTGGCGAGTGGAGCTTACAAAATGAGCGTTGCCATAGCCGCCTTTGCCGCCAGCGGCAATAACCACTGTTTGGCGATTCTCAGTTAAATCAGCCAGCACATCTGAGTCTTGACTAACCACCGTGCCAATGGGCACTGCCACTTCCAGATCAGGGCTGCTTTTACCGTGGCGTTTGGCCCGGCCGCCATTCTGACCGCTTTGGGCCTTAAGCAATTTTTTATAACGAAAGTCGGCTAGAGTATTTTGGTTAGTGCTGGCCAGCAAAATAACATTACCGCCGTTGCCACCGTCGCCGCCGTCCGGTCCGCCTAAAGACCTAAATTTCTCACGCCGAAAACTGACGATTCCATCACCGCCGTCGCCAGCTTTAAAAGTAACCTCTACCCTATCCACGAAACCCATACCTAAAGAGTACCTAGTCGCTAGTCGCTAGTCCATAGCCGACTAGCTCTCAGTCCTTAGCCGTTAGCTCATAGCTAGGTGCTATCAGCTATGTGCTAGGAGCTTTAGCGGTAGATATAACGCTGAAAACGAGATATTGGCACCCAGTCACTGGTGCCAACCCGCCCCCAACCAGCTAGGCCATTCATGTCGGAGTATTTTATCATCGTGCCATCCGGTGATACTGCTTCAACAAGTCCCACATGACCAAGGTAACTCATTGAGTCAGATTGGGCGATAGCGCCAGGTTTTGGCACAGTGCTTACAGTCCAGCCAGATAGTACTGCATAATTATCCCAGGTATTGGCATTCCCCCAATTGGTCGGGAGAGCGACCTTAGAAGCCACATAATAGGTACAGTAGCCATAATCGTAGCCATTGCTACCGCCATAGCTGGCCGTAAAACTACTGGTATAACTGCTATAAGTTAAGCTTGAAGCTACATTTGACACAACCACTACGCCGTTTGGTACCACGATTTGCTCTCCCGGCTTCAAGCCGCCAAGTTCGGCGTCGTTATAAGTGATTATCAAACGTTCGTCGGTTTGATATCGTCCGGCTATGGAGGCAGCACTGTCTCCAGCTTTAACAGTGTAAACTACTCCGTTCACGGGAGGGATGCTAAGGTTGGTGCCAGCAGCAACATTATTGCCATAAATGTTATTAGACCAACGTACAGTGTCAGCCGTGATGCCATATTTTTCGCTAATACTGGCAATACTGTCACCAGCAACAACTGTGTAGTGAATAATATCTTGTTTGGATTTTCCGGCCGTAGCTACGATCTGCGGCTTGGCTAAAGCCGTAGAATCGCTCGGTGTAAGTTTGAGTAAAATAATGTCAGAATCGGCCTGGTTGCGCACGGCCGTTGTTTCGGGCAAACGGGTCATCTGAGCAGCCGTTAGAGCAATCTGCGCAGAAGACAACTGATCAAGCGGGCTAGTCTGGACATTGCTGATTGATACGGCACTGGCAACTGTGCTGGCTCTAATGGTTTGGCTAGCCGAACGATTGACCACTATAAAAGCTGCTACGCCTATAAGTAGCAGAAAATTACCTGCTACCAGACCCCATTTAACCAATCGGCGTTTACTACGCTTCTTCAACTTTGGCGTTCCAGGCAAAGCCGCCAGTGAATCAGGACGCGGCATTTTCTTCACCAGTTCGCTAATTAAAACTTGTGCTTTACGCATTGCTACATTATATCAATTGATAGTGTTCGCCACTACTGTTTCACATCCGTTCAAGGACTTCCTGACCGTCTGGAAAAGTCCGTTAACGAAACTCCCGAGTTCCCGAGGGACTCCGCCCTTAGCGGACAGCGAAACCGGTTCCATTGGGATTAGCAACTTTCTACTACCGGACGCACCCAGTAGTTGACTTTCGCGACTGTCCCGACTTTGTAGGGACGCTGTATCCGCTAAAGGCGGATAACCGCGAAAGCTCACTACTGGATGCACTTTTTAACGCAATATTTTTTAACTGCGTCGTCATGTTCGGCTTGAGTCCGCGAAAAATGGATCTTGTTGTCATCTCCGGCTACAAAGTATAGGTAGTCAGTGCTAGCCGGGTGCGCAGCTCCATCAAGCGCCGAGGCGTTAACATTGCTTATTGGGCCAGGCGGTAAATCGTTATGTAGATAGGTGTTATAGGGGGAATCAATGCCGATATTCCGCGGCTGGCCGGCTACATCGGCAGCATAATTTGCTGTTACGTTTGATTGAAGAGCCATACCCTGTTTAAGCCGGCTTAAGAAAACCTGGGCCACCATCGGCTGGAAGCTTGGGTCATCGGTTTCCTGAGCTATAATTGAAGCCAAGATCACGCCTCTATATGCAGTTAGACCCTGAGCTGCAAAACCATTTAAAATATCGGCTGTTAAATGCTTATTCATCTCATCCAATGACTCACGAATTATGGTCTGCGGGGGAGTGTCTGTCAGTTTCTCGTATGAATCGGGATATAAATAACCCTCCAAAGTTGCGCCGGCCGGCCGGCCGGACAGAGCCGGATGTCCGGCATAAGTGTCGGGGTTAAAGGCGGTTTCGATTTGACGCTGGCTGTAGCCAGCCTTAACAAAAGACTGCTTAATCTCATCGAGCCGTTTTTGCGGCAATATAGTCAACAGATTTTTGGTTACTTCTCCGTTAACTATTTTGCCTACAATCTGCTTAATGCCCATGGATGGGCTGAGCGTATAGGTGCCGGCTTGAAGTTTGTCGTGGAGTTCATGGCTTCTGACATAGGTTTCAAAAGCTCTGGCGTTTCTAATTAAATCGGCTCGCTTAAGTTTGTCAGCTATGGTATGAAGGCCTGATCCTGGAGCAACAGTAAAATAGACGCTGCCGGCAGAACTCGAAACCGGCTGCAGATTACGTTGGTACCAACTGCGTAGGCCAACAACACCGCCACCCAAGAGCAGGATTATAGCAGTGACAATAATTAACCACGTTTTTGAAACCGGCAGTTTCTTTGATTTAACTCCTATCATAGTAGAACTATAACAAAATCCGCTCAGACTCGGGAACACTCCTCCAGTATTAAGTCAAGAAATCTTTCACGCCAGCACTCTTTCTTCGTTAGACCCGTCAAGAAAATCTTGAAGGATCGCCGCCGCCGCCAGACTATGCTCATCCGTGTTGCTTGTTGCTTTTTGCTTACCTGCCCTGAGCTTGCCTGCGGTGAGCTCGCTCGCAGTGAGCTTATCGAATCTGTCCAATCCGTCGGACGGCTTGCCCCTTGCCTGGACGGTCGTTAGAGCTTCATCCTGCCAGTAAAAAGGCAACCCTACCTTATTCTTGGCTGCAGCGACCCATTGGCGTACCCAAGCGGTTTGGGCGCTGTCTTCGCTCTGAAGATTTCTAGGTAATCCGACTACGATTGCCTGGGCTCCGTTTGCCTTGATGAGGCCTGACAAACTATCTAATAGTTTGTCAGTCGGAAGGCTCGGCAGCGGCTGGGCGATTTTGGCCAGGCTTGAGCCCCTGGCTATGCCGGTGCGCTTGACTCCCAGATCTACGCCTAAAAATTCCATTTTCTCCATAGCTTAGAGTTTTTTATCGGGTGATGAGTTATCGGTCTTAAGCTCTTGCAAGACGACATGGATTTTACCGGGTTTGTTGGGAGCTTTACTTACCCAGAAAGGACTCATTTTGACTTCCACATTTTTCACACCAGGCCAGACACTAATTAGACTTTTAATATCACCGCTTTTTTGGCCGCCTACCATCTTTTTGACTGCTTCAATATCAATTACTGGAATAGCAGTGGTCTCAGCGGTTACTGCTAGCGTTGTGTTCGTGGGCGAAGCTTGACTTTGAACATTCACCTGAATATTTTTAAGTACATCTTCGCCACTGAGTTTTTGTTTTTTAAGATCAATTTGTTTGTTGAGCTCGCCTGTAACGGCTTTTTTTAAATCATCTTTTTGAAGCGTCAAAACGCTGTGAGTAATTTTAATAGTCACGGTTGCCGTGGTTGCCGATCGCCCAACAGCCGGCGATGATGAAACTTGAGAATCGCCCAGTTTATAAGTGGACGCAACGACATAAAAGCCGGCGGCAATTTGATTTTGAAAGTCCTTAGCAAATTTATCGGTTTCGGCCGATGTCAGCTTTTGTTTAGCGTTATCAAGGTCTGTTTGGCCAAGGACTGTAACAATATTATCGGTGCCCCCGCTAGCCGAGCCAGTAACACTAACTCCTGGATAACCAGCCACGCTAAAACTAGCTGAACTAAGATTATATTTAGTCCCTCCGCTGCTAGCACCAATCGCCGTTGAACTTGTACTCTGAAAAGTACACTTGCCAGCAGCTACAACTGGAGCAAAGGCTGTTTTTGCCTGAGTTATATAGGTTAAGCCATTAGATGACAGTCCGGTGCCCGCGGGGATGTCTGGCGGCACAGTACCGCTACAAGCTCCGGCCGACATATTTACCGAGCCAGAGGCTTTATTGCCATTGTTTTGCTGGCCAGTAGCCTGAACTTGCTGGGTTGAAGTCTGGTCAGCGGTTTTTAGGACCGACGGTATAATATTTTTTGTTTCGTCAATTTTTTTGGCTTGGCCATCGGTAGTCAGATTAAAACTAGCTGCAAGTTTTGTGCTTTCGGTGCTTATAGTGATAGTGGCTTTGGGCAGTACTTTGGCAGCTAAAATTATAAAGATAATCAGCGCTATAGTGCCAGCTAGACTCAGCCCGAGTATTAAACGGAATTTATCAAAATTGGGAACTTTAAGTTTTTTATTATTAGGTAGGGCTGGTCTTTCAGTTGACGATTGGTCGGCGGCTGCTTTTTCACTATCCTCAAGAGTTATGGCCTCGGGTTCTTCTAGTTCGCCGGCGGCAGCTAGCTCGCCAATAGAACGATGGTAATCGAGCGTAGCCTTATCTTCGTCCGGTTCATCATTAAGCTTATCGTCGGACATAGCTGCCGTCTCGTCCCGGACAACTGGAGAGGGTGGAATATAGGCTTTAGTTTCTAAGCTTTTGGCCACTTGAAGGCCAGCGGCGCCAGCCAGCGGCAGCAGTGCCGGCTCACTAGTGACTAGAACCGGCTTTTTGCTGGCTGCTTTGGCACTACGCTTTAAAAGACGCATGTTAACTATACTTTGCAGAGCCGATGCGCGTTTTGGCAGAACCAGGGCCACGGTTTGGGCTTTGGCCGATTCGATTTTACTAATAATTGCCGTTATGTCGTCTTCAACGTCAACGTAAATTACATCCTTACCCGGCTCGTTGGATTGGGCAGCCATCAGGATTTTCCTCCCACAAGCCGCGGCTGGGGGTTATAGGCTCTAGGTTCTAGAAATATCGCAGCCACTAAAACCTGTAATCTAAGCCCTGTAACCTGCTGATGAGCGTCGCGAATCATGTTCTTAACACCTTATTAACCCTGTCTTTTACCGAGGTTTCGCTGGGCACGGCGCCGGAATTTATAGTGTCCATGCCGACGCGCAGCAACCCCATAGCCGTTATATAAGTATAATCGCTGGCATCGCCGGTAGTATCAGTAATGCCGACTACTTCGTCTGGCCTTATGTGTTGAACTAGTGGCTTCTTGGTAAATGGCAAAGCTTTATACCACTCAGGCCCTTCTAATCGCTCAACCAACATCTGAAGCGACGAACCGCCGCCACATAGTAGCAAACGGTGCGGCAAGTGATCTAGTTTATCAAATTCGGCCAAGGCCAATTCCACGCCATTTATCCAGACATTAAGTGTCTTATCCAGGGCTTTTTCAACCGCTTCTTGTTTAGCTGAAGCCCCGGAGCTTAGGCCGACTTTAAGCGCCTCAGCGTCGGCAAAGTCGATATCCAGTTGGCGTTCAATAGCATGGGTGAAGGCCCGGCCGCCTATGCCGAACATTTTTGTGCCTTCAACGCCGCCTTCATTAACTACTGCAATATCGGTTGTACCACCTCCTACATCCATCAGTACAGCGCTAACGCTGGTATTAGGATCATCGCCGACTACCGAGCGAGAGACAGCAAATGGTTCGGCGGCAACCGCCAGTAGTTCCAAATCGAGCTCTGTCGCCGTGCGCTCTAGTGCTCCAATATGAATCATTGGCGCAAAGGCTGTATACATCTCCACGACTATGTCGCGACCCTGAAAACCCACCGGATTGGTTACTTTATAGCCATCTATATCTATCCGAACCAGCGCACTGTTAACCAGTCTAACTTCTACGTCTTTGCCGCCTAATTCCCAGGCTAGCTGCTGTCTAGCCTTAGTTTCAGCTCTTTCTTGCACCAACTCGATAATCCGGCCCATTTCGTCAATGCTCAGTTCAGAAGATGGGTTTTTGCGAGTAAATCGCACAACTGAGGTTGTGCCCTTAACCAGCTCTCCAGCAATACCGAGCACCGCCGTCCGGGCGCTAACACCAGCTTGAGCTTCAGCAGCAGCTAGGGCCTGATCACAATTGGCCACCACAGCTGCAATATCAGCAATGGCTCCCGCCTGCATGTCGGCCAGCGACTGGTGCGCCCGTCCAACGCCTATAATTTCAACTTCATTGCCTATTACTCGCCCAATGAGAGCTTTTACAAACTCCGTACCAACGTCTAAAGCCACTAGGTAATCCTGGGGGGCGCGGCCTTTTTTACCTGCCCGAGAAATTTTCGGTAATTTAGCCTTTATATTTCTGACCCTATCAAGCATAGGCATAATCAGATTGATTATAGCACACCAACACCTCTATCTTCCTTACCCCCTCTCACTCACTTCTATGTTTCTTAAGAAACATAGAAGTGTGATAAGATAAAAATGGCATGATGAGAATATGTTAAGTCCCAAAAGGCTGCAAAGGCACATGAAAGGCGCAGCTAACTACCGTCGGATTAGTATCCTTATATTGTTAGAGCAAAACCCCGACCTCTCTTTGGTCGAGATTGCCGAACGTTTAAAATGGAATTTAAAAACAACCGCTGATCACATCCGGCGTCTTAGCATGGCTGGACTAGTGAGTAGGGGGCGACACACGGGTAGTGTGCCGCACAAATTAACAAAACGTGGACAAACTGTTCTCAAGTTCTTAAGAACATTAGAATAAGAAAAGGGGTTATTCAAGAACGGCTTTAATTCTGCGTACTCCTGCACTGGATGCTTCCTCTTTGGTGATTTTGAACTTTCTTTGTGGTGAGCCTGCCTGCGGTGAGCCAGTCGAATCCGTCGAACCATTGCCGCCCTGACCGATTTGGCCAGTATGCTGCACATGCGGGCCGCCGCAGATTTCGCGGCTGAAGGGCTTTTTGGGATCGCCAATGGTGTAAACCTTGACTTTGTTGCCATATTTATCGCCAAAAGCGCCAGAAGCGGTCTTTAAAGCTTCCGGCGTTTTTTCTTCTTTCCAAGTCACCGGCAAGTCTTCGGCGATTTTTTGATTGACGATATCTTCTACTTGCTTAATTTGCTCGGCCGTCACCTTTTGGGAATGGCTAAAGTCAAAGCGCGTACGCTCGGCAGTTATATTGCTACCCCGCTGCACAACATGGTCGCCCAATACTTGCTTCAGAGCCCGGTACATCAGATGAGTCGCTGTATGGTATTTAACTACCTGCTGCGAATGATCGGCCAAGCCGCCCTTGAACATGCCAACACTAGCCGTTTGGCTGCGATGGCGCTGCTTAGCCATTAGATCTTTAAACTGCCCTTGCCACTCCTTACTAACGGTAACTTTTTGCAGATAGGCTTCTTCTAAACTTAGCTCCACCGGAAAGCCATAAGTGTCGTAAAGTTTGAAGACATCAGCTCCGGTGAGTTGCTTTTTCTGTTCGGCCAGCTTGAAAAATTGGCGAACGCCAGCCCGGAGGGTTTGGCGAAAGATTTTTTCTTCTCGCATAAACAGTTCGACTACTTCATTTTTTTGTTGATTAACTTCTGGAAAATTCGGAGCGTAAAGGCTGGTGATTGTTGGCACTACCTGCTGGCATAAATCTTGTTCTATCCCGAGTTCAAAAGCATAACGAATGGCTCGGCGCAGTAGCCGGCGCAAGACATAACCCTGGGCTTTATTACTTGGCGCAACCCCGTCAACCGCCAAAAAAGTGGCAGCTCGCAGATGGTCAGCGATTACCCGCATGCTGGTTTGGTGTTGCTGATAATCCTTACCGCTTAAGCCCTCCAGGCCGCTGATTATTGGTTTTATAAGGCTGATTTTGAACATATCGGGATCATCATTGACAGCTGCAGCTATGCGTTCCAGCCCGCCGCCAAAATCAACGTTGGGCGCAGGCAATGGTTCGAAGCCTTTGGATGTTTTCTTGTAAGCCATAAACACGCTGTTACCTATTTCACCAAAACGGCCGCAATCACAGTTTGGGTGACAATGCTTGCCAAATTTTTGGTCATGTGGGGTCTCAAAATCGTAAAAAACCTCGCTGTCCGGACCGCCCGGTTCGCCCTCACGCATATTGACTGGCGGGCCTTCGCGGCTCCACCAGTTTTTAGAAGCATCGTAATAAAAGATGCGGCCGCTTCGCATACCTTTGGCATAGCCATTAGCGTTGGAGCCGATTTCTACTTCTTTAGCTTCTAGGCCGCTAGCAGCGAATAATTTCTTCCAGATTTCAGCCGACTCGGTATCTTTGGGCACGCCAGTTTCTTTATCACCAATAAAACAAGTCACATAAAGTTTTTTCGGATTAAGGCTTACAGCGTCCGTTAAAAATTCCCAGAACCACGGCAGTTGCTCGGATTTGTAATAATCGCCTAGGCTCCAGTTGCCCAGCATTTCAAAAAAGGTGGTGTGACGATTATCGCCGACTTCGTCCATGTCTTCGGCGCGGAAGCAGGTTTGACTATCCACCAGCCGCTTGCCGTCAGGGTGTTTTTCGCCCAGCAAATATGGCACCAGCGGCTGCATACCGCTACCGGTAAATAAAGTTGTCGGGTCGTCCTGTGGCACCAAACTAGCCCGCGGCAATATTTTATGGCCCTTCGCCTCAAAAAACTCCAGATATTTTTTACGTATTTCCTGCGCTGTCATAAAGAGTATTGTAACCCACGCACCAAAAACTTGACATTCTGATCCGCCATAGGCGGACTCCCTCTTCTTTATTCAGGTTTTGGTACGGGGCAAGCAGACAGGGATATAATGGAGTGAAGTGGCTATTTTACTGGCTTATATTTTTTACTTCGTAGCTTCTACTTCCTCGAAGTTGCAACGACGACAACTGGCGACGACCCGCGAAACCGATGTTGGACAGATTGACTTTGCCTTCCGCGTAACATTGATAATTTTTGTTTTAACTCCCCTGCTAATACTGTTCAATCGGCCGGTGTTCAACCAGCCAATCGGCACTTTAATTATGCTATCGACGGTCTGTGGAGCATTCGGTGCAATCGCATTAAGTACCCAGTATGTAGCACAACGCCACGTCGAGGCTGGCTTAACCTCTCTAATAGGCAACATTTACGCACCGACGACGATTGTACTTGCGACCATACTGTTGAACGAGGGGCTCAAAGCCCGTCAGGTCATCGGCGCAATTCTATTAATAAGTTCAGTGGTTTTGGTTAGTCGAAAGCATCGGTTAAGCCGGTGGCGTTTTGACCGTTACTTCTGGCTGAACGTTATAGCCGGCGTTGCATTGTCTTTTGGCTTAACCGCCGAGCGAGCTTTAATCAAATACAACAGCTTAACGACCGGCGCTTTGCTGAGTTGGGGTTCTGGAGCTCTTTTTCTAGGACTGGCGGCTTTAGCCAGTGGCACTAAAAGCCAGCATAACCTCAAAGAGGCATCTCTGACGGGGAGTCTGCGCTTTTTACACCAGGTGTCATGGATTGTTTTGGTGACAGTTGTAGCAAACTTAAGCGTGGTTTCTGCTGTAGCGACATTTTCAACAGCTGTGACTTTTTTCGCGGCGGCCATCTTCCTACATGAACGCGAAGACTTAAAACGCAAGATTATCGGCAGTTTTATTGCTGCAGCTGGTTTGCTTCTGATGGTTTAGATGACTATTCCCCCACCCAAACATTCTGCACCGCAGTAGAAAACAGCTGATTGACCAGGAGTTAGCGCCCGCACTTCTTCTTCAAGTTCCGCCATCACACCTTCCATAGGGTACGACCCTATAAGGGTGAGTGATTTGACTGGAATTAGTTTTGCCCGATGCCTTGTCCGCACTTGCAAGGCTTGGCCTTGCAAAGGGGCTTCATTGATCCAATGCATATCAGTAAGCCGGATTTCCTTGCTCCAGAGTTTTGCGTCTTGCAGGTCGGTTGTGACATAGACTTCGTTTTTTTTCATGTTTTTGCCAGTGACGTAATATGGCAAGCCGCCCTGCCTGCCGGCAGGCAGGCGCCAACCTATATCTAAGCCGTGGCGCTGACCGATAGTATAAAAGATAGCCCCGTCATGCTCACCGATTTCTTTTTGGTTTTGGTCAATAATTTTGCCAGGTTTTTGCTTGACGAACTGCTCCAGGAAATCTTTGATCGGAACTTTGCCGACAAAACAAATACCCATGCTTTCTTTCTTTTTGGCAGTCACTAGATTATTTTTCTCAGCTAGCTTTCTGACTTGCGGCTTGGTTAGGTCGCCCAGTGGAAAAATAGTTTTTGCCAATGCTTTTTTTGATACGCGGTACAAAAAATAAGTCTGATCTTTAATTTGGTCTTTGGCCATTAGTAACTGCGAACTTGTCTTGTGATAGGTTAAACCTATCACAGAGCGCGCGTAGTGACCGGTGGCGATCAAATCTGCTCCATCTTCCAAAGCTGTTTCCAAAAAGAGTTTAAATTTAATTTCCTGATTGCACATAATGTCCGGGTTTGGCGTGTGACCAGCTTTGAATTCATCAAGCATATAATCCACAACTTTTTGCTTATACTGCTTTTGGAAGTCATACATTCTAAAATCTATACCAAGCTGGATGGCCACCCGCTTGGCGTCTTGATAATCTTCTTGCCAGGGGCATTTCATACCGGGCAAATCCTGGCTCCAGTTTTTCATATAAACACCAGCAACGTTGTAGCCCTGCTGTTTTAGCAGCAGAGCCGAAACGGAAGAATCCACGCCACCGGATAAACCAACATACACCTTTTTCATCGGATTACAGTTTAGCATTTATTTTAAGACGGACATCAGTAAAAACAGATGGGTTCGGTATGATGAGCTTATATAAAAGGAGAGAAGTCTATGCCCTACATTAAAAAAGAGTATCGACCAAGGCTTGACCCACACATTGAGGCTTTAGCTAAAGAAATTAATAAGATCAACGAAGAAACGAGTGAGGGCCACGCATTTGCTGGGCTCTTAGATTATTCTTGTACTCGCTTAGCGTTTAAAACTTTGCCTGAACAACGTTACTGGGCCTATACACTTGTCGAAGGTGTTTTTAACGGGCTCGCCAAGGAATTTTATCGTCGTGTAGTCGCCCCTTACGAAGACAAACAAATGAAGAAACGTGGCGACATTTATAAATAATTGCTCTTAGCTGTGACTAAATTGACCAAAAGAATCAGGCATCTGCCGAGCCCTGATTAGATGTTATCAATAAATAAGTGCCCTTGGGTGGCTTTGGGTGTCCGTGCGAGTAATTTATCCGGTGGATCAATTGCGAGGAGTTCCAAAGCCAAACTTATTTTTGACAATCAGCTACTCAAGGTGAGGCAGGGCCCGAGAGCTTTTGCATACTTTTGACGGCACAAAAGTATGAATAGTTTGCTACTTTACAAAGTAGATCTGCTACAAGGATTATCCTTGTAGCAGACAGGTTTGGAAAAGAACCATTTATAAAGTGTTTTTAGATATCTAAAAACACTGTTACTTTATTGTCTTTAACATGCATAACTCCCCGGCTAATTTCCATAGCAAATTCTTTGGTGTCAGGCTGGCGAACTTTAATTGTTCCGGGCCGAAGTAGCGACATAAAATTTTTGTGACGAGCTAAAATATCAAACGGGCCGGTATCGTTGGTGGCCGAGAAACTCAGTCCCGGACCATCAAAATAAACTTTAAAGGGAGCGTAGATTTTAATATGGATAAGCTCAAGCTGCTGGGGCATTTTGTTGACCTAAAATAGCTTCCACTCCTCTGAGCATGTTTTCACGGCCGATAAACTGGCCCTTTTGGGTCGTGAAAGCTTCTACCACAAACATCGGCTGCGAAAAGTAATCGATAAGTTGACGGGCTTTAGCAAAATCTGCTCGGTCGCTAGGCGACAGTTCATTTTCACCAATGATGGCAATAATGCCTCTAAGCGACTCATATTTTTGCAAGATGGCCTGCACTTTAACACTCAGATCGTAGTGCCGTTGGCCGACAATGTCCGGACTCAGCAGAGAGGAGCTGCTGTGAATCAAATCAACCGCCGGACGAATTCCTTCTTCAGCCACTTTACGCGATAGCACTATCGTACCGTCCAGTTCGTGTTGAATCATCTGTACCGCCGGGTCAGATAAATCATCAGCCGGCACATAAATAGTTTGGACCGCCGTAATCGAGCCGTTCTCGTTAGAGCTCAAGCGGTCCTGAAGCATTTTGACGTCCGAAAATATAGTTGGTTCATAGCCACCTTCGCTGGGAATTTGCTCCAAAATAGTTGATAGCTCGTTGCGAGCCTGGACGTAGCGGTACATATTATCGGCAAAAAATAGGATATCCTTTTTTTCTTCGTCACGAATATACTCGGCAGCCGCTACGCCGGAAAGTGCCACTAACACCCTTTGGGCGGCATTTTGATCCATCTGTCCGAAAAACATGCAGACCGTTTTTAGCAGGTCACGTTGTTTAAGCGTTTCATATAGTTCGTGTCCTTCACGAATACGCTCGCCAATTCCAGTAAAGAAGCTAAGCCCCTGTCCGCTTTTGGCAATATTATGAATAAGTTCCATGATGAGCACCGTTTTGCCCACGCCGGCGCCACCGATAATACCCATTTTCCGGCCCTTAACGAACGGTGTAAAAAAATCTATTACCTTCAGACCGGTTTCTAAAAGCTCAGGCTTAGAAGCCTTGAACGACATGCCTCTTGGGGCCACCCGCCAAATATCTTTATATTTAAGACCTGGAGCCTCGGTTAGAGGCAGTCCGTCTAGCGGTCGGCCAAGAGCATCCATAATCCGACCCATTATTGGCAGGCCCACCGGGATGGTCAGGCCCTGATTTGTTCTTTCGGCTGGCATATTCTTCTGCAGGCTTCTGTCACCCAAGATGTTTAAACAAACCGCCATATCTGGCGCCTTAAGATGATTAACTAGCAGCACTGCTTGATTGTCTTTGCCTGACAACAGCAGCTCTCCTATTTCTGGATAATCCTGCTCAAACTGGACCACAACTACTAAGTCGCGGATTGATCTGACTAAACCAGCGCTCATCGCGTTAGACCTCCAAAAGACAACCAGAGATTATTTTTGTGTTGAAGCAAGCACCGTGGTTCAAACGTAAACCATTGTTCGGAAGCAAAGTGGAGTCTAACGGGACTCATCAGATTCTACCTCTCTTCGAGTCTGAGCCTGAGGGCTCATCCCTCAGAGTCGAATGACAGGTAAAATCAGCTGATAGCGTGCAGAGTACGGCGTATAGATTGACGGCAATTGCTGAACTCTGAAACCTGAAACCTGAACCCTGATGATGAGTAAAGCGAATCATAGTTGGTTTCCACCACGCAAATTATTTAGCAGTTCTTTTAGTCGCTCGTCCTTAATGTGCCGTTTAGCGTGGGCATACAGGCGATTGAAATCTGTGTAGGAGTCGTCGGCTTTCTCATGGGCCATTCTCATAGCTCGAAAACGGCTGGCATATTGTGCCAGTTTGGACTCCAGAATAACTTCGGACAGGGCAATCTGCATCATGGAACGTTCCAGGTGGTCAATAACCGCATGGGGGCTTGGCTCAAAAATATAATTAGCTTCGGTAATAATTTCGGCTCCTGGTTTGACCTTAGCGCTCAGCCGCTCGACAGCCGTACCAAGTTTTATAGTTTTAACCGCCTGGTTCATCAGCGACATATAGCTTTGGTAATAAACGATCGTCGAAACATATTTTTGCACCTCGTTGACTAGTGGCTCTACATTAATATTTTGTTCGCTTTCCGGCAGCGTATAAGTCCTGGCAAAACCTACACCTGCCTGCAGTAGTTGCACCGCGCCGTGGCGGCCAATAACAACGATATCATTTGCCTCCGACTTATAATCCATCAGAGCTTGGGCTACCAGTCTTTGGTCAATATCACCACTGAAACTTGACTCTGAGGTAATTAAAATCATCAGTTCTTTATTAATTAACTTAATGTTACCGCCACGCCCGAAATGAAATTGTTTGTCGATACGAATCTGATTATAAATTTGCCAAAGGTCTGCGAAAAATTTTTCGCTGCGTTGCACCTGGTCTTTAACCTGAGCAATCTTGGTAGAGGCAATACCCTCAAAAGCACTGGTTAGTTCAATCAGTATGGCGGCCGCTTGGCGTTGGTGCGCTATATCAGTCAACTGTCTCATCCCGTTAGACCTCCAAAAAACAAACAGCGATTATTTTTGCGTCGAAGCAAGCACAGAGGTCCAAATGTAAACCAAGGTCCGGAAGTTAAGTGGAGTCTCATGGGACTCATGAGGCTGTTCCTTGGGCGCCGAATCCACTTTTAATAGCCGCCAGTAGGTTTTGGTAGTCGCTACCAGGCTTGGCAGCGGCGGCTGTGTCGTTAGCCAGTTTTTTGAGAGTGTTTATGTTCAAGCTGCCGGGAACATTGCCCGACAAAAGGCTGTCAAGCATCAACTGCTCGGCCAGCAGACCGTAGGTTTCGCCCGGTATTTGAGTAAAGAGTTGGTTGATCTGCGCCCCAATGGTCAGCAGTTGTTGTGTAGTCAGGGTCATCTCGGCTCCAAAATGGGTAAACTCTTGAGCTTTACGATAATCGGCCAGAATTTTAAAAACTTGACTCGCCTGCCAGCGTTGATGCTCGTTTTGGCCAACGGCACCTACCCTTGTAACACTCAAGCCAACATTCACCGCTGGTCGCAAACCAGAGCGAAAAACTTCCATATCCAGCACCCACTGGCCATCGGTAATTGACATGATATTGGTCGGCAAGTAAGAAGAGATGTCGCCGCTTTCGGTTAAAACCAGTGGCAAAACGGTTAAGCTTTTGTGATTTTTCTTAAGTTTTCCGGCCCGTTCTAGCAAGCTGGAATGGGCATGGAATATATCGCCGGGATAAGAATCACGTCCCGGACTGACGCCCGAGAGCAAAGAGATCTCTCGGTAGACGTGAGCATGAGCAGTTAAATCATCATAAATCAAAAGAGCGTCCTGGCCGACGACTTGCCAAAGATATTCGGCCATGGCGCAGGCAGTGTAGGGTGCTAAATAGCTACTGACTAAGGAGTCAAAAATGGTCGAGACAACAACTATGGTCTTATCCATCACCCCACTGTCACTCAGACGTTGCAACAAAATATCAATATCGCTGCGACGTTTGGCGATCATCACATAAATTACTATTTGGTCAGTGCTACGTTGGTTAATGGCAATTTGGGTAGCCAGAGTTGATTTACCTGATTTACTATCGCCAAGTATGGCTAGTCGTTGACCTCTTACAATCGGAAAAAGGCAGTCAATCAAAGTTACACCAGTTTCTAACTGAGTATTTAATAGTTCCCGTTCATAGATTGGCGGAGCAGGACCAAATACCGGCCAGTTAGCATCGGCGGCTATTGGTCCCTTGCCGTCTAGCGGATCGCCGCTCACCGAAACTACTCGGCCAATAAAATCCTTGCCGACTTTGGCGGTTAATTCCTCTTGCCCAACAGCTGCCAGCATGCCGATTTTAAACTGAGCGCTGCCTAGATTTAAAACAGTTACACGGGTCTCTAAAATATGTTGGACAAAGCCTTTGTTGCCGTTCTCAAAAATAACCAACGAGTGAGTACTAACCGGCTGCAGGCCTTTTATCTCGATCAGGAAATTATTAATGCCAATAACCTCGCCAACCGGCCGACCAGCATCAACCAGTTTTTGAAAGTGTTGGTCTACATCGTCAGTCACCGACCGCTCCTTTGACTAGTGCCACCAAGTAATCTTTTTGGCGGTCCAAATAAGACCTCAGGCTCATATCAAAAACTTGGTTCGTGGTGCGCAGTACGCAACCAGCGGCAATTGTCGGCTGCAAACCGACTTGCAGCAGCGCATAAGGATGGATATTAGTCCGCAGCCAAACTAAGATTCGCTCAATAGCTTGTGGCGATGGTTCGCTAGCAAAACTGATATGCATAACCGGGGCTATGGCTTGGATGGTTTTTAGTTCCTGGGCTAGATTTTGACGCTGCTTGGCATCAAGCAGATTATACTTATTGGTCTCAGTAGCCAGGCTATTCAAAATTCTAGTTACCCGAGGCGGCGGCGCGGCACCGGCTTTGCGAGCCGCCGCCGACAGGAAAAAATCATTCAGGCTACTTAGTTCTCTACTCAAGCGATTAAGGTCGCCGACGCTAACGACTGCACTTGGCAAGACAAGATTTGGCTTAAGTACCACGTTTAATATCCTCCAAAATAGCTACTTTATTGGCTTCCAGCTCGCTTAGTATGAATTCTAGTTGATCGGAAAGGTCGATTTGATTGCCGATAGCCCGCAGAATGTAGTGGTTGACTATGCCCGCCATTTCGACTTCAAAGCGAGCTATTAGCCGGGCTTTTTGGGCTTCGGACTGAGTTAGCATTTGGGTTTCTAGGAACTTGCGTTGCTGTTCAATTGTAACGACGGTCTTTTCAATAGAATCAAGCGCCAGAGCTTTGGCGTCAGTAATTGACTGCTCATACTTTTTAAACTCGACCTGGAGAGTACGAGTAATTTCGGCTCGCATGTAATCATTAAGCTGGCTGGTAGTTTGACGCAAATCTTGTTGCAAGAACATGGCATTTTCGCCAATAACTTTTTCAAAGTGCAGCCGGCCGCGATTCCTAAGTTCCTCACGGAACTCATTGTTAAAGATGTGGTCCACGTCTTCCTTGGCAGCTTGCTCAAAAATCTGGCTA
Organism: Candidatus Saccharimonadota bacterium; assembly: GCA_016187125.1. Classification (GTDB taxonomy): domain Bacteria; phylum Patescibacteriota; class Saccharimonadia; order Saccharimonadales; family UBA10212; genus JACPKF01. Next base: position 298,787 of record JACPKF010000001.1, read on the forward strand.
GTGGGAGACGCTGGTTTACCACCAGGACTGGGAGGGCCGGATTTAAGTTTGGTGGCCAGCCAGATAAAAGCTGCCGCCGCTGACAGCAGTGATCCGATTACTAAAATTAACCCACCCGTATTCATTTAGGATCTCCGCACTACCACGTTAAAGGCCGGCAGCTGGGAGCCGGTTTTGCAAGCCGATTCCGAGGGGTTTTTGGTCTGTCCCAGACGGGTCAGAAATTTCGACAAAAGTCGGTCCCAACGACGCCGCCGGGGTTTACTCTTGTAATCATTGCTTGTCTTGGTGGTATTCAACTATCTAACTCCTGTAGTCATTTTACAGCCTTAATATTAAATATATGCCAGTTAGCCCAGCAAAAAACACTCCAACAGCCGAAAAAATAACTTGCGACAGGCTACGCATAATTGTGTGCCGGCTCAAGGGATTGCGGCCAATTGCAACCATGCCGCTGCGTACTCCCACCCAAACCAGCGTGAAGGACACTATCATAGTTATAAGAAAGATCGCAAACACCGTGTAAATCCTAAGCAGCGATAGGCGCCGACCAGCTATATATTCGCTCAGGCGTTTAATTGGCTCAGGTACAAGGCCGGCACTATTTATTAGCGGGTTTTTACCAGGTGCAATCTGGACTCGGATTTTATCGCTTATGGTTGTGCTGGAGGTCTTATTAGCCGTGGAATTATTGCCGTCAAAACCTTGCAAGGCCCGGCCTAGTACATACGAGTCGTTACTGGTCGCCTTAGCAGCCACGCCGTCAGTCGAAGATATTGATAAATAATTACCTGAGCTGATGGAGCCCTTCTCGGCAGTCACTAGCACAGAGTAAATGCCGCCGTTGGCAACTAGTACCTGCTGGCCTCGATTTTGAATACTAACTGAGGCCTCAGACGGACTAATAACCACACCATATATTCGATCTGGTGTGCCAGCCGGTGCCAGCTCGACGCTGCTGGAGTCATCGCGGCTTATGGCTACCACGACCCCGAGCTGAAGATCATCTTTAGCTTTAAAACTACGAGGTATATTATCGGCTCCGGCGTAGGCCGTACCTAAAAAAGTCGCCAGCAATAATGCCCCAACGCCAAATTTAACTGCCAGCCAGCTTCTTTTTGATAACGGCCTAAACACCAGTGTCATACTTCGGTACTAAGTATATCGCTTTTGTTTACCCAGTGGTAGGTTGAAGGTTAGCGACCATCAAAAACTTAGCTGCTTACTAAGAGCTAATTAACATCTCCCTGTTATAGGCAAAATTGAAGCAGGGTCCATGATTTTCAATCTGTTTTCTCGTGAGGAAGCATACCTCAAGTGGTACGCTGACGAGGGAAAAACAGATTGAAAGTGGGCCACCTTCGGTTTTGGCCGATAGGGAGATGTTAATTAGCTCTAAGATGGCGTAAGATATCAATTACTTGGTAAATATTAGCCTGGGTCGTAGCCCGGCCAAAGCTTAAACGCAAGGTGGCTTTGGCAAGCCCGTCACTAAGGCCGATAGCTTTTAAAACGTGAGATGGTACAACGCTAGCTGCGCTGCAAGCGCTGCCGGATGCCGCCTGGATACCATGTTCATCAAGCTCCATCACTAGACGCTCGTTATCTTGGCCGGGCAGCGTTACGGATACAATATGCGGCGCCGAGTTTTTGACTGGACCGTTTAAGTGAGCCTCTGGCAATTTACTTTTGAGCTCTGACAAAAACAAGTACCTCAGAGCGTTTATTCGCCGAGCTTCTGGAACTCTTTGTTTTTGAGCCAGTCCCAGTGCCACGGCTAAACCTACGGCCGCGGCAAGATTTTCGGTACCACTGCGCAGGCCCATTTCCTGTCCGCCTCCCAAGATTAGAGGCTGCAATTTTAGACCAGTTTTAACGTATAGTAGACCGCTACTTCTGGGGCCATAAATTTTCCCGCCGTTGATCGTCATTAAATCGACTCCCAGGCGGCTAACATGCAGATCCAAGAAATTGCCGGCTTGGGCGGCATCGCTATGTAAATATAGCGGCAGTTTATTACTATTTCTTTGGCGTTTTTTTCGAATGTCTTTAACCGCGCTAGCTATTTGCCTAAGTGGTTGGACAGTTCCCAATTCGTTATTGACCATGCCGATACTTACTAAAACCGTCTTGTTACTGATGAGCTCGACTAAACTTTCCGGTCTTACCAAACCAGTGGCTGTAACTGGAATTTGTTTAGTTCGAAAAAGTCTGGCTGGAGCCAGCACCGACTTGTGCTCAATAGCGCTGGCAAGCAGTTCAGCTTCTGGAAATTGGCGCATAACACCTTGGATAGCCAGATTATTGGACTCAGTCGCGCCGCTGGTAAATATTATTTCTGTTGGTCGGGCCCCCAGACAATCGGCAATACTGGCACGAGCCTTTTCAAGTTCTAAGCGTGCATCTCTGCCAGCTAGATACAGCGCTGAGGGGTTATAAAATTGTTCCTTTAAGTAAGATTCCATAGCTTTCATTACTCTCGGATCCAACGGAGTGGCTGCAGCATAGTCGAGATAGATATTCTTTTTCATATCAGCCCAAAAAGCTGTCTAGCGTTCTTAGTAGTTTGTCTAGCCAGTTGTTCAACTTCTTCCCCACGTAGCTCGGCCAAGCACTCAGCAATGTCGCGGATATGTTTCGGCTGGCAGATTTCGCCTCTATAGGGCTTTGGCGCCAGAAACGGCGCGTCGGTTTCTAACAGCAATTTGCCAGTTGGCACCAGCTTAGCGGCAGCCAGCTGGGCTCTATCTTTAGTAAAAGTCATTATGCCATTAAGGCCGACATATAAACCACGCTCCAGAACTTGCTGCAACTGTTTAGGATGAGCGCTAAAGCTATGAACCACGCCCCGTATCCGCCGGCTGGGGGATTGATACTCATCAAAAATTTTGAAGAAATCTTCAAAGGCTTCACGAACATGGAATATAAAAGGCAGCCCGGTTTCTAGACCAATTTCGATCTGTTCACGTAGGGCTTTGGTCTGCTCCTCTTTAGATGAATACAGTTTGTAATAATCCAGTCCTAACTCCCCCACTGCCATAACTTTCGGTTTACCCAGCAATCTTCTCATTTCCAAGGCCTGGCCTTGGAAAGCTTGGTCCTCAAAAGCTTTGGCATCGTGTGGATGAATACCAACGCTCGCCCAGACGTTTTGATGACAACCAGCAAAAGTTATAGCTTTCTGACTATCGGCTAAAGTGGTGCCGACGGCAATCATGCGAGTTACGCCAGCCTTAGCGGCGTCGGCTAAAAGCTGAGTGGGCTGCAAAAAATCATCGAAATGCGGGTGGCAATGAGTATCAACAAAATACATAAATAACCTTTAAGCGGCTTTAGCTTGGGGTTTTGGGACTTGGTGTTTGGGAAATAAGGAACCCGGAAGCGGTTTTAAAATGCCGCTACCAAAAACTTGGTTGATTTTGTTGGCGGTGTCGGGCATGAAAGGTACTAAAAGAGCCGCTATTTCTATGAGATTGGCCACAATCGTGGCCAGTACCTCGCGCAGGTGAACTTCATCTTTTCCGCCAGCTGGCGGATTAGCTATTTCCCATGGCTTGGCCTCATCGATATATTGATTAAGTCCTTTGACCTGTTCCCAGACTACATCTAGGGCCTTGTCAAACCGGCAGTTATCAATAGCCCGGCTGTAAGCGGCAACATCATGCTCCGGCGACGGAATATCACCGATCAAACCATTTTGATACTTAGCTATCATGGCGGCGCTGCGACTTATGGCATTGCCTAGCTGATCGGCCAGTTCATTGTTGTAGGCCGCTTCCATCATCTCCCAAGTAAAATCGCCGTCACTATAACTGGGGATGTGCCTCAGGAAAAAATAGCGGAAGGCCTCAACACCGTACTTATCAACTATGTCCAGCGGGTCCACTACATTGCCTAGGGTTTTACTCATTTTTTTGCCGCCGCTGGTTACAAAGCCATGGACATAGAGCGCTTTTGGCAAAGCTAGTCCCAGTCCAAGTAGCATTCCTGGCCAAACAGCCGCGTGAAAACGCAAAATATCCTTGCCGATGACCTGCATATCAGCCGGCCAATATTTTTTAAAGTCCGGATGCTCCGGATAACCGATTACGCTAATGTAGTTCATCAGGGCTTCAAACCAGACGTACATAGTTTGGGTCGGGTCACCCGGTACCGCAATACCCCAACCTATCTTGTCTTTAGGGCGGCTGATGGAAATGTCTTGCAGGCCCTCGCCTATAACTGCCAGAATTTCGTTTTTTCTGGACTTTGGGATAATCCGATACTGATCTTTTTCAATCGCATCTTTGATTTTAATGGCATATTTACCGAGCGCGAAAAAATAATTTTCTTCCTGGATCTTTTCATATGGCCGATTATGCAGCGGGCAAATACCATTAGTTTCCTTTACGTAAGCTTCGGTTTTGAATTCTTCGCAGCCGACACAGTACATACCAACGTAAGCTTTTTTATAAATGTCCGCCGCTAGAGCTTTCCAGATCAGCTGGGCTCTTTGTTCGTGACCGGCGTCGGTGGTTCTGATAAAACGGTCGTTGCTAATTTCCAGTTTTTTAAGTCCTTCGCGGAACTTGGCGCTTATTTCATCGACAAATTGTTTGGGCGGCAGGCCGGCTTTTGCTGCGGCTTCGGCAACTTTACCGCCGTGCTCGTCGGTTCCGGCACTAAAAAGTACATCATCGCCGAGCTGCCGGCGGTAACGAGCCAGCACATCGCCATATAAATGGAGCAAGGCATGGCCAAGATGCGGCTTATCATTGACATATGGAATAGCCGTAGCAATGTAGAATTTTCTCATCCGTCTAATTGTAACCTGTTAAAAACATAAAAAGAAGGCGCCGCTTTAAGTTGAGAAAAACTGGCCAACAACTCTTTCAAAGCCCGGCACAAGCTTGAGCTTGCCAATTTCCCCGGGAGTGAACCAATTGGCCTCCGATGCCTCGGAGTTGAGTTGGAACTTACCCGTTTTTATGCGCACTAAAACCGGCACCACTATCCAGGTCTTTTTATAATCGGCCGCCTCTTGCAAAAAAACCGTGCCCTTTTTAATCTCCAGAATATCTGATTTGTTCAGTCCCAACTCCTCGGCCAATTCTTGAATAACTTTTTGGGCAATATCCAGATCATCGTCCAAAAAGCCAGATATACCATTCCAATAGCTAGGATAAAAACGCATTTTTGGACTGCGTTTTACCAGTAGAATTTTATCGTCTTTGCTTACCACCGCATTAACAACCGGGCTGTAGCGAGCACTAGAGTAATCTACTTGGCCAGACTTCGGTGCAAATTTGGGCTCTGTCATCTTTTATGGTCCTTCGACTTAAAATAATAAGCCCTCCGTCGCCAATCTCCTATACTAAAGTTTCGGAGATCAAGAAGGCTATGGAGGGCATTCTACTTCTCTAAATTCTACGAAGCTTTAGCGGAGTAGAATGGTGGGATCGGAGGGATTTGAACCCCCGACTTCTTGCGTGTGATGCAAGCACTCTAGCCACTGAGTTACGATCCCTCGTCGAAATCGACGTATCGGCTTCCGTAAGTACAAGTTTATACTTACTTACAGCCTCAGGTCGCTTCCTCCTCTTCAATTTTGCAAAGATCTGCTAGAGCACGATTTTGTAAAATTGTGAGCTGTAAAGGAATTATAGGTTAATCGCGAGTTTTACTCGAGAGGTTTACCTCGAGCTTGTCGCCATTCGATAAACTCATGGCGACCCCGAGCCGGTTGAATGGGTCGAGAGGTGCCATAGGCCACAGTAGCGGCATTTGTAAACTTTTAGCTTCGTGCCGCGCCGCCACCGTAAAACATTGGCCTCTGTTTGAGCTTCACTTTTCGTATCAAAAGCCATTTTATCAGCGCAGGGTAAAAGTTCTGGCGGAGTATTATCCATCAATAAACTCCTGAGAATAACATTCAAAACACGCCGTTATATTTAATGGCCGCCCAAATTCCTAAAATCCCGCCGATGACTCCGCCCAAAATACTCCACGGCGAGAAAAGTCCTGCGCCAAACAACACCGGCACATATGAACCGACAAAACCGCCGATGGTCAAAAATAAATATATGTAGCCTTTGCTCAAACTGATGCCTCCTTGGCTCTTTTTTTTAAAAAATAGCTAATAACCGGACTATAAAGCGTGATAGCCATAAGTATGCCTGGAATGTGCCCAAATATAGGCATTTTTTTTATTCTAATGCCGGGGACTATAGTAGGTCGGCTAAAAACTATATTGTCAAACTGTGCTCTGATGTCTAACATTTTATGTTTATCGGCACTTTGCAGCTTGGCCACATTGGCGTCGGACATTATCAGCGACTGCTTAAAGGCTGGGTTTTTAATGTAATAGGAGAGATTCACCCCACGCAGATTCCTAATTTTGCCACACACGTAAACCACCCCCGCTATCTTGTCTTTCCTGATCATATAGGTGTTCAAGGCAGCGCTGGCTCCGGCGCTGACGCCAACTAAGGAAACTTGGTTACCACCCGCCGCCAATTTGTCTACCAGTGCCCCGATTCTTTCCAGCTTTGGCTCAAAAGCTTCGCCGTCGGCCCAACCAATGATGTGAAATTGGGCCCTAACCCCAAATATCCGCCATAGTTTAATAATTTTGTCCTGGCCCCATGGTCGGTGGTCGCCAATCCCCGGAAGATAAATAACATGGTGTAGCCTGCTCACTGCTATGAGCATAGCAAAGCTTACGAATGCAAACTATTCCAGTAGAGTTATGTTTTAGGTAGAACCCGGTTACCCAAAACCCGACCTTGAGTTTCTTGTTGTATTCTTTCTACTTCACCCAAAAGACCAGTTTGTCTCACTCCTTCTGGATCCAACCGCCTAGCAACTAAGAATGATAAAAGTCCTTGCAAGCTAAGTACGTTAACAAGTTCTCGTGCGCTATCACCAAATTTTGGTTTAAGTACTTTCTCGGCAGTTTGTGCATTAATTTTTCCAGAGAAATTATATCTACTTGAGAAAGAATCCAATAAACTCTGTGCGCTTGGCGTTACATTATCTTCTCCTCTGAGAGGATAAAGCCAGTGATTTGCTCGCCAAATATCGTCATGGGTCGTAGCACAAACATGCGGTGCCGATGTATCACGAATCACTACAGATAAATGCTTAGCAACTTCAGAATGAGCTAAGGCTCGAGAATATTGTCGCCTTCCATCGCTACCCGAGTATCCATAGTAATCTACATTATCAACGATAATTAAGCCTTGGTTTCCAACGGCTTCAGCGAAGTGGTTCAAAACACTGGTTGCATTTGAAGCACCAGCTCTGCTTCCACCACTAATTTGAGCTTTTAGAGTTAAAGTTGGCATTTCTAAAGCATCATTTCTGGCCAACCTGGCAATATCCGATACAAGATGTGTTTTACCAGCACCAACACTAGCTTCAATCAAACAACTACCATTGGCAACAACTAGATCCATCACATTTTGGGCATCAACTGGGAAGAAACCTGGATGCTCATCCAAACCAGTCATCGGTGCAATGATGCAATAGCCATGCCCATTTCTCATATCTTCAAATGACTTCATAAAACCTCAAAAATAAAAACGGGACTGTTGTAGTCCGGTTCCTCTTAATTGCAATTTGTACTTTTTGGCCAAGCGCGGAACTACAGCATTTTCTCGTCGAGGACAAGAATAATTCTGCTTAGTTCAAGCTTGCGCACCATGGCAACAATACTACATCCTAGATAACAGCAATACAAGCTTAATTGGCAAGAAAAATAATTCCCAATACCAGAGCCAGCCCCAAAAGCCCGGTAACAATAATTCCCGACCTACCCATAACAGTTCTACTATACACGCAAAAGGATCTTGCAAAAAGTTGCTCACCTCTGTTATACTATTCTCAGTACCTTGAGTTATTACAATCATTCCCTCTTTGCAGCTTAACAATTTTGTGAAAACACGCATTGCAGGTTTTTACAAAATTGAGAGGAGAAGCATAGCGCTAAGTTGAAGCTTTTGCCCCATAGGCAAAACAAGACAGGCGCGTAGGCTTCGACGAGGGGCTGAATTTAAGCTCGACGTTGGACTTTAACAACTAGTTTGCAGGTCGTGCGCACTGAACGTGGGACCTACCACAGGGTGTTTTGTCAGGGCCGAAATTGAAACAATTTCGAGCGAAACAGGTTTTTTCGATTGAAGCGTAGCTAAGGCTTACGTTGAATGAGAAAAAACCGGTTGCAGCCGAAACTTGGACAATTTTTAGGCGACTAAATACCGTGTGGTAGGCCCCTAATCCGGTGCAAACCCAACAAATGCAATAGCATTTATTTCGGGATTCGGTCTTTTGGCCGCGTTCCGAGCGCGAATTTTGGGCCTTTTCGAAGGTTTTAAATTCGCACCAGCTTACGCCTGAGGGCCTAAGCCACGCTTACCACGACATCAGATAGTGGCTGCGGCGTGTCATATTATCTGGTTGCGCAGGTTTTTCTTTCCATAAAATCTGTTAAGTTTTAGGAATAGGAGACGCGACTTTTTGGCCATTTACCGGCCGTGTTTCCGAACTAGGACGTAAGTCCTATCCTAAATGGCCTAAACCTGTAGACGACTAGTTGAATAATCCGACGGACGTGGGTGTGATACCCACCAGCTCCACCACGTAAAATTGCCATCTGTAAAACTTCGCTTTGCTCGTTTTAACATAGGGCAATCACGTGGCGCAGCCCTTTGCGCATGGCAATTTTACGTGGGACGTGGTCGCTTTAGCGACTTTACGTCCCAAGATCTCGTGGCAAGGCCATGAGATGAATGTTGATGAAGATTTTGAGTGCCCCGTGGCAAACGAAGTGAGTTTTACGGGGCTTTTTCGCAATTTCCTACATGGCGCAGCCTTTTGCCCATGCACTATGTTTACGTGCTTCAATCAGAACTAACAGCGGGCTTTTATATAGGATACTCTCTCGACCCGGAACAAAGACTGGTTGGTCATAATTCGGGCAAAAATATATCGACAAAAGCGGGGTGTCCGTGGAGATTAATATATTTTGAAGCTTATACGGATAAACGTGATGCTCTTAGCCGCGAGAAATTTTTGAAAAGCGGAAGTGGCAGAATTTATCTGCATAAACAACTTCGGCATTTTCTGGACACTCCCTAACTGGTACTTATTTGATTGATTTTAAGAAGTAAGGTAGGCTAACTCGCGGGGTCGGTCTTAATCTTATCAACTTTAGCCTTGAAGTCTGCTTTAAGACTTACTAGGCAGAAGCTTAGTGGGAAAGCCGCCAAATGTTCGAATGTCTGGATAAACCTGCGTCATCCATACCTTATTCGGAGTTTTGTTTAGAAGCCAAACAACCTTAAAGGAGTCTGTTGGTACTATTATTTTCTCGGCGATAGGGGCGACATCCGTTTCCATTGAGATTTTATCTATCTCTTCCCTTTTCAAATATGGGCCGATTTCAGGGATTACTATCAAACCAGTTTCACCAGTTTTAAACTTCTTGCAAATTGCGTTTATTTCGTCAGCCAATTTAGAAGTAAAATCTGACCGAAACTCGCGGCCAACTCTCTTAATTTGAAAAGCGTGACCGGTATTTCTGTACTCGTTTAGTGGTCCAGGGACAATGGCGAAGTCTACGATGGTGTCCTTTTTAAGATAGTGTCTAAGAACTTTTTGTATATGATCCAAATTCTTCCCATCGAAGTTCGGCATAAGTCGCTTTAGCTCATCTTTAAGTTGAAAACTTACAAAATAAGGTTTGTTGTACTTGTGCTTATAAATTCTGCAAGCCCAAACACTCACAGCCAGCTCTAGGTTTTCGCTTGACTGTTTATGTTCTGCGAAATTAAGAAACTCAACTATCTGCTCTTCAGAGATGAAAAATGCTGCTGACGGTAATTCCATGCTGAATAGTATCAGTAGATATTAGCTGGGACGCAATAGTCTCCAAGATGATTGGTTATTCTTAGCTCTAAGGCCAAGCCAACACCAATTAAAGAAAACTAAGGGCGTTTTTTAAGCGTTAGTCTTAGATTGGCCATGTAATGATGCGGATCTAATGAGGGATGTAGTTTCAGGTAAGTTAGATGGAAGTCGACGAAGGAAATTTGATTACCGGGCCATTTTTCGGCGTTGCCTCGGTAAACCGGTTCAGTCAAGTAAACAGAACTAGCTTTCATAGAATTCAGTTCAGCTATTATCTCATCCTCACTGACACTATTTATAAAACCGTCAACTTGGGGAGTTTTCTTCACTAAGTACCATTATCCTCTTATCACCGATCATATCCTAATTAGGTGAAACTCCTCCGGGAAGAGTATGATAAACAGCTAGCTCTCACATGTTTAGTTTTAGGTAACCTAAAACTAAACATGTGAGAGAATACAGGTTTTTTTGGCCCAGGGATACAAATATGGAAAAGCTGTGGTAAAAATTGCAGCTAGTATTTTTATAAATAAAAGAGATTTATTTCCGCTTAGCTACTTTAGAAATTTGTTTTTAAGGCGTTTAGACCGCGGTAAGTCTTTTTCGTCTTCGATCTCTTGGCCGATGATTTCTTCTAAAATATCTTCAATCGTAATAATACCAACGATTTTATCATCACGTTCTACCGGTGTTAAGTGGCTGTGTGAGTTAATAAACTTGCGAAAAGCCGTATCTAGTGCGGTCATGCTGCCGACAATTTTTACCGGTCTAATTGGCAATTCATCTACTCGGTAAGCTCTTTCATCAAAATCTATATCTACCAGATCTTTTTGCAACAAAATCCCGTAGCACTCAGTCAGTTTTTTATCAAAAATCGGTATGCGGCTATGGCCGATGCTTTTAATCTCGTCAATCTTGTCAGCGTCAATCATTGTGTATGGAGTCAGCCAATAGACTTGCCCTATAGGCATCATTACATCTCGGACTCGTTTCTCGCTGAGGCCGATGGCCCCTTGCATGATTTCTATTTCGTCTTCATCAAGCTCACTGCTCTTGTGACCGGAGTGTTCGGCAATAATAATACCTAGTTCTTGGCGACTAGCCAAAGATGTTTTTTCATCGCCCAGCATTTTATCCAGCAAGAGCTGCAGCGGTTTTGATACAGGATACGTAACAATAATCATCAATCTCAGGAGCGGTGCGAATAGTGCCGTGAAGGTTAAGGCATAGCGAGCAAAATACGCCTGAGGTACTATCTCGCCAAAAACCACAACTAAAAGTGTGGTTATTATGCCGGCCAGCAAGCCGTTAAGAGCGTGCTCCAAAAGCAACGAAGTTGTAGAAACAACTGCTACGCCGGTTAATAATATGCTGGCCAGGGCTAGATGCGTTTTTTTACGCAACGGCAGCACTAGCTTAGCCCGGTGGTTGCCAAGTTTGACTTTTCTTTTTAGGTCGGCAAAATCAAGCGACAAAAGAGCTACATTTAGGCCCGAACAAATACCAGCTAGGCCGATTAGGAAAAAAATCTCTAGTACATAAAGGCCGATACTCATCTAGAGCTTGGAGGACCCCCGAAAGCGGCTATCAGATTATGGATCCCATGTTCAAAAGTTTTAAGTTCATTTTTACTAAGCAGTCTTAGCAGTTGGCTGTGTTGCTTGGCGACTAATTTCTGTGCTTGGTCGTATTTTTTCTTACCTTTAGCCGTTAGTGACACATCGCGCTGGCGTTTATCATTTTTATGAGGCGAAATCTTAACCAAGCCGTGGCGTTTTAGTTCCTTGAGCTGCCGGCTAATGTTAGCCTCTGTTTGATAAAGCCTGGCGGCAATTTCACGTTGTGAACGGGGAATAACATCGTGAATCTCTTCCATAATTCGCACTTGGCCAAAGCCTACCCCAAGCGAGTCGCGTAAAAATTTGTCTGATTGATGTTGTAAAATAAACTCAAAGCGGTGCAGGGAGGTCAGTGGAGTATCTGGGTAAGTTTTTCTCATATCTTGTACTTATACACTATGTGAAAATGCTTAACAAGTCAAGCAATTTACGATAGGGAACTAATGCTTAACAAGCCTGCCCCGCACCAAAACCTGAGCGGAGTAGTCTGCAATCAGATTACGGAGCTTCAAGTTTTGGTGCTGGGGTCAAGTATCTAAGCAGGGAAGAGTCACTCGCATAATTCAAAAAAGTGTGCGTTACACGCCGGGTAATCCAGTTGGTTACTCGGGTTGCACTACGCCTGACCCACTTTTTTGAATAGTGCTCGCTTTATATATATTGTGCCACTGTTCGAGTGAAAGCTCTTGGGCTCTTTGCTCGCCACTGATGCCCGCTTCTTTAAGCAAGGCATCAGCTTCTAGCTTGCCAATCCCGAGCCCGCCGCTCAAACTGCTGCGCAATTTCTTACGCCGCTGCGAAAAACCGGCCTTGACCACCTTCATAAACTCATCCACCTCGTTTGCTACAAGGATAATCCTTGTAGCGGGGAGACGATGAAGAATCACAACTTGGGAATCGACTTTTGGTGATGGAGTAAACAGCTCAGCCGGTACAATTTTGCCAAGTTCTGGTCGATAATAAAGCTGGATGCTAACAGCCAGTAAGCTCATTTGGCCTGGTCCGGCACAGAGACGCTCGGCCACTTCTTTTTGGACTAGCAAAACCATTAGACTTGGTGGATCGACCGATTCAGATAATACCCGCAGCAAATTACTGGTCAGATAATAAGGGATGTTAGCCACAACTTTGTAGCTACTCGGCAGCCGCCTTAAATCAAACTCCAAAATGTCTCCCGCCACAACCTCTAGTTGCAGGGATTGTCCCTGCAAGGCCGAGTCTTGTTGCAAGGCTTGGCCTTGCAAACGCGTGGCGAGAGCTTCATCTTTTTCGACGGCGACAGTTTTGGCACCGCGCTCCAGCAGTTTTTTCGTTAACGTGCCGGTACCCGGCCCAATTTCCAGGACTGTTTCGCCCGGCTTTAGATTTGCTGCATCACAAATATAATTTAGGGTCGGCTCGTCATGTAGCCAATGCTGACCTAGAGATTTTTTAGCTGATTCCACCTCTTCATTCTAAACCACTCATTAATAAAGCCCGGCTTGCTGCTCACATAGTCTTATTGTCTTTACTTGCTTCCCTCTCAATAATGTTGACTGGGCTGCAGTGTCTTTTGGAAAGGAAAGGTGGTAGGTCGCCTCAGGCGACCGTTGAAGAAAGATTGAAGGCTGTCATTCAAAAGCGGTAGCGCTTTTACCAGTAATGGTGGGACGCCCAAAAGTTATAAGCTCCACTCCAGCCGCCGTAGCGGCTGGCATAACCGCTACACCAGCGCAGCTGGGTTACCGGGTTGGTGACCCAATCGGCGCCAGCCGAAGCCATCTTGCTGCCTGGTAGTGACTGGCAAAGGCCGTAGGCTCCGGAGGCGTTTTGGGCAGTGACATGCCAGTTAGATTCCCGGCTAACAATATAGTTGACGAAGCCATAGTCACCGGCCGAAATTCCCGCTGCCGCCATGACTGATGTTTTATCGCCACTAATATCAATTGTCGAGCCGCGGGCTGTTATCTGGGGTACGGGCGCCTGAATTACAGCTTCTTGAATAATCGTTCTAGAGATTTCCGCCCCGCTTGCGTCTGATTGAATAAGATAAGTTACGGCCTTTTTACCGGGAGCACCAGCTTGGCGAATGACTGTAGTGCCAAAGCTTAGACTTGGATCTTGAACCACTCGTTCTCCAGCCGGTATAGCTTCTTCTAGATTGACAACTTTGGCGTCTTTGCGCAGTACATATACCTGCATATTGGCTGTGACTGGAGTATTTTGGGCCGGCTGGACGCTTTCGCCGTCCGATAGTTTAACTTGTTTTTCTCTAAGCAGATCACCAACAGTTTTCGCTTGGGTATAAGTAGTCAGCTGACCCCCATAAAGATTTAAAAGAATTGGAGTAGCGCGATTAATTATTACTTTCTCGCCGATGACGTTTTCGCTGATGCTGCCTTGGCTAAAATTAGCAATGTCTTCGGGATGCAGTGCTAAGCCGGCGCCTTGAGCCACTACCCGGGCGCTTCTTTGAGCTGTCAGCGTTACCAATTTATTACCGTTATCGACTACCGTAACTGGGCGAGCTCGGTAAACATTAATCCTAAAATTGTCTTCAACAATCGGAGTGCTGCGAGCCGGCTCTATGACATCTTGGTCTATAAGATTCAGCGACGGTAGTTTGTTAAGTAGGTCGCCGACGGTTTTTTCTTTAGTATCCAGGACCTGCCTATGACTACCCTCAAACAAATAAACTACATGACCCTCGCTGGGACGCAAGGTTCGAGTATTTTGCCCAGTCAGCACTACTAGGACAATAAGGAATCCCAGCACTACGCCCAGTAGAGGACCTAAATAGGGACGTTTTTTAATATGCTGCTCGCCAGCTCCTTTGGCAGTACGGTAGTGTCTTATTAGTCCCTTACGAAGTAATTTCATCCCGTTAGACCTCAAAAAACCTACAATGATTATTGACACGTCGAAGTAAGATCACGTGTTCGGTCGTCAACCAAGGTACGGAAGTTAAGTGAGGTCTAACGGGATTCATCAAAAGTTATTATAGCTTCTCAAGTGGTGCGAAAGCGATGTTAAGTCTTTTGGTACCTTTCCCCTTAAAGAAGATGGTGGCCGTTTCGCCCTGAAGCTCCAGCACAGTTCCCAGGCCAAAAATCTGATGTTTGACGCCGTCGCCTTCGGCCAGTTCTGGTACATATCGCACCGATTCTACCCCTGCTTGGCCAAAAAGACTTGTCGAGTCATCATCTATTACAAGCCCGGATATATCGGCCAGAAAGCGGCTAGGCGGATTGGACATTGGCCCGCCGTACAGCAGGCGTTGGTTGGCATAAGTCAGATAAAGTTCCTCGCGGGCCCGAGTCATGCCAACATACATCAGTCGCCGTTCTTCTTCCATTTCGGCTTTGTCATAAAGCGCCCGAGAGTGGGGCAAAAGACTTTCTTCCAATCCGACTATAAAAACCACCGGGAATTCCAGGCCTTTGGCGGAATGCAGCGTCATAAGTGTGACGCCGTCTCCTTGTGATTTTTTCATAGCTTCCGACTGGCTAGTATTTACATCATCTACATCACTCACCAGAGCTACCTCTTCCAGAAAATCCGCCAGTCCTCCATCCCGATATTGCTTGGCTACGCCAAGAAGCTCTTTGACGTTTTCGATTCTGGCCTCCCCTTGGGGCGTACCATCAGTCAAAAAGTGCAGATAATCCAGTCGGCGGATAAGCCGGTCAATCAGTTCGGCCGCAGTCAGTAAATCTAGCTGCTTATTAAAACTACTGATAATATCGGCCAGCTCAGCCAGGCCTTTTTTGGCTTTTTGATTCAGCTGCGAAAGCTGCTGTACTTTTTGTAAAGCTTCCAGCAATCCATGTCTATGCTGCGTGCGCCATAAACTAAAAAGCTCCATTGACCTAGTTCCAATACCACGGGGCGGCACATTAACAATCCTTTGAAAACTGGCTATATCTTCCGGCTGATAAATTAGCCGCAGATACGCCAAGACGTCTTTAACTTCTTTACGCTCATAAAAACGCACACCGCCAATAATCCGGTAAGGAATACCCATACCAATAAAGACCTCCTCAATGGCCCGGCTTTGAGCGTTAGTCCTATACAAAACAGCAAAGTCCCCAAAAGCTCTGGTTCCCATATCTACATTGTTTCGAATATGACGTACAATTGCCTCGCCTTCGGCCCGTTCGCTGCTAACTTGCAATGATTTTACCGGCTGGCCGCTGTCGGCGGCCGTCCAAAGTTTCTTTTTACTGCGCTGAGCGTTTTGAGCTATAACTTGGTGAGAAGCGTCTAATATGTTTTTGGTGCTGCGATAATTTTGCTCGAGCTTAATAACACTGCAGCCCTTAAAATCACGTTCAAAATTTAAAATATTGCGAAAGTCGGCGCCGCGCCAAGAATAAATACTTTGCCAGTCGTCACCGACTACGGCGATGTTATTATGTGAGCCAGTCAGCAGCTTAACCAGTTGATACTGCGCCGAATTAGTATCTTGGTACTCATCCACCATGACGTATTTAAACTGTCGTTGCCATTTTTCTCTAACTTCTTTTTGAGTTTTTAAGAGTTTAACGCTGCGGCCAATCAGATCATCAAAGTCTAGAGCCTTAGCCTCCGCCAACATTGCCTGATAAAGCACAAAGACTTTGGCCGCCACGGCGCCGGCCGGGCTGCTAGCCACAGCCGCAAATTCTTCAGGGGTTACCATCTCGTTTTTGGCGCTACTAATCATGGATGCCAGAAGCCGAGCTGGAAATTTTTTCTCGTCAATTTGCAGCTTGCGGCTGGCTTGTTTAACTGCCGCTAGTCGGTCGCCCTCATCCCAAATAACAAAATTCCGCGGGATGCCTACCACCTCACCGTCCTGACGCAACAGTCTTACACAGATGGAGTGGAAAGTACCCAAAAATGGCATCAGGGAGCGGTTTTCGGGATTTTGTCCTAAAAGACCTGCCACCCGGCGGCGCATTTCGCCAGCGGCTTTATTGGTAAAGGTCACCGCCAGAATGTTAAACGGCGTAGCTTTACCACTCGTCAATAAATAGGCCATGCGATGAGTCAGAGTTTTGGTCTTGCCGCTGCCAGCGCCGGCCAAAATCAGCAGTGGACCCTCGGTTGTCTTAACCGCCCGCTGCTGCTCCGGATTCAGCCCTCTTAATAAATCTTTAGACACGTGTGTGTCCATTTTAACAGAGCGCAGGGATTATAATTCGTCAGGCTTTAAATATTTTGGTAGGTACTTGGAATTTTTTTCAAAACTTCCACTGATTGCCGATTTTTATCTATAAATTTGAGTCCTGGGTATTCTTTCAGAGAAGTTTGAATGATAAGAATAGTATAGTAGTTAGAATAGTTAGAATCCTCTGAACACACTTCTGCGCGACAAATTTTGGGAATTAATATAGCTTGATCGGATATCGGTATAATCTCTTCTTTAATTGGCTCGTATGGACACTCTGCCTGCCCAGAAGCCTTATAATCACCTGCCTCATTTACTTTTATTGAGCTTGTAAATGACAGGCCATATCCGCTGCCAATTTTACAAAAGCTAACTATATCAAACGCTGCTCCTCCTCTTGGAGCCGGTACAAAATTTACTGAGTGGAGGTAGGCTTCAACTTTGTCATTGCCTGAAAATATTAGATTCACCGAGAGAGTACCATCCACTTTTGAGGACCTGCCGTAAGAATATAAGGAGTAGCCTGGTATTTTATTCACCGATACACTTCCCCATTCTTTTGGATAAGCGAACTTAAAACCAAGCTCTTTGTTTTCGTACGAAGTCCAGCCGGCTGGAATCTGCGTATTAGTATTGCTCTTAGAAGTATTTTCGGTTTTAGTTGCTGACTTGTTTCTATGTCCTACGTACCAACCCGTGCCAGCTATCAGTCCGGCTACAACGATCAATACTACAAACGCTGTGGCGGATATAAAGCCGTTTGAGCGATCTTTATTGATGATCATAAATCAAGTGTAGCAGATTAAGGTGTTGGACTGCCTATTTTAAGAGCCTAACTTATCCCTGGCAGGAGTCCCAGTTCTGTGATGATTTGTGATAGTTTGTGATAGGTTAAACCTATCACAATCTTACCATCACGATCTTAGTCTTCACTGCCTTACTGCCCGATGCTGGAAGATTGGATACTGCCAAGTAGAGTTTTTATCAGCTCGGCGTTTTTGGTAGTTGCGTCGCGAACGCGGACCACCACCAGGTTTTTATCTTTTAGATTTTTGGTATAAAGGTCGCCAAAAATTTTGCCATCGGTAGTCTTAGTTCCCAGTTGGACAATCGTATCACTGTCGAGCTTGATTACGCCGAGCAGCGGGCCTTGGTCGCAGGTTATGGTAGCTGGGGTGTCAACACCGCTGGCGGTGTTATAGCGCAGCACCGACTGGTAATAATTGCCGTCGTTAGTGCCGATGCACCATCCAAGCAGATCATAATATTGAGCGCCTCGGGCCGCCGGCAAGTATTTTGACGAAGTAAAGGCCATTTGCACGTCTTTGTTGCCCGGGAAGTCGACTATATAGGCGAACTTACCGTCAGAGACATTGGTGCCGCCCCGTTTACTGAAGCCCGGGTCGGGCGCAGCTGTCGGCGCGCCCCACGGCGTTGGCGAAGCGAAGGAAAGGTTAGTTCCGGCTAAATTATATTTGCTAAAGCCAGACGGTACTACCGGTGTGGAATTATTTGTTGCCGGTGCTGTGGATATTGCGCTTTGTTTGTCCTGCTTAAAAACATGAAGTGGCAAATTAATACTACCCGGCAGTAAACCGGAGTCTAACGCCAAATATAATCCGATGATTACAACTAGCGGTATCATCAGCCACCAAAGATGAAACCGGTTATTAGAATCTTTGCCGGCAGGCAAATCCAAGGGAGTATCGTCGCGAGCCATGACTTCTCGGCTGCTAGATTTCGGGCTGCTATCTAGCGCGTCTTCATCTACCAAACTTCCGGCTGGTATATTCGAGGCTATACCGGTTAGGGAAGATATTGGCATATAAGGCGGCTGTTTGCGGTTAGGTTTTGAGGCAGAGCTGGAACTACCGACTTCAAACGGTGGCGATTGCAAAGGTTCGCCTTCCATGACCGCTACTGGACCAAGGGGTTCTGACTCAGTCAAGCTATCGGCGCTAAGAGCGGAGCCGGAAAGATTATTTGGGTGGACGATATTTTTGGATTCAACATGTTCGCTCTTAGCAGCAGCTGATCTAAATTTTCTAAACATGGGGTCTGGCATAGTTGGGTGATGGCCAATGATTACCGGTCTAGAGTTAGGACTAGCTCCCACCTTATTCGGTTTGCTAACATCAAAAACTGTGTTGTCTTCAGGCATTATTTCCCTCCTCTTCAAAATTACGCTGCGAGGTACCGTCTGGTACCCCGCGCTGCCAGCGCCGGGCGGCCTCGACTATAGATGCAAAGCTGTGATAATTCAGACTCTGGCGGCCGACTAAAAAGCCATCAATACCTGTCTCGCTTAACATGCCAGCCACCATTTCCGGCTCCACACTAGCGCCATACAAAACTCTCATTTGCTTAACGGCAGCTTTGCTAAAAACATCACTTACATAACTCCTAATATAGTCAACCGCTACCCTAACTTGATCGGGTTTAGCTGCCACATTGCCGGCGCCTATAGCCCATATCGGTTCGTAAGCCACAACTACGTAACGCACTTCATGGGCCGTTAAATTAGACAAGCCGCTCATCAGCTGATCGTGCAATACTTGCTTGGTTTCGCCTTCGTCCCGCTCCGACTTAGTTTCGCCAACACACAAAATTGGGGCGATGTCATTGCGGACAGCGGCTGCCACTTTATCTCTTACCATGTCCAGGTCCTCGTGAAAAATATGGCGTCGTTCACTATGACCAACAATCACGTAGTGGACCAGCTCACGCAGCATAGTAAAGCTAACCTCACCGGTATAGGCGCCTTCGTCGCGAAAGTAGGCGTTTTGAGCAGCCAAGCGGAATTTTCGCCTATCTATTTGGACACTTAACGGTTGCAGAGTCAACATACTCGGCGCCAGCACTACTTCGATGTCACGATAAATTTTTATCCGCTCCTGAAGTCGATGCACCAGCAAACTGGCCTGCGAGGCGTTCAGATACATTTTCCAATTTCCTACGATCAAAAGTTTTCTCATTCCACCCTTGTTACCTTAAGCATTATTGTACATGAGGTCCGTCCTTGGTAAAAGCAAAGAGTTTTTTAATAAAAACTACTAAGTTTTACCTATCTTTTACCAAGGACGGACCTCTAATCAAACGCCACTTTACTTATCCAAAAGCGCCTCTATACCTGGAAGCTTTTTACCAGCCATGAGGTCCAGACTGGCGCTTCCCCCGGTTGACACATGATTAAAATCGTCTAGCCAGCCCTCCGAGGATATATATCTGACGCTGTCACCGCCGCCAACCACACTAAAAGGCTTGTTTTTATGACTATTACTCTGCCCAATCATGGCTTCGGCCACAGTTTTTGAACCATGAGCAAAGGGGTCTGCCCCGCCGGCAATACCTTTAGTTTCGGTAACGCCGCAAGTACCGGCCCAAACGACTGTGCGAGCAATTTTAATAGCGCCAACGATCTCGGCAGCACTAATCGGACCAATGTCCAAAATTAGTTCATCGGCTCGGACGCTGTAAGAATCCGGTTTGGGCAGTTTTGGATAAGCCTCGATGTCAGCTAAGCTATGACTGGCAATATCAACGATGCGGGTCGGGCTCCGCCCGTCGAGGCTTTTAGAAACTACGACGTCAACTGGTACCAAAAAATTAAACGGCCTTTTTTGTTCTTCAGCCTGAGCCCGGTGCCAAATCTCGCTAGCCTCGGCACCGGCATCCGGATCAATCAGACTTTTACCAATTCTAACTCCTTGACCGGCCAAAAAATTATTAGCCAAAGCTCCCGTAACCGCCACGCAATCGGCCAGCTCAATAAATTTATTCAGCACATCTATTTTGTCGCTGATTTTAGCGCCGCCGACTACCGCCACCAAAGGACGAGCCGGCTTATTCATGACTCCGACAATAGTCTCAACTTCTTTTTCCAGTAGTAAGCCACCGACCGAGGGCAGAATTTTAGTAATGGCCTGGGTTGAAGCATGGGCCCGATGGACTACACCAAAACCGTCCTGCACAAAAATTTCAGCGCTCGTAGCGGCTACGATGGCTTTGGCAAAATCCGGGTCGTTGGTTTCCTCGCCGGCGCGAAAACGCAGATTTTCTAATAGCAATATTCCGTCGCTACTTAGTTTTGCGACGAGTTCTTTAACAGCATCACCTGTGCACTGGGGCGCAAAGCCAACAGGGCGTCCTAGCAGTTGCGCCAAACGTTTAGCCACCGGGGACAGGCTAAGCGCTTTATCGGGTTTGCCTTTTGGCCGTCCTAGGTGCGCAATAATTATCAGGCTGGCTGGACCATTTTTTAAGATGTACTCAATAGTCGGCAAAGACTGGCGGATCCGGTAGTCATCGGCTATCTTGCCATCTACTAGTGGCACGTTATAGTCAGTCCGCAGCAGCACTCGCTTGCCGGATAAATTGATATCTTTGACAGTTTTAAACATCCCCACCCTCAGGCATTACTTGGTAGTAGTTCTCATTACTGTTTAGTTTATCATCGCCGCTTCCTCAAAAAAACTTGGGTTTAACCAAAGAGCAGAAATGCCCTTTTGCTCCAAGGCGCTTGTCGTTATACTATCAATGTATTAAATGTATTAAAGAAAGGAGAAATTATGGACGGACAAGACGACAAGCCAATGGGCCCGCCAGCACCGGCACCAATGCCTGGTGGCGACAACCCACCGACAACTCCACCGGCACCAATGCCTGGTGGTGGAGATCAGGGTGACGACACGGGCGGTATGCCTGGAATGCCCCCCAAAGAAGATGGCGGCATGGGCGAAACACCTCCCCCCAGCGGCAACGAGCCGCCAATGCAGCCACCCACCTCAATGTAAAACTCCGCGGGCTTGCCAACCAGGGCTTTTGAAATCCATGGTGATCCCTGGCAGAATTCGACCCACGCGTCAAAAACCTTGGGTTTTTGCGTTCGGGCCCGGCTTACGGTTTACTTAGTTTATGGAGCCCCCACGGCTGAAAGCCGTGGCACCTCCAATTACCCTCCTTCGTCCGCCGGCTGGCGGACTACGGAAGGTTATCCGCCAGCCCTCAACCAGTTGATAGACTTTCCTTAGCGACATCCGCTCAAAGCCTAAGACCGCGCATTCAACCACGGCTAAAGCCGTGGTCCTCTGCGAAGGCGGATAAACATCGCTCCGGCTGTTCGATACCCTTAGTAGCTACTAGCGAATTCAAAAAGCCCACCTCAACGGTGAACTTATCGAATGTGTGGTGACCCCAAGGGGAATCGAACCCCTGTTGCCAGGATGAAAACCTGGTGTCCTAGGCCACTAGACGATGGGGCCGTCTTGCGACTATTTTATCCTATCATAAGGAGTTGACACCTGTCTGCTACAAGGATTATCCTTGTAGCAGATGCCGCTAAAAAATGTCGTTAAGGAGTTTGTGGCTGAAAGCTACTACCATGTTTACAATCGTGGTGTCTATAAACAGAATATTTTTACCCAGGAAAGAGACTATACTGCCTTTTTAAGTCTTCCTAAACGACATCTATCTAGAGAACCAGCTCAAGATCACACTAGGCGACCACTCCCTCATTTACGTAATGATGTGGAATTATTAGCATATTGCCTAATGCCAAGCCACTTTCATCTCCTTATATACAACAAAAAAGAGTCTGGTCTGACCGACCTGATGAGAAGCATGATGACAGCCTATAGCAGATACTTTAACAAAACCCATAAACGAAAAGGCGCCCTGTTTGAGTCGTCATATAAGGCTAGCTTGATTGATAATGAAGCTTACCTATGGCATATCAGCCGTTATATTCACCTTAATCCTCAAGACCTAGGCTCCAAATATATTTCTTACCCCTACTCTAGTTATGCTTATTACATGGGTAATAAAAAAGCCGAATGGATTAACCCAGAAAGAATATTAAAGATGCATGGCGACGAATTGAGTGATTATGCGAGTTTTGTAAAGGATTACGAATCAATGCGCGCTGAGCTCCAGCAACTTAAACTTTATCTAGCAGACCACTAGTTGCTACAAGGATTATCCTTGTAGCAATTGTAGCAACTAGTGGTCTCGCTTCCTTGAGCAACAAAAATCCCCCGTTATAGACCCGCGGGGGATTTTTGTTTATCAAGTTTTGTTTTTCCCATCCCAAGCCCCAAAGATACCTTGGCGGATGAAGAAAGAGAGCGGTCAGTCACGACTTGTCCCGTCGGATTTCCGCTTCCGAGCAGTCTGTAATCAGATTGCGAGGAAGAGCGAAACCCTGTGGGATTACTCTATTGATCCTATCTGTTAGGCTAGCACAGTTTGGCTAATTCCGCAAGCCCAGTAATAGACTTTCGCGCATTCACCTCTAGTGAACTATATCCACAAAGTGGATAATCGCGAAAGCTCACTCCTGGGCAAGTGCTTATCCATGGATTGGTCCGCTAAAAACAGCAGCTAGTTTAGCTGCGTCGGCGAGTCACAAAGTAGTGACTCACGCCGGCAAAGGTGCTTACCCCGGCGAACAAAGCAGCAAGGCTGCCAGTACCCGTGTTAGGCAAAGTTTTGCCTACTTGGGGAGTGGTAGGAGGATAGCTAGGAGGACTAGGAGGATAAGTGGGAGGAGTCGTTGGGGGAGCAGGCTTGGCAGGAGGCGGAGTTACAGGAGGTGTTGAAGGAGGTGGGGGCGGCGTGGCAAAGCTTACTTGATTTGAACAATAGTCGTATTGGACAGCACCACCGACATTGAAGGCCAAAGTGGACCAAATGGTATATGTACCATCCTGTGTGTAAGTGTGGCTGGCCGAAGGGCTGCTGGTAAGCAGTGGGGTGCTGCCATCTCCCCAGTCAAAAGTGACGCTATTTAAAACTGCACCGCCAGTAGCTGTATAGTCTACGCTAGCGTTAACCTTACGATTTGGCAGAACTGCCACGTTCAGCAAGTTACAAGAGTAAGCTGGTATAACTTGAGGCTGCACGTGTACTCGAACGCGGAGGGCTACCCAGCCGCTAAATTCTGCGCAACCGGGTACGTCACCATTAACTGCATTGTAGCCAATTTGGGCGCCGCTGCCGGTAACAATACTGTCACTAAGCTGCACGTCATTAAGTGCGTTGGTTCGAAGTATGGCTGTGCCAGGCTCGTATTCAAGCGAAAATGGCTGGGAGCCGGTAAAGCCAACCGTATCAGTAACAGTGCCAGGGTTAGCATTATCAGCCGAAATAGAGGCAATGCTCATTAGACTTGTAGCGGTATTTTGTGGCAGATTAATTTTAACTCTAGTGTTATGAGCAACTAGGCCAAGATTGGCCCCGGCATTATTGTGGAAGTAAATCCTAAGAACTAATTCTTGGTTATTGCTCACCGAGATGCTGTCAGCGTAAGTGCTAGTGCTAGCGGCGGCATCTCGAACCGTGTAAAACGCTCTTTCGTCACCGACAACTGGGTTATCGGTAATTGAGTTAAAGGTTATATAAGACGCCGGATTTTGCCAAGTAAAAGTTGTACGGTCTGGGGTCCAGCCGGCCAATACTGATTTGCCGGTTAAGACAAAAACCAGCGTAGCAACCACCAACAAAGCACTAAGACTGCCGCGCTTGCTCTTTAAAGTTTTAAGTATATTCATATTATTATCCTTTATTCAATTTATTCTTATGGTGAGGGCGGGATTTGACTAGGGGGTTGCTTTGGAGCTGGTTGTTCAGGTGCAGGGGCTGGGGCTGGGGCTGGTGCGGGTGCGGGTGCGGGTGCGGGAGTTTGGGGAGTTTGGGGAGTCTGAGGAGTTTGGGGAGTTTGGGGAGTCTGAGGAGTTTGGGGAGTTTGGGGAGTCTGAGGAGTTTGGGGAGTCTGAGGAGTTTGGGGAGTTTGGGGAGTTTGGGGAGTCTGAGGAGTTTGGGGAGTTTGGGGAGTCTGAGATGGGGCGGGAGCAAGTTGAGTAGGGGTCTCTGCAGGAGGAGCAGGTTTAGCGGCCGCCTCGCCAACTTGGAATTTTGCTACACATTCAGCCAGTCCTTCCACAGGTACAACGGATCCGTCATGGAGCCTAAATACGGCTCTGCCGTCATTGATAGCGTTAGCATATTTATGGCTGATGCCTTGCAATTGCAATTTTCCAGCCTCGGTTGAAGGATCAATCCTGACCGACTGACCATCACCAAAGTCAAGAATGATTTCCGGTTTTTTGACATTATTGAACTCGTTAGTTCTGAGGCTGAATGTGATTTCTTTTTGTCCGGTCGCAGCTGCTTCCGCAGCAGTACACTTGGCTGTCGCAGCAGGACTCGGGGTAGGCCCTGGTTTGGGAGTAGGTGCCGGTTTAGGTTTCGGTTGCGGCTTGGGTTTGGGAGTAGGTGCCGGTTTAGGTGGCTTAACCTCTTTTTCAACGTTTTTGAGTTCTACTGTAAGATCAACAGTTTTTGGATTAGAGTCGCCGTGTATGTTCAGATACACTAAGTGGGGATTTTTCTCATCGTAGTCCGGCAAATCAGTTTCATCAATAACTAATCTTGAGCCGTCTGGACAAGATGGACCTCTCTGAGGGTTTCTGAGTATTTTAACTAGCTTGTCTAAGATAAGTACGCCGTTTCTATAGCATCTTTCACGTGCTGAAAATACACCACTAGGCGCTGGTATTGGAAACTCACGAGTAGTCACCAATGTTTTGTGAAATTCAGGAGTAACAGGAGCGGGCACCTTGGCGGCTGGACCTTGTGGACCGGGTTTGCCCTGTTTACCCTGTGGGCCAGTTTTGCCAGCTGGACCCTGTGGGCCAGGTTTGCCAGCTGGACCTTGTGGACCGGGTTTGCCCTGTTTACCCTGTGGGCCAGTTTTGCCAGCTGGACCCTGTGGGCCAGGTTTGCCTGAAGGGCCAGGTTTGCCTGGAGGACCCTGTGGGCCAGATTTGCCGGGTGCAGAAGGGGTTTGTGTTTTTTTGACAGGAACGTAGACCCATACAGGGACTTCTTTGCCTGTCCGTGGATTTGAACTCTCATCACTAGCACCCTCGCCGACAATTCTTTCAACTCTTTTGGAGCCTTCACGAGGGGTAAGAGAAAAACCTTCAGGAAACTCTCCTTTCAAGGAATCGATTCTAACCCATTCTGTAGAACCATCTGGCAGAGTTTTGTTACCAACCGGTACAATCTTGCCATCCTTACAGCCTGTGTTTTGAACTACGGCACCACCAGCAAGGGTAGCCCGGCCGAAATGATTTTTTACATATCCTAGTACAGACTCATCAACGGTTGGAATTTTATAGAATCTCACGACATCATCTAAAATACCTTTTTGCCGCCAGTGATTAACTAAAATTTCTGCCGTCGGTGCAAAGCCGCCGCAACGATCAGCCAAGAGACTAGGCGTAGCTTCTTTCAAAGGAGCGGCTTCAGCATTGCCGCTAAATTTGCCAACACCTGCTATAGTAGCAACGGCTGCTAGCCCACTAGCCATAAACATCGCTAGCTTACCTCTGCGGTCGGGAGTGGCTGTCGGTTCAGTCTCAAAAGCAGGAACCAGAGTTAAGACTGGTGCAGCTTCCATAGTAGGATGATTCACTTTAATAATTTCCTCTTATTAATCTTGCCTATTTCTCCACCCTGCGCTTTTCCCAAGCGAGGATTACTCACACCTTAACACTAAGGTTAGAGTTTGTCAACGATTATATAACCTTTTTTGCTAAGCACAAGCATTTTACCCTCAAAATCCCCCTAAAAATGTTAGTTATTTCACAACATTTTATAAAATTATCAAAGCCGTCATGACGCCTGACCAGCTAGCCGATTTGCTAAGAACTCAGCTGAAAACAATAGCAGTTGCGCGGTTTCTATCAAATACAGCCATTTGTGATAGCTTGTGATAGGTTGAACCTATCACAAGACCTATCACAAATCATTAGCTAACTGATGCTTAAGCACAGCCAGTTCAGCTTTTGTCTCAACATAATCATCTAAGAATTGTTGATATTCCAAGGAGTTATTACTAAATAAGCTCAGAATAGGCTCTGGATTTACCCACGTAGTTTTTTTAATGCCCATGTAAACCGGATAGCTTGAATATGGCCAGTGTTTGTAATCATTAGGATTGAGATGTATGTAGCGTGATATATGATGCAGATAAGCATCTGCGTCAATCCGAGAAGCTCTGTACACACCTTGAAAGAGACCGCCCACTCTTTGGTATCGGTTGTTGAAATACATAACGTAACCTGTATTAACACGTCGCATTAGTTCTATAATGGCCGACTCTGATGACTGATAAAAAAGCAGGTGTAGGTGGTTGGGCATCAGACAATATGCCAGCAGCTTAAGCTCGCTTTGAAAATTCTTAAAAATATGTCTGTTTTGTTTGTTAGTAGATTCCCCTGATAAGTATTTCTTCAGGAGCCCCAGAAAAATAATGTAGTCCTGCTCGTCAGTAAAAATTACCCGCTTTTCTATACCTCGATTGTAAACATGGTAATAACTATCCGGCGCAAACTCTCTAACAACATTTCTACTTGGCATGTGATAGGTTAAACCTATCACAAAATAGGCTGGCTGTCATTTATGAGTTAGAGCAATTTTCCATGTGATAGATGTGATAGGTTTAACCTATCACATGGAAATGTCGGTTATTATTAGGAGATGAAGATTGGAATTGTTGGCTGGGGCGTGGAGGGGCAAAGTGCCTACCGCTATTTTGGTCCCGAGCACCAGTACTTGATTGTCAACGAACATCCCCGGGATGATTTTCCACCAGAGTCTGATAAGTTACAAATTAAGTTTCTAACAGAGGAGCGGCCGCCAGGTGTTACCAGTAATGTCACTGACCTATCTTATCTGGAAGGCATCGATAAGTGCGACAAAATTATTTACTCTGTTACCTCTGTTAAAAACCTCGAGCGGCGTTTTGGCGAAGACAAGAAATTTTGGCAAAAAGCCACCACTAGTCAACACATCTTTTTTGAAGAGGTAAAGACTAAAAACATTATCGGCGTGACTGGCACTAAAGGCAAAGGCACGACTGCCACACTGATTTACCAGATGCTGAAAGCCAGTGGCTTAAAAGTATTCTTGGGTGGCAACATCGGCACCAGCATCCTAGATTTTGTGAACGATGTTAAGCCGAACGATTGGGTAGTGCTGGAGTTATCTAATTTTCAGCTCTATAACTTTCCTTACAGCCCGCACATCGGCGTTTGTCTGATGATTACCGACGAACACCAAGACTGGCACACCAGTGTAGACGAGTATATAAAAACTAAAATTAACCTCTTTTCGCACCAGTCTAAAGACGATATCGCCATCTATTTTGCCGATGGTGAGCTGTCAAAACAGATCGCTGGCACCTCGCCGGGGATAAAAATTCCCTACTTTGCCAAGCCCGGCGCAGTCGTTAAAGACGAGGGGGTTATTGTGGTTGGCGACCCAGAGACTGAGGTTATAAAAACTGATCAACTAAAACTGATTGGGCGGCACAATCTGGAAAATATTTGCGCTGCCGTAACAACCGTTTGGCAAGTTGTCCAAGACAAAGAAGCTATTCAAAAAGTCTTAAGCACTTTTACCGGCCTAGAGCACCGCTTAGAGTTTATTCGTGAACTTGGCAATGTCAAATATTATGATGACTCGTTTGGCACCACGCCTCAGACAGCCATTACTGCCATGAAGGCTTTTACGCAGCCAAAAGTTATGATTTTGGGTGGTATTGATAAGGGGCTTAGCTTTGACTCTCTTGCCAACGAAGTTGTAAAAAATAGAGTCCGTCATGCCATATTAATTGGCCATGTTGCCCCTAAGATTGCGACTTTGCTCAGGGATAACAACTTCAGCCAAATTACGACTGGGCTAAAAAATATGGATGAGATAGTAAAAACAGCTCGTGAAGTAGCCGAACCCGGTGACGTAGTACTTCTGTCTCCAGCGTCGTCCAGTTTTGATATGTTCAAAGATTATAAGCAAAGAGGCGAAAAATTTAAGGCCGCCGTGCGAGCCCTAGCTTAAATAGTGGATTGTAAACTTTGATACCCCACTTTTGGTCCGATCGGACCAAAAGTGGGGTAGTTTGATTGCTATCTTAAACTACGGAGAAGCTAGAATTCGTTTGAGCTGTTCAATTACCGGTCCCTCAGGTTGGATGACTTGGGCCCGGTCTTTGGCTAAATCTTTAATTAATTGTTCGATCCAGTGGTAGTGAGTGCAGCCAAGTACAATTTGGTCGGCTCCCGCATTGCGAGCCTCATTGACTATTTTTGCGATTTTTTCGCGGTCAACGCTGTTAGTCTCTACCATATAGGCCCAGTCACTGCAGTCTGGCTCTAGTACTTTAACGCTTTTGGCATACTCATCCTTGAGCCATTTGTAGCGGTCGCTGGCTAGCGTGCGAGGTGTCGCGCAAACGGCGATTACTCCCGTTTTGCTGGCCGCGGCGGCTGGCTTAACCATTGGCTCCATTCCCACTATCGGCACCGAAAACTCCGCACGTAACTGGCTGGCCAAGTTAGTGGTCACGGTGTTACAGGCAATAACAATCACCCTGCAGCCCTCATCTAAAAAACTCTGGAAAATCGGTTTTACAAAACCATGAATTTCCTCAACTGATCTGGTGCCATAAGGCACATGCTCGGCGTCATCTTTATAAACAATTTCTAGATCCGGCAGTTCTTTTTGAATAGCCTTTACAACTGACAGTCCACCAACCCCCGAATCAAAAACGCCTATCTTCATCCCGTTAGAGTCTTTACAGTTATTTGCAAAACGATAAATGTAGTTTGAGTGCTTGACATAGTTTTATATGTAATACACACGGCGTCAGGAACTCTAACGGGATTAACTCTTGGCACCCCAGCACCAAAGTCTTGATATTCCGAAATAGGATTATTCATCCTTTTCTCCATTCATGATTTGGTACGGGGCAAGTTTTGAGCTGCTCGAATAACATTTTCGAATAACGCGCAGACCGTTAAAGGCCCTACCCCGCCCTTTTTTGGGGTGATGGTGATATCATCGCGCTCATAAAGATCGGCCGCGGCATTGCCGACGGTTTTGCCTTCTTCGTTGGCAGTGCCAGCGTCCACTATTATCACTCCCTGTTTTACCATATCGGCAGTCAAAATGCCCGCGGCGTTGGCAGCGGCAATAATTACATCGGCTCTTTTGCTCAACTCCTTGGTATTAGTAGTGTTTATATCGGCCACGTCAAGATCAATACCCGAATTTTTTAGGATTTGCTCGAGCGGTCCTCCGACTAATTTGCCCCGGCCTATCAGCAGAACTTTTTTGTCTTTTAGCTCAACGTTGTGGCCAGCCAGTAACCAAAGTATAGCCGTCGGGGTGGCAGGTTGAAATTTTGAGTTTTTGCCAAGGGCGTCAACATCTTTCTGGGGCGCAATCAGATTAACTATTTCGTCGGTTTCGTCCGGATCCTCGAGCGGTAGCTGCACAATAATCCCATAAACACTTTTGTCGGCGTTAAGTTTGCTTAGCAAATTTGGTACTTCTTTTTGCGCAGGTCTATAGATATCTACTTCAACTCCTATATCTGTGCCGTACTTTTTCTTGAGCCGGACGTAGGTGTTGATAACCGGGTCGTCCTTAACTTGCACAATCGCCAGCTTTGGAAAAATCTTAGACTCGCGCAGCTGACGCACTTGCTGGGCGTGCCTCTGCTTTATAAAGCCTGCTAGTTCGCTGCCACTAAGAAGTTTCATCCTGTTATTCTAACTTATAAAATTGGGCTCCCCAAGCCGAGAGAGTTGATCTAGCTAACGCGCAGGGCTAACCCAAGATGTCCTTTGGTCCAAATCTAGCAAACTTTCCAATGAAAATGTCTCAACCTTTGGCTGAGACATTTTCATTGGAGGGCCCACTGGGACTTGAACCCAGGACACTCTGCTTAAGAGGCAGATGCTCTAACCAACTGAGCTATGGGCCCTCGTTGCGACTTACGCGCCTACCTCGTTTTACATAATCAGTAAAAACTTCAGTCTAGCGCTACGAGTGCTCCTCTCAATTTTGCAAAAACCTGCACTGCGTGTTTTTGCAAAATCGTTTAGCTGCAAAGCCATCAAATACTAGCACGTTCACCCCTGTTTTGTGAAGCATTATGTACAAAATCCCTTACCTTTTTAGAGTGAAAGTAGTTTGTAATCCACGGCATGTCGCCATGGCATGCAGATTACGAAAACGCCTGCAAAAGGTGTGGGATAAACGGTGATACAATTCAGGCATGGATAAATCTGAGCTAAGAGAGCAGCTAAAAGCGCGGCGGCAAAAGCTTAGTGCACGCGAAGTTAAGCATTTAAGCCAACAGATTATAAATAACTGTTGGCAGATAATTGATTGGAGGGACATTTACTCAGTCCATAGCTACTTGCCGATTGCCAAAAACAACGAGATTGACACGCTGTCGCTGTTAAAAGCTGCCAGGCGAGTAAATCCGGAGCTTAAAATAGCCAGCTCGGACCCAAATAGCCAAACCTACTGGCTGGATTCTGACTTTCAGCCAACAAAAAAAGTTCCAAAAGATTTTCAATATGACCTGATAATTGTGCCTTTGCTGGCTTTTGATAAGTCCGGTTACCGTCTAGGTTACGGTGGCGGATTTTACGATAAATTTTTAGCCGGTCAGGAACAAGTTTTAACTATCGGCCTCTGTTATGAGTTCGGCCACTTACTTAAACTCCCACGGGAGAAGCACGATCTGCCTCTCCAAAATATAATTACCGAAAAGAACATTTATAAATTCTAGAGCAAACTGCAATGTTGCTACAAGTGCTACAAGAGTGCTACAAGGATTATCCATGTAGCATAAGGTTTTTACACTGGGCAGCGGAGCAGATACAATAAACCCATTATGCTGCTGAACAAAAGAGTTACAACTTGGTCCGGCTTTGCCTGCTAATTCCTCTTCCCATTCACCATTAATTTAAGAGGAGAATTCCAATGTTTAAAATTCAAAAATTTGATCTAGTTGTAGCACTTTTTATTTTTGGTGTTATGACAGCCGAGATATTCGGCTCCAAAACCTTCCCGCTGACTAACTTTAGCTGGATGCACCTTAACGCTAGCGTGGCTATTTTTGTGCTGCCACTGCTTTTCACCCTTACTGATGTGGTAGTCGAAGTCCATGGTAGAGCCCGGGCCCGTAGCATGGTGTGGTCCGGTTTAATAGTCATAGCTCTGTTGTTGCTTTTTTCGCTTCTAGCAACCCATCTGCCACCCTCTAAAAGATTTGCAGCTTCAGAGTCCGCCTATGATAAGATTTTTGGCTTAACAGCGCGTATTTCGGCTGCCAGTTTAGCTGCTTTTGCCATATCGGAGTTTTTGGATGTAGCGATTTTTGCTAAGCTGCGCGAAAAACTGCACAAAAAGGCGCTTTGGCTGCGTAATAATTTGTCTAATT
This sequence comes from Candidatus Saccharimonadota bacterium, assembly GCA_016187125.1. Classification (GTDB taxonomy): domain Bacteria; phylum Patescibacteriota; class Saccharimonadia; order Saccharimonadales; family UBA10212; genus JACPKF01. Next base: position 330,726 of record JACPKF010000001.1, read on the forward strand.
TCATCTCAATGTTTGTCGACTCACTGGTCTTTATTTTTCTGGCCTTTTATTCGTTCAGTCACGGGCTAGGAGATAACTTGACCTTTTTGTTTGGCCTAATAATTCCCTACTGGCTGATTAAATGTTCTTTGTCTGTTTTGGAGACACCGCTGGTCTATCTAGGAGTAAGGTGGCTTAAGGAAGATAAAGCAAAAAATGTTAGTAAGACCACTTAAGACTAAAAAGATACTGCCCGGCGCTCAATCTATGGTTGAAGTCTTAGACGAAAGCTTGGAAAAAGTAGAAGAAAAAAACATTCTGGTTGTGACTTCTAAGATTGTGGCGCTATGTGAAGGCAGAGCAGTTCCCATAAAAGGTAATGATAAAGAAGAGTTAATCAAGCAAGAAGCTGATTATTACTTGCCGCGTCGATCAAGCAAGTGGAATTTTGAGTTCACCATAACCAAAAAGACTCTAATAATGTCCGCTGGCATCGATGAATCAAACACTAACGGAAATTATTTGCTGTGGCCTAAAGATCCGCAAAAATCAGTCAATGAGATTCGATCTTATCTGAAAAAAAGATTTAGTCTAGAAACCGTAGGCGTAATTATTACCGACAGTTCCTGCACCCCAATGCGCTGGGGGACTGTTGGTGTGCCTATCGCCTACAGTGGGTTCGAGCCCAAAAAGAACTACATCGGCACAAAAGATCTATTTGGCTATACATTAAAAGTTAGTCAGTCTAATATTGCCGGCGGCTTGGCCGCGGCGGCAGTTGTAACCATGGGAGAGGGTAAAGAGCAAACACCTTTGGCGTTAATTTCGGATATCCCGTTTGTTAGTTTTTTGGATCATGATCCAACCCAAGAGGAGTTAGATCAATACTTTATCGGCCATAAGGAAGACGATCTGTTCGAGCCATTCCTCAGTAGCGTCAAGTGGCTCCCCGGCAAAAACAAATAAATTTTGGTACTCCGTGCTAAACGAGACCTGACTGCCGATAGGCAGGTTAGAATCTCGATTATTCAGTTCACTGATGGCTGAACCAGGAGTTTAAGCTTGTGTAGCTGAGCTGACGACAACCGGCGGCTGGCAACCGCAGTGAACATCGGCTTGACTGCAGGCCTTACACTTCATGGTGCAGTAACGGTCCGAGCCAGCGTGCTTGTGATTTTCGTCGTGGTTATCGGACTCGCTGCCGCATATAGCACATTTCCAACCCTCGGTTTTGCCATTACATTTTGGACATTCCATAGCTATTTCCCCTTCTTATTATGCTTTTATTATAGGCTACGGTAGTTATTTTACTTTTATGATTTTGTTTATATGCAGCAACTTAGCTTGGACACATCCTGCGTAAATGACATAGCGACTAATTTAATAGCTTCGGACATTGTTGGGAATACAGGCAGCATATTTGTTAAATCGTCTATAGTATTCTTGTTTTTAATTAGCACCATTGCCTGGGCAATCAAGTCTCCAGCATTTGGGGCGAGTATATGCACACCCATAATCACCTTAGTTTGCGGGTGGATTGCCATTTTAATAACACCTTCTGTTCGTTTGGTTATCAATGCTTTGGGCAACTTATCAAAAGTAACTGTGCGGCAGGCACAGACCTTTAGTTCTGCCATTTGTCTGTCTTCGGTATAGCCAACCGAGGCCAGCTGCGGGTCTGTAAAGACCGCGTAAGGCACGATGTTGTAGTCTATAAATTTACCAGAACCGTTGAGGGCATTTTCTACGGCATACGTGCCTTCACGGCCAGCCGTCGTTTCCAGCCGCAGCGGTAAGTTAGTCACATCGCCAGCAGCATAGATGTGAGGCTGTGAGGTCTGTAGTGTTGGCTGAGTAACGATAGCTTGCTTATCGTCAACTTGAATGCCAGCTACTACTAAGTTCAGTTCAGCTGTATTTGGCGTTTTGCCAGCCGCCAGTAGTATTTCATCTACGTCTATAGGGTGTTCGCCAGATGTATCATTGTAAAATACTGTCTTCCTGCCATTCTCAGTTGTAACTTTAGTAACTTTGACTCCAGTCTTTATGTTGATACCTTCACTCCCTAGTATCTGACTTAACTGCTGAGTCAAAACAGGCTCGGCATTAGGCATAACAGAGGTTGCTCTTTGCAAGATGGTTACTTGACTACCAAAACGAGCATACAGCTGTGCCAATTCTAAGCCTACCGGCCCTGCTCCAATAACCGCCAGCCGTTTGGGAATTGTGTTGAGCCGCATGGCTTCTATGTGAGTTATGTAGCCAGCTTCAGCTAGCCCCTCAATCTTTGGCAAGGTGGCTGTTGAGCCAGTAGCGATGATGAACTTAGCTGTCTCTAGGTTTTGTTCACCTACTTTAATCTGATTGCTGGACACAAAGCTGGCTTTACCTTTTATGTAGGTTACGTTGCCCAAGTCCCTAAGCACTTGTTCGTATTTCTCTGTCCGCAATTTTTCAACTAGCGCCAGTTCGTCCGCCACAACAGCGGCATAATCAGTGGCCTTTACAGCTAGTTTAATGCCTGGCACGCCGTGATGTTTAGCGGTATACACTAACTCGGCAGCGTGCAACAGCGTTTTTGAAGGCACGCAACCAACGTTTACACAGGTGCCGCCCAGCGGCAGACCATCATTAACAAAAGCCGTTTTAGCTCCTAGCTCGTTGGCTTTAATAGCTGCGGCAAAAGCTCCGGCACCGCCGCCGATGATAACAAGATCAAAGTTACTCATGGTGATGACCCCCTGATTTTTTACTAAATTGTCTTTTGTTAAAAACAACAGCTACAATTACAGTAACAGCCCCTGGGGCCCATATCTGCCAGCCGCCAAAACCAGCGCCGCCAAATACATAGCGGCCCAGATAGAGCAATACTCCACCGACTATCAGTAACAATAGGGGGTACGGATCTCTATGTGAGCGGTAATCAAAAGCAAAACCCACAAGACTCAGAGCGAGTAATAGAGCAATAACCCACCGCCACACTGGAATAAGGGCACCTAGACCAAGATAGGTAAGTAGTGAAGCGGAACCCAGCCAACATAAAGGACAGGCTCCTACAGCGCCTGCGCCCAGAATCGGAGCTAAAGGGGCTAAAGGATTTTTTGGACTTGAACTCATTGACACTAGCCTTTCCTGGTCAGCTTATACACTAAGCAATTCCTTTAATTCACTGCTAAAACCAGCCTGATTGAGAGAATAAAAAACGGTTTGGGCTTCTTTTCTGGTTTTAACCAAATTAACAGCCCGCAATTTGCTAAGACTGTGCGAGGTATTAGAAACCGACGTACCGACTAGCTCGGCAATGACCGTAACGCTAAGTTCAGGATGATGGCGAAGTAGGTAGCAAATCTTGAGTTTTGTAACATCGCCAATCACCCCGCACTGGCGAGCACATAGTCCAATCGCCTCGTTATCTTGCAGCTCCTGCTTTAATCGTTGAGTATTTGAACGCATATTCAAATACTACTATTGCGTGTTTAGTTTGTAAATGACTTTCTTGTTTCAAATGCATGGATGATTGCGGCTTCTTTTGTTCTTCACACCAAAGAGCACGTTTTTCGTCGGTCTTTTCGTCCGGGCAGTAGGACCATAGTCTACGAATTGTCTACTCAGTTTATTCTACACGGCTCTCTATCAAGTTTAGGCCTATATAGCTTTCAAGCATCAAGATAAGGTAAGCGGCGTTGCCATACACAAATGACATACCAATAAACCATAAGAGGTAGCTGTCGTAGATTGGATCTTTCAGTATTTTATAAATGCCTTTGTGCGAAATCTTTCCACGACCAAACAAGTTGCCGTTCGTTAGCGATTGAACACCTATTTCATGCAGGGCCATCATAAACACTCCAAAAGCCATCAAAAGCAGCACGTAACCTACAATTGGCAACAAATAGAAATTTATCCCGTAGTGGCCGTTCAAACTTACGAATAAATATATAAAAGCAATCCAAGCCGGCACTATGACAGCACTATGGATTAACCAGCCATTTTGCCAGCGATTATAGTATTTATAGCGTCTTTGGGCATAAACACTAACCGAATTTATTGCTACCGCCAGTGCAAAAACCAAACAAGTCAGAATAAAATAGATCATTTTTTTAAACTTTTCTCGTACTCAAGATGTGTACCAACCCGAATCAGTTTGATAACACGAATGATCCGGAGTCCTCTAAGTAACTGAGCGAAAGTATATGGCAAGGGTATGGCGGCCAGCAGATAAAACCAGTTACTCTTGACGTAACCCCTTTTATTGGTTGTTAACTCTAGCTCAAGTACAAATTCTCCAATGAAAATAAGCCCCACAGTCACATCGAAAACATCGAGCGCTCTTAACTGAGCCGTGGAAAGATAGCCCAGTTGCTCAATCGCCAAAAATACCAAACTCAATGCTGCCAAAGTAAGGATTAAGCACTCCTTGGCGTATAGGAATTCTTTTAGTCTTTTGTTTTGTTTCATTTCTTCCTGTCCTGCTAACAGCTTACTGCAGCTCCATATTAACCGCCATTTATTTTTTGCGTTTTCTTAGTATTTTCCTGCGGGCTGAACGTCTCGCAGTTTTTTACTGAGTAAATCCATGAGATCGGATAAACCAGTTGTGCTCTTGAACTCGTCGCTGCTTATAAGCATAGTGATAGAGCCGTTTTGCTCTAAGATTATAGCCGGAAAAGTAATATTTTGGTCGGAATAGGCCCGGCTGAACTCATCACGATGCATAAAGATCGATGGCATGCCTAGATTGACCACATATTGTTTCCATAATTTATTCATCGTTGCACCACTATAAGTCATCATGCACAGTTTACAGGGATATGTTTTTGGGCTGACTGTTTTACGGGCCAAATCTAGCATAGAGTGCATAAATCCACCCTTGGCATTGTAGACAAAAATAAGTTTTGACCCACACTTATTAATCGCCTCAGTCCCCAAAACTGCAAGATCATACTCCTTCATCTCAGGTCTCGACTTTTTCTACATGGCAATGGCAGCCAAAAGCCACATAATTATGAATGTTCCTATTAACGGCTTTAGCTGACTTTGCTACCGGATAAGGATAAGTCCAGGCTTCGTCTTTATGCCACTTTTTAGCTTTACCTACGTCAAAATGTAGCTGTTTTTTGCCAAATGGATAGCTCAAGAGGGGGCGTAAAAAGCTGCGGTCAATAGATTCCGGCGGAAAATACCAATTCCCGTCTCTGTGAACAAGCTCCTGCTGGGGTGCTTCGGCGACAACATGGCCGTTCCAAATAGCCTTAAGTAACTTTTGTTGCTTCGCATCTTCCCTGTGCCAGCCCTCGTATTTTGCTAATAAGCCTTTTATCAAAAGATTCTCCTTCATTTTTATTCATGCCACCGAATAAAAAGCTCGCTGCACCCATTCCGACAGTGCCGGATGGGCATATACGGCTTTTGTGATGGCATTGGTTTTACCAGTTGCGTTCATAGCAATAACAATCTCATGGATAAGCGTGGTAGCATCAGGCCCGACTATGTGACCGCCTAAGATCTTATCCTCCTTACCGACTAATATTTTTACCAGGCCATTGTCTTGGAGAGCACTGCCCATACCAGTATTTTTAAGTTCATACTTGCCGACTTTATAGTTGATGCCTTTCTGTTTCAACTCATCTTCGGTATAGCCAACTCCGGCTACTTGCGGCGAAGAAAATACGGCGTGCGGAATTTTGCGGTAATCAACAGTTTCTTTTTGGCCAAAAAAGGCGTTGTGGATTACGGGGCCGACCTGGTCGTTAGCGACATGTTTAAACGGCATTAGACCGGTGATATCACCAAAGGCCCAAATGTCTTCAACATTCGTCTCAAAGTAATCATTAACCTTTATATAGCCCTTTTCGTTAGTCTCGATATTGCTGGCTCTAGCATCTAAGATATCGGCGTTAGATCGAATACCTGTAGCTATCAACAATTGATCGGCCGTAATTACCTCATCGCTATCTTTAAGCTTAATTTTAGTATTCTTACCTTCTTTATAAAGGCTTTCGGCCTCGGTTCGAAAACGGATGTCATAGCGCTTAGAAAACTCGTCAGTAAACCACCTGGCAATTTCGGAGTCTTCGTTTCTAATTAAAACTTCATCGCGTACTAGCATGGTTATCTTGGTGCCAAGCGCGCCAAAGAAGTGGGCCAGTTCAGCCGAAATGTAACCGCCGCCAATAATTACTAGATGCTCGGGTTGTTTTTGCAGGCGCAGGGCTTCTTTACTTGTCAAATATGGGACACTGTCTAGGCCGTTAATCGGTGGAATAACAGCTCGCGCGCCGCCGGCAATAATTATTTTATCGGCCGTAATTGTTTCATCATGGACTTGCAACAGTTTTTTACCAATAAACTTTGACTTGGTTTTATAGTGTGTAATGTATGAGCTTTGGCGGATGCCTGTCTCAATCTGCCGGGCGGCGTTGTCGACATAATCTGATACATGTTTAACAATGGCCGAAAAATCAATCCCCTGAATGGTGGCTTTAATGCCAAATTTACGACTGCTATTTATTGTGTCGGCGACATCGGCACTATGAATCAGCATTTTGGAGGGGATGCAGCCTCGATTTAAGCAAGTTCCACCCATCGGCCCCTCTTCAACCAAAGCCACTTTCATACCCTTGCTGGCGGCAAAAGATGCTACATCGAGGCCGCTGCCAGCCCCAATTACCAAGACATCAAAGCTTTTTACGGCTTTCATGAGATTGTTTAGCTCTGTTTAGCTTCTTTTTCATTCTTTTTCTTAACAGACATACGCTGTTTGATGTGTTTTAAGGGCTTTTTCATTTGGGCGCTGCAAATTTGGCACTTCATTATTTTCTCCTCTTCTTAAGTTCTTTACAGATGCTGGCCGTGAGCTTTGTGAGTGTGTTCATCAAGCTCCTGCTTGGTGGTGAAAGTTGCGGCGCACATCGGACACTTGAATTCAGCCGTCTCATTGTCGTGGCCGACATGTTCATCAGCATTGGCATGATCGGCCATTTTATGTTTATGCAACTCGTCTTCCGTATCGAACCTCGCACTGCACATCGGGCAAGTTGTTGATTGATCCATAATTACTCCTTTATTAAACACATTATTTTGCTTTAAGCTAATCTGTCTATCTATCCCTATTCGATATAACCTCCTCTCCCCTTAGTTTATTTGGCCGTACTTACGCCAGACCTAAAACTTGGTCGAAGCGTGGTTTGTCAAAGCCGAGGATCTTTTCTTCTCGTCCATCATCAAACACAATATGTGTGCAAGGCACACCCATTGAATTACAAACATGCATAGCCTCGACTGCCTTTTCTGGTTGTTCATCGAGTAAGACTTCTTCATAGACAATCTTTTTGCTCTTTAGGTAGTTCTTGAGCATGTTGCAGTACGGGCATGTCTTGGTACTATAGATCTTAATTTTTGGCATATATCCTCCTTTAAGCTAGCGTTTAGTTTATTTAGGAAAAATCAAAATTATGTAAATTTTTTTATTGTCTTGCAGATGGCCTCATCATGGCGCCCAAGCGAATCGGCATCATAAACAGCACAATTAAAATAGCCACTAATGACGAAAAAATACCAGTCAAAATCTTACCAACCCCCACTAGTTTTAACCGAAGTAGCTCTGACGGATAGTTTTGAATTTGGGCCAGCTGGTTATTCAGTTCGGATCCAGTTGGCGCTGAGTCGCGGTCTGCTTTACTAAGACTGTAGTAACTGGTCTGTAACTGGTGGAATCTCGCCTCCTGAGGCGCTACTTGTTTTTGCATGACATAGCCCTGTCCAGCAAAGATAATGCCGGCAATGGTTAGAGCCATAACGATCATGATTATTGGTATCATTTTCTTGTCCATATTATTCTCCTTATTATTTTCATTCTTACTTTCTTAGTTACATATTTCAGTTACCTAATTTAGGCATAGGATAATCATTTGATTTGTCACTAGCATTGAAAGTTGCAGTTTGGGCACATATTTATCCTCCTTTTTACATCTATTGCATAAAACAATTAACCAGTTTTTTAACTAAAGTATGGTCTTTCTTGAGCACGTAGCAGATCATCTTGCCGTAGCGACGCTTGTCTACTAATCCCACTAGTTCAAATATCCGAAAATGTTGTGAAGCTGCAGGCACAGAAATTCCAACTTTGTCGGCAACCTCACTGACGCAAAATTCCTCTTTAGATAAGAGAATTTTGAACATTTTGTAACGAGTCCTATCGCCCAGTAGCTGTAAAACATTAACTAGTTGCTCTTCGCTTCTTGTCAAAGTCATTGGTCTTTTAAGACTTGTTTTCATATTAATCATTTAAGCAAATACTTAAATTAATGTCAATGGCAAATTGGTATGCTTATCACAAAAGCTTAAATCCAGCGCTCAGTTTTTAGCGCTGGCTGCAGGTTTTTGAATCTTTTGTAGAGCTAGCTTTTTAGCGTCTTTGGCAATCAAGTAAATAGTGCCTGTTAGTAACAGCGCCCCAAAAATCTGCGAGGTAGTGAGGCCTTGATGCAACCAGACGTAACCGACAAAGACGGCCGAGGCCGGCCAAGCCAGTTCTAAAACCGCAGCCCGTGAAGCCAAAACTCGCTTCAAGCCAAAATAGTAAATCATTAGTGCTACTAAACCAGTAGAAAAAGTAATGGCCGCGATGTATTTGAATTGACTAAAAGTTAGAGCGCCTAACGAGCCAGTACTGCCCGATAAAACCACAAACAACAGGGCGAAAATAGGTGTAATCCCAAAGCGGGCGGCCGTGATGTGCAGCGATGAAGTATCTTTTAGAGCATACCGGGAAAAGGCCGTGGAAACGCCCCAGCTAGCCGCTGCTCCTACGGCAAACAAAGCGGCTATGAGCGTTCCCTTACCCGTGGATAGGTTCACGCTCAGGTCCGGGAAGGAAACCAAGTAAGCTCCTAAAAGAGCAACTGCGGACAAGCCAAAAAACTTTTTAGTTAAAGGTTCATGAAGCAATGCGGCAGCGGCGCCAATCGCAAAGATTGGATTGAGCTGTTGCAGTAGCACCACGACCGAGAACGGAATGAAATTAATTCGGCCCAGAGCCGCGGTATAAAGGATTGTGCCAACGGCGCCCGACAAAAACGACACGCCGATAATTGCCAGCCATTGTTTACGGGTAAGTTTTTTAAAAGCCCTGTAAGAAGCAATGATAATTGGCGCTAGTAGTACAACCCCAAAAACATGCTCCCAAAAAACTATTACCGGTGCCGGCAGACTATATAAATGTCGGCGCAACAGGCCGTCCAAGCTCCAAAGAAGCGCGGCCAAAACCACAGCACCAGAACCATACTTAATATATTTCATCGAGTATCCTTTCTGTCCTTTTCAAGACACCCCCTACCTTTTCAGATAAGAAGTCCCGACTATACGGTCGGCGCATGAGTTTCACATGCTCGTCCCCACCCAATTTGTTGAATCAAATTGGGAAACCCAAATTTCATAAATCTGGGTGGGGTTGATGACTATCACATCCGATTGGCGAATTTCACGCCACCCTGGAAATTTAATTGTGAATATATTTATCTTACCACGCCACGCTTTAGTTTGTTGCGACGTGGTACGGCTTTACGAAGCCGCTAGAACTTACTTTATAGCAATAGGTATTCCCTCCACATCTGCACTTCAGGATTCAGTGCGGGGCAGGCCTCCGACCCTTTGTTCCGATCCCGCACCTTTTGGTACCCCCTGAGGGATTTGAACCCCCGGCCTCATCGTCCGAAGCGATGCGCTCTGATCCGCTGAGCTAAGGGGGCACAAAAAGGTGCGGGACCAATCCACTGCCTGTCCGCCACAGTCCGCCTTGACGGACGTCGGCGGAAGCTACGGGCGCACACAGGTCTCATTTTAACAGATTAGGGTGAGTTAATCTCTTGTAGTTTCTTGTCCACAAATTTCGTGGCTTGAGCTACATCGTGGTCTTTAGGGATATGAATAAAGCCAAATTTAACGTCTTTGTTATTTTTGAGAAAATCTAAAATTACGTACATGGAAAAATTGCAGACATATTGGCCCCCGTTATAGGAAACCCAAGAACTGCTGTCTTTTTTGAGCTTCAGGCTAACTTTTATTTTTGAGGGTCCAGCTCTTAAAATGGTCTGCGGCTTATCTTGTTTATGAAGCTTCCAGAGGTTAAGGGCTTGGCGTTCGATCCGAATTTTATTGCCTCGTGGATATTGGCCAAGTCCGATTATCAAATCAGGAGCAATGGCTTTTACTTTTTTTAGAAACATTTCCCTGTCAAATCGTACCGGAAAAACAACCCTTATCAAATTCCGGCGTTTTTTGATATTAGCTAGAACTTCTTGGCTAATATTACTAGGCCGCTTTCCCCACGGTTTAAATGCGTATACTAAAACTTTCACTTTCCGAGGTTGAAATTATCAGCTGCTCTTGATTTCGTCCGAGCTAGAACTATCCGGGGCGATGAGTTTGTTGGGTAGCTTAAGAATATTCTTTTCGGTTTGGGAAAGCGTCAGCTGCAAAATTTGCAGGACGCTTTTAGCATGCTCGCGACTCATGCCGATTTTGGCTACTACCGCCGGCTGGGTGCCTGAACCGGTGTTCTGCATAAAGTTCATTACAACCCCGTAATTATTGACAATCACATCAACTATATCGGTAAACAAAACGTGATCATTGTTGCCCGCTGCCACTTGGTTATCCAGAGTGCTGGCGCTGCCCATATGCGACATGGGGATTTTGCTCATATTATAACCAGCCAGATCCCAGAGTTTAATCGCTTCGTCGTCCTTTACGCCAAAGTGACTAAGCAGTAGCAGTAGCACGTCTTCGCTGGGCCGAGCTTGGCCAAGTTCAAAACTAGCCAGCTGGCGGACATCAATTTCTACGGCTCCGGAGGCCTCGGCTAAAGTTTCATTAATTTGACCACGCAGCTCTTTGAGTCGTCTGCCGAGGGGTTTAAACGGACTTGAGGCTTGAGGTTTATCCATCCCGTTAGAACTCACTCAACTTCCGCACCTTTGTTAAGGATTGAACACGTGTGCTTACTTCAACGTATTGATAAATATTGTAGGTCTTTTGAGGTCTAACGGAATCCATGTACTACCATTTTACTACATCTAACCAACTGCTGGGTATAATGAAACTGATGGATTCTATTAGAGATAAGTATTTTATAAAAATCTGCCGATCTACGGTCAGAAGATCGGACTTCTAACGGGATGAATATACAGGAAAATGTTGATCTCAAAGCCCACAGTACGATGCGCCTTGGGGGCAAAGCCCACTATTTGGCTGAGGCTGACTCTGAAACCAGAGTCAAAAATCTAGTCAACTGGGCCAATACCAGAAACTTGCCGGTGATCATGATTGGTGAGGGTAGCAACATCATCTGGCAGGACGAGGGCTACCAAGGACTTGTTATTGTCAACAAGATTCCTGGAATCAAAATAGCCGCTGAAGATGATAAGAATCTGACCATAAAAGCCGGCGGCGGCGAAATGTGGGACAAAATTGTCGAATGGAGTACAAACAAGAATCTCACCGGCATCGAGTTTTTATCTCGGATCCCCGGTTATGTTGGGGCAGCACCAGTCCAGAACATTGGCGCCTACGGCGCCGAACTTAGTGATGTGCTGGTTGAGCTAGAGGCTTACGATACCAATTTACGAAAATTTGTAACTTTAGCTAACAAAGATTGCGCCTTCGCTTACCGAACCAGCCGGTTCAAAACGGTTGATAAAGGCAGATTTCTAATTACCTCTGTTACCATTAAGCTAGCTAAATCCAGTCCCAAACCGCCGTTTTATGAATCGTTGCAAAATTACTTGGACGAACACAAAATCCGAGACTATAGTCCAAGGACCATACGCCAGGCGGTGACTGAAATCCGTAAAATTAAATTGCCGGATCCATCAGTGGTAGCCAACAATGGTTCGTTTTTTACCAATCCGATAATCAACAAGCTCAAATACCAGAAGTTAAAAGCTGATTTTCCAGAAATAAAGGGCTGGGGGCATAGTGACGGCCAAATAAAAATTGCGGCTGGATGGATGGTTGAGAAAGCTGGTTTTAAAGACTTTCACGATAAAAAGACAGGCATGGGCACTTGGTGGGGTTCGGCTCTAGTTATGATTAATGAGGAGGCTAGGACGACGGCCGATTTGTTAGCCTTCAAGCAAAAGATTGTCAGTAAAGTCTATGAGATGTTCGGCATTATACTTGAGCAAGAACCAGAACTCTTGCCTTAACTAGTTAAATAACGTTGCTTGCCCCGCACCAAAACCTGAGCGAAGCAGTCGGTAATCCAGCACATTTTCATCTCTTATCGCAATCTGATTGCTGACTGCTCAAAAACAGGAAAATATGCGGGACAGGTCGGATTGTGGAGCATCAAGCTTTTGGTGCGGGGTCGCTGGGTAGCGGGAACTTTTTACAGAATTCGCCGATTTGCTTATTTAGCCTGGTAAGTATTTTTGCGTCACTGGCGCTGCTAATAGCTTCGTCAATCCAGCTGGCTATTTGGACCATCTCCTTTTCTTTCATGCCTCTGGTGGTTATAGCCGGAGTGCCCATACGGATACCAGACGGACTAAACGGTGACCGAGGATCAAAAGGCACGGTATTTTTATTAACCGTTATGCCGGCTTTGCTAAGAGCTTTTTCGGCGTCGGCGCCAATAATTTTTTTATTTGTCAGATCAATTAACAACAGATGATTATCGGTGCCGCCGGTGACTAATTTGTAGTCCTTTTTAAGAAGTTCTTCGGCTAGGATCTTGGCATTTTTTACAATCTGCCGGCCATATTGCTTGAAGCTCGGCTGGGCGGCCTCGCGCAGGGCCACGGCAATAGCCGCTGTCTGATGGTTATGAGGACCACCTTGCAAGCCTGGAATAATCGCCCGGTCTATTAAAGTTGGCAGGTTTTCCGGTCGGCGTTCAGCAGCTTTTAGCGGATTAGAAGGGTTGCCGTTGCATAAGATCATTGCTCCCCTGGGGCCACGCAGCGTTTTATGAGTAGTAGTCATAACTACATGTGCTTGGCCGACTGGCGAAGGATGGGCTCCAGCTACTACCAGGCCAGCTATATGTGAAATGTCGGCGATTAACCACGCTCCCGATATGTCGGCGATCTCCCGGAGTCTTGCCCATTCGAATATCCGGGGATAAGCAGTCGCGCCCACAAAAATCAGTTTTGGTTTTTCGGTTTTAACCATTTTTGTCATCTCCCCGTAGTCCAGGTAACCGTCTTTTCCGGTATGGTATTGGACTGAGCGGTAGTAGGTGCCGGAAAAATTAACCTTCAGGCCATGTGTCATATGGCCGCCGAAATACAAGTGCATACCCATGACTGTATCGCCAGGGTCAACCAAGGCAAAATAGATGGCTTGATTGGCCGGCGAGCCGGAATACGGCTGAACATTGGCATGAGATACACCAAATAAGGCCTTGGCTCTATCGCGCGCCAGGTTTTCTACGGCGTCCACGTATTCGCAACCTCCGTAGTAACGCATACCCGGATAGCCCTCCGAATATTTATCAGTCAGACGAGAACCAAGCGCTTTTAGGACATCGGCGGAAGTATGATTCTCGCTGGGAATCATCTCTAAGCCTTCCCGTTGCCGCTTGCCCTCAGCCGCAATTAACTTTTCTATTTCTTTATCATTCATAGCAAACTCCCAGGAGCTACATACCGCATCAGCTTGCACAGCTTGTCAGAGCCAGCAGCTCCGCCGATGCTCTTGGCAAATCGCGTTGTTGCCATCTGCGCTGCTCCTTCAATGTATTTGAATACATCTAAGTCCGCTGCTCGCTGGCGCCTAGCGATTTACCCAAGTATGTACCTCCTCTACCTTTAATCTTTAATATTTGAGTTGATTTTTAGGTAGCTAGATCATAACTTTATTGTACAGCTAAGTGGCTAGATATTAAGTTGTAATTTATTCTTACCGCCTCATTTCCTAATAGATTATGCGATCGCATAATCTATTAGGAAATGATAGTTATGATCGAAGCCGACGATTTACTTGACGCTTATATCACGTGTGATATCATCATAGGGTTTTATGCACGAAACTAATCAGAAAATTGGCCGGCTTATTTACCAAATCCGCCAAGAGCGAGGCTTAACTCAAGCCGCTTTTGCTAAAAAACTGGGTACTAGCCAATCAGCCGTTAATCGCATTGAGCATGGCAAGCAGAATTTAAGCCTCGATACTCTAGGCCGTATTAGCGATGCTTTGAACAAACAAATTGTCAGCCTTGGCGGCCAGGGTGTAAACCTACGTATTGAAGGTGGACAGGAGCTTAAGGGCGAAGTTACGCTGAAAAAGAGTAAAAACGCCGCGGTGGCGATTTTGTGCGCTAGCTTGCTCAATAAGGGTACGACTCATCTTAAAAACGTGCCGCGGATTGAAGAAGTAAACCGGATTGTGGAAGTTTTAACCAGCATTGGAGTCCACGTGCGTTGGGTAGGCACTAGCGATATGGAGATAAAAGTGCCAGCCAGGCTTGACCTGGATAATATAGACAAAGCGGCGGCCCGTAAAACCAGAATTGTAATCCTGTTGGCCGGCGCCTTGATGCACGACCTGAGCGAGTTTAAAATTCCTTATGCCGGCGGCTGCGAGATAGGTAAGCGCAGCATCCTGCCGCATATTTACGCTTTGGAAGAATTCGGCGTGCACATTGAGGCCCATAAAGGCAATTACCATATCAGCGTCAAGCGGCACCTGCCTGATGGCCCGGTAATTTTATATGAATCCGGTGACACCACCACCGAAAATGTTATTTTGGCAGCCGCCCGCATGGAAGGCGAAACTGTTATAAAAATGGCCAGCGCCAATTACATGGGACAGGAGCTGTGTTTCTTTTTACAAAAACTCGGCGTCAAAATCGAAGGTATCGGTACAACCACGCTTCGGATTAGAGGCCTCAAAAATATTAAGCGCCATGTGACTTACTGCCCAAGCGAAGATCCGGTAGAAGCCATGACTTTCATTGCCGCGGCTGTTACTACCGATTCTTCTATTACTATTCGGCGGGCGCCAATTGAATTTTTAGAACTTGAGCTTTATAAGCTAGAAAAAATGGGTCTAAAATTTGATGTTTCCAAAACATACAAAGCCGAAAACGGCTCGACTGATTTAGTTGATATAACCATTCATAAACACAATGGCGAACTGCAAGCGCCCGAAGAAAAAATTTACGGCCGCCCCTACCCCGGCCTAAACATTGATCACGTACCCTACTTCGTGCCGATTGTGGCTTGTGCCAAAGGTCGCAGCCTGATTCATGACTGGGTCTATGAGGACCGGGCTCTGATGTATACCGAGATGAAAAAGATTGGCGTTGATTTAGAGCTGGCTGACCCGCACCGAGTTTTTATAAACGGCCCGACACAGTGGCGGGCGGCGGATGTTGTAGCTCCCAGTGGCCTGCGCCCGGCGGTAATTTTGCTGATCGGCATGTTAGCCGCCCCCGGCGTCTCGATGCTGCGCAATGTCTATACCATCAACCGCGGCTACGAAGAACTAGCCGCCAGGTTAAATGATCTGGGTGCTCAGATTAGCGTCATGCACGACATCTAAATTGGTACAGCATAGTTGACCAGGTTAGAACCACACTGATTACTACATGATACTATTCCATAGATGAAAATTCTTATTTTTGAAGGTATAGCTACAAGTGGTAAATCGACAGTTATCTCTGGCTTGAAAGAAGTATTGCCTGGTTTAAATATAGAGGTCGTCGGAGAGTCCGAAACGCATATACCGATCATGAAAGAAAAGGCGGATAAGCATATTGCGTTCTTTGAGTCACTTATCAATAAACTTATTGCTAATAAACCCGACCTATTAATTTTCGACAGGCTTTATTTAACTCAAGCATTTAGAGCAAAATGTAGCATCAATGATTATGCGGAAATAGAGAAACTACTTTCTAAGTACTCCCCTGTAACAATTTTTCTCAAAGTAGACGAATCTGCCATTGCAAGCAGGATTTCAAAAGCAGCAGAACATAGAAGGTCAGATTATTTTGCATCAAGGGGCGAATCATCAGAGGAAATTGCTCAGTACTACATTGATCAACAACGAAATCAATTGAAGCTACTAGAACAATCCAAGCTTCCTTGTAAGATTATTAATACCACCGAGCATAGCTACGAGAAAGTAATTAAAGAAATAAATACGCTTGTTAATGAAAAATGACCTCACTTGAGGCCATTATGTTTATGCTTTGGTACACCCGGCGATGGTTCGACAAGCTTCGGCCTGAGCTCAGTCGAACGGCTCACCATAGCCTGTCGTGATATATCATCCTTCGCCAGCCCAGGATTTGCTCCTGCTTAATTCTACTAACTTACTCCCGTCTCTATTGGTTAAAGCTTGCTTCTTAGCTTTTGACCAACCCTTGAGTTGCCGCTCTCTGTTCTCGGCATCAACTCATGTATTGAACTTTTCACTATAAACGTACTCAATTTTAGAATATCTTTTTGTATGTAACGATTGTTTATTCTGATACTGTGAAACACGTCGCCCTAAATTATCAGTCAGCCCAATATAATAGCTTTGATCGTTACAAAGAAGAATATATATGTAAAACATGTACCAAATCCTGAGCCTGTCGAAGGATGGTATAGTGCACTGAACCAGGTTAGAACCATTTTGACAACCAGGAATGCAGCTATGAATTTGTAGGCGGCAGATCTTTTCTGTCGAGAAGTTTAACAGTACAATAAAGCTAATGGTTAAGAATCAAGAAGGGTTCGCTCATCTGTGGCCAGTGTTGTTGGTCGTGGTTCTAGCGGTTATTGGTCTTATTGGCTGGCGGGTGTTTGAAAACAATCACAAGCTCACTGGCCAATCTTCTTCAGCGAATTCAGCCCAAGCCGATACGGCTGTAGTTGCCGACGCCGATAAATTGCCAAAGTTTATCCAAGCTGACTGGATAGATACCAGCCGTATCGGCGCTGTCTCTAAGTTTCGCTCCAGCTCTGGGCATGATTTTTCCGGCAACGGGGAAAGCTGCCGTAGCATGAAGCATTATTTTAACGCCTTGCGAACCGCTGAAGACGAAACGCTTGTCAACAACAATCGCGGCTTTCCACCACCGTTCAGTCTAGAGGGGGCAATCCCGGTTTATAGCCCGGTTGATGGCAAAATCGTTGCGGTTGAAAGCGATAAAGAAGATGTCGGCCAGCAAATTTATATTCAACCGCAAAATTATAAAAGCTTTACTGTCCGTCTTTTCCATATTTTCTTGCTTGATGGTTATAATAAAGGCAAATCCGTTAAAGCTGGTGAACAGATTGGTAACGTTGGGAAAATCCAAAACAGTGACATTGCGATCAGCAGCGGAGGGCTTGGCAGCCATAATTTTGTTTCTTACTTCGAAGTGATGCCGGATTCAGTCTTTGCCAAATACCAAGCTCTTGGAATAAAGGACCGCGAAGAATTAATTATTACCAAGGAGTACCGTGATGCCCATCCCTTGCAGTGCAATGGCGAACAGTTTGCCCAGCACTATGATGGGTCTAACGCCGACGAATTTGTCTTCATTAACGGTTATAGGGGGCGTTAGAGGTTACTGCCGTAAACTTCGCACATTGTACCAGCGATTGCTGATTGAGTGGAATGCTTCTGGTTTTGGTACCCCAGGAGGGATTCGCCCCCCAAGTATTTCTCCTGACGGGAAAATCTCGCGGGCCGCGGCTCGCGGTCTTCGCCTTTCGTCCGCCAGCTGGCGGATTCCAACTCAGACAACGCTGCGCCCGTTCGAATCCCACGCAACTGAAGCAGTTCAGTTGCTTCCAGCCATGAACAATCCTCCATAGCTAAGTCCATAAAGGACTTTGCGACGGAGGATGGTACCCCAGGAGGGATTCGAACCCCCGACCTTGACGTTAGAACCGTCTTGCTCTATCCACTGAGCTACTGGGGCCCCACTTCGCTCCGGATTTGCACCGGAGCTTCGAGGGGCAAGCAATTTTATTAATCGCTGCTTGTCCTCCGAAGCTTGAGTGTAAACGAAAGCGAAGGAGGAAACTACGGGGGCGCTATCAAGAGATTATATCAGATATAAATGGAATTGAACCGACTATCTAATATTGATATAATGGTATAATGAACAAATATAGAGCAGAGGCGGAGAAGTTGAGAAAAGCGGGCTATTCATACAACATGATTACCAATGCTCTAGGTATATCCAAAGGGACTATGAGCTATTGGTTTAAGGATAAACCATTCACACCTAATAAGAAGGTCCTTGAAAGAATTAAATATGGTCCGATAAAATCTGGTGCCAGGAGTCATAATAGACGAGTTAAAGAAATTGCAGACTTAAAAGAGCTGGGCAGAAAAGAGCTTGGCGAAATATCAAAGAGGGACTTATGGCTGCTTGGATTAGGATTGTATATTGGTGAGGGCAGCAAGACAACCGAGAGTATAAGGATCATAAATTCGGATCCGGCCATTATTATTACTGGTATTAGGTGGCTAAGAGAAATTTGTAATCTACCACTAAATAATATCGTTATTAGACTTCATATCTATCCTGATACAAATAAACAAGAGGCTATTAAATTCTGGCGATCTATAACTGACATTCCGAAGAAGAATTTTCGCAATCCAACAATTGATCATCGAACGGATAAAAAATCAAAAAAAACTGGTAAATTGCCTTACGGTACAGCACACATTATGGTCATTACAAATGGTGATCCAGAAAAAGGGGTAAAACTGTATAGAAGAATTAATGGCTGGATTGCCGGAGCATTAAATCAGCTATAGAATAAGTCGAAGAGCGGGTGTGGTATAACGGCTATTACTTCAGGTTTCCAACCTGAATACGAGGGTTCGACTCCCTCCACCCGCACCAAATATCAGCCGATACACGAATCCCGCAAGCGTAGAAATAACCTCTCGAACTACAGCAAATTTATATCCGCTCCTCTATGATTTCAGAAGCTGGGCGATAAAAATCGGGAACATTGTAGCCCCGACAATCAGTTCGGGAATAATTCCCCACGGGTACTCGTGTTGAATACCCAGATGAAATTTCATAAACTTGTTTTCTGCCTTTATATCCATATCTCCGCCGTGCCTCAAATAATACGACACTACCGAGACATCAGGAAGATAGGCGACAGAGCCGGCAATCAACATATCCCACTTATGAAAAATAGCTGCCGTAACAGCAAGCGCTAGCGCAATAGCCGTATCACTGAAAACAACTGTTTTATAAGTAGAAGGTATACTATGGTGATTGTGATTAATGCCATAGTGAGGTAGTGCATCGAGTACAAAATGCGAAACTAAAGCTACCGGTATGGCAACTGGCAAAGCCAAAAAGGCTCCGATCAGCGCACCGGAAAGCGCGTGGTTAGTGGCAGTCACGATTTTATAGTAACTCAAAACCAGCCGGTTTGTGCTTATAATTAAATCGTGCAACCTTCTGAAGAAAAGATTTACAACCAGCTAGCCCAGTTGCGAACTATGGCTTTTCGGCCGCTCAATAAAATTTTGACTAGCCTGGGTATGACAGCCGATTCGCTCAGTTATCTGGCGGTGTTTCTGATGGTCTTATTCGTCTTCGTCAGCCAGCATAATCTAAGACTGGGTTTTTGGTTAATTGTGGCCCGGATGTTGGCCGATGTACTGGACGGTCCCCTAGCCCGCTACCAAAAAACGGCTTCTGATCGGGGTAAATTCGTGGACGTGTTGATGGATAATTTGGGTTTCGCTCTTTTTATTATAGGTGTAGTCAAAGCCGGCATAATAAACAGCTTGCCGGCTATAACTTACCTTTTTGCTACCGAGCTAGTGGTTGTACTGATGATTATAAGATTTAATTTAAAACGAAGAAGCAACTGGCTTTTTTACGCCAGTGCTGGCTCATTTCCGTATAATTTCGTCTACGGCTCGTACCTGCTTTACGGTCTTTACGCCTTTGGCGGCGGCAATTATCTAAACGGAGCCGCTCAAATATTTTCGATCCTTTTAATAGCTAAGGCGGCCCTTGATTATTGGATCATTCAAAAAATCCCAGACAAAAAAGCCTAAAACTCCCTGAACCTCAAAACCCCCAGTCAACGTGTAAAGTTAAGGACCGACTCATCCGTTGTTTACAAGGAGTTGTTTACAAGGAGCCTCCTTGTAAACGGCAAAAATATTGCCTAATGATTATGTTTTGAGATTCAGGTTAAAACTTATTGGATTTTATTTTGAGAAAATAGCCTAGCAGATTTATCAGCGGATGCAAGATACCGAATAAAACTATGGCAACTAAAGCTTGTTTCAAAGAAAAGTCGACGACAGTCATGGACAGCAGCAGGGCGCCGACAATCCAATCAATTTGATCAAATGGCACCCAAGTTCGTCCACTAGCGACCTTTATGCGCCGTTTAAAAAAGCTCTTGATAAGATCACCGCCTAAGGCGCCAAAGCCTAGTAAAAAGCCCAGCAAAATTGCATTTGCAGAGTTATAATCCACCAGCCAGTAGCTTCTGCTAGGAGTGATAGCCGTCTGTAAATAAACCGTTAATATGGCAAAAATTATGCCGACGAAAAAGCCGCGGTAAGTTTTATGAGGTCCAAAAATCGGCAGCTCCCCAATTTTTTTATTAAAGTCTACTGGTGTATTGAACAGGGGTAGCCACTTGAACAGGACTGGGACCATGTTAGCAATTCCAGCCGGCAGAAAAAACCAAAATACACTGATAACTAGACTGCTTAACGAATCTACTCCTGTGCCCACGGTTTATTTTGCGCCATGTGTCATTGGCAGTAATTATACTCATTGCCCGGCCGCTAAACAAAAAGGCTTGCATTAAAGCTTGCATGGGCTTAACATACACTTATAAAGTAAACATAACCTCTATAAAATAAAAGGATTTGTTATGAACTTATTTAGTAAACTTCCGCTGATCGCTAAAATGGCAGCGGTGATATTGCCATTGGCAACTTTAACCGCCGTTATTGCGGGAGCCGGTGTTTCTACTTATAACAACCATAGACCTCTTAAAGTAGCAACTATCGTGACTCCAAGTAACCCAACTGAAATTCTTGGGGACACTACGTATATGCCATCGCCTGAATATACAATGCCAACAACTTGCCCAGCGCCCTATACCGGCACACCGCCCAACTGCCAACCGCCAGCCGGTAGTACAAGTACTCCACCGCCGACTAGTACCACTCCACCGCCGACTAGTACCACTTCACCGCCGACTAGTACCACTCCACCGGCCAGCAGCACCACTTCACCATCTGGTAGCACCATGCCAACATCTTGTCCAGCGCCCTATACCGGCACACCGCCCAACTGCCAACCGCCAGCCGGATCAACTACATCACCATCCGGAAATAGTTATCCTTCTACCTGTCCACCGCCAGCTACTGGCACACCGCCCAACTGCCAACCGCCAGCCGGTAGTACAAGTACTGGAGGAGCACCTAGCAGTAGCCCAACGTCAGGTGGCGGCAACTCCCAACAATATGGAAGTCAGCCCAGTGGCTCGGGCAGCACACCAATAGCGCCGCCAACTCTGACAGTAAATAATCCATCATCTTGTATCCAGTCGGTGCTTGGATCGGATGCAGCCAATAGATTCCAATCTGGAAATTTCGCTCCGACACCGGATCAAATTGCCAAGGCTCAGAGCTGCTTTAGCGCTCAGGTAAATTACGGCCCGCCCCCGTCTGGTTCTCAAGCCAGGAGTGGTCAGGGCTCAAGCGGTTCAAACAGCTCGTCTGGTTTCCAAGGCGGGCCAAACTCTCAGCAGGCATTCGCTAACATCGCCATAGCTCCGCCACCAGCCTTTCAAGCCGATTCGCCGATGTTGACCTGCGCTAAATCAATAGTTGGCGACCGTTTTGGTAGTCAGCCAACCCCCGAGCAAATGGCCCAAATCCAATCTAAGTGTTTCGCTGCCGCTACATCTGGTCAACAGATCGGTTTTATTGATCCTAGCGGCCAAAACCGAGGCGGTCCGCTGCCGGGCGTGGCGTTGGCTAGCGGCGGGCCCAACGGACAGTCTGGACAACCGGGCTCCCCACCGGCCATGCCTCCCGAAATCAAAGCCTGCGTGCTTAAAGCCGGCATGAGTGAAACCGATATTAACGCTATCCAGCGCGGTCAATCGCCGACTGCTGCCCAACAAGCTCAAGGCGAAAGCTGTTTTAGCGCTTACGCTAAAGAAAAAGGCTACACGCCGCCAACCCTAACACCGCCCGATCCGACCCAACCGTTTGATCCAAATAGTAAGCAGAACCAGTGTGCCGATTTAGTTGCCCAAACCCACGGCATTAGGTTTAACCAGATGAATCCAGGGATTGTCTCCTCCTGGAGCGCCGATGACGTCGGTAAACTACGCAGCTGCTACGGCGTAGCACCGGCCGGATCGGCTAGCAGTAACAGCGTGGCCTTCGCGCCAACTAGCCCGCAGGTTGCCATTTCTAGCTCAAAACTGACCTGCATGCAAACAGCCCTTGGCGCTGACAAAATAGCCGCGGTTGTGGCTGGAACTGCCAATATTAGTGACGCTGACCGTAAGAATGTTTACGATAAATGTATCAACCCGACTAAAATTGCCGCAGGAGCTAATCCGGCGCTGCTTGGAGTGCTGGCCGCTATGCCACCATCTGAGCTGGAAAGCCAGTTTATCCCAGTAGACTCCCAAACCTTGCCGACTCCCACAGCCTCTAACGTTAACCAAGGCTCAAACGGTGAAGTAACCGTTGGCGGTGAGGTTATAGTGGCCGCCGGCGCAACACTGCCCACAAAAGTTGACATCTTTGTTAAATCCACGCCGCAAACCTATACGGTCTCCTTGAAGAAAATCAGTGCCACCAAGGCTACCTGGACAGTCAACATTGCTCAAAACAAACTACCTCTGGGTAACCACAAAGCTTACGCCGTAGCTACTTTGGCTGATGCCACGCAGTTGCGCAGCCCCGAAGCTAAATTCGCCATCGCGGCTTTTAAAGCTGCTAAAAGCCGCTTACCAGTGGTTATTGAAGGAACAGCCGTCGGACTAGCCGTCATTGTCGGCGGTTGGGCTGGCTGGCGTTGGCACAACAAGAAATCGCTGCTACCTTGGCGCCCCCAACACTAAGCAAAACCTCTAGTTTCATCTGTTAAACAGTGCTATAATCACCTCTGCTACTGAATACCAATTTTGTGAAGTTGTGCATTGCAATACTTCGCGAAATTGAGAGGAGAAGCATAGCTATAAGCCGAAGCTTTTGCCACTATTGGCAAAACTAGGCAATAGTGCAAGTTTCGACGTGGTGCCTGTGGCTTAGTGGTTAAAGCGCCGCTCTGTGGAGGCGGATACGAGAGTTCAATTCTCTTCAGGCACCCCAGATTAACCAATTCAAGACCCATCGTTCGCCCCACATTATAGTCATGAGAAGTATTAATCCTTTTAAATGGCCGATTAATATTAAGGCCAAAAGAGGTACCCTAGAGCACAACACCTTTATTCTGCAGACTATCCAGCCAGGATTAGCCGGACTGATGGATGGTTCAGTTTCAACTTTGGCGCCAATTTTCGCGGCCGCTTTTGCTACCAAGCAGCCGCACATTGCTTTTATAGTTGGCCTGTCAGCGGCTGTTGGTGCAGCAATTAGCATGGCCTTTGCCGAAGGTTTAAGTGATGATGGCAAGTTGACAGGTAGAGGTCACCCATTTCGTCGAGGAGTTATTATAGGTTTGATGACCTTCCTGGGTGGTGTTTTTCACACTATTCCTTTTCTTATGTCCAACCTCCACACGGCACTAACCATTGCTTATTTAGTGGTAGGCATAGAACTAATAGTTATAGCTTATGTAAGGTTTTACTACTTCCAAATGAGGTTTTGGCTATCAGTTTTACAAGTAATAGTTGGAGGCGGTCTGGTGTTTGCCGCTGGAATTTTAATCGGCGCCTCTTAAGATCAAATTTTAAATTTTATCCCGTTTTTGGTCCGATTCAGCCTTCGTAGCCTAGCGCTACTACGGCGAAGTAGGCTCGGACAAATCTCGGGATAAAATTTATTACCCCACGCACCAGAAGGCCACCGACTCCTGTCGGTGGATGATAGTTGGTGCATTGGCCTTCGGTGCGGGGTTTCGCACCGTAATCTGAGAAGCCGCCAACTCCTGTTGGCGGTGCTTCACTTTTGTTATATTTGAAAAATAATCGATCAATTCCCCGCCTATGTTTATCTTGCCTATGAGTAATGGCTTATCGAATTATGCAGCTAAACTTAGAGCTGACAAAACAGCCAGCGGCACCAAGATATTATCTGTGCCCCAAAAACCGCCGGCATTTTCTAAGATTGCCAGTATTGGCGGCAGCCCCAGAATTAAAACCGTGTATTGATGATAGCCAATCAGGTCGCGGGCAAACAGCAGTCCAATGCCGAGTATAAAAACCGACACTAACCAGAAGGCCATAGTCCCAATAACTGTTTTAGTATAATGGAAAATTTTATAGCCCCAGCGCTTATGTAGTTTCTCGCCAACTATGGCAGCCAGGCCATCAGCCACCGACAGGTGAAAAATAGCCAGGGCAAAAAATATTTTTTGATCAGTCAGCATAGAGCAAAGTAGAATTGCCACGGCGTACAAGATGTTCCCATAAGTCCGGCGCTGAACTGGGGCATTAGAGTGAAAAATCGGACGCCGATCAAATAAATTGACTACCAGCATAAGTAGAGCGATTACTTGAATAGCCCGCCAAGAAATCAGCCAAGGCCAAAAGGCTACAAAAATTCCTACGGCAATGTGAACGAATTTGCGGTTATACTCGCCTCTTAGAATCTTATATTTCCACAAGATTTCCGAGACTACCAAAATAGCCAAGACGCCGGCCAGACAGGCAATAACCGCAAGCATTATGAACATTTTACTCCTATTTGTTAAAATCAGCCTGGTGTCTGATTAACAATTTTGCAAGGTCGTGCGTAGCAGACTCTTGTAAAATTGAGAGGAGAGGCATAGCGTTAGGTCGAAGCTTTTGGCGATGTAGCCAAAACGAGACTTACGCGCAGGCTTCGACGACGGAGCGTGGCGCAGCTTGGTAGCGCGCATCGTTCGGGACGATGAGGTCGCCGGTTCAAATCCGGCCGCTCCGACCAAAGTGCTAGGGACGGAGATATTACTACTTGTCCGCTCGAAAGCTTAAGCATCTCGCTAATTAAGTGAAGCGCTCCACGGACTAAAGTCCGTGGCTTCAGGCTTGCGGCTTTCGGAGCGTGGAACCCCGCACCGAAAGCCAGAACTGGCATTCAGCCCCGAACTAAAGTTCGAGGCTTTCTGGTGCGTGGGTAAACTCGAACTGCCACAGGCAGTTCTCCGGTCGTGGGTTAGCGCTGCGCGAGAGCCAGAGCGCTATCCCGCCACCCCGACCATTCAAAACTTAGCGATTTTTCATAGGTTCTGAGTAACGCCTGCAAACAGTATTTCTTGTGTTCGACTATCAGTAATTGCATAGAAGAATGGCTGGTTAACTTCCATATAGAAAGTTTTTTTCTTTACGGGCTCTGCAGTTGCGGAAAGTTCGACAATTTCTACACTCGTAATAGCTGCAGCTTCGGTGCCTTTTTCATCAACGTCTATATAAGATTTGTGTTTTACCTTACTAATTTTTAGATTTTTGTCTATGCCACTAAAATCCGCGTTATCCTCGAAAGCAGTTTTCATACCAAGACCTTTTAAAGTCTCATTCAGCTCCTTTTCATATGTTGCTTTGAATTTAGGCATCCAGAGCGTACCTTCGGTGTCTTGGTAGCTGGCCAGCCACTTGCTCCAGTTATTTAGGTCCAAGCTGGCGACAAAAGATTGAAGATTCTTTGGTAAAAATACTTCCATCCTAAAGTCCCCGCTTTTGCCATACGGAAGAACGACACTTTGGAAATCACTTGTTTCCAGATATGACATTTTGTCATGTCTGTACATGAATGGACGGTTCTGTTTTGCAGACGATGAGGAATGGAAATCTTTGTTTTCTGTTAGTTTTTCATTAAATTTCGACGACCATTCACCTTTAAAATACATGGCATTGATAAGAAACATCATGCTATCACTATTAACTTGGTCTACTATGGTCGGGATTTTACCTTTGGTCTTTTGATTCACCCAGCTATTAATCTGATCAGCGGCAGCCGGACTATTGAAATCTAGAGCCAAGGCTTCAGCCTGATAGAAGGTTTTTACGTTACTTATAAAGTCATTTTTAGGATGAAGGCTTTGCCTGTACCACAAGGAGTTCGCTGCCGAAATTTCAACCCCGGAAGATTGATCATTTAATATTTTTATTAAACCCAGGCTCTGCTGATTGAGTTCTGAGGTGCTTAAGTTTTTTAGCTGAAGAACTCTAGTCATTTCGTCCTTAGTGGTTGAGTTGGCTCCGTTATAAGCCATGGATAGAGCTAGCGAAATGCCAGCTGGGGAAATAAAAAAGTTATTTTTAGCTTCTTTTTTACTAAGGGACTTGATGAGATTTAATCCAAACTCATCATGGGCATTTTGAAGATCTTTGGGCGTCTGATAAGTTGACGCTAGCTCCGACTTACCGTGTGAATTCTTATTTGGGCTGTCTTGCTTGGATTGATAGACCCGGTAACCGGCCAATCCCATGATTGCAATTATCATGATTATAATTAAGTGCTCGAAGATAGCCATGCCGCTTTGGTTCTTTGTGGTCGGCTTTGTTTGGCTAATCATAAAGATAATTATCATGGCCGGCAGATCTTTAGTCAATTAATATAAGCATCCTCGTTTTAGATTAAGCTTTACGGTTGAGTTAGGAGCTGCTATAAACCAAACATGTCAGTTGTTGATTTTTTTGAATCATTTATCGAAGCTTTCCGTAAGACTAGGGTGGTTGTAAGGCTTAGCTTTAAGTCTCTGCGCAAAGACCCTCAAATTTTGGTCTACCCATACTTGGCAGTAAGCTTCATACTACTTACTTCACCAATTGTTTCTGGCATCGTATTGTCGATTTGGCGGCGGCTTGATCAACCAGCAGTAGTTGCCGAAGTAACCCAAAAGGCGCCTGACGTTTTTCTGGCAAAAGTTGGCTTGGTTAGTTTTTCGGTTTTTTATGCCGCATTCATAACCTCTTACTTCATTGTGGCCATGTCGGCCGGCGCGTTGGCCAAGTTAGAAAACCGACCAACTTCTCTCCTTTATGGCCTACGGCAGGTGTTTAAACATTTTTTCAGAGTCAGCCAGTTTGCGCTGTTAGCTATTTTCTTTTTACCACTTGGTGTTGCCGCTCAGTACCGTAAGCTGCGTAGCCCTAAAGCGTTAGTTGAAATTATTGGCAGTTCATTTTCGCTCAACATGGCCCAGCTGGCCCCGGCGGTCCTAAGTACTGAAAAAAGCCTGCTGGCAATAGTCAGGCACTCCATCAATACTCTAGGGCAGGCCTGGCGCGAGAATTTAATTATCAAAGGAGGCATGTATCTGACCTTTTTACTCCTGGCCTCTGTCAGTTTTTTGCCTAAAGTCATTGAACACTACTGGTTTGAGGGCCGCTCGGCTCAAATTATTAGCTGGATAGCCACAGCTCTGCTGGGGGTAACCAGCTATGTGGCCGTCAAAGTTATTGGAGCTGTCTTTACCACCACTTTGTACCACCAGGCCAAAAAGCCCGACACCAAAACTTGATGCTTCATAATCCCGACAAAAGTCGGGACTGCTCCGCCCAGCTTTCGACTTCGCTCAAGCTAAAGGTTCTGGTACGGGGCCACATACCGTATGGTACGTGGCGGGGCAGGCAAAAATAGAGCCGTAATATTTGCGATAAAGTAATAATTATGATATACTACCATGTAGTTCGATAGTTTCCCATGGAATTTGTGATATTCGGAGGTAAAAAATGACTGAAGTAATCAGTAGATATGAACAAGGCTTACTAGATAGATGCCCAGCTGATCGCGTAGTTGAGGTAGGCCGGGATTTACCCGAAATCGTCCCCAATAGACTTCAGCACCTGCGCCGAACTGCCGTCGCCAGCGGTTGTTTGATCCTCGCCTCGTTAGGCTTGGTAGCGGCAAATGCTCGGTCAAGTAGCGAACGGCGCCCGGCGTACACCCCGGCACCCCCCGCCATACAAGCTGATTTTCCGGTACCAGTCCGGTGTTATAAAACAGATTCCGATTTCTACCTTGCTGAAGGCATAGATCCTAACAAACTTATTTTTGAGACACCTGGACTATTAGCAGGTTTTTATAGATATCCATATGAAACTCCAATCGCTGAAAATCCAATCGTTGGTTTTAGCCCTGGAGAGTGTACCGCTTTAGAAAAGATTAAGAGAGCGGTCCCTATGTATCCCGAAGACGCAGCAGCAGCCGAATATATTAAAATTCATGAACTGCAGCATGCCACCACCGATATAGATAGAATAGTAGATCCAGTTTACGGTGGCGATTTTGAGGGTCAGGCGGACTGCCAAACAGCCAAGACATATTCCGAGTATCTTTACCGGGATGGTTTCCGGGGGCACCGTGTATTTAACTTGTTAACCTTCCTAGCTCAGCGTAATACCGGATACGATCCACAAAAAACTCGACACTGCTGGCCCGTGTGGCTGACTAAAGATCCTGATCCTGCTTTGATGGTGGAGAGTGTCGCCATCATAGTCAAGCCCGATCCTGAGTTTAAGTAGCCAACCCCTATTTTATACTGGCACTATTTTACAATCTAAATGGTCGAGATTTACAGAGAAGTTAGAACTGCTTTCTGCAAGCTTAACCTTTAACCGAGCTTCAGTCGCGCCGCCTTCCACCTGCGCCAAGGCTTCGGCGGACAGATCGGCGGCGCTCCAGCAGCTCGGCACGGCGCACCTCGCCCGCCGTGC
Organism: Candidatus Saccharimonadota bacterium; assembly: GCA_016187125.1. GTDB lineage: Bacteria > Patescibacteriota > Saccharimonadia > Saccharimonadales > UBA10212 > JACPKF01. The sequence continues at coordinate 359,516 of JACPKF010000001.1, forward strand.
CTCCTCCGCCAGCTGGCGGATATTTTTTGCCCGCGCGATTTTTGCAAGTTGTTAGTGAAGCTGTATTTTTTATGTATCGAACTCGCTGGCGAGTCTCGTAACTAAACGAACAGTTGGTGGTACGATAGCTTGCATTACAACAGCTTCGGCCGGTGTCTCGACTACTTTTCTGGAATATACATGACGGTCAAATGGGTATGGAAAACTGATTCTAGTAAGTTTATCAACAGCTTGCTGTCCTAGATTCTCGACAAGGGCAGCTCGACACTCTTCTGGTGTCAAGCCTTCACAAAGCTCTGCCGCCGCATCCATTAACTCAAAGCGGTCCATCATTCCACAGCACGTTCTAGAGATGCACGAGCAATATCGTCGTAAAATTCAGTACGAGGTGCCAGCGGAGTTTCTATGCCCCTCAATGGAACTAAACTTACACCGGCTCCTTCTGTGTCTGTCGCTGGGCATTCGATTGATGCACACACCGCAAAGCGTTCTGGTTCAATGCCCTGAAGTTTAAAACCTGACATATTACGCACATAAGCTCCGTTTGTATCTAGAACCGTAAGCCCATTGAACTTTCCGTAGATTGTCTGTAAACGGACGCTGCCGGTGACACCATAGAAATTATACTGCAAACCTAAAGAAGTAGGCGTAAATTCTTCGGTGGTCTCAAATCGCACATACGAGCCTACAAGACCTTGTTCTTCCAATTCTGCATTTTTTGCAGCTACTTCTGTCTCCAATTGCTCCCTCGTAGCATCAGCAACCTCAACTGCTGAAATTGCCAGCCTTCTGCTTTTATTAAATTCAGCGGATTTTGGTAGTTGCTCCGCAAACTCTTGCCCCGTTAATCTCTCTGCCATAATTACTCCTTTAATTTAATATTTTGTTCTTTTTGTCCAAAAATGCAAGCATTACCGAAATGGCAAACACGATCAATACTAAAATATTGTTGGACTCAGCTCAGAATCACTTTTTTAATTGGCGCATTCGGACAGTTGGAAGTGATTCAAAATAACTTCTTAAGATTTCAGCTACATTGGCCCTTCGACTCACTATGTTCGCTCAGGGTCATTCGACTCGGCATAATGGTTTACTCTTCGATTAAACTCAGGGCAAGACCATGAGCGAGGCAGAATTTATTTCTGCCGAGTCGAATGGTCGGGGATGCCAGATTTGAACTGGCGACCTCCGCGTCCCAAACGCGGCGCGCTACCAGACTGTGCTAATCCCCGTCGTCGTGACTTACGCGCCTACCTCGTTTTACATAATCAGTAAAAGCTTCAGTCTAGCGCTACGAGTGCTCCTCTCAATTTTGCAAAAACCTGCACTGCGTGTTTTTGCAAAATTGGAAATAAACCAAATAACAGACTAATTATACCTTAACTTTTTCTTTGATTATCTCAACGAGTTTGGGAAATTTTTTATATCTCGGGTCGATGTGGGAACTGAAGTGCTGTCCACCCGGAATTAATACAAACTCTGCCTCCAATTTTTCGGCTATCCATTTGGCTCCTTCTAGTGGGCAGTATGGATCATTATCGGAGTGAATGACGATAAACTTTTTAGCTTTTTGATTTAGCCTTTCGTAGTCAAAATCAATGTCAACACCTTTTAAATCTTCCCTGCCTAAATCACCACGGAAGGTGCCCACCAAAACCGCAGTATCAACTTTAGTGCCAGCTGGCAGAGCTTGCAGCAAACCTATAACGGCTACCGCACCCGACGAGTGACCTATAACCAAATTATCTTGAAAATCCCAGCCGCTGTCCAGCAGAAACTTATTGTACCGGGCGATGTTTGGCTCTTGGGCCTGAGGTAAATCTGGCACCCAAACTTCAAAAGCTAATTTTTCTAGCTCCTTTTTCAGCCAAGGAAACCAGTTACTGGCATGGCTCGAGCCTGTTCCATGAAGAATGACGGCTTTCACAGTGAAAATTCGTATATTGCTCCATTGGGGAACCGATCTATCCGATACATTTCAGTAAATGGTAGTTCTTGATGAATTATCCTCAGTATTCTACTTACTCCTCCGTGACTTACAACCAATATCCGATCTTCTTTTAAATTTTTTAACCAGTCTAGTCCTTTGCTAATCCGTGCATGCATCACTTCAGCAGTTTCGGCGCTTTCATGTAAAGTATCGGCCAAGGCATCCGCTAGGTAGATTTTATCTGGTTTATGGGAATAAACTCCGTATGCCCGCTCGATAAAGTAAGGACTGGTTATTATTTTCTTGGGGTCATAGCCCATTTCTTTGGCTATGATCGTTGCCGTATCTACGGTTCTACTTAACGGTGAACATATGATGAGTTGGATTTGTTTATGTTTGAGATCTTTACCGGCCTTTTTTGCTTGTGCCCGACCATTATCAGTTAGTGGGGTGTCAAACTCAGATCCAGAACCAAGACTAGCAACGTTTGCCTCACTCTCCCCATGGCGCACGAAATAAATTGTTTTCATTTAGCAAATTCGATGGCGCGGGTTTCACGGATAACATTAACCTTGATTGTGCCTGGATACTGCATAGTGGATTCGATTTTATTAGCCACGTCACGGGCCAGTTTAATAGCCTGCAGATCATTGATTTCTTTGGGCTGCACAATCACTCGGACTTCGCGACCGGCGCTGATAGCGTAAACTTTTTCTACGCCGTCGAAGCCTTTGGCAGTATTCTCTAAGTCCTTTAAGCGCTCCACAAAGCCTTCGGCGCTGATGTTACGGGCGCCCGGACGGGCACCGCTTATGGCATCGCAGACCCTGACAATCAGAGCTTCTAAGCTAGTAGCCTCGACATCATCATGATGCGCTTCAGCGGCATGAGCTACTTCTTCCGGCGCCCCATACTTACGTAGCATCTCGCCGCTGATGTGATGATGCTTACCTTCAATTCTATGGGAAAGCGCCTTGCCAATATCATGCATCAAGGCGGCGTATTTGGCAATTTTAGCATCAGCCCCCAGTTCTTCGGCCAACACTCCGGCCAGCTGAGCCATTTCGGTACTATGTTTAAGAACATTTTGGCCATAACTGGTACGGTATTTAAGCTCACCAAGCAGTTGCAGGATTTCTTTGGGTACGCCGACAATTCCGACTTCACGAGCGGCATCTTCGCCAGCCCGAACAACTTCTTTTTGAACTAGGGCTTGGGCTTTTTCAACCACTTCTTCAATGCGGCCTGGATGTACACGACCGTCTTTCAGTAGCATTTCCATGGCTTGGCGGGCCACCTCACGGCGTACCGGGTCAAAACTGGAAAGTACAATCATGCCAGGCGTTTCATCTACTAAAATATCTACGCCAGTAGCCCGTTGAAAAGCTTGAATATTGCGGCCTTCTTTGCCGATAATTCGGCCTTTCATTTCCTCGTCTTCAAGTTTTACAGCCGTAACCGTCCGCTCGGCCGTGACTTCGGAAGCCAGGCGTTCCATGGTTCCGACCAAAATCGTAGACGCCATTTCCTCGGCATTTTCTTTGGCTTCATTTTGCAGCTTAACGATGAGTCCTTCCAGATCATGAGCGATGTCACGTTCTGTCATTTGCATGAGCTTCTCGGTTGCGTCAGCTTTAGTCAGTTTGGCGATTTTTTCCAGCTTGTCTTGCTGCTTGGAGCGAATCTCGCGAATTTCATTTTTAAGGGCTTCGACTTCGTCTTCGTCCTTACGTAAACCTTGACTGCGCTTATCAAGTTCATCTAGTTTTTTGTCAAGTGACTCTTGGCGATCGAGTAATTTTTGTTCGAGTTCTTTAAGCTCGGCCCGGCGTCTTTGTTCGTCCTTACGGGCTTCGTCAACTCGCCTGTCAGCTTCCTCTTGAGCTTTATGTACCAGTGCTTCTGATTCTTTTTTGGCTTTGGTTAGTTCCTTTTTGACCTCATCGGCAGCTTTGCCTTGCGTCCGGCGGTTGTAATAAAAGCTCCCGCCAGCACCCACAAAAAGCCCGGCTATTGCCACTGCAATAGTAAGTACTATCATCCTGTCCTCCTACGTGCTAGCCGCGTCGGTTTTGAGCGTTCACTATCACTTCTTTAGCTAAAACCAGGTGCGGCTATTATTCGTTCAAAATTAATATAAGATGGATTGTTCCCAGCCCACCGAAGTCCGCCGGCTGGCGGACGAAGGTGGGCAAAACACCAGAAAATCCTACTTATAATATACCTGCCTGGGCCTGAATTGGTCAATTACGGAATTTAAGACATGGACCCAAGAAGACTGCAGGCGTTAAATATTCCCTGAAGCTAGTCCCGATGATCAAAAATGATAAGCTAGACAAAGAATGACTTGGCAACTGCTTCTAACTATTAGCATTCTGAGTGGTTCAGCGGCAGTGGTACTGCAACGTTATACCCAAAAGAACAGCCAATTAAATCCACTGGGGTTTATCTTTTGGCCATGTGCTATTGCGTCAGTGCTGCTGATAGGCCTGGCGCTGATTCGTGGTTTTGACACTAACTGGGCCCTGTTGCCCAAATTCAATTTGTTTTTATCCTTAATACTCTGGCCTATTTCTAACTACTTTTATGTATACGCCATGAAGCATTCGGAAGCTTCACAGTATAGCATTCTATATACAACTAGAGTTTTTTGGACCATTTTGGTGGCGATAGTTTTTTTGCACGAACGTTTCCCAGAGGCAGTAGCAGTAGGGGCAATCTTTTTGTTTGTTAGCTGCGTTTTGGCACTTTGGGAAGAAGGGCTATCGCTACGCAACTACGGCACCATTTATCCTTTATCAAATGCTTTCCTGGCGGGCACCGCTATTGCTAATGACGGCATTGCTTTGTCGCACGGCTACGATGTTATAAGTTACTTCACTCTATCTTTTATGGGTACGCCGGTTTTGTTTGGTTTACTTTCGTCTGCAGCGCGCTCATCGGCTATATCTATTGCCCGCAACTCCAGACAATTTTTAGGTACAGCCATGCTGGCGGCTTTATATGTAACCAGCGCAGTTACGCTTTATTACGCATTTGGCAAGGGCCAGGAGCTGAGTATTTTAATCTCACTTAGTCAGATCGGGACAATTTTGGTGGTTATCAGTGCCGCCATCTTACTAAAAGAACGACGCTACTTAACTCGTCGACTAGCAGCAGCGGTTGTCAGCTTCATCGGCGTTTTGTTCATTATCAACGCTTAGGTTTTATTTTTTGGGTTTAGTTATATTTGGCGGCGAGCCATATGCAGGTACAGCGATTTTGTCTCCGCCAGCTGGCGGATTGCCGGCAAGTAAATCTTCAATCCCTTCCTGTATCCAACCTTGGCCTCTACGCGCGACTATCGGAATATGGTTGGCAGAAGCCAAGGCATTGGCGACAGTCAGGCCAATCCGCAGGCCTGTAAAACTGCCCGGGCCTTTGAAGCAAACGATTCCCTGGATATCATTCCAACAAACATTTGATTTGTTAAGTAATCTCTTAATTTGGGAATGAATAGTCTTGGATAACTCCAGATGGGCTTGCCATTTAAGCTGGCCGAGCTTTTTTTTGTCGTCATTGTGAAAGGTCCGTCCTTTCACACTATATAAATACAGCTCGGCCTGATGCTTATCGGTCCTAATTCCTAAGATAGCTGTGCCCCGCTCCTTTTCAGGGTGGAGCAGTCGGTAATCAGATTGTGGAACACCTTGAAAAGGTGCGCGGGTCATGGGCGCAGCTCCTGCCAGCTAGTTTCCAGTTTTCGCACAAGTGCGGCTTTTGTTTCCGGATAACTGATCTTAATCTCCCTTTCCTCGGAATCATTGGCGATGGGTTTAAATTCAATTGTTAGTCTTTGCTCGGGTAAAACGTTTTGGACGATGTCGCTCCACTCCACGACCGTGACAACACACGGATTCTTTAATGATTCCACCAATTGGTCGGCCATTATGCCGGCGTCGTTCAGTCGGTAAAAATCAAAGTGGTGCAGCTCAACCCCTTTTTTACATTTATAAATTTGATTAAGGGTAAAGGTCGGACTGGAAACTATGTCTTGGCTACCCAAACCGCGGACCAGGCCACGCACAAATGTGGTTTTGCCGCCGCCTAAATCCGACCGAAGTTCTATAACCTCTTCGCCTATCGCACCGCTACCCGGCCATCTACCCGAGGCAGATGCACCGGCAGCTCTTGGCAGATTGGTGTGTTGCCTGCTGTGGTACTCAGTCCCTGTACCAATTTGTATAGTTCCTTCCGTTCCTCGTCGGCGTCTTGCACTGCGCTCAAGTGCGACAGGCTCATGCTCATTAGTCTTAAGAAGGCTTCCTAGCAGTTCGCCGAGTCTCTCGGTATCTTCTGAACTGGTAGAAACGGTTTGCCAAATCATCGCGGTACTCATATGCTGCATATGCTACTGCCAGAGCCCCGACTCCGGCAAGTACCAAGGGGTGAAGATTCCGAGAAGTTGTGGCCGGTGTTAATTTATTATTGCTAAGGGTACTAGAGGTATTAGTCGGGCTAGTAGCTTTGGCTTTCGGAGCAGCGGCCGCGTTAGTTTTTGCTGCCGGTGTAGCGGACTTCTTAGTAGCTGAGGCTACAGATGAAGGAGTAGTAGAAGGAGAACCAACGCTAAGAGATTTAATGCTCAACGGTTGGACAATAATATTGGCGGCGTTGGGCGTCGCACTACTTGTCCAATACCATTTGCCGTTTGCCAGTGACCAGCTTTGGCCGTCTTTGGCAGAGCTATAAATTTCGGTTGTGCTGATAGTATTTCCAAAAGGATCAAGCAGGCGTGCTTGACCGCTAGTGTTAGATAAACTTAAGTTAGTATCGACAGAGAAAAATGCGCTAAAGCTTTTGGGCTCCAGCATTGTTCCGGCAGGAAAACTATAATTATGAAAAGTCGTGGTTCCAGTCTGGATTATAAAGCCGGTTAAATCAAAGGCCTTGTCGTTGGAGTTATAGAGTTCAATAAATTCGTCCTCGCTATCGGTCTGGGGTTCGGCCGGGTTGGGCAGGACTTCATTGATTTGCGGCGCGGCTAGACCAATGTCGGCTGGCGGCAACCCCACGGCAGTGGAACTCTGAGTCTGCGACGTGTCGTCACTCAAACTAATAATTGTAGCTGGCGGTGGATCTCCGGCTAAAAGTTGATTGCCGGGGTTGGTTGGTCCAGGGGTAGATACGCCGGAGATGAAGACGTTGAGCTGGCAGCTATTAACCGTGTCTACATCAGCTTGTTGCCAAAGATAAGCTGCGCCGGTGGAGACCGGATTTTGATAGCGATAATATGCCCCATTAGGCGCCGAACTGTTACTGGGCACATTAGTTATCATACCGGCGGCGCTGTTAAGGCCGCTGCTCCAGGAAACCGCATCACCGGCGACTTGCACGAGTAACCCACCGCTCAAACTAGTCTGGACAACTTCCAAAAAACCGCCAGAATCAGTTAGGCTAAGAGCTAGTTTAGCGGTAACAGCCGCGCCGCAAGTAGAACCACCATTGGCAGACAGCAGAACGGTTTGGCCACTAGCAAGACTACCAGCCGGTAGCTGCTGTGAGCTGCTACTTACTGAGGCAGCCAGCGGATTAACATTATTAAAATTATAAAGCCAGTACTTGCTCAGATCCGAAATAGTCGTGCCGGTATTATTCTCAAGCATCACAAATTCGTTGCCGGTAACTTTAATTTCGGCTAAAGCAAGTCCCGATGGAACGGCCAGCACAGGCGGTGTAGCTGCCAAAACCCCCTTTGGCATAAGCCCAAAAAGCATAAGAAATATTGCTAGACAATATTTTTTCACCAGTTTCAATTATGCCTATGGTCAGCCTGGAGTCAATTGCTCATGCTTAGATTTTAGAGCTTATCCACATCTTTCTATTACAGACAAAATTGAAGTAGCGCCCATGATTTTCAATCTGTTTTTTCGTGAGGAAGCCTACCTTAAATGGTACGCTGACGAGCGAAAAACGGCTTGAAAGTGGGAGACCTTCGGTTTTTGGCCGATAGCAAGATATGGATTGGCTCTTAGACACAGGAAGTAATAAAATAAAGCTTATGCTTCGCTTGAGCAAATCTTTACTCAATCAGCCAGTCATAAGTTTAAGGCTTGGGCGGCCGGTAGCCATAGCCACAGAACCGATAATTAATCCGCATAATCTTAAGATTGTTGGCTGGTGGTGCAAGTCGCCTGGTGGTAAAACCAAGCCACAGGTGTTGGTTGCCGAAGATGTGCGTGAACTGACCTTACAAGGCATTCTTATTAATGATGAAGGTGATTTGATTTTTGCCGACGAGCTGGTGCGGTATAAAGATGTGCTGGCTATCCATTTTCAGCTCCTGGATAAGGTCGTAAAAACCAAGCGCCGCAAACTTGGAAAAATTAGTGACTTCGCCTACGAAGATAAAGGCCTGTTTATTCAAAAACTTTATGTCGCGCGGGCTCTGCACAAAATTTTTTCTAGCGAAGATACCTTAATTATTGACCGCAGCCAAATTATAGAAGTGACCGACCATTACGTTTTAGTGCGAGACAGCGAAATCACTGTTAACGAAGAAGAGCTAGCCGCATCTATCGAGGCCGTACCGGCTAGCTAAAAGAGTAAATAATTAGAATTAAATAATAACCACCGATCTATTAACTATCCTTATTCGTATATTCTATAGAATATACGAATAAATAAAATGGAAGTGACATACTTCCTAATAGTCTAAAAACGTGGATGAACTTAGGTTTCGAGGTCGTTTTTGGCTAGTTGATCTTTGATAAGTTGCCAGCTAAAACCCTGTGCGACTAAGTATTGCATTAGTTTCTGAGGATCGTTTTTATAACGGCTGAGTTTTTGTTTTTTTTCGATAACGACTTTGAGCCTCGCGGCTTCATCATTTTCCTCTGAGCCTATAAATTCATCGGCGATTTCTCTAGTGATGCCTTTTTTTAATAGCTCGGCACGTATGGCGCGGTTACTTTTGCCTCGGCGTTTTTGGAGTTCTACCAGCCACTGGCTAAATTTCAGTTCATCTAGATACCCCCTCTTTGTAAAATCTTTAATAAGGGCTTTGGTTAGTTCCGGCTCAGCCTTTTTGCGGTATAAATAATCTTTGAATTCGCGAATAGAATGCGGCCGGTTAAGCAGCCACTCCAGGGCCCGGGCCCGCAGTTTGCCGTCTGCCGAGATTTTTTTGAGTCTTCTTATATCAGCCTGACTGAGTTCTTGGTCCTTTTTTATTTTCTGGGCCAGCAATTCATCCAGACTCAGCGAAAAACTATATTTTTCATCCACAAATATACTTATCCGCTCTGGGTTTTTAACTTGCTGCTTTATGGAAGTGACTCTCACACCCTTACCCTATATATAAGACAAGAATTAGCATAGCCATAAACCACATTATCTCGACATAAAGACCTCTCCGTCCTTCGCTCCACTGAATGGTTTTATGAAATTGTCGTAACTGCCCCAAGAGAGTGGCTTTATTTATCCGCGGTAGCCTGCCTTGCAGTATGGTTGGCAGCCACATAGCATCAGGCAAAATTCCAAGCAGCCCGCAGCTTATTATTATCCACGGTGGTTGTTTCAGGATCATTACTAAAACTACCAGAAGCCCAAGGCTTAATATAGCGTCTAATACCAGAACGATTTTGTACAGCCGTCTTCGTCCAAGCAAATCTTTGTGATCGTAGTGGGGTATAGCGTCAATTACAAAATGACTTAAAAAAGCCATTGGCAAAGCCAGTGCTGGCTGTTTGACAGCAACTGCCACTAAAGCGCCTGTTATCGCGTGGTTAATACCTGTCACTTTAGCTTCCAGACCAGACTAATTAGCAAAACCGCTACGGCGATTTCGATTAAAATACCCCACGGATAATGGCCCCATTGTATCCATCTATGAAATTTTGATAATGGGCCACGGTGAAAATGTTTGCCCCTTTTCTCTAACCAAAAATAATAAGTTGCTCGATAAGAAGACTGCAAGATATCTGGCAAAACCGCGGCAAAAGCCGCAATATATGGCAGCCAGGGTAAACCTGACATTGCCCAGATCAAAAAAAACCAACCAACTAAGTCAAGAAAAATATACAAGTGCGTCAGGCGATGTTTTAGTGCTTCGCTATATCCCGAATAACCAAAGTGAGGTAGGCCGTCCATTGCAAAGTGTGATAAAAATGCCAAAAGTACCGCCAAATAAGGCTGCTTGATAACAAGAGCGATCACCGCCCCAGCGGCTGCATGGTTAACTACGGTCACGGCTCAATGATAGCAGATCAAATTTGCCTAGTTGAGCGCGCTTCAACAATCTGGACGGTTGATGCTTTGACTCTAGTTGCACCTACAAAAAGAGGCTTTGCTTGGTCCTGATCGGTACGATCTTCCATCTTCGGGAAAATCACTTCTGGGGCCCCTATACTCAAGAGGCACGTTGGATGGTGGTTCTGCCACTATATCCAGCATTTACAGGGTGCCACCCTGTAAATGCTGGGGCTCAGCCACTTGCTGCTTGTGATAGATTGTGATAGGTTTAACCTATCACAATCTATCACAACTATTTAACTACCTTCGAGCAGTATTGGCAGCTTTGATATCTTTTCGTTGATCAATAATTCTACGAATGGCTTCGGCGGCTTGGCCAACAGACATTGTTGTCCCAGCTCGGCGATCGATTTTGATCAAATCCGGGGACCTTCGATCTGCTTGAGCTGCTATATGTTCCATCATGAAATTGACAGTCCTAGTATCGCCACGCTGAACCTTGGCTGCCACGGCAATATCACCGGCCGTCATAATAAGATCGTGGATTCTTAAAACGCCTTGTCCGTCCCATTCTCGTTCCTCTTTTTTAACCCTAACTATTAAGCCATTGCAGCGCCGCTGCGTGTCATACGGTATGGGAGGGTCGGCCTGTATACCGAAGTCATCAATATATTCGATTTGTAAAAATCGGTTGTCTGGGTCTGTTTCGGTGATTTTAGCCATATTGGGTATAATCATGCTTCTGTTTCGGCGGCGGCGCGGGTTTTTTTAGTGATTTCTTCAAAGATTTTGGGGTTGTCGCGCAGATACTGCTTGGCGGCTTCTCGGCCTTGGGCAAATTTTTGGCCGCCGTATTCATACCACGCGCCACTTTTGACAACTACTTCTTTAGCGGCGGCTAGATCCAAAACATCGCCCTCGCGGCTAATGCCCTCGTTATACATAATGTCGAACTCGGCTTCGCGGAAAGGCGGCGCCACTTTGTTCTTGACAACTTTGACCCGCACGTGATTGCCGATAACTTCGTCAGCCGTTTTAATTTGAGCAATTCTACGGATATCCATACGCACACTGGAATAAAATTTTAAGGCCATCCCCCCGGTAGTTGTCTCCGGATTACCGAACATAATGCCGATTTTCATGCGCAGCTGGTTGACAAATACAACCGTGCATTTGGTGCGACTGATAACACCGGTCAGTTTGCGCAGAGCCTGGCTCATTAACCTCGCCTGCAAACCCATGTGGGCGTCACCCATATCACCTTCAATCTCGGCTTGAGGGACTAATGCGGCTACCGAGTCAACGACGATAATATCTACGGCGTTGGAACGAACCAGTGTTTCAACTACTTCCAGAGCCTGCTCACCACTATCGGGCTGAGACAGCAATAAATTATCAATATCCACTCCTATGCGCTTGGCATAAGCCGGGTCAAGAGCATGTTCGGCATCGACATAAGCGGCTGTGCCACCGGCTTTTTGAACTTCAGCTACAGCATGCAAACAGACTGTAGTTTTGCCTGACGCTTCAGGGCCATAAATCTCTATCACCCGACCTTTAGGGATACCACCGCCAAGGGCAATATCCAGACTAAGAGCTCCGGTGGGAATAGTTTCTACATTAACTTTATGAGCATCACCGAGGCGCATAATTGACCCCGCGCCGAACTGTTTTTCAATGGAATCTACGGCCAGTTTTAAGGCTTGTGATTTTCCGCTACTAGCTTTGTCGCCAGTGTCAGCAATAGATTTTTTTTCGTCCTTATCTTTCTTAGCCATTGCACCCTCCTAAACTTTTCATTAAATTATGGTGCGCCTGTAGTAAAAATTTACTTTCTTTCATTTAAAAACGCCTTTCCCGATAAAACCACTACATTTTTGGAATGAAAAGTTTCGGCGGGTAAAATCTCCAATCTATATTTAGAGTATATCAGTCAGTCTTGCTAGCAAAAGTGCTGGCGCTTAAAAAATTTTAGGAAGATATTGGCTATGAAGAGATCCAACCTTGGATAAAAAACTGAAAAACTTTGTAGTTTTAATAATGTATACCCTCGCTTATCCAAGGTTGGACCTCCCAATAGCTCTTGCTATTGGACACCTTGGCGTGGCTGAGCATTACGCTTATACTTAAAACTATGCGCATCAACGACGCTCTATTGCTTGAATTGGTAAAACAATCTACAAAAGCTACTGATGAGCAGCTAAAAAATTTAGTTGATCAGGGGCGTTCCTCCAAAAAACCGCTGCAAGAGCTTGTCTTGCAAAGCGACATTGTCAGTGAAAAAGACCTAACCAGGTTTTACGCCACCCATATTGATGTACCGTTTGTGGAAATAATTCCTAAGAATCTGCGCAAAGACGTACTTAAACTGATACCGGAGCATATCGCTAGGCAATATAATGTAGTGCTTTTTGATGTTGATGAAGACGGCAGCAAGCTACTGGCTATGGAAGATCCTGACGACGTGCAGGCCATAAACTTTTTGCAAAAACAACTGGGAACTAACATCAAGGTCTTTATTGCCACTCACAGCAATATTCAAGCTTCACTCGATCAGTACCGCAGCAACATCGCCAGCGAGCTGACTCAGGTAATCGCCAGCGATGCCGAGACAGCCAGTGATGCCGAGAAAGATCTAGAAGAAATCAGTGAAGCCGACGTCGCCGAAGACAGTCCAATTGCCCAGACTGTTAGTTTGATAATAGAAGATGCCATCAAACAAGCTGCCAGCGATATCCACGTCGAACCTCGTGAAGATTATGTTAGCGTTCGCTACCGTATTGATGGACAGCTGCAGCAAACCAACAAACTACCTAAAAAAGTTTTGCTGGCACTGGTCAGTCGTATCAAAATTCTTGCTAATTTAAAAATTGATGAGCGCCGAGCACCCCAAGACGGCCGCTTTAAAATAAATGTCGGTAGCGGCCAGTACGCCCTGCGGGTCAGCACTTTGCCAATAACAGACGGCGAAAAAGTCGCGATGCGTATTTTAAACGAATCCAGTAAGGCTCAAACACTAGAAGAATTAGGCTTTTGGGGGATCAGTCTGGAGCGTTTGCAACAAGCCTTAACCAGACCTCATGGCATGATCTTATTTACCGGCCCGACTGGCTCGGGTAAAAGTACCAGCCTGTTTAGTATTCTCTCACGGCTTAATTTGCCAACGGTTAATATCAGTACCGTCGAAGATCCGGTTGAATATAAAATCCCCGGTGTTAACCAAGTTCAAGTTAACCCAATGGCCGGCATGACGTTCGCTAACGGCCTGCGCGCTTTGCTGCGCCAGGATCCTAATATCATAATGGTCGGCGAGATCCGTGACCGTGAAACGGCCAACCTGGCTGTGCAGGCTGCTCTGACCGGGCACTTGGTTTTTAGCACGCTGCACACTAATAACGCCGCTACTTGCTTACCCCGCCTACTGGACATGGGCATAGAACCGTTTCTGATTGCCAGTACCGTAAGAGCCGTGGTGGCCCAGCGCTTAGTCCGTAAGTTAGTACCTGAAGCTGCTGAAAGCTTTAAACCTGACGAAGCCACTCTCAACCGGGTGGCCAGTGCTTTTGGCATAGCCAACGCCGCTGATATGCAACGGCTCCACGCTTTGGAGCTACAGGCTATTGAAGGACGAATTGGCATACTGGGTTTATCCGAATCCGGTCAACCAGACCCTAATTATAACCAGCCATCTACTAACGCACTGACCATAGAAAAGCTGTGGCGCCTTAAGGGTAATATCGGCAGTTCTTTCCGGGGGAGGATTGGTATTTACGAAGTCCTGCAAATGAGTCCGGAACTGCAAAAATTAATAATTGGCGATACACCCAGCGAAGCAATTCAGGCTCAGGCTACTGCCGAGGGCATGATAACAATGCAAACCGATGGTCTTATCAAGGCCCTGCGTGGTATTACGACCCTGGAAGAAGTCATGCGGGTAACCTCGGAGCGATAAAATGACTACGTCATCATTCACCCTTCACTGTTTACCGTTCACCAAACGTTATCCGTTTACCATTAACAAATGGTTAATGGCTAATGATAAATGTATGGTTAAAAGTAAATGGTTAATGGTCAATGGCTCCGAAGGAGCATATTGTGCCTGATTTTAGCTATACAACTATTGCTGCCGACGGACATCAAGCCTCCGGCAGCCTAACGGCCGGCAGTCGGGAAGCAGCCATTGCCATTTTGCGCGAGCAAGGCACCAGGCCAATCATAGTCAAGGAAGCCAAGGCTAAAAAAGTGCGATTGGCATTTGGCAAAAAAGTCAAAATTAAAGACCTGGTTATATTTACCCGGGAACTGTCAACCATGATTAATGCTGGTGTACCCTTGCCTCGTGCCTTGGACACACTGGCAGGTCAAACCGAAAACAAATATTTTAAACAGGTTATCAGCTCTGTTAATCACGATATAGAAGGCGGTTTGCAGCTGGCTGAGGCTATGGCCAAGTATCCCAACGTTTTTAGCGAGGTCTATATAAACATGGTCAAGGCTGGTGAAACTGGCGGGATTTTGGATGACATTATGAAGCGTCTAGCTACCCAGGTAGAAAAAGACTCGTCTATCCGCCACAAAATCCACTCCGCTATGGCCTACCCAATAGTTATCATGACTATCACCGTAGTCGCCTTTTTTGGCATCATGATTTTTATTCTGCCCAAGATCGGCAAAATTATTAAAGACCTTGGCGGAGCCAGTGCCGAACTGCCCGTCTATTCAAGATTTATGCTCAACCTCTCGGCTTTCATGCAGAAAAATTTTATTTTTATAGCAGCCGCCATGATTTTAGCAGCTTGGCTCTTCCGGCGTTATATTCGGACCGACAAAGGTAAGTATTGGTGGCACCATACTTTACTGCGCACACCTGTTCTTGGAAAGGTTATTGCCAAAATTGCTGTCGCCAGATTTGCGCGGACCTTTGCTTCACTTATGGCCTCTGGTGTAACGGTTCTGGA
This sequence comes from Candidatus Saccharimonadota bacterium, assembly GCA_016187125.1. Taxonomy (GTDB): domain Bacteria; phylum Patescibacteriota; class Saccharimonadia; order Saccharimonadales; family UBA10212; genus JACPKF01. Next base: position 374,636 of record JACPKF010000001.1, read on the forward strand.
AGCCTTGGAGGTAACCGGTAAAGCTGTTGGCAACCGCGTAATCCAAAAAGAGCTTAATGATATAGCCGAAGCTGTCAAAAATGGGCAGCCGCTGGGCAAACAAATGATGCAGGCCAGTTATTTTCCACCAATAGTCGGCCAAATGATAACGGTGGGTGAAGAGACCGGCAAGATCGACGAGATTTTAGTCAAAGTCGCTGATTTCTACGAAGAAGAAGTAGATAGCCTGATTGACAGCTTAGCCAGTATTATTGAGCCGATAATGATAGTCATCCTGGGCGGCATGGTAGGCCTGATTGCTGCTTCGGTTATGGGACCGATCGCTGGGCTTTCTAAAAGTATTGGCGGTTAAGCTTCAGGGCGTATTGGCCTGCGGCACCAGCGCAGCCGGCTAGGCTGCTGATGCGATGTGAAGTTTAGCGTTCTATCCTGTGCGAATGGTCGCAAAAGCTCACTACGGGGTCTACTACTACCTGACTCTCAAAACCCTATAGCTGTGGGAATAAATTCAGCGATTCAGCCTTCGTAGCCCAAGCGCTACTACGGCGAAGTAGGCTCGCTGAATTTATTCCCATGTTTATAGATCAGAAACCAAGTCGAAATTAAACCATTAGACATAGTTTCGAGAATCAGGTACTACTGGGTTGACAACATTCCGCTACTGTTTATAATCAGGGGCATGAACAGCAGCGTTTGTTCTGCACATCATTAACCAAAAATAAGAAGGGTGGGAATTAAATGATCTCATTTAAAAATGCCAAATCACGTGGTTTTACAATTGTAGAACTCTTGATTGTAATCGTAGTTATTGGTATTTTGGCCGCTTTAGTAGTCGTTACCTATGGCGGTATTCAGGAAAAGGCGCGTGACGCCGAACGCAAAACTGATATTAATGCCATACATGGACAACTGGAAGTTTACCAGGCACAGAACGTTAAGTACCCAACATTGACCAACGTCAATGACGCTACCTGGCGCAGTACCAACATGAAGGGTCTTGACGCTGCAGCTCTGCAAGATCCTAAAGGTACTGCCCAAACTCTAGCTAACGCGGTCGCGGCAAGTGTCTACGCCTACGTTGCTGCCCCGGCCAACTGTGACAATGACCCAGCTGTTGGCGGTGACTGTACTAGCTACACACTGACAGCCACGCTAGAAGGCGGTGGCACCTATGAGAAGAAGTCGCTGAATTAGACGTTCTAGATTTACTAGATTTACTGGATAAGCTAGAAAATGCCGAGAGTTAAAACTCTCGGCATTTTCCTTAAACGGTTATAATTAAACCACTAGCATGAAAAAACCAAACCAGGCCGGTTTTACAATCGTAGAAATAATAATCGCCACTATTCTAGGTGGCATGATTATGGCCAGCGCCAGCCTGATAATCGGTAATTACTCACATCTAGGAGGTAAGGGCCGGAACCTGGTTTTATCAAACTCATTTATTGAGGGCAAGATAGAAGCCTTAAGGAGTATAGGCTACAACGGTCTGAGTGATGGCACCACCGACATTGCTGGCGAGTTGCCAAGCGAGCTATCCCAGCCCCGTAGTGCCAGCTTGCAAATTAGTTCTCCGGGCGCCGGACTTAAACAAATAGACGTTACCATAACTTACAGCGATCAAGGAACTAACCGTTCATATTCTTATAGGACTTTCATAGGAGAGTTAGGTGTCGGCCAGTAAAGCATACCAAGCTAAAACCAAAGGTTTCACAGTAGTAGAGCTGATAATAGTAATCAGTGTGACCTCTATACTAACTATTGCTTTTTTGGACGCCATTACTAATTTTTACAGTATTGTTACTCGCAATAACGCGGCTAACGATTTAACGACTAGTTCCCAAAATCTATTACGCTCAACCGTAGAAACACTACGCGTTGGTGACGGCGTAAGGCAAACTAACTCGCTTAACGATATCAATGCTCCCTCTGGGGGTTGGAACACAAATAATAGTAATTTTGTGATTGTTATTGCCACGCCAGCTTTGGATACTTCGCGTAGCTACATAATTGACTCTGATACCGGTAGTCCTTATATGAACGAACTAGTTTATTTTAAAAGCGGAACTTCGCTTATGCAAAGAGCATTGGCTAATCCCAGCGCCGCGGGTAACTCGCTAAAAACATCCTGCCCGGCAGAGCTTGCCACCAGCGACTGTCCAGCCGACAAGCAACTAGCCCAGTACCTAAAAGATATGGTCTTTACTTTATACGACCAAGACAACGTCCCAACCAGTGCTCCACTGGCTGCCAGATCAATAAAAATTGACCTAGGGATGGAGCGGGATGTTTCCGGGGCACCACTGACCTTAAACAATAGTATTCGCGTGACGCTAAGGAATCGCTTTTAGACATGAGAGGACATTTTAAATCACCAAGTAGCGGTTCAGTTTTACTACCGTTAATTATCGTCTTGCCGTTTTTGATGCTGATTGCCACCTACTACATGAATTTAAGTATAAGTAGCCTCCGCTTGGCTCATCAAGACAGGCTGCATACTAGCTCCCAGCTGGGCGCTGATGCCGGCGCCGATTACGCTCTGGAGCAGATTAACCAGGCCAGTGACTGGAGTGGTACCAACGGCGAAGTGGAGCTTTTAAACCAGAGCGATAGCCGAACAACCTATGAAGTCTCGGTAACTAATAACAGTCCTTCATCTAAAACGCTAACTGCTATTGGACGAAGCTATCGCCCGGCTGGCGTCTCAAGTCCCACGACTTCCGTAACTATTAAAGTTGATCTTCGTCCAGTTGAGTCCGGCACATACAGTGTAGTCAGCGGACAGGGAGGCTTGATTATGAGCAACAGTTCTAAAATTACCGGCGGCGATGTTTTTATAAACGGCGAGATTACAATGTCAAACTCGGCCCAGATAGGCTTAAGCACTAACCCGGTAAATATCAGTGTCGCTAACCAAATTTGCCCAATTCCAGCTGATGCCACCTACCCTAGGCTCTGCAACTCAGGAGAAAATAATAACCCAATCGCCATCAATAACAGTGCCCACATTTATGGCAACGTCAAAGCTAACCACCAGAGCAGTGGCTCTTCAATGAGCAATCCGGGGCTGGTAGCCAGTTCAGGTGTGGTCCCCGCACCATTACCAAGTCACGACCGTGACGCTCAAAAAGCGGCAGTCACTACAACCATTACCGGCTCGACGGCCTCTTGTTCAGGCTCCCAAATCAAAAGCTGGGCAGGAAATAGCAAAATTACCGGCACCGTTAATCTTAGCAACAGCTGCCAAGTTACCATTAACGGCAATGTCTGGATTAGTGGCAACTTTTACATTTCCAATTCAGCTAAGATGTTGGTAGCTGATTCAGTAGGCACTACCCGACCAGTAATTATGGTCGATGGCTCCAGCGGCGCGATATTTTCCAATAGTGCTAAGCTTATTTCCAATGCCAGTGGCACAGGAGCGGAGATAATAACTTACTGGAGCAAAGCCAGCTGTTCACCAGATTGTGCCGATGTGACAGGTACAGATCTGAATGATTCGCGAGATGAAACAACTATTTCTATAAGTGACTCGGCCGAAGGAGCTCAATCTATTTTTTACGCCCGTTGGACACAACTAAATCTGGCCAACAGCGGCCAAATTGGCGCCGTGGTCGGCCAGACTATTCAAATGTCCAACACGGCCACGGTTACTTTTGGCACAGCGATTGGCGGCAGTAGTACATCGGGATGGGTGATAGATGGCTACCGCCGTAGTTTCTAAGATAGATCGTATCCCGTATAAAGTATTAGGTATTTACCATACCTGATACCTGACACCAAATACCGGATACCTTGTTATAATTCTTCTTAAGGATAAGCATAAAAAGAGTGGGCATCAAATCTAAATTTAGCTTCTATAAGGATCAGCCGTTGTTTGGGCTGGATATTGGCCACTCCAGTATGAAAGTCATGCAGCTAGAGGTTGCCCTTAACAATAGGCCCAAAATATTGGGTTACGGCGTCAGCAACTACTACCCACAAAACGCTATCGAAAACGGGGTTATAGTGAATTATGATGTCTTATCACAGGCTCTGCATGAGCTCTTCAGTGAAAGACTAATCGGGGCTATAAAGACTAGACGGGTAGCCTGCACGCTGCCAACCTCACATACTTTTAGCCGGCCTATGAAGTTGCCGGCCATGGATAAGAAAGATATTGCCGACGCAGTCCACTTAGAGGCTGAGCAGTATATTCCAATCCCGGTTGACAACCTATACATCGATTTTGAAATTGTCTATGAAGGACCGGGGGGGATCGATCTTTTAGTGGTAGCTACGCCAAAAAATATTATCGATAGTCGCACCAAATTCTTACAATCGCTAGGCCTGGAGCCGGTGGCCTTGGAACCGACTATGAACGCCTCGGCTCGTCTGTTCAGTCTGGCTGACTCCTCCAGCAACCAGCCGACAATCCTAATTGATTTTGGTTCAGTGGCTACCGATATAGCCGTTTTTGATAAGGGTATATTTGTTAATAGTACAGTTTCTGGTGGCAGCGATACTTTGACTAGCCTAATTTCTAATCAGCTAGGTATCGGCATATCGGAAGCTTATGTATATAAGAGCCACTACGGAATTGGTTCCAGTGATAAGCTGGACCACATGCTTATGGCTGCCAAACCGATGCTCGAGGCCCTGACTCGTGAAGTTCGCAAGATTATTCGCTACTACTTAGAGCGTTCAGCCGGCACCGGTCGCAAGATAAGCCAAATTGTAACGCTGGGGGGCGGTGCCACAATGCGTGGCTTTAATGAGTATCTGGCAGAGCAACTTAACTTACCCACCAAAGGGCTCGACCCATGGCATAAGATTGATTTTGGCAAACTCGAGCCTCCCAGCCAACTGGCTCGTTCGATGTATGTAACCGTAGCCGGCGAAGCTATCTTGAGGCCCGAGGAGATTTTTGGATGATTAATCTCTTGGCTCCAGACCGTAGCGCCAATCTTCGTTATGGCCATTTTAACTCCATCCTCAAGCGCTGGTTAATTACCACGATCCTGGCTGCCGGCGGCTTAGTATTAATTGTCGCTATGGGCTGGCTATATATAGCTAACCAGAGCAGAAACTTAACTAACAGTCTTAGTTCCACCAAGCAGCAATTGCAAGCTCAGGATCTGGCAGGCGTCCAAAAGCAGGCTATGACTATATCTAGCAACATTAAAATTATTAACCAGGTTCTGTCACGCGAGATTCGCTTTTCGGACCTCGTACAGCAAATCGGCACGGTTATGCCTACGGGCACAGTTCTGGCCAGCCTGACTCTTAATAAGGTGGACGGGGCTATAGATTTAAGTGCCACTGGGCGCGACTATACCTCAGCCGCTCAAATCGCCGTTAACCTGGGTGATCCTAAAAATAATATTTTTCAAAAGGTCGATATCATTAGTATAAATTGCTCCAGCGGCAGCACTAGTGCCTATCCCTGTAACGCTACTTTTAAAGCCTTGTTTAGTCCGGCTACTAAAAAGCAGTTTCTCAATGTACCTGCTGGAGCCTCAAGATGACTCGTATAACTTATCATCAGCAATTAGCACTTAGCTATCAGCTTTTAGCTTTTTGTTCTAGGCCATCAGCTAACGGCTATCAGCTAACAGCTGCAGCGACAGCAGGAGCTGCCTGATGAGCAACCAGCGCTTAAGAATAGTTTTGCTGGCCGGACTGGGTTTTGTCAGCCTAATTCTGGTGAGCGTTAGTTTAGGGGCTGGCACTTTGCTAGCTGCCAAAAGTAAAAAATTAGTTGAGTTAAAACTACAAAGCAAGATTGTTGATGCTCAGAGCTCAAGCTTGGCTCAATCTAAAAAGGAGGTCAAACAATATACCTACTTTAACGACATAGCTAAAACCGTTTTGCCCAACGACAAAGATCAAGCTCAGGCCGTACTTGATATTTTACAACTGGCGGCCAGTTCTGGTATATCTATTGCCAGCATCTCTTTCCCGGCTAGCACTTTGGGCGCGAAAAGCCCAGCCCCAAGCAATTCAGACAAGGCTGCTTCGTCTTCAACTCAGAGTGTTATAAGCCAAGCCAAGCCAGTTGAAGGCATCCCTGGCTTATACAGTATCGAGATGACTATAACTCCCGAGACTGGCCCCAACGTTCCGGCCGGCCAGCGAGCTACTTACGGCAAGCTGCTGGATTTTTTAAGTCGTATTGAGCACAACCGCCGAACTGCCCAAATTACCCAAGTAAACATCCAGCCGGTAAGTGCCGAAAGCGGGCCCGGCCAGTTTATTAATTTCACTCTAAATATTAGTATTTTTATAAAACCATGAATAATTATTTATCATTTACCAATTCACATTTACCAATTAAGTATCCTTTAACATTTACCAAACCTTTTTATAAATGGTTAATGACTAATAATTTGGCTAATGGGTAATGGGTAATGGTTAATGGCACCGGAGGTAAGGGATGAGTCCCGTTAGAACCCAAAAGACCAAGAATTTCACATTTCACATTTCACATTTCACATTGATTGATCATTTTTCATTTAATAGGTTTGAAAAGTGGCAGTTGCTAAATGCTAATTTAATGAAAATTGGTAATTGCGTAAAGCAACGAGGTTGCCACGCAACTTTTCGTTGTAAATTGGTAATTGTCTCCGAAGGAGGCTTGGGATGAATAAACAAATAGACATTAAGCTCTACCTGGCCAAACTTAAAAAATTCCGGAGCGCAGGTCTCAAACATATCAGTTTTACAGTTATACTTCTGATGCTACTGATGTATCTGTTCACTGTTTGGCGGGTTAGCCAGCTGGCTACAGCCGAACCCACTAGTGCTGCCGAAAATGCCGCCTTAAACTCCGCCAATATCCCCAGAATTGATAAAAATGCCATCAAACAAATCGAGGCCTTAGAGAAGAGTAACATCCAGGTACATAGTTTGTTTAATTCCGCCCGCAACAACCCCTTCTCCGAATAAATACACACATTTCGCACTTAGCCATTGATGACAGATTGCTCCTAGGGCGGGCGAAAGCTTTCAATCCGAGGGAAGCATAACCATAGTTATGTTGAGCGAGGAGTGGAAGCTTGTAGCCGCTCAGGAGTGATCTGAGGCGGTGGAAAAGTGCGAAATGTGTGAAATAATCAATGGGGCTCGGGGATCTCTTTTAGGCTGTCGGCGTAGCGTTGGCGGGCTTCGATAATTTCATCGGCATATTTATTGGGGTTTGGGCACAGTGGAAAAATAAAATTGTCTAGGGCACCAGCTGTCTGAATTACCAAGGTACCATAGTTGAAAATAGTCGCCAAGATCCCGCGCTGTTCAGCACTAACATCCTCTACATTTGCAAAATTTAGGCGAGAAATTTTTCTGATAAATAAGCTCTTTTGGACTACTTGTACGAGGCTGCGGTCGGTAATCAGAAGCCGGCTTTGGCGGTAAACGTAAGTCGAAACAAACAAGAACAGTATTAGTACTGCTAAAGCCAGAATTATACCGCCTAGCAAAAACCGGTAAGATTCTTTGGATAAACTATCGAAAAGATCCGGTGTTATTAGCGCAAAGAAAACAATAATGACTATCAGCGCTGTAAAAACTCCTAGATAAAGTGCGACTATGCCTATTGGATGGCGGCGGACTATATCAATAAGTTGCTCATCGGGCTCCAGCATATCACCACTAGTAGATGGTTGAGCCTGAGCCGACGGTAAAGAAGGCGGCTGGGGAGGCGGAGTTTGCGGCGGCATAGTCTTGATTTTATCAAGTCTTTGAGACTTTAGAAATTAAAACTAAGATTATAGAGCTTTATAACGTGGGCTTTTTTGAGCCAATGGGGTCGCCGCTGGAAGAGGATTCTTCGCGGGGTATTTACAATAGGCGTGGCTGGCCTGATTTTTTAGTCGGCTGTTTGCCTAGGTGTTTCCAAGCTCGCGGTGTGAGCCTGCGGCCGCGTGGAGTCCGCTCCAGCAGGCCGATTTGCATCAGGTACGGCTCGATAGTTTCTTCAATAGTTCCCCGCTCTTCGGAAATCAGAGCCGACAATGTCTCTACGCCAACCGGCCCGCCCCCGTAGTGATCGACAATTACGTTTAGCAGGTGCCTGTCGGCCGGATCTAGACCAAGTTCATCAACTTCTAACAGCTCCAAGGCTGCGGTGGCGAGTTTAATATCAACCGTTCCATCGCCGTTCATATCGGCATAGTCGCGCACTCGCTTGAGCAGGCGATTGGCAATCCGCGGCGTCAGCCGGGCCCTATGCGCCAACAAATCTGAGGCCTGGTTATCAATCGGCACTTTTAATATACCGGCGGCCCGCTTGATAATCTGGCTAATCTCCTCAGGTTTATAAAACTCCAGCCGGTGAATGATGCCAAAACGATCGCGCAGCGGCGCGGCCAAAGCTCCGGTTCGAGTAGTGGCCCCAATGATCGTAAATTTGGGCAGGTCTAGCCGCAAGCTGCGGGCGCTCGGGCCTTTGCCCAGCATGATATCCAGTTTAAAATCTTCCATGGCCGCATACAGCACTTCTTCAATGGAGCGGTTGAGCTGGTGAATTTCGTCAATGAATAAAATGTCGCCATCTTGTAAATTAGTCAGCAAGCTGGCCAGATCGCCGGCTCGTTCAATAGCCGGGCCGGAAGTTACCCGAATTTGGGCGCCCATTTCGTTGGCAATCACCGTGGCCATGGTGGTTTTACCCAGCCCTGGCGGGCCATACAAAAGTACATGATCCACCGGCTCGCCGCGTTTTTTGGCAGCGCCGATGGCCAGTTTTAGATTTTTTTTGATCCGCTCCTGGCCAACATAGCTGGCAAAATCACGCGGACGCAAGCTTTGCTCAAACTCTTGGTCCACCGTGTCGTCTTGAGCAGTCGTGTTTAATATTCGGTCTATTGCCATAGCTGCGGCTTCGCCTTATGAGATACCCTTTCAGGGTTACTTTTACCCCACAAAGCAGGTTTTGCGGGGACCCCATTCATCACGCCGGGCGTGGATCCGCCAGCTGGCGGAAATCCAACGCTCGGGCTCTCTTCCCGAGAAATATTTACAACTTTGTTTTCTACCATAGCCTTATTTTAACATTGACAGCCCCATAGTTACTGGCATATTATAGGTTATGGTCATTGATACTGTTGGTCTTACATTCGACGATGTGCTTTTAAAGCCCGGTTATGCCGGGTTTTTAAGATCCGAAATTAATCTCAAATCTCGGCTCACTAAAAAGATCGAACTATCTGCCCCCTTGCTGGCGGCACCAATGGACACGGTGACTGAGAGTAAGTTAGCCATTGCCCTGGCGCAGTGCGGCGGCTTTGGTTTTATTCACCGTAACCTCAAAATTGAAGATCAAGCGGCAGAAGTAGCCAAAGTTAAAGCCGCTGGGCTGCCGGTAGGCGCCGCCGTTGGTTCTAGGCCTGGTTATGAAAAGCGAGTTGCTGCCCTTGTTGCCGCCGGCGCCGACGTTATTTTAGTTGACAGCGCCCATGGTTACTCCAAACAAGTTATATCGGCAGTCCAAGAAATTAAGAAGCGATTTGTTGGCATGGAAGTGATTGGCGGCAACGTGGCCACGGCCGAGGGCGCTAAAGCCCTGATTGATGCCGGGGTTGATGGACTGCGAGTTGGCATGGGACCCGGAGCTATTTGTTCGACTCGCATAATTTCTGGAATGGGCGTTCCCCAGTTAACTGCTTTAGGTGAAACATCAATCATTGCCGCCAAAGCCGGCGTTCCAATAATTGCCGACGGCGGCATTAAATATTCGGGTGACATCACCAAAGCCTTAGCCGCCGGCGCTTCCAGCGTGATGCTAGGGCGGATCTTTGCCGCAACCCTAGAAGCTCCGGGCCAGAAGATAGAGCTCAAAAAAGACGAAGTTCCGGCTCGCTTTCAAAGCATATTTAACGGAGCCGACACTTACACGTTTAAGAGCTACCATGGCATGGGCTCCATATCGGCTATGAAAAAAGGTATAGAAGTTAGTTCGGAAGATGAGTTCCACGGCAAAAGTTACAGCGGTGAGACTTTGATCGCCGAAGGCGTCGAAGGTCTGGTTCCTAGCACTGGGCCGCTGAAAGAAACAGTTGATAAACTGCTGGGCGGCGTTGTATCCGGCATGTATTACGTTGGAGCTAAAACTGTGCCGGAACTTTGGAGCAAAGCCCAGTTTATGCAAATTACTCAGGCCTCGCTCACCGAAAGCCATCCTCACAATTTATTTATCACCGACACGGGCGGAAATCTTGGCTAGTCCAATGGATACAGCGGCACAGAACGAAGTATTAGTCATATTAGATTACGGCTCCCAGTACACTCAACTCATCGCCCGCCGAACCCGCGAACTGGGCGTTTTTAGTCTAATTTTGCCGCACGACACAACACTAGCCGAAATTAAAACATTAAAACCAAAGGGACTTATTCTTTCCGGCGGACCGAGTTCAGTTTATGAAACCGGCGCGCCAAAACTAGACATGGAGCTTCTAAAACTAAACATCCCCATCCTCGGGATTTGTTACGGCTTGCAACTTCTGGCTCTTAATTTAGGCGGCGAGGTTAAAGCTTCTGATTCTAGAGAATACGGCCTAGCTAAGCTCCGCAACAAAGCTAAAAGTTGGCTGATTGAAGAAGCTTTTGATGGCAGCCAGATCTGGATGAGCCACGGCGACCATGTAGCCGTTGCTCCCAAAGGCTTTGAAGTCACGGCACAAAGTGGCAACATTATTTGCGCAGCCGAAAATCAACAGCAAAAACTCTTCGGCTTGCAGTTTCATCCGGAGGTGACTCATACCGAGTTTGGCCGGCAGATATTAAAGAACTTTCTAAAAATCTGCGGTTTTAAGCATGATTGGACACCGAAGTCTTTTGTCGATTCCGAAATTGATCGGATACAAAAACTTGTTGGTAACAGAAAAGTTATTTGCGCCCTTTCCGGCGGTGTTGATTCATCGGTAGCAGCCAGCCTTGTTAGTAGAGCTATCGGCGACCGGCAAATCTGCATATTCGTAGATACCGGCCTGCTTCGGGAGGGCGAATACCAAGAAGTCTTGGCAATTTATAAAGCCGCGGGGCTGAATGTTAAACCAATCAAAGCCGCTGAAAGATTTTTAAGCCAGCTCAAAAGCATTACTGATCCAGAGTCCAAACGAAAAATCATCGGTGGGGAGTTTATTAATATTTTTGAAACAGAAGCTAAGCTGGTCGGAGATGTGAAGTTTCTAGTGCAGGGTACCCTCTATCCAGACGTCATAGAATCCGTATCGGTGCATGGTCCATCGGCCACCATAAAATCACACCATAACGTTGGCGGCTTGCCAAAGACGATGAACCTAGAGCTTTTAGAACCGCTGCGAGAATTATTCAAAGACGAGGTAAGGCAGATCGGTAAGCGGTTAGGTCTACCGAACTCCATCACTCAGCGCCAGCCCTTCCCGGGACCGGGTCTGGCCGTGCGAATAATTGGTGAAGTTACGCCAGAGTCGGTAAGTCTGTTGCAAGCGGCCGACCAGATCGTCAGAGATGAAATTACAAAATCCGGAGCCCATACGGATTTATGGCAATATTTTGCCGTCTTGCTACCTGTTCAAACAGTTGGTGTGATGGGCGACCAGCGAACTTACGACCAAGTAATTGCCATCAGAGCCGTGGAGTCCACCGACGGCATGACCGCCGATTGGGCCAAACTGCCTCACGACTTACTAGCTAAAATTTCTAACCGAATCGTCAGGGAAGTTAAGGGGGTGAATCGAGTGGTCTACGACATTACTTCCAAGCCGCCCGGCACCATCGAATGGGAATAGCCCTCGCCCCTGTTTTTTTCCGGACGCGGCTTCTCCGTGAGTAGTTGTTAGTCAAAACCGAGCTCGCCTCCGGAACTCACCAACCCAATTTCCGGTGGAAATTGGGTTGGTTCAAACAACCGGAGGAGGCCAAGCCCGCTCAGTTTTGACAACATCTAATCAAGGCTCAGCAGATGTCCGGAAAAAACAGAGGCTCGCTCGATAACTGCTATAGGGTCGTACCCTATAGCAAGGCGCTACGGGGATGACACATAGATCTGGGAATGCTCAACAAGTTAAGTATCCATCAGATACCGGCGAAGAAAACACCAATTCGGGCGACTATGAGCTGATCTGCCACTTCTAGCGGTGAGGTGTAGTAGGGTCTGCCTCCTCCTGGCGTAACCGGCGTAAAAGGTTTTTCTCGCATCCACTCTGGATCTTTTTGCGGGTCAACTGGACGCACTAAACCAACTGCTAGTCCCCAATCAAGGTGATGTATATTATGAAGTCTCATTTCAGGATTTCTCTCTCGCCAACCTTGAATAGCCGGGTGGTCTTCTGTTATTCCGTGAATCCCTCTTTCAAATCCCTCACGCGCCTTAACGATTTCCCTTCTTACAGAATGTTCCGATGCTACCAGGGCCTTTTGTAACTCCATAGTAATCGCCCGCTTTTGAGCGGCTACATGATAGGCTAAAGCGGACATTCTTAGCCTAGGTACCAAGGCTTGCTCATCTGGATTTTCAAGCCTAGTCAGGTCAAGTCCCAATTCATTATAAGTTTGCAAATCAAAACGCGGTGTGTCAGCGACAACGGCATAACTCATAGGGTCTCTATCAACGGTAATCATAATCTCTCCTTAATAGGACATATATACTCCTTTTTACAATTTTTTGCAAGCAGCAGCGTTTTAGTATTTGGTTTTGTTTTTGGCCAAAAAGCCGACGTATTCGGTGTAGGTATTATTGCCAACTAGGTAGGGGTAACCGCCGAGTTTTTTGTTAAAAACGTAATTGTGGAGCACTAAGCCCATGGCCTCCTGCGGTTTTATAACCCGGGTTTTGGAATAGACTGCTATTTTGGACGACAGGTGAGTTTTGTTTTCATTACGGGAACCGCTACTGCTAAACTCTGCTAATCACCGACTAGCCACCGATCAATCACTATAAGCCCACAAAAATACGCGATCGCGTATTTTTGTGGGCTATTTTCTAATGATGTTTCTAAAACGAACTTTTAGTTTGTCAGGCTTATCAATATAGCTAGTCTCGATGTAAGTTAAGTAGTCCTCTAGCTTATAATAAACTGCTACCGCCTCTATCTCTTCATGGCAAGCAAAGGGATAAATCCACACACTCCTTTGCAACGGCTTAAAACCTAGCTTGTAAAGTTTAGACGTCAGGGCATCGCGAGCTGTCTTCATTTCCTCAGGAATATCAAAAATCACCAGTCGCCATTTTTTATCCCAGCTCGATGGACGTTTAATCTCTAAACTCGCAAAATTAGCTCGTTCCAAACGTTGGCGACCCCTTTTGGTAATAGTCACACCGTGCTCGAATCTAGCTGCCGGACTGTAGTTAATCAGTCTTTTCTCTTTCATGTAACTCAATATACGTTTTAGTTCCCGATCTCGCTGTCGCTTATCCAAACTATCCAAAAACTTATTAAGTGGTCTGCTAAGTCCGATGGCTAGACCAGGCAACACCAGCGAGGCGGTGATAGTGCCACCAATTGCTATAAACCTTAAAACTCCATCTACTAATTCACTAGTCTGCTGTCTAGAATCCATGCCACTATTTTACGCGATCGCGTATTTTTGTGGCTATTTTTAGCCTTTTAGACTTTTGCTAGATTCGGCTTATAGATTCTACGTATAGATTCTATTTCGAGGTTTAGGATTTATGTCTAGAACTCATCTCAGAATAATTTTGTAGGTGAAAAAGCTGGGTGTTTCGAGCGAAAAGCTGGAAATGCGAGGAAGCGTAACTGAAGTTACGTTGACGAACAGTTCCAGGTTTGCAGCCGAAACAGATGATTTTTCAGCCCCAAACTTTATTTTGAGATGAGTTCTAGCAGTAAGCGTCTGACTGCTAGTAGAGAGTGGCTTCCTTGGGCATGACGGAGCCTTTCAGAATTTTCAAGACTTCGTCGGCTTCAACGGTTTCTTTTTCCAGCAACGCCGTTTTTAACTGCTCGAGCTTTGGCATGTTAACTTTCAGCACCTTTCGAGCCCGTTGACCGGCCTCTGTAATCAAGGCTTCAACTTCGTTATCTATAACTTTGGCAGTATCGTCGGAATACTGGCGCTCGTGCATCATCTTTTCAAACATCATGCCCTCGTCAGTATGAAAGACTTGGTCACGCAGCCCTTTGCCCATGCCTTGATTGACAATCATGTCCCGGGCTAGCTCGGCGGCTTTTTGCAAGTCAGAGCCAGCACCGGTTGTTACCCTATCCGCCCCATATATCAGTTCCTCGGCTACCCGGCCGCCCAGCATCCGGGCCAAGACATCTTTATATTCAATAATACTGTGGTAACTTTTGTCCTCAGGCGGGATGAACCAAGTTACGCCGCCGGTGGCGCCACGAGGAATAATGGTAACCTTATGCACCATGTCGCTGTCCGGCAATACATGGCCGACTACGGCGTGGCCAGCTTCATGATAAGCAGTTAATTCCTTTTCCTTATCACTCATAATTTTACTTTTACGTTCCGGGCCGATGGCTACTTTTTCAAAGGCCGCAACAGCATCCTCGTTTTCAATCACTTTACGGTTTTTACGAGCTGCTAAAATCGCTGCTTCGTTGGCGATATTAGCCAAATCGGCGCCGCTGCTACCGGCCGTTTTGGCCGCCAGTGTCTCCAGGTTTACGTCTTTACTGACGGGTTTATCTTTAAAGTGGGTCTCCAGAATTAGTTTTCGGTCTTTTCGGTCCGGTAAGTCAATATTTACCCGGCGATCAAAGCGCCCGGGACGCAGCAGAGCCGGATCGAGTACATCAGAGCGGTTGGTAGCGGCAATGACTATTACATTTTGGCCTTGCTCAAAACCGTCCATCTCAACTAGAATCTGGTTTAGAGTTTGTTCCCGCTCGTCGTGTCCGCCACCCATACCAGAACCGCGGCGGCGACCGACAGCGTCTATTTCGTCTATAAAAATGATGCAGGGAGCATTTTTCTTGGCCTTATTAAATAGATCTCGTACCCGGCTAGCACCGACACCCACAAACATTTCTACAAATTCCGAGCCACTGATGCTAAAAAAAGGCGTATTGGCCTCTCCGGCTACGGCCCGAGCTAGCAGCGTTTTACCTGTTCCGGGCGGACCAATTAACAGTACGCCCTTTGGTATTTTGGCGCCAACTCCCTCAAACTTTTTGGGGTATTTCAAAAACTCCACAACTTCTTGTAGGTCTTGCTTGGCTTCGTCGTTACCGGCTACGTCTTTGAAGGCAATCCGTTTTTTGTCGTTGCCATACAGCCGCGCCCGGCTTCGGCCAAAGGCCATGGCTTGATTGCCTTGCCCTTGGGCACTTCTAAGCATGAAAATCAAAAATAAGGCAATAAGTACTATCGGCAAGACGTTAGCCGCTAGCGTCAACCAGATATTGCTACCAGATCCTGGTTTGTTAACCAGCTCCACCTTACCTTGTTCAACAGCTTTCTGGAGCCCCTGCTCGAAAACGCTCGAGCCCTGGTCTTTAAAGGCTTTTTCGCTTGGTTTACTTTGACCTTGAGGCGTAATCTGTAGTTCATTGCCATGAACGATGATCTGTTTTAACTTGCCATCGTTAGCTTCATTAAGCACCTGGGAGATCGATATTTCTTTAAGTTGACGACTTGGTTGATTAAAAGCGGCGTAGACAATTAACCCCAGCAAAATAAAAAGAAACATAAAACCGGCGCTCTTAAAGCGACTACGCTTATCATTACCGCCGCTGCCACCCAGACGGAACTGGCTTTTGTTATCCATCCCGTTAGAGCCTCACCCTTAGCTTACGGCAATTGTACGATGTTGACAGCGCAAAATAGCTCCAACGCAAAATAGACTTGAAAGTTGCAGGCTGATGTCTAACGGGATCCATATAGCAGTATTATATCAGGCGTTTTTATCGGAACTCACCAGGCTAACATCCTTACGTCCAACTACCAGTTTCAGGCCTTTACTAACCGCCACAGAAGTTTTCGGCAGGGCGGTTTTTATAGATAATCTGGTTCTTATAACGGTTTTTCGGTCATACGACCTAAAACCTTGGCTTCTAAACCAAGCCATTATCACGTCGTCAGCCACTTCATTGGGCAACATAATAAATTTTCGTCTATTTAACCGGCTGTTGGTTATAAGATTGTGCGATAAAGTCGCGATTTCACTGTTAAGTATTTTATTAGTTGCCGCGGCTTTATCAATACTATTAAGTATTAACTTCTTATCGCGGGGCTTTAGTTTCGACATTATTTGACTTCTGAGGTAGTTACGCAGATAAGCATCGCTTTTATTGGTTGTATCTTCTCGCCAGATTATTTTGTGCTTTTTGGCATACTCACGAATTTGTTTTTTTGTCACATGCAGGAGTGGTCGAGTTACATTTTCATTACTGGTAATTGCCGATAGGCCCTGGCGTCCGGTTCCCCTAAGCATGTTAATAAATGCTGTTTCAATAAGATCGTCTTGATGATGCGCGGTAATAATGGACAAAGCCTTATGTTTATTTTTGACCGACTCTAAAAACTTGTAACGGGCGGCGCGGGCTTTGGCTTCACTGGCACCCGCACCAAGTTTGCCCTGTCCAGCTTCGAATTTTAAGCCGTGTTTTTTTGCCGTGTTTCTCACTAACTTTTCATCTTCGGCTGAATCAGGCCTGATACCATGATTAAAATGAGCCACGATGAGTTCAAGTGAACTCGCCGAGCTCTTAGCTCTTAGCTGTGAGCTGTGAGCCTGCTTGACCAACAGGTCAAGCAGAACCATCGAATCCACCCCGCCGCTAACGGCTAAAATGTATCTTCCTGGCGCAACATTAACTCTCATACCTTATAATCTTATCAGGGGGATGTGTTCTGTTATACTCCTTAAGAATAAATACGCCGGTGTAGCTCAGATGGTTAGAGCGCAGGACTCATAAGCCTGAGGTCACAGGTTCGATCCCTGTCACCGGTACCAATTCTTTACTTCGGGGCATAAGCCAGTCGCGTTTCGCGCTCATCATCAGTAGTTACTTTAAGCCAGATTGTTTATGTGGGTTATGCAATATCTCCGGCTTTCTATGCGTGAACTCAGAAGCTCACCGAGCTTCTTCGGGTCACAGGTTCGATCCCTGTCACCGGTACCAGCTTAAGTCGTGACTCCAGCTTCCGTAAACTCGGGGTCCCCATAAAACAAGTTTTATGGGGTGGTAGTAGCGGAAGCCGTTTTTACTTTCAGCTTACACATGCCTTTACGCTTTACCCCACAAAGAATCCTCTCTTTGTGGGGACCCCATTAACTATTCCTCTTCGTCTAAAATGTCGTCAACCGCTAAGATTTGTGGATCGTTGCTTGTAACCACCTCGTAGGCTAGTTCCATGGTTTATCCCTTTTTGTTTTTTGCTTGCCCTGTACCAAAACCTGAGCGGAGTAGTCCGCTTGCGGCGGATTACGGAACGTCAAGTTTTTAGTGCGTGGGTTTTTTATTTATTCGTTCCTGCTCTAATCATAAGCATTTTTTGATTGCCGTCAAGACTTTTTTCCTGCTTTTCCAAATAGAGAGTCTGCAAAGGGTTTAGGTAAATTTGTGGAAGAAGTTATTGTGTTTTAGTTTAAAACATGTTTAACTTCTTGCGTTAGGATCTTATCTGTTCTTGGTGACTTAGAATGATCGGCCCTTGTGCAAGAGTTCGAAAACCAGGCGAGTAAGGGGTCGTTCCTAAGAAATCAAGTAATATAAGGAAAAATTAATGTATAAAGTTTTTGTAGGTGGTTTACCATTCTCCACTACTGATGATGAGCTCAAAGAGCTTTTTTCGGCTCATGGCGCGGTTGCTTCGGCAACTGTAGTCCGTGATCGCGACAGTGGTCGCAGTAAGGGTTTTGGCTTCGTTGAGTTCGAAAACGACGAAGAAGGCAAAGCAGCCGAAAAGGCCTTAAACGGTACGGAAATCGGTGGTCGCAGCATCTCTGTCGCCGAGGCTCGTCCTCGCGAAGAGCGCCCCCGCCAGTAATTTAATTTACTAGCAAAACGAAAAACTCCCCCGAATTTCGGGGGAGTTTTGATTTGAGCAATAAGTTAGTGTTTAGATCTGTGCAAGCGTAACTTCACCCAGCGCTCTAAGAGATTTTGGTGGTCTAGAAGGATACAGCGTATTGGCTTTGCCCACAAGTAAAAGCGTGGCTCTGCGTGCTTGCAGTTGTGTGAAAGTATCCGGAAATTCTACTGAAAATCTTGGTTTTCCGTTTCTGGACAATGATTCAACTACCGTAAATATGGCCTCGCCAGCGACAGAATTCAGTTTTTGAGCTACATCTGTTAAACAAAGAGCATACATCCCGGGCAATGGCCCTAGATCTACGGCGCAATAATGTGATGAAGGTCTAAGGGTTTCGTCTGTTCTAGGCATATTCCAAATTCTATCATATTAGTTAGAATGTGTCAATTATTCCACGCCTGGTTAAATCTCAAAACCTGACCTATTTAGATAATATTTTGCCCGTTTCCAAGGCCTGGCCTTGGAAACAGCAAGTGAGTCAGTTCTCCGGTTGCATGCCTCAGCGGGGTTTTGAGATTTAGCTAGTGCTTGACTAATTGACAAAGGGACCATAACAGATTAGAATACCTAATCAAGTTGAGCTTAAAAGCTTTTGACGCCCTTCGACAATGCTCAGGGCGATAAAAGTTTGCAAGCAAACTTTTATCGCGGGGTGGAGCAGTAGTAGCTCGCGTGGCTCATAACCACGAGGTCGCAGGTGCAAATCCTGCCCCCGCTACCAAAATAAGAACCTCATCCAAAGATGGGGTTTTTATTTTGGTCTTGAGGATTGGGTTGCCCTGCGACCGAGTAGAGGTCGGAGGGGAGAACTGCCAGTGGCAGTTCGGACGGCCGGAAGCCCGGCGTGGCTTGGCAGCCACCCGAGCTGAGGCGGGGTCGCGAGTCCGCCAAAGGCGGAACTTGTGACCAAATCCTGCCCCCGCTACCAGGTACCATTCGGCACCTGGCGAAGCCAGATACAGCATCGTACTCTGGCTTTAGCCAGAAAAGTGACGAAGGGTACCTGAGACAGGCGCAGGCTTATGCCTGTCCAGTATAAATCAGCCAGCAAGTATGATGACTGAGGGAGGTGCAGGATTGTACCTCTCCCTTTATTTAGAAAAATGAAATTCTATTACGTATACATTCTACGCAACACAGGAAACTATATTTATATTGGTTACTCCGAGAATTTACAGAAACGATTTAATGCTCATAATAATGGTCTAGTCAAATCAACCAAGTCTCATGTTCCCTTTGCTTTAATCCATTATGAAGCCTATATCAATAAGCAAGATGCAAAACGTCGTGAAAAATATCTAAAGACGAACCGAGGCCGAACTACGTTAATAACAATGCTCAAAGAGTTTTTTGCAGAATAACGCAAATCCTGCCTTGTCCTGTGGAACTTTCTTGGCCTCCGTAGCTTCAGCGTAGGGGGTAGTGAAGGAGGGCCCCCGCTTTTTTTCCAACCCCACTTAAACTAATGGTTGCCTAAATACTTATCGTGTGATATATTGAGGGAATAATTGAAGGAAAAGGAAAGGAAGAAGGAGAATAAGTAGATGACTTACAAATTCAAAAGATTTTCGGGCTTCAATACAAGAAGCAGCAAACCTACTGTCAGTATTACCAGAGCAGAGGCAATCGGTCTAAGTTCGAGTTTTTGTGAACGATACGAAGTTGATAAATTTAGATATGCTGTTCTGTATTATGATGAAAAGAGCAACTCTATAGGCTTTAGGCTTACTAACGATGAAAATGAGAAATCAAAGTTTTCAATAACACGCACAAACAAAAATAAAGGCAAAAGTTCGAGCATCGTGAGCCACACTTTTTTTACCAAGAATGAGATAGTAGTTGACAAATATGCCCACAAGTATATGCCTAAGAAAGTAAGGCTTGAGGATTTGGGGTTCGATGAGCCGGGCGATTTATTCGTGTTTGATCTCGAAGAAGAACAACCGGAGCTAGATTGAAGAGGTAGAGGTGAAGCTAAAAATAGAAAATTTGGTTCTTGAAACAGGGAATAAGCCAGTAAACAAGTATCTTATCGGCATTCTGATAGTAGTTTTTCTATTGGTTATAGTAAAAATAAGTGGCTTAGACCTAAAGGTAATCAATCTATTTTTATAACAAAACCAAGTGATTCGCTTTACCAATTCTGCCCTGAGGTTGTTCCAATTCGAATGCACTACGGCTACCACGAAAGAATTACAGATAGAGATTGGTTCCAAAGCCAGTCTTTTTTGATTTATAGGTTAAATCGCCTCTGTTTTTTTGGTTCCAATATTATTTGGTTGGAACGGAATGCACAAAGCACCTATAAACACGATAAATTAGACAAAAACCCCAGATAGTTTATAATACTCCAAATGATCGAAACCGGTTTTATATATCCGAGCCATCCTATTTTTGAGCCGTATCGCGAATTAGCGGAGGCAGCCGAACTTAAAGTGACGGTTGACGTGGCACGAGGCATTGGGAAACCAACTTGTCACGGTAGTCAGGTGGTAGTCGAATATGAGCAAGTTGATGTTCCTTATGGTCTAGCCTTCGGACGTTACGGCTGGAACTTAAAAAATGCACCCGAATGGACATATGAAACTGATGCTGTACGCAAACAATTTTGGAGACAAAATGGCGGTATTAATACATTGTCATCTTACAAGTTGTGGCCAAAATCTTATGTCAATGAAGGCCAAAGAATTATGAGCACCGCTGGTTACTTTGCGGGCCACACTCCACAGGCTAATGAAATTATCGCCCATGGAGTTGGCACGCTGAGACCTGTGCAGAGGGAGCATAAAGGTTTTCGTTCTGCTTTGGGGGAGACTGCAGTACGTGTTGACTCTAGAGATGTTCAACGCCTAGGGGTCTATATTGTTGACGTAGATACTGATAGAAATGGTGAATGGGTATCGGCACCTATAGCACTTGAGTCAACTAATCTTGTCATGCCAGAGATACTGGGCGAATTGGCGCAATTGCAGGCACGCCGGGACGAGGCAGATTTTATTGACGCTTATTTTAGTGATTTGCTTGATACATTTAAGCCGGTACCTGTTCTTTCTGCTGCCTTTGAAGGCGAAGCAGCTCCTGCTAGTATCGCCCACTTAAAACCTGCATGGAGAATAGCTCATCAAAATCATCTACAAACTGGGTTGTGGTCAGCGTTGCCTAGGGACAGCAGCGAACTGTTAGATAGGGTGGATGAGCTAGTTGATAGAATAACTATTGATACAGACCCGATTGAAGCGATAAATAAATAAATTGAGTTTAGTTCGAGTCTTGTGTGCTCTGACCAACTAATATGATTACTGGCCAGTTCGCGCTTCCAACGAAGTAATTCCTCTGCAATCAGGTTCCAATTCGAATGTACTACGCCTACCAACATCCGGCTTTTGCCGGATTTTTAATCTTCAAATAACTTGTGCCCTAGTAAGAAGTCGCGCCAGGCCTGCAGATTTTTTCTATATTGGGGAAGGTTATCAGCCTTGGTTTTGGCTGATGAGACGGAGCTTAGATTCGGATCGACATACTTCATGGCCACGTCTTTAGGTATTAGCAATACCTGCTCGCCAGGCGCTGCCAGGCCAAAATCTTGCCGGGCGGCCAGTTCCAGATATTGGTTCGTTTGGTAATATTGGTTTTGCAGAGCGGAGTTTTCGTTTTGGAGCTTTAACACGGCGTTTTGCTGTTTGAGAGTTGAGATTTTTTTCTGCAGTTCATAATTAGTTTTAACCGTTTTGATACCGCTCCAAGTAATCGCCAGAACTATAACCGCAAAAACATAAAGCCCGATGTTACGGACATCAGTCAACTGTCGGCGGCGACTCGAACTCCAATAATTTTTTATCTGTTGCAGCATACCCTAATTATAACTTATTCATCTGTTATACTTGTCTTGTCGCTTGAAAATTTTGCGAAAACACGCACTAGAGCAGGTTTTCGCAAAATTGAGAGGAGTAGTCAAGCATTAGGCCGAAGCTTTTGCCGCTTAGGCAAAACGAGGCTTGTGCGCAGACTTCGACGAAGGGGCGGTAGCTCAGTGGTTAGAGCAGTCGGCTCAATTTATGGGCTGCTTATCGGGCAACCGATAAGTATATCCTGTCAAATTCGGGGAAACCTAAGTTTTAAGACGGCGATCCCGAGCCAAATCCTAAGATATACCTTGGGGAAGGTGTAGAGACTGGACGGCAGGCATCCGCCTTCGGCGGATGAAGAGACAGTCCGGACCACGAACTCGAAAGAGGCAACGAAAGTTGAAGTGGCGCGCATAACCGATTGGTCGCAGGTTCGAGTCCTGCCCGCCCCACCAATGAAATTAAAACTCTCCGCATTGGAGGGTTTTTAATTTCATCTTGAGGTTAAGGTTTCGAACCGATAGGCGAAAATAGCCAGTGGCTATTTGGGCGCCAATGAGCCACGCGCAGAAACTACCTCCTACTTTCAAGCATGGCGAATGTGTATGAGTGGGGCGAATTGCTTTCCTTGCTTGGCTGGCGCGCGCTCCGCCAAAGGCGGATTGGCGCAGCCGCAGAATAACTCGAAACCTGCCTCCCCCACCACTCGACGCTCTGCGCTTGCTCGTGGTAAACCATTCGATGCAGCGGATAAATTCACCTTACTCGTCTCTCAACCCCGAGACGCGAGATCGA
>JACPKF010000007.1 GCA_016187125.1 Candidatus Saccharimonadota bacterium
AGAGGTGGCTCAGCTGACCATTTCCACAGATACGATTAACGCCGTAGGCGGCATGTATACGATTTTCAAAAAGATGGTGGATACCCAAACTGTCGGTGGCGCTTCGGTTGTCATTACCGGAACCGACACCTTAGAGGGTACCGACGTTATGGAGGAAGTCCAAAACGCGTCGCAAACTATGGAACAGACGCTAAACACATTTAATAAATCATGCCTGCCGTTTGTCAGCAAATACGGCGAGCTGACCGGGGCTCTGCAGACGTTTAGCAATTGCACCGAAAGACTACCAGAGTTCCCAATTAAGGATAAAGAACTTCGCGCAGTGACCGGCGACTGCCCGACACGTAAAAAAATACTGGAAGCCAAGCTGCGCCGCGCAGAGGAATTTAGCAAAACCTATATGGATAAATGCTCCGACGAGGGCATCGAAGGTCTGTTTGGTGAGGTCGAGCGTTTGAAACAAGAGGTGGGAGAATCCATACCACCGATGGGCAGAGCTATGAAACGGCTTTTCAAGCATCGAGCGATTCTACGCAAGTTTTTTGGCCGATGATTCGAATATCTCCCCCTGCCTATTTAAAAATAAATTTTGTGAGAAATTTCATATCGCTTGATTAACAAAAGGGCTAGAATAGAAGAGTAAAGCTTATTCTCAGGTTCGCCTGATAAGCTGGAGACACAAAAAAAGACCCCGCAGTGTTTCTCGAAGCTTCGAAATAGAGGTATTCCCTCTCTTCTCCGCTTGGGAAATACAACGGGGCAAGAAGGAGAAAAACTATGACTGACAAAGAACAAATCAAAGACATCGTAACCAGCGTAGCTGAATTGCAAGATCTCAAGCAGTGGGAGCGGTTGGAAAATTACTTTGTCAAAAAACCATTTATCGATAACAAATCAATCAGCGGTGAAGTGCCGGCCATGATCCCTAAAAAACGGCTGATTGATAGCTGGCGAAAAGAAATTGGCAGCTATTTTTACTCAACCCGACATTTTATAAGGCGCCTGGCCGTAAGGATGCTTAATTCGCGCCGAGCTAAAGTCAGTACTTTGGTTGAGCACGTCCACTATGTGGCTGATCGCGGTGACCGGTATGCCTGGACGGTTCGTGGCACGATTGACTACATTTTAGTTAAGACCGCGACTGACACCTGGAAAATCTCTCAGATGATATTTAAGGTTACTGACCAAGCCGTGAGGCCTATTAGTGCTTAACGTATTAGGCTTTCTTCGCTAACGCCTTCAGCGACCAGATAGTTATAAAGAACCTCTCTGTCGGCTTCGTTTAAAATATATCTTTTGCCTTTATTATCTATTACCTCCCGCGTAGCATGGGCTTGATAAGCCCAGTATCTACGGACAAACGTGGATACATCCTTGGGATGGATTCCAAAACTATCATAGTTTCTGAAATCCCCATAAAATTCTATATCTCTGCCGAGATTTGGGTAGCCTTCTATCGCCCCATCTAGGTATCTGATAGCATACTGCGATTGTTGGTCCATTAAGACTGTAGCTATTCCATCAATACCGACAAATCCATCTGGGCCTAAGTCAAATTGTCTGCCTAGCTCATCGGTGTAGTGGTGGCCCCCTTCGGCTAATTTAAACTGCATAATTTTCAAACTATACATTAAAAATTAGCCTCTGTCAAAGATGAGCGTCTGAGCAAGTCTGCGTTACAATAAAGCAATAAAGGTGGGTACGATTTGAACATACTGATTGTCTATGCGCACCATGAACCGTCGTCTTTTGTGGCGGCTATGAAGAACACCGCTATTGAGATTTTGTCCAGGGAAGGGCATAGTGTTGTAGTTAGTGACTTGTATGGACAAGGCTTTAGCGCGGTTGCCCAAAAGTGGGATTTTGTAACAACTTCAGGCAACCACTTTAACTATATGTTCGAGCAAAAACACGCCGCTAAGTTAGATTTAGCCTTTTCGCCTGATATTTTAAGCGAGATTCAGAAATTACAAACCGCCGATCTGGTGTTATTTGTATCACCGATATGGTGGTTTAGCGTCCCGGCAATCTTGAAAGGCTGGTTTGATCGGGTGCTGGCCATGGGCGTAGCTTGGGACGGTGGCAAAATTTATGAAAAAGGCCTACTGCGGGGCAAGCAAGCGATGCTGATAGTGGCTGGTGGCGGACCGACCGAGTATTACCAAGAAAGTGGTCGGCACAAAGCCACAGCGGTGCAAATTCTGCATCCCATCAACCACGGCACGCTGGCTTTTTGTGGCTTTGACGTCCATGATCCGTTTGTCGCCCTCAATGTTTTAGGCCTAAGCGATCAAGGCAGACTCAAACTTCTAACGGACCTGCAGTATAGGTTGCAGCATATGCTGGATAGCCCCAACTGGTTAATCCGATATTAAATAACAGATTAGAATATGTAAATAGATTCAGCGGGCCTACTTCGCCGTAGTAGCGCTTGGGCTACGATCCATTCTCCGTAGTACTACGAAGGATGAAAGGCTGAATCGCTGAATCTATTCCTAACCCTAAGTACTTGTCCGAACCAGCTTGCTACAAGGATAATCCTTGTAGCACTCTTGTAGCACTAACCTACTTTTCCAAAGTAGCAAACTATCCTACTTTTTGGTCCGTCAATCCGCCAGCTGGCGGAGCCGCAAAACTCCCGGGATATTCGCAAAGCTAGATTGAGTCTAGTTGCAGACAAAAGCCGCACCAAAACAACTCCCTATGGTCGGTCTCGTTCTATTATCGGCGGAGGAACTCGACTCAGTTTTGGCTGGACTCGACTTTTGCCTGCCTAGCCTCATCTGTTTGCTCGAGTCCCGCAATTAAAAAAGGGTCCGCTCAGGGCTCAGCAGATGCCCGGACCTACTTGTACTTACTGAGAAGTTCGTCTAGTTTTACTAGGATAGGGGAGCGCCAATCAAATTCAAGCTGTGTTCTTATAAACCGTACGAACTCTTTATCTGTAGCCGATAAATTTTGTTTCTCTAACTGATGAATTTTACTAAGTATTTCGTAGTCTGTATCTGCGGCTAGGACATATTGATTAGCTTCTTCCGACGAAACTTCATTGCTTGCTTGAAGTTTTGACTTACGTTCTTTAAGAAGTTTTTGATATTCTCGATCATTTTCAAGTGCCTCGCGTAATTTATCACCACTTAAGCCTTGATTAACGTAATAATTTTGCACTTGTTGGAGTGACTTAGACATGTCTCAATCATAGCAAATTCATCTGTCTGCTCCGGATCACAGCCTGAGCGGAGTAGCCCCGCCCATCTCGATAAGCGGGGTTATGGAGCTTCAAGTTTTAGTGCTCGGGTTTTTACTAATGCTTGCCGTGTAGTGAGCTTTGCTCTACTACTGCGGCCCGGACCTGCTTAGCCGCTTTTTGTAATAGAAAGGGTTATTGAATTAGGAAGAGAGCCGAAAAGCTTGCCGGGCACAAGTAACTTTGACTTCTTTATCCCACTACCGATTACCACTTTCTCTGTTTCTAGCACCGCAGTATCTACTAACAAAGACCAGTCAGCGGGTAGGCCGATCGGTGTAATACCGCCGAACTCCATTCTTGTTAGCAAGACGGCTTTATTCGTGGGTGCAAAAGAGGCTTTTCGCGCCTCCAAATGCCTGCGGATTATACCGTTAATATCGGCTCTAGCGGTTGCTAAAATCAGGCAGGCCGCGTACCACACTTTATCTGCCCGCTTTGCTTCAACTATTACGCAATTAGCCGATACTTCCATGTTTATATTGTAATGCTTGCAGAAGGCTGCTGTATCTGTTAACTGAGGATTTATTTCTGCTACCAGTACATCAGTAAGATTATTTGTTTTGGTACTTTCATTAACCGAGCTTGCAATTAAATCTAATCGTTCCTCAACAGGAACGAACTCTAATTTACCAAGTTTCATCATTACTCCTTAAATTTAAAATACTCCGATTTGATCGGATTTAACTCAGACAGTCGGGGTAATTAGAATCCTTTAAATGTTGCCATGTTTATTAACATATTAGCAAAGCCTACTGTTTTTGGAAGGCGGTCCGGAGGCGGAGGATTTCACCCAGCATTTTGTTAGGATTTTCATTTTGTAATAATCAGCCCGCAATAGCTAACCTATTGCCAGTAAACTTACTTGGCGCGGGCAGCGCTAAGGGCGTCGCTGTACCACCTCAACTCCTCTAGCAGACTGTGCAGCGCTGCAGCCGGCCCGTAAGGCTGGGCTTTAACCTCTTCGCTTAGCTCTCCTTCCTCGTTAAGTTTTTCAGCAGCTGCGCTAAGTGCGACTTGGCGCGGTGTTATTGCCGCGCCCGACTCACTCAAAACTTCCTTTAAGTGGACAATCGCCCGGGCTCCGCCAACGGAGCCTTGCGACACCACGGTTGCCGGTTTCTTAGTAAGTTCTACGGTTATATAATCCAGAGCGTTTTTTAAGACTCCCGGGATTGAGTGGTTATATTCCGGCGTGACAAAAACGTAAGCCTCGCCCTCGGCAATTTTATCCATCCATTTTTGGACTACAACGCTTGGTTTTCTCTCGGGGTTGTAGCGTGGACTTTTGGGTTCGTCAAAAAGGGGCATAGGGTAGTCTTTGAGGTCAACTAAGTCTACTTTGGTACCAGGCAGGTTGGCAGCTTCTTTGGCCACCCATTTAGCAACTCGCTCGCTTACACGTCCAGGGCGTGTGCTGCCGATAACTACTATTAGTTTCATAAAATCCTTTCGATTACAGTTTATTTACGTTAATGCCGCTACGCAGCAGCAGGGCTTTATTCAAAGTATAGTTTTTGGCTGCACCGGCCTTCGATTCTATAATTACTCCGGATTCAACCAGTCGTTGAAAATGATGGCTGAGCGTCGGCTGGCTGAGGATGCTTTTTTGGCACAGTGCCTCGCCGCTGGTGCCGGCAGGGCAGGCGGCTAATTTGCGCACCATCGAAAGGCGCGTTGGGTCGGCCAAGGCCTTCAAAACTTTAATTGTACCGCTTTGTTTGGGGGCCATTACTTGATTCATTACTCTTACACTACTTACTCTACTTACTTTATATAAACATGTCAATATTTAAATATAGAAATGTTTCAATGAAATGAAGGAAGCTGTAGAAGTGTGTGCAAAAGTGAGAATGAAGAGAGGCAGAAAGTGAATACGATGCGGGGAGGGTGAGTTGAAACTGAGATATAATTCAAGATATGAGTTTAAGCGGGGTGGAAAAGAGATACTTGCAGATGCTGGGACTGCTCAGCGGGCTATGCCTGAGCTTATTTAGCCTTAGGCTGCTGGCAACGGGTGTGTCGCGCTACTGGTTTGTACCGGAAAACTTGCTGCTGGCCTGGTTGGCACTAATTTTTGGCTGGCTTTTGATGAGGCAGCTGGACCGTAGCGGTTGGCGCAACTGGCGGGCTCTTGTTTTAACTGGGTTTTGGCTACTATTCTTACCGAATGCTTGGTACGTCATGACCGATTTTATCCATGTCTTTGACAGCGGGGAGATAAGCTATATTTATGATATTGCCATGATCAGCACGCTGACACTAACCGGTTTTTTGCTGGGCTTTACCAGTTTATTTATGGTACATCGACAAATGCTCAGGCGTATGGGCTATTTATCGGGCTTTGTGGTGATAGAAATAGTCATATTGCTGGCCAGCTTTGCTATTTATCTAGGCCGCGATCTCCGCTGGAACACCTGGGATATCCTAACTAACCCCAGCGGCTTGATCTTAAGCATTACCGACCGGCTGATAAATCCCTTTGGTTTTCCGCGAGCGGTGAACGTTACGGCCATTTTCTTTGTAGTTATCAGTATTATGTACCTAGCTATCTGGCTGTTCCTTAAGCCAGTCGCAACCAGAAAGACCTAACTGGTATGATATCTCCATGGACGAGTTAAAGGAGGTAGTCAAAAAAGCCTCCAAAGATCTTTTTGGTGTTGATATTGAACCGGAACTGGCGCGGCCGGAAGAGCAGTTTGGCGATTACAGCACCAACGTGGCTTTGCAATTGGCCGCCCAACTAGATAATCCACCAGCAGGCGGACCTCGCGAAATCGCCGAGCAACTAAGCAAAAGTGTGATAGGTTTAACCTATCACATTAAAAAGGTTAAGGTGGCTGGGCCAGGATTTATTAATTTTTGGTTGGCTGACAGTGTCTTGTTGGACGAGCTTAGTAAAGTAGACTCCAGTTATGGCAAAAACCAGCTTCACGCTGGCAAAACGGTAGTTGCTGAATATTCCGATCCAAATCCGTTTAAAGTTCTGCATGTAGGACATTTATATACCAGCGTGGTTGGTGACAGCATTGCCAAATTATTTGAAGCCGCTGGTGCCAATGTCCACCGTGTCAATTTTGGCGGCGATGTTGGCCTTCATGTTGCCAAAACCATGTGGGCGATTATAGGTAAGTTAGAAGGAGAACATCCCGAAAAACTGGCAAAAATACCGGCCGAGAAACGCGCCGACTGGTTGGCCAAAGAATATGTCACAGGCAGTCTTGCGTATGGGGATGACAAGAGGATTGATGATGAAATCGAAGAACTGAACAAGCGAATTTATCAGATACAAAATGACCAGGATAAAACTTCTGAGCTAGCCCGGATTTATTGGACTACTCGGCAGTGGAGCTACGACTATTTTGATGAATTTTATAAGCGTATTGGCTCAGGCTTTGAGAAATATTATCCAGAAAGTGCCACAGTTGAGCCTGGAATGAAAATAGTTAAAGCCAACATTGGCAAAGTTTTTGAAAAATCAGACGGTGCGGTTGTTTTTAAGGGCGAAGTCCACAACATGCATACTCGAGTATTCATAAATAGCCAAGGGCTGCCGACTTACGAGACTAAAGATGTTGGGCTAATCCTCAAAAAGTGGGAAGATTACCATTTTGATCGCTCGGTTGTAATTACGGCCAATGAAATCTATGAGTATATGCAGGTGGTTTTGAAAGCAGTTGAGCAGTTTGCACCCGATCTGGTTCAGAAAACTACTCATATTACGCATGGCTTAGTAAAGCTGGCTGCTGAAAGTCCTGAGCAAGGTCGAAGGAGCGGCACAAAAATGAGCAGCCGCAGTGGCAACATTATTGGGGCTGAGGAGGTGTTGGATGCGGCCATGACCGCTAATAAACAGATTAACCAGCAAGAAAATGCCGATACGGCTCTTGGTGCTGTCAAATATGCCTTTTTGAAAAATCGCATCGGCGCCGATATTATTTTTGACCCGGCCGAATCAGTCAGTCTGCAAGGTAACAGCGGGCCGTATCTTCAATATGCGCTTGTTCGCGCAAAAAGTATTTTGCGCAAGTCCTCAGTCCCTAGTCCTCAGTCCCTAGCTAAAGACTCTCAGCTCACAGCTCTGAACTCTTCCGAGCGATCTCTCGCTAGGAAGCTCGGTGAATACCCGGAAGTGGTTGAAAAAGCCGTAACCGAATTGATGCCGCATCATGTCTGTACCTATTTATATGAGCTGGCACAGATTTTTAATCGGTTTTATGAAAGTAATCACGTGATTGGCGATCCTCGGGAAAGTTTGCGCCTAAAACTTGTTCAAGCCTATGCCCAAGTTTTAAAAAATGGCCTGGGGTTGCTCAACATTCCAGCGCCAGAAAGGATGTAGCACCCGCCGAAACTTTTTATCAGTAAATGTCGCGTGGGTCATACAAAGTAGCTGATTTTCATTTCGTTAAAGACAATAAGTAGTGAGAGAATCAATCCATAAGACGATAAAAAGTTTAGGAGGGTAAAATGGCAAAGAAGTTTAGGGATGAAGAGTTAAAGAAAAAACTTACGCTGGAGCAGTACCATATCCTGCGCGAAAAGGGGACAGAGGCTCCATTTACCGGCAAATATCTCGACCACAAAGAAGCCGGCATGTACACCTGCGCTGTCTGCGGCGCGGAACTTTTCAGCTCAAAATCTAAGTTTGAGTCCACGGCTCCGGGTCTGGCCGGTTGGCCAAGCTTCAGTGAGGCGACTAGTAACAAAGCTTTGGAACTAAAAGAGGATAATAGCAATGACCTGAACAGGATAGAAGTTACATGTGCTAACTGCGGCAGCCACTTGGGACATCTCTTCAAGGATGCACCCGACCATCCCTCCGGCAGGCACTTTTGCATTAACTCTGCCTGTCTGGGATTTGCGCCGACTGAAGATAAAAAATGAAGCCTCCACGGGTTTACCCCACGCACCAGAAGGCCACCGACTCCTGTCGGTGGATGATAGTTGGCGCATTGGCCTTCGGTGCGGGGTTTCGCACCGTAATCTGGGAAGCCGCCAACTCCTGTTGGCGGTGCTTCACACCCGTGGTATCCTTCATTTCTTCGGCGGAATCCGCCGAAGCACCCTCCTTCGCTTTCCAAGCTTCGGAGGGTCCACCGTTTGCCTTCATCCATGGGCTTAGGCCCATGGTCTTTGTGCGAATGCGGATAAGCATAAAGAGGTTGCTAATAAGTAGGCTTAGGCGTACATTTACAGTATAAGTATTAAGGAGGGGCGAAGGTCATGAACGAGTTCAATAAAATGTTAAAAAACCAAACAGTTAATAATCTTGCCACGGCTTTTATTTTTGGGGGAGCCACGCTAGGCTTCTTTACTAGCGTTGGTAACACGCTCTTTGGTAGTCTATTTAGTACTGGTGCTACTTGGGAATGGAAGCCATTTTTTACTGAACTAGTCGTCTATGTAGTCCTCATCGGCATCGCTTGGTGGGTCAATTTACAAGCCCGATAAGAAATTTGCGCTGTAACTGGAGCCCTTGACTTCTTCGATAGAAGGCAGTTAGTCAACGACATTTGTTAAAATTGGCTATATGACGCATAAGCAGGTGGAAAAATATATATTGAGTATGCCTGGCGCTGAGCTAGATTATCCGTTTGGCGAAGACGTGGCGGTATATAAAGTCGGTCCGGCAGCTGCCGGTAAAATGTTCGCGCTAATTGCTGAAAATAAAGAACCAGTCCAACTAAGTCTAAAATGCGATCCGCTGCTGGCCGAAACCCTGCGTGCCAAATATGAAACCGTTCTGCCGGGCTATCACTTAAATAAAAAACACTGGAACACAATTTTACTCACTGGCCAGCTTTCCTGGGACGAAATTGAGGACTTAATCCGTCATAGCTACAACCTCGTCGCAGACTCGAAGTAGCTTGTTGTAAGTACCCCACTTTTGGTCCGATCGGACCAAAAGTGGGGTACTTTAGTATCTTAATCTATTTGAATTGGGGCGCTGATAGAATTTGCTGAGTGCTGCTATAAGCCTCTTTTAAGGTCACGCCTAAATCCTTAGGGGCGCTAGCGTAAGCATTGTTAAGAGCCGAACTATAGTCCGCTAAATTTGTTTTTAGGTAGTTCAAGTAGGTTTTGTCATAATTGTTATTTTGCGACGCGGCTTGCAACTCGTCATCAGTAGATTTATTATGCCTAGCGTTTAATTTTTTAGGATCGGTCTTTATTTTATGAGCTTTTAAATATTTGGCTATTTCCTGCTTCTCGCTACTTAAAGAGTCGCCGGTAGTTAGAGCTAGAGCTTTAGTGTCGTCGGCCGTAGCTTGCTGACGGGCAAGCGTACTGACACGGGAAATCTCCTGAGCTCGAGCCATAATATCAATTAACTGAGCACTATTACTTACCCGTTTGCCAAAAAGGAGCGAAAATAGCAGAATACCTATAATTAAAACTAAAGACACTCCAGCTATCAGCACGGCCGGTTTTGGTAAGCCAGACCAAGGGAAATGCCGGGGAGGTTTAGGCGAATCTTTTAAAATAAAATCAAATTGCCCAGGAGCGGGGGAAGCTGGCTGCGTGTTTTGAGATGACATAAGCACTATTGTAACAGGGGATTAGTGCTTGTAGGTAGGTCGAAAATAATACCGATATCAATGCTGCTTAAGCTGTACGCTGAACCCTTCACGCTGTACGCTATTTATATGGATGCGGTGAGCGAAGTAAAATCTAGACTGAATATTGAAGACGTGATTTCAGAGTACGTCCAACTGAAGCGAGCCGGGCGAAACTTTAAAGGCTTGAGCCCCTGGACCAATGAAAAAACGCCGAGTTTTATAGTTAGTCCGGAAAAGCAAATCTGGCATGATTTTTCCTCTAGTCGGGGCGGCGACATGTTTAGCTTTGTTATGGAAATGGAAGGTCTTGATTTTCGCGGTGCGCTGGAGCATTTAGCCAGGAAAGCCGGAATAGATCTAGAACAATTCCAAAGCTCAACAGCCGGTGCCAATAGCAAGTTTAAGGCTCGGGTTAGTGAAGCTTTAAGCTTGGCTGCCAAATTTTATCAAAAGCAGCTAACAGTTAATTACGCGGCTCTTTCATATCTGTTGAGTGTTAGAAAATTTAGTAAAAAAACGCTGCTTGATTGGCAGTTGGGCTATAGTCCTAATACCAGCCGCGGGCTGACCGATTTTTTATCTAAAAAGGGCTTTGAAGCTAGTGAACTGAAAGCCGCTGGACTAATTACACAACGCCGCGATGGTAGTAACGCTGATATGTTCCGTGGACGGATAATGATCCCGCTGTGCGACAGCCGCGGCAATGTAATTGGCTTTACAGCCCGGTTTTTAGAAACCAGCCTTTCGCCAGCTGGCGAAGCCCCCAAATATATTAATACGCCCAGTACCCCGCTTTATGATAAAAGCCGTCATGTATTCGGACTGCATTTGGCCAAAGAAACTACCCGCAAGGCCGGTTTTGTGGTGGTGGTCGAAGGCAATATGGACGTTATTGCTTCTCATCAAGCCGGCGTGACTAACGTTGTAGCTACTGCCGGTACAGCCATGACCACGCAGCATCTGCGTGAGCTTAAACGTTTTACAGGTGATATTCGTCTATGTTTTGATTCCGATCAAGCCGGCATCACAGCTACCGAGCGGGTTATACCGTTGGCTCAAAAAGTTGGCGTAAACTTAAACATTGTTAGCATAGATTCCAAAGACGGTAAAGACGCTGATGAACTGGTTCAAAAAGACCCGCAGCTATGGCAAAAAGCTATCAAACAAGCCAAGTATGCGCCGGATTGGTTAATCGAACACTACAAAGATTCTCTGGATCTGTCTTCGGCGCAGGGCAAGCGGGCTTTTACCGACGCGCTGCTAGTGACTATCAGACGCTTGAGCGACCCGGTAGAGAAAGAACACTACCTAAAAACTATCGCCGAAGCCACTAACACTAGCCTAGAGGCGATTAAGTCAAAATTGAGTGCCAGTGTTTCAGACGACTCGTTCGTGCCAAGAAGAAAAGTAGCGCCTCAGTCTCAGATTTTGGATCAAAGCGCCGTAGAATACCAAAGACTGCAGGATCATTTTTTAGCCAATGTGCTTATGCAACCTAAATTACGCGACTTACTGGATAATCTTAAGCCTGAGTATTTTAGCGAGGGCCCAGCCCGAACCACTTTTAAGTTCCTAGAGAAATATCCTGACTTTAAAGGGTTAAAAAAGGCCGCCTCGCCCGCCAATCCGTCCAAGGCGGATCAGGAGAGCAAGGAGTTGCAGGAGATTGCTGATTATGTTAAAATTATATCATTACAGTTTGAGGAGCTCTATCAAGATCTGAGCC
This sequence comes from Candidatus Saccharimonadota bacterium, assembly GCA_016187125.1. GTDB lineage: Bacteria > Patescibacteriota > Saccharimonadia > Saccharimonadales > UBA10212 > JACPKF01. The sequence goes on from JACPKF010000007.1 coordinate 11,537, forward strand.
TGGAAGATTTAAGAATTCAGGCAGCTAGTCTCAAGAAACGCTTAATAGAGCGCTACGTAAAAAGCCAAAAGAGGCAAATTTCAGTTGCCATGCAAACAGAGGTTGATGAAAAGAAGCTGCAGGGGCTTATCCAAAAAGTTGATCAACTTAACAAACTGATCAACCCGCCCAAAAAATGATAGAAATTTTACCAGTTAGAGGACATAATTAACAATAATGCTAAAAAAGAAGACTAACGATCAATCGGCTGCCAAGCCCGATAAAGTTAAAAAACCGGGGCGAACTCCAAGAATGAAATCGTTCGACCGAGAAATGGAGCAGCTGGTTACTCGGGGCAAAAAAGAGGGCAAGATTGAGCAGCGCGATGTTTTTGAACTAATTCCAGACACTCCGGCCAACCTTGAAGTTTTGGACCAGCTGTATAACGAGCTGGCGGAAGCCGAAATTGAACTTATAGAAGTTGTTGAACCCAGCGTTACCGAGATTAGTGATGAGTGGGAAGAAGACGAGCCGGCAGCTGTAGTAGCACCGGTCAATACCACTTATCTAGACGATGTTTCAGACGACTCGGTCCGGCTTTATCTGCGTGAAATCGGCAAAATTCCGCTTCTGACAGCCGAAGAGGAATTAGCCCTGGCCAAAAAAGTTGTTACCGGCGACAAGCGCGCCAAAGACGCCATGGCCGAGGCTAATATGCGCCTGGTGGTTTCGATTGCTAAACGCTACGTTGGCCGAGGACTGGATCTACTGGATCTTATTCAAGAGGGCAATACTGGTCTATTGCGGGCCGTCGAAAAATTTGATCCGGACCGGGGCTTCAAGTTCAGTACTTATGCCACTTGGTGGATTCGCCAGGCTATAACTCGGGCCATTGCCGATCAAGCCCGCACCATCAGAATTCCAGTGCACATGGTCGAGACCATTAACAAGCTGCTACGGACTCAGCGCCGCTTGACCCAAGAGCTCAACCGCGAGCCAACCAACGAAGAAATCGGCGCCGCTATGGAAATGGACGTTGATAAAGTTGAGCACATTATGAAAATCAAGCAGGATATTTCCAGTCTTGATGCCAGCGTCCGCGACGACGAAGAAGACAGCGTGCTGGGCGATTTTATAGAGGATGAAGACACTAAAACGCCTACCGAGTCAGCCTCCGAACAGTTGCTCAAAGAACAAGTTAAAAGGATTTTAGGCACACTGACCGAGCGCGAGCAAAAAATCCTCAAGCTTCGCTTTGGACTGGAAGACGGCAAAAGCCACACGCTGGAAGAAGTTGGCCAGGAATTTAGCGTTACTCGCGAGCGCATCCGTCAAATCGAGGCTAAAGCTCTGGCCAAGTTAAGAAAACATAAGGACACTAGAAAGCTTCATGAATATCTTCAATAGTCATAGCACAAACCCCGCATATTTTCATGGCGTTTCGCAATCCGCCGCAGGCGGACTGCTCCACCCAGAAAATTGGCGGGGCAGGGACACCCGCAAGTTGCATGAGTATTTGCAGTAGATGAGAATTATTGGACTTGCCGGCACCAACGGTTCAGGGAAGGATAGTTTGGGCCAGATTTTGGCTGATGGTTATGGTTACATGTTTGTGTCGGTAGCTGATTTTTTAAGGGACGAGGCTAAAAAACGCGGCTTGCCGATTGAAAGGGAAGTTTTGCGGACAATCAGCGCCGAGTGGCGCCGTGAGTACGGACTGGGGGTTTTAGTTGATAGGGCAGTAGAATTATTCCAAAAATCCGGCAAGAACTATAAAGGTTTGGCAATCAGCCCGATGCGTAACGGCGGCGAGGCCGACAGATTAAAAGAGCTAGGCGGCAGATTAGTTTGGATAGACGCTGATCCTAAAATTCGTTACGGGCGAATAACCAATCGTGCCCGTAGCACCGAAGATAAGAAAACTTATGAGCAATTTTTAGCCGAGGAACAAGCCGAAATGCAGCCCAGCGGCGACGAGGCCACCTTGAGCTTGAGCGATGTTAAAAAACGAGCCGACATTTTTATTCAAAATGATGTTGAATCTTTGGAAGATTTCCGCCAAATCATCGACCAAAAATTAGCTCAACTTTTGTAATTAACAGATCAAATTATAGGAATAAATTCAGCGATCGCTGAATTTATTCCTATGCAGCCTATTGACGCAAGGCGGGAAAATGCTGTATAAACTGACGCATGAGTTATTTACTCAGTCAGAATCAATTGTTTTTTAGCTCCTCACGCGGGGGCTTAGCTTCATTTTGTAAGTAAACATAACTAAATAAAGTCAATCACAAGCCCCCAACAGGGGCTTTTTTAATATTTAAATTTAACCCGCCATCCGCCTGAGGTGGATTGCGGGCTTGGCCGCACAAACTTCCAAAGAAGTTTAGGTGGCCGAAGGGAGAAAGAAATGATCGAAACTTACCAAAATATTCCGGTATATCACGTTGGCTCCAACGGCTCATATAGTCAAATCAATGCTGAGCGCTTGTTTGCCACAACCAGAGGAATTGAGTTTGTCCCCCAGCGAACATTTGATGATATTGCCGATGCTTTGGCAGAGAACTCTCGAGCATTGGCAGTGCTTCCCATTGAAAATAATAGCTCTGGCCGTGTGCACGAAGTATCGGATATTTTGTTCGAAAGAAGACTAATCGTAGTCGGTGCTAATTGGCTAAGGATTCCTATGCACCTAATAGGTGTAGAAGGTGCTTCGGAAGAAACTGCGCAGATTGTGGTGTCGCAAAACCAAGCTTTAAAACAATCCAAAATATATATAGATAGTATGGATTTGAAAAGAAAACGCTATGACAGTACTTCTGAAGCAGCTCAATTTGTCGCCGCGGAAAACGATCCGCGGGTTGTTTGTCTGGGTGGTTTAACATTGGCAAGAGAAGCAGGGCTGCAAGTCATAAGAGAGCATGTTGCAAATAAAGGCGAAAATAATAAGACTAAATTCTATGTTGTCCGTGGTCGGCAAGGTGATGAAGTTCCGGAAATTCCCAAACCGAATGGTGACGATTTAATGGTAACAATGGTGGTCGGCTTGAAAGACCGCAAAGGCTCACTCGGCCACTTCTTAGTCGAACTAGAAGATTCTGACTTACGAACAACTGTATCTAACCCAGACCCGGAAGACGATGGCAGCCATCCGGACGAAGGCGACCACCTGTTCTGGATAGATTTTCAGGCAGCAAGTTTGGACGTTAGAAGATTATTAGAAATAGCAAGAAATAGATCACACACATTTGATTTGTTAGGTGTATATAAGTTGGGCGAAGATCAATTTGCTGAATAGAGCATCTCCTTATGATGTACTTGGTATCTACAAACCCAGACAAACCTACCCCAGCGAGTAAGAGCAGTTTTTTACGACCTACATAAACCATTCTAATATTCTTAAGAATAATAGAATAGGAATAATTAAAGCATAAGTAGTCGCCGAGAAAACCCTGGGTTTATAATTGAAATATGTCAGAGGATTACACAGGCCCACTTCAGGTAGAAGAAATTCCTTTTAACCCTTTAAACAAAACGGGTTGGGAAAAAGAAGACGGACAAATAAATGAAGTTGTGATACGAGGAGAGCGAAAGCCAGTTCATCCAACAAATAACCTTCGAATGATTTTCGGTTTCCATAAAAGGCTAATTAGTGGCGATCGTACCGATCCTTTTATGCAGGTATACAAAGGTGTATTTCAAACAAATAGGCTAGGTGAAATTTTGGAACACTTTGGTAAAAAGTTTCCTCTTCTATATGCAAGAATGAGTGAGATTAGCGAGCAACATTATCAGAACGCGCAAGATCGGAATAATGCATTAGTGAAGCTTGGGCCCAACTCCCCAGAATATGAGACTTTTGTCAAAAAACAAGGGCGCACTGTCGAAGAAGCGGTTGAGCAAGATTACATTTTTTCCATGGGCTATGATGGTTTAGCCGAGTCAGCGGTTGAACTTGATCCCGAATATCCAGTAGAAAATCTTCGGGTGCTCACCGGCTATAACGGCTAAAATACCTACCTACTATCTGTCTGGCGTATAATTTTAAGTAACCCGCAGATCTTTTTGGGGAGTTGCGCAATCCGCCGAAGGCGGACTGCTCCACCCTGAAAAGGTATGGGGCAAGTGGCAGAGACTTATGAGTGAAAGAAAGAAATTAGCGATTATAGACCCCAGCACCAAAATCTTGAAATTCTGCAATAGGGATATTCTCCCTCTTCTGCATTCAGGATTTGGTGCGGGGCAGGTCGCGGCTATAGAAAGTTGGCGAAGTGAGCCGTAAGAAATTGGCTATCATAGACGGAAAGAGCGTTTTCTATAGAGGGTACTACGCCTTGCCGAATTTAAGTACCAAAGACGGAATTCCGACTGGTGGAGTTTATGGTTTCGCGTCTATGAGCCTGGAGCTTATTAAAAAACTCAAACCGGATTATGTGGCCGTAGCTTGGGATAAACCCAAAACCAACATTAGAGCCCGGCTAAAAATGTATCCGGAGTATAAGGCCGGCCGCAAACCGGCGCCGCCGGATTTTTACACCCAAATCCCGATTTTGCATGAACTGCTAGAAGCCTTCGGTTGGCCACTGTATGAACTGGACGACTATGAAGCCGACGATATTATGGGCACCTTGGCAGTCCAGGCCCGTAAAAAAAATATCGAAACCCAGCTTATAACCTCCGATCTTGACGCCCTGCAGCTGATCAACGGTCACGTCAAGGTCTATGCCCTAAAAAAAGGCTTCTCTAATATCGAAGAGTTTCATACCGAGAGTTTTGAAGCCAAATACGGCCTCAAAGCCGAGCAATTTTTGGATCTAAAATCTCTAAAAGGTGACAGCTCCGATAATATTCCCGGCGTACCAGGCGTGGGTGAAAAAACAGCTATTGCTCTGCTTCAACAATACAAAACCCTGGACGGAGTTTACAAAAACTTGGAGTTAGTTAAAGACAGCCTACGCAAAAAACTTGAGGACGGCAAAGACTTAGCCTATTTGAGCAAGCAACTAGCTAAACTTTGGACTAATGCGCCGCTTAAATTGAACCTGGAGGCGATGGACACCAGTAAATGTGATACCGACCGTCTGCGGAGTTTGCTGCAGGAACTGGAATTTCGCAGTTTGCTGAACAACTTGCCGGAGAATATGCGGGTTACACCCGCAGTAACAAGTAATATGCCCCAAGCAAAAAGCGGAGATAAATTAAAGCTCCAGGAACATAAATTAATTGATTCAGACGCTAAACTGGCTGAAATCAAGTTGGCTGGCGATAAGATTTTTATTCATTCTCGAGCTGCCGGCCGGCACGGTGCCGACCCGCAGGTTTTGATTATCGGCACCGACAAAATTTCTTACACGCTTGATTTAACCAAGCTGGACCATAAAAAGGTCCAGCAAGCTATCAGCCATCAGCTAAAGGTTAGTAGTTCGGTGGTTGGCTATGACTTGAAATCTGATATTAAAGTTTTAAAAAACCTTGGTATCCAACCGCCGCCTGTGGCTCATGACGTCCTGGTAGCGGCCTTTTTGCTAAATCCCTTAATGCGAGTTCAAACTTTGACCGAACTGGCCACGGTAAATTTGGGCTACGGCGGCACGAGCTTAGAAGATTTGCCAACTGAAGATTTTATAGAACGCTCCGCCGAGCTTATGGCAATTCTCATTAAGCTTTACCACGTCCAGCAACACGAATTTGGCGAGGCGCCAACGCTCGAGCGCTTAGCTAAACAAATCGAATGGCCGCTTATTCCGGTGTTAGCCGATATGGAATACCGCGGTATTAAACTCGACGTTAAGTATCTGAAAAATTTTTCCAAAAAAATAGAAGATTCGATTAGCGATCTGGAGCAAACCATTTATGGCCACGCCGACTACGAGTTTAATATCAGCTCGCCGGCCCAGCTAGCAGACGTACTATTTACCAAACTCAATCTTCCCAAGCAGGGAATTAAAAAAGGCAAAACCGGCTTGTCAACGGCGGCCAGCGAGCTGGAAAAATTGCGCGGCCTGCATCCGATTATTGATTTAATTAGCCAGTACCGCGAAGTAACTAAGCTCAAAAATACCTACGTTGACGCCTTGCCGGCCTTAGTGGACGCCAGTAGCCGCATTCACACTACTTTTAATCTGACAGTTGCTCAAACCGGCCGGCTATCGAGTGCCGATCCGAATTTGCAAAATATTCCGGTCCGCACCGAGCTGGGTAAAAATATCCGCACCGCTTTTATAGCGGAGCGCGGCAATGTTTTTGTCAGTGCCGATTACAGCCAGTTCGAAATAAGGCTAGCGGCCGCCTTTTCGGGCGACCAAGATATGATTGACGCTTTTAACCAAGATATGGACATTCATGCCGAAACCGCCGCGCTGGTGTTGGGTATCCCGGTTGATAAGGTAACTAGCGAACAGCGTTATGCGGCTAAAGCCGTCAATTTTGGCATCATGTACGGCCAAGGCCCGCATGGTCTGAGTGTTGGTACGGGTATGGATTACACAGCGGCCCGGGAATTTATTGCCAGATATTTTGAAGTGCGGCCCAAACTCAAAGAATATATAGATTCGATTCGTAGGGAAGCCGAAGAGCAGGGCTTTGTAGAGACAATCCTAGGCCGCCGCCGGCCAACTCCGGACGTTAAATCTTCTAACTTCGCGGTCCGCGAGGCTGCTTATCGGGCGGCAATAAACATGCCATTGCAAGGCAGTGCCGCCGATCTCATGAAAATGGCGATGGTAGCGGTGAACAAAGAATTTGAGAGCCGCTACCATCGCCATCCTGAGCGGAGCGATAGCAGAGTCGAGGGATGGCCTCGAATGTTACTTCAGATCCATGACTCTATACTTGTTGAAACCCCTGAGTCGTTAACTAAACAAGTGGGCGATTTGCTTAAGGACACCATGGAAAACATCCACAAACTACCCGTGAAGTTGGCAGTAGATATTTCTGTAGGTAAAAATTGGGGCGAACTCTAGCTTATGAATAACTCGATTCCTGATCAAAGAGATTTTTGGAATAGAAGACACGGTAATGAGCTAGAGGAAGACAGAGACGTTAATCCATTCGCTATCCTTGCTGAGCAAAGTTTTCAACCGCATTCTAAAGTTTTAGATTTGGGCTGTGGAAGGGCAAGCGATGCGGTTTATTTTGCGAGTAAAGGCCACAGTGTTTTAGCAACTGACTTTTCAGAGACAGTAATCGATCATAACAAAAAAACTTTGAGTAATTCTGGAGTTGATTTTCAAGTTTTTGATTTACGCCAGTCGCTTCCAGCAGGATCGGAAAGCTTCGACGCCGTTTATTCTAGCCTATCTCTTCATTACTTTGGCGATAAAATTACCAAAGGAATCTTTAGTGAGATTCACCGAGTACTCAAGACTGGCGCGACTTTTGCTTTTAGTTGCAAGTCTGTCAACGATCAGCACTACGGCGAAGGAAGCGAAATAGAAAAGAATGTTTTCATATCCCCTAAAGGCTACCTTAGACATTTCTTTTCTGAGAGTTATGTAAAAGAACTTTTAGCTGATGGCTTCGAAATTGATCTGCTTGAAGAAGTGCAAGAGGATTATGTGGGAGAGGATTCACATATTATCCACTGTATTGCCCGGAAGTTATAAATTGTAAAACTCAAAGTCGATATCTCCACCGGCAAAAACTGGGGCGAACTATAAATATCTTCCATTTTGTTTCGGCAAAACGGAAGCCAAAAACCGACGGACATTCGAAAACACTATCGAATTTACTAACGCTGTCTGCCGCGCCAAAACAACGCAAGCGGTCCCTCACTTTCTAGGGCAGAGGTTCGGGATTGAGTTTCGGCTGGACTCGCCAGCCAGCTACCAAATTCATCGGTTTTCTCGAGTCCGGAGACAGAAAGATTCTTTTGTTAGGACGGTTTAACACTAAATCCAGAGAAGATAATCTCTTCGATCTCTCAGGGTATAATTTGATTAAGGAGCCAGGTATAAATAACGACTTCATTTTGCCGGAAATGCGATCAAGATTTTCTGAAATCCGTTTGGGATTTGAACAACTTAAGATTATTGGCCTAGAAACTGGCGATCGTTTTTTTGAAACATATGGCCCAGGTAATTTAATTGAAGGAATGGATCGTCCATACGAAAGATTTCACGACTACGAGCTGCTGCTAGTAATTATTCAGGGTATTGACCCAGATAAATACCTGCACATACATAAAGGTACACCTTTTTACTTTTTGGCTTGGTTGGCATTTGCAATCAGGGATTACGAAAAGGCGGTATTTTATATGGACTCTGCGCTATCGGAAGACAAAAGAAAAAGCCCAACTGAGCAATTTTCTTCTTGGATACAAAACCCTGCTGGCAAATTTTTCTGCCTTAATCCAAAAGATCACACTGCGAGGATCATTACACAGCAGTTAAAGGACATACTAGAAAGTCAGTTTACGAGATTCAATACAATTTCTAACTTGCCCACTCTGCTTAATGTTGATAGTTGGGTAGGAAATTTCGTACATCCTATGATAAAGGCGGAGAAGTTTCCTTTCGTAACTTCAATTTATAGCTATCTTTTAGAGTTTAAAGACCGGCACCAGATGTTAAACCTCAAACCATTACTTGATGGATCTACCGAACCATATACAGTGCATCTTTTTAAGGGAGGTTTAATATTTGAATCTCTAATGAAACACTATTACGAATCTAGAGCCAAAAAACTCAGTGAATGCCTAAAGAATGAAGATTTTAAAAGGGACTTCTCTTTGAAATTAGTTGATACTTCAGCTAACAGCCTACGAGAAATACTTGATAAGATTATTGATAATACTGCAGCAACTAGCTTCAATACAACATCAAAGCTTCGAAATACTACGGGGCACAAGCTAGTCTGGGATAAAGTCTTTAATCTGCCAGAAAACTACCAGAAACTGTTTGAGCAAGAACTTAACGCAATTTTTTTCGTTATCGGGAAGCAAATTGAGAAAGGCCTAGCTATATAAAACTTACAGGATTTTGAATAAATCCAGCGAAAGTATGACCATTGGAGGAATATTCTCTTTATTCCTTTGTGAATGCTTGTTTGGCGATTTGAGGTGCAACAAATAGTTTGATTGTTTGCACGATATCTTCAATTTCGCTTTCCGTCATCTCAATTTTCATGCCTTTTTTTATAAGACTTGATTGTTCTGCAGTTTTGACGGCTATTGTAGTGTTTTTCAGAATTGTGGGTTTGTTTAAGAGCATAGGCTTTCCGCCTACTAGATACTCCATATGATAAAGGTTCATCTTAATATCCTTTTGGGCAACACCTTTGTGATGTTCGATAGTGGATCGAAGATCGAAATACCCATCAACTGCGTCAGCTAAAAATTTCTTCAGTTTTCCCAAAATAGCTATTTTCTGAGGTTTTGAAAGATGCCCATCCTTGCCAATCTTCTGTGCCTTCATAGATATTTGCTGGCTTATGTATTCGTCGAGCTCGACTTTAGTATGGATATCTCTATCTACCTTCTGAGGCATGGAGCAGAGTTTTCTAATAGCAAGCAACTCATCAATAAAATCATTAAAGGAACGAATAATTGAACAGTAGGCATTACGAATTTCATTTTGAGCAGCGATTGAACTATTAATTTGTCTAGTTATTGCTATATTCGTCGGGCTATTTTCAGAAAGTACTCCTCTCTCGGCATAGCCCCCGCTTTCAATAGAACGTAAAACGCTACGTAAAGACAGAAGTTGTTCATCGAGCCGGCGATATAGTTGGTCAACGTAATGGTTAACATTGATATTAATATTCATCCCCCCCATTCTATACCTACGGGTCTTTAAATAAATCCGGCAGAATAACACTTTATGCGGCAGGTCTGGATTTGGGTTTGGGGAAGTAGCGGCGGAGACAAGGCAGATAGAAAACGGGTAATCCCACCCCGTTGGTACAAGTCCATGTAAAAGCGTGTTGACTTTTCAGGATACTTATTGTAAAAATATCAATTATGAGCATCTCATCTCCAACGGATATGAAGGTATTTAACCCACGTGATCTTAATGGACAACCTCAAACAGCGTTCATTGAAGCAACTAGGCAAGCTCATATGAGGTTTGGAGTATTCCCAGAATTCGTGGGTTTGGCGTTAAGAGGTTCTCTGACCAAGGGTTATTCAACTGAGGGCTCTGATGTTGACGCAATAATGCTGTGGGACTCATTTTTGTCTAGTCAAAAATTGGCTCTTCAAGAACTTGCGCAAGCTGACTTTAAGTTCATGGTGGATGGGACTCCAACAGTTAATCTACAAGCTGAAGACATAAATGTTGCAGTAATTTTAGAGGACGTTATGTATTATCCGTCCAAACTCTCTAATATTTTTCGGCCTGTAACAGGGAAAAAAGTAGATCTTTATAGAAAATACTGGGCAATTCACTTGGCTGGTTTGCCGGAGTCTGAAAGACAAATTATAATTCGCGGAATGGCGATAAGCCTTGCAAGGGACGACCTTCTTGGGTGGAGTAAAATGGTTGAAAGAGTGTCATCTGTACCAGGTCCACAAGACTACCGTAGACATAGACTGGAACTCTGGCTTGGAAGACTAGACCACTTCTTAGCAGAGCAATAGAGAAATATGTAAGTATAAGCCCGGTAGTAGACCTGCCTAGGGCGGACTCACTACCGGGTAAGCACCTAGTTTTTGTCGACATCCGTACCTAGGATTTATTAAGGTTTTAGAATTACTCTTTTACTGTGTCCAGGAGAATGAGATCTATCAAATCGCGCTATTGGAAACTCTGGAGTTCCGGATACCACTGCATCAGCAAACTCCATTAAATCTGAATCCTCGGGTGTATAACGAAAGGCCGCAACCTTTCCTAAGTAGCGACTCACACCAAAGCCACTTGCTCTATGGCTCCTCCTCTCCAAAACGGCATAGCCGGTTTCTCCTAGGCCACGCTCGCCAAGGTCAGATAAACCAAATAAGTCTCTAATAGCTTCCCCTACCGGCCTTTCGGGCTGGTAGTGAAGCTCTGCTAGGTTAAAGTAGCCTAGCAACACATCTTTATTGGCGCCCATTGGTGTGAGGTCAACCCTATGGCGACCTACGCTAAAATCAGTATTTAAAACGCCCAGCTTAGGGTACTCTCTACTCCCATCATATTGGGCCATAAAATTTGCAACTGAAGCTAGATGACCAACAGCTTGAAAACGCTCGAACAGAGCCCTCTCCGCTTCAGCAATATGAATAACTGGGAATCCCGCGTGGAATTCAAGTGGTGGACTTTGAACACTCAAAACTCCTGATCTTTCTATAGTTTTTAGCATACTAACTCCTTTGAATAGATAATAGTCTAAAAAGCTAGGAACGCAAGCATAAGCACCTCTGTTTTTTTGTTGAAATGAATGATGAAAATAATAAACAGGATATAATTATGTCCGAGCAGGAGTTTATGAATATCCCAAATTTGAAGATGAATAACGAGCAGAAGATTCCGCAAGTTGGGCTGGGCCTTTGGATGAACAAAGACGGTGAGGCTTGCAGGCAATCAGTTAAATTCGCGCTGGAAGCCGGATATCGGCATTTTGATTCGGCTCAGGCTTATGATAATGAGCAATTTTTGGGTGAAGCTATCAAAAAGGGCGGGGTCCCGCGTGAAGAATTGTTTATTACCACTAAAATCTTGAATGACAACCAGTGGTGGAACGATATTATTCCCAGTTTCGAAAAATCGCTGGAAAATTTACAGACGGACTACGTCGATTTACTGTTACTTCATTTTCCGGTCACCGAAACACGTCGGCCGGCTTGGCGCAGAATGGAAGAAATTTATAAATCCGGCCGGGCCAAATCCATCGGCGTTAGCAATTATATGATCCATCATCTTGAGGAACTGCTAAAAGAAGGTGATATTAAACCGGCAGTTAACCAAGTTGAACTCCATGTCTTTCTGCAACAGCCAGAGCTAGTAAAGTTCTGCCAGAAAAACGACATCGTGGTTGAAGCTTATTCGCCGCTGGCTCACGGTAATGGAATGGATGACCCGGTGCTGGCTAGTATTGCCAAAAAACACGGAAAATCCACGGCTCAAATTATGATCCGCTGGTGTATCGAGATGGGAACGGTGCCTCTGCCAAAATCGACTCATCAGGGACGTATAAAAGAGAATATTGATATTTTTAATTTTAAGCTTGATAAGCAAGACATGGCCGATATCGCCAAGCTTGACCGCGATTTTAGAACCTGCTGGGATCCAACTCACGTACCATGATGACTACTCAAGATAACCAAAAATTTGTCGAGTTAATTAAGTCCCACGAGCCCACGGCTGGGGATATTGAGTTTGTAGAACATGGCTACGACAACATTGTGGCGGTTGTTGATCGCCAGAAAGTTTTCCGCTTTCCGCGAACCGAAGTTGATAAGTACCGTCTTTGGTTCGAGGCCGAGCTTTTACAAAAAATGGCTGGCAAAATACCTAAAACGCCGCGAGTTATTAGGCTCAATCAACGACCATTTTACGCAGTTTATAGCTATCTTCCGGGCAACCATCTAAGCGAGGAAGAGATTGGCGGCTTATCTGCTAAAGACCAGGCGGAGATTGGCAATCAGTTAGCCGACTTTATAGCTAGCTTTAATAAACTTATTTCGCCCAGCGAAGTATTATCACTGCGCAGCAGTTCAGGCCTAGCTGCCCAACCGGGTGAAGAAACTTGGCCAATTTATTTAAAACGGGTTCTTGGCGATTCTTCTTTCCCCAGCAACCCAAAAATCGAACAACTAGCTAAAGATTACTATCAAAAATGGCTAAATTTAAAAGACGATTTGCCAATAATTACCGTCCATGACGATTTACATGCCGGAAATTTACTTTTTAGCGATGGCCAAATAAGCGGCATCTTTGATTTTGGCAATGCTAGCGCTGGTACGGCTACTCAAGAAATGCGCAACATATTGAGGTTGGGAGACGATGTTTTACGAGCCTCAATAAGTCGTTACCAGGACTTAACAGGCCAGACAGTAGATCCGGAAAAAGCCCGTTTCTGGATGATTGTTAACGATCTAGCCTCTATTTGTCTGCGCCTATTAGACGGCAAAACAGATGCTCCTGGCTTTGCCCGGGCCCAAAAAAATCTAAAAAAATGGGGAGTAATAAGCGATGTGGCGGGATAGAGCTGAAGCTGGGCAGGAACTAGCTGGAGCCCTTATGAAATATAAAGACAGGAACGCGGTGGTTTATGGGCTGCCGCGGGGCGGAGTAGTGGTAGCGGCCGAAGTTGCCCATGCACTTAACGCCCCTTTGGATCTGATTATTGCTAGAAAAATCGGTCATCCGGCTCACGCGGAATACGCCATCGCCGCCGTAACCGAGGACTCAGAACCTGTAGTAAATGAAGCAGAAGTTGCTTCGATTGGCAAAGACTGGTTTGAGCGAGCCCTAAAAGAACAAAGAGTCGAGGCCAAGCGCCGCCGGGAGCTTTATTTAGGTGGTCGCAGACATATTTCACCGAAAGGCAAAATCGCAATCGTGGTTGATGATGGTATAGCTACCGGTTTAACGCTCCAAGCGGCAATTAAGAGCTTAAAGCCCCGGCGTCCAGCTAAAATTGTGGTGGCCGTGCCAGTGGCGCCGGATGATACAGTAGCTGAAATAGAAGCTGAAGTAGATGAGATGGTATGCTTGCATAAGGAAAAAGATTTTTTTGGCGCCGTTGGCAGCTATTATCAATTTTTTGAGCAAGTAGAAGACAGCGAAGTTATTGATCTTCTGCAAGAGTTTGATACGTACGACCCATTCGATAAAACTCAGGCTCGTCCTGAGCAACGTCGAACGGACGACGAGCTCAGTATCAATCCTGAGCATAGTCGAAGGATTGAAAATGAGCATTGAAGCCGTAATATTCGACCCCAGCACCAAAATCTTGAAGCTCCATAATCTGATTGCAGACTACTTAAGCTCAGGATTTGGTGCGAGGCAAGTTGCTTTGGGGTATCGCAGTGATTAAAGCCGTGATATTTGACTGCTTCGGTGTCTTAACGAAGGATTGGTGGCGGGAATTTTGTGCCTCAGTACCGCCCGGCCCGGGTCTGCAAAAAGCCAAAGAGCTCAACCACCTCTATGACGCCGGACTTATAAGCTTGAAAGAATTTGTAGCCGGTGTTGAACAAGTCACGGGCCGTGAACCCCAACCGATCGAAGACATTTTTGCTAGTCCCGAGCCAATTAAAAACACTACTTTGCTTGAATATATAAAAAGCTTAAAAACTGGCTACAAGATTGGCATGATTAGCAACGTGGGCACTAATTGGGTGAGGGATTATTTTTTGAGCCCTGAGGAGCAAAGGCTTTTTGACGATATGGTGTTTTCTTTTGAGGTCGGAACTACCAAACCTGACCCCAGGATTTACGAGCTAGCTACCAAGCGTCTGGGCCTTAAGCCCCAGGACTGCGTTTTTATAGACGATATTGAAAGATATTGCGAAGCCGCTCGGGCCACAGGCATGAAGGCTATCCTATACAAAGACTTTGAACAGATGAAAACTGAGCTCGATAAGCTTCTTCAGGCCTGACCTTTAGTTTTGAGTAATCACGAAAAGTTTGCTGGCAGATAGTAAATTACCCCAAAAAGTGTCCGATCGGACACTTTTTGGGGTAAAATCATACTTTGATTAACTAAGAACTGTTTCTGATAACTAATTTTTTACCACCCAAATTACACTTTTTTATAAGTAGTTGTTTTTCCAGCTGCAAGGTGGCGGCCAGGCCCGAGCCAGGCACACTCAGGATAAAAGCTTCACGCTCTAATTTAACTTTGCAGCTGACGTTATATTTCCGCCGAACGTAATCTTTAATTACTGCCATTTCGTCCGGTGGCAAGGCTATTTTTCGACTACCTAAAATTTTCCTTAAGCTTTCCACACTCATGCTGCCAGTATAGCAATATAGATCAGCTGAACCCCCCAATTTATCTGAAAAAAAGATTGCTAAAATAGCTAATCTGTGCTATAATTTACTAACCGTGACACAAAATCCAAATAATTTAGGATCTACCACTTTACCGGAAAATTTTGCCGGCCAAGTTGAATTAAGAACGTCTTTTGGCGAACAAGGGTCAGTAAGTTACAAAATTTTTCAAGGCGATAACAGTAAACCACCGGTTTTTATTGTTCCGGGTTTTCCCTTAGGCACTACGCAACTTGATAACTTTGCAGCTACGCTTAACAGATTAGGCAACAGAACAGTTATTTCACCTAACGAAATAGATTTGAAGGGCTTCAATGCGCCAACAGTAGAGAAAGAGGCAGATTTATACTTAGGTATAATCCAGCGAGAGGGGTTGGCTGATAGTGATGTTCAAGTCGTAACCCATTCTTACGGCGCTGCGGTCTTTTCGAAAATGGCTGAACAAGCCGACAATAAAATTATTGGATGTTTCAAAGGCGAACATTCACGTGTGGTTATGATTGCTCCAGTTGGTACAACCAGTGAAGAAAAGTTTCCAAAGCTAGCCAAACGACTCGGTCGGTTCTTAAAAACAGGCGTGTCAAATGGCATTATTTCCGACGTTTTGCTGGCCCCTAGTAGACCGAGTTTATATAAAGAAAATATTAGAACAATTGTAGCTCATCCATGGAAAACTGCGGGTGAAATTCGGGCAATTAAAAAAACCAAACTTGATTTTGAAAAATTAGGTCAGCTTGCCTGTTCACCAGACATCTTAATTTACCCGGTTGATCCAATGTTCGGCGAGAGCGTGCCAGAGGTAAAAGAGGGAATAGAAGCTCAAGCTGAACATATTGCTGGTGTTAGTATGCCAGTAAGAATAGGTGAAAATCTAGCATATCCATATGCAAGCGAAACTTGGTCTTATAAAAACGGACTAAGGACAATCTCACGTTCGAGCCATCTTGCCAGGCATGATGAACTTATAATGGATCCTGAAAGTACAGCTGGCGCTGTGCTAAATTGTCTTGAGCCTGATAGGCTTTTAAAAAACATAGACTAATTTTAACGCTGGCTAAGAAGTTTATGCGCTATATATAATTAGTAAATGCCTGAGCTTCCTGAAGTTGAGATTATAAAACAAGGCTTATCTAAACTATTGCCCGGGCGGATTATTGCCGACGTTTGGCACAACTGGCAAAAATCTTTTCCGAACGCGCCAGCGGATGTGGCCCGATTTTTGGTGGATGCCAAGATCATATCAGTTAAACGTCGGGCCAAAGTCTTGATAATTGAACTTTCCAGCGGCTACTCGCTGGTTGTCCATTTAAAAATGACAGGGCAACTAGTTTTTGTGCCAAAAACCAGCGAGCAAAAAGCCCGCCTTCGCCAAAGCTACGGTCGACAGGCAAAAAGCAAAAAGCAAAAAGCCGAAAAAAAGTTTGGTGGTGGGCATCCGACCAAAAGCTTAATAGGTAAGCTGCCGGACAAATCAACCCGAGTCATTGTTGAGTTTTACCCCCCGAAAGGCGCGCGGGACATACGCTTGAGTACGTTGCAAGGAAAAGTTGAGCAACGGACTAAGCCGTATATGAAATACGGTGAAGGAGTAGCGCAGACTTTGACACAGCAAAGTGCCAAGAGTGTCGCCGGAGTGCCAGGGCGACAGCCCGAGCAGCAGGGCGACACGGCGCATGGTCCGCGACTTTTTTTTAATGATCAGCGTAAGTTTGGCTGGATGCGCCTGCTGCCGACGGTTGAGGTGCCCCAGATTGACTTTATGAAAAAAGTCGGCCCGGAGCCGCTGGAAGATAATTTTACGGTTGGTGTGTTTATTGAAAGACTCAACCGCCGAAAAAACAGCTCGATAAAAGCTATGCTGCTGGATCAAACCGTGCTGGCTGGAGTGGGGAATATCTATGCTGACGAATCCTTATTTGCCGCTAAAATCCATCCAGCTACCCCGGTTTTTAAAGTTTCTAAAGCAAAATTAGTAATGCTCCATAATGCCCTGCGCCAAATACTGCAGCAGGCAATAGATAAAGGCGGCAGCACGGACCGAAATTACGTTGATGTCAAAGGTAAAAAGGGGAGTTATCTGAACTTTGCCCAGGTTTTTAGAAGACAAGGCCAAGTGTGTTCCCGCTGCGGAGGCGTCATACAGAAGATACGCGTAGCTGGAAGAGGTACTCACATATGTCCAAGGTGTCAAAAACGTTAAGTTTTAAGCTCTTTAGAGTAAAATCGGCGATGGGTAACAAACAATACACTTGCAAGCAAGAGTGTAACTGACAAAAACCGCAGGATACGTGCATCTGCGATGCTAGAAGTAATAATGGCATACATAGTAGTTGCTATACCGCCAAGCGCCACACCTTCGCCAATGACATCTGAGCGCTTCAACCAATATGAACCGCCAACCACAAACACCACGGCCAACGGTAGTACTGCCAGAGTTACATTACGCTGGTATGCTTTCTCTTTTTTATCATAGGCTTCGGTGGCTTTTTCAAATTCCTTTTGCTGCTGTTGGTAAACTGTGTCATCAGCTGAGACTGAATTGTAATTGGGATATTGGGGATACTTTGGCGGCTGGTAGAAGGAATAAATACCTAATCCAACAAAAGTAACTACTGCCCCCGCGATTAGCAGTGCGTATAATAATCTAATCAATGCGTTCATTCTTAAACTGCTTTCTAGGTAAGCTCAATTGTACACCAAGTACATTCTTAAACTATAGACTGTTAAAATATCCTTATGATCTTTGCGTTGATCGGGAGTAATTCCTTTGCGCTGAAACGACGACTTGATGAACTTATAAGTGCTTTTGTTACAAAAAATGGGGGTTTGGCGCTGGAGCGGATTGACGGCGAAGAAGTCGAGCCTCAAGCTATTCTTGAGGCTTTGCAAAACCTGCCATTTCTGGCAAAAAAAAAGATGGTAATCGTCAGAGATCCAAGCAAAAATAAAAAAATAGTTGAACAAATCGAACAAATAATTAGCTCAACAAAAGACGATGTGGATTTGATTTTTGTAGATCCTGAGATAGATCGCCGGACCAGCTATTTTAAGGTGTTAAAATCCCGAACTCGACTCGAAGAATTTAATGAACTTGACAGTCCAGGCTTGGCAAGATGGCTGGTTAACGAAGCCAAAAAACGGGGCGGTCAACTTAACCTTTCTGATGCTATTTATATGGTTGAGCGGTTGGGCACCAACCAGGCTTTACTAGCTAATGAGTTAGATAAATTATTGATTTATAAACCAGAAATAACGCGGTCTACAATTGATCTACTGACCACCGCAAATCCGCAAAGTAAAATTTTTGAGCTTCTGGATGCTGCCTTTAACGGTAAAAAACAAGCGGCACTTGATCTATATGATGAGCAACGAGCCCAAAGAGTTGAACCGCAAGCCATACTGGCCATGATCAGCTGGCAGCTTCAACAGATTGCAATCGCTAAATACGCAGAAGGTAAATCAGCCGGGGAAATAGCTAAAGACAGCGGCATGAAAGATTATCCCGTGAGGAAAGCTATGGGTTTGGCAACCAAATTAGAAGCAGAAAAACTTAAAAAACTGGTATCGGCTGCCCTCAACATTGACTTAAAAGCTAAAACTAGTGGCCTAGACATGGACGAAGCCCTAAAAACTTACATTGCTACAATGTAGGTTACAGTTTACAGTTTACAGTTATTTTTTTGCAACAGGTTTCTTAGCAGGCTTTTTTGTGGCAGGCTTTTTGATCGGAGTTTTTTTAGCTGCTTTTGGCGTGATGACTTTAGGGGTAGCTTTGGAAGGTTTTACGCCGGCGGATTTGGCTTGGGAAGCTAATCTGGCTTTTTGGCGGGCGGCCTTATTTTTATGAATAACATTTTTCTTGGCTGCCGTATCAATAGCGCTCGTGGCCTGGTTTTGGGCTTTGACAATACCGGCAGCTTTACCGCTCTCCATAGCTTTGGCAAAGCCTTTTAAGGCTTCACGCAAATTGCGCCTGGTCCTGGTATTGCGAGCATTAGCTTTGGCAGCTGTCTTGACGCGCTTTTTAGCAGACTTGATTATTGGCATAGGAGGTTACTATACAGAGTGGAGCCCCTCTTGTCAAAGAGTCGGAAGACCTACTTTGTAAAGTAGGCAAACATTTCGCAACCTTTAACCGTAAAGGTTGCGCCAAACTCCCGGGCGCAGTAAAAACCAGATTGAATATGCCTCAACGGCGACTGCCGCGCCGAAACAACGACAAGCGGTCTCGTTCGTTAAACATCGGAGGAACGAGACAAAGTTTCGGTTTTACCCGCCAGCCACCTAGCAAATTCATCTGTTTTCACTGATGCCCGGACCCAAGAAATTATCCTCTTGCGTACTCATACTCCTTATGGTACTGTTTGAGCATAAACTACAAAACTAAAAAATAAAAAATGGATCCCGTTAGAACTCAAAAGACCAACAAAAATCACAAAGTGTTTGAAACCTCTACTGCTTTTCAATCGTTAATCAACACTAGAAAGTTAAGTGAGTTCTAACGGGATGGATCCAGCGGCAGCCAAGCAGCAAATAGTCGAGCGCATTAAACAAGCCTCTAATATTTTAGTGACGGTCAGTAATAATCCTTCGGTGGATCAACTGTCGGCTTGTATCGGCTTAACCTTGCTTTTAAACAAAATGGACAAGCATGCTACGGCTGTCTTTTCCGGGCAGGTTCCCTCGACTATCGAGTTTTTGCAACCCGAGAAAACCATCGAAACCAACACCGACTCGCTGCAAGACTTCATAATTTCTCTCGATAAAAATAAAGCCGATAAACTGCGCTATAAAGTTGAAGATCAAGTAGTTCGCATATTTATAACACCGTATAAAACGTCTTTGAGTGAAAAAGATCTGGTGTTTAGCCTGGGTGACTTTAATGTCGAAGTGGTACTGGCTTTGGGTGTACAGGAACGCACTCAACTAGACGCCGCCATTACCACCCATGGCCGGATTTTGCATGATGCTACGGTTATCGCCCTGGAAGCCGGGAAGGGCAATGCGCCCAACATTGGCCAAATTAATTGGCAAGATCCCACGGCCAGCAGCTTATCAGAGATGTTAGTTAGTATTAGCGAGGCTTTTGGTACGGGGCTGATTGATAATCAGATGGCTACAGCCTTTTTAACCGGAATAGTAGCCGAGACCCATCGCTTCAGTAACGACAAAACCTCGCCTAGGGTTATGGCTATGGCTGCTCAACTGATGGCCGCCGGCGCCAACCAACAGCTAATTGTTTCTAAACTAGAACCGCCACCGCCTCCAGCCGCACCGGTCGCCCAAAAATATACGCCGCCGCCCCCGCCGCCTGGGCCGTCCACCGGAGTCTTAAATGTTCCGCATAAGGCCGAGAAAGATGACAGCCAGGAAGTGGAAGTAAATTCCGGCGAGATTCACATAGACGAAAAGGGCAACATTGTCAGCGATGAATTGCCAGCGGGGCCACCGCCTGGGCCCAAGATAACCCCAGCCCGAGCCTTACCAGAACCTGAGGATTTTAAGCCGCCAGCTCAGCCGATCTCTCAAAATACTCAAACGGCTATTCCTGGTCCTCATAGCTTACTCAATCCTCGTGAGCATCAACCGTCTATTAGCCCGCCATTTACGGCTGACACCAAGCCGGAGTGGTACGATCCTTACAATACCGTGCCGCTTGACCCGTTAAGCGGTGTTTCCCGGCCGGACGACATCATTATTGACCAGGCAGGGAGCTTACAACCAGCCCAGGCAGAGCCAAGCGCTTCTTCTGGGCAGACTTCTGCGCCGACCGCGCCGACTGTTAACAGTAGTGAAACTGAGCCGCCATCTGATTTGCCTACCCAAGCCGGTACGGCACAGGCTCAATTACCGGCGGCTCCGCCTCCAATCAAAAACTCGGCGGGAACGCCTGGGATCGATAGCGCCAGGGGAGCAGTCCAAGGCGCAATAGATGCGGCACCATTTGACCCTAGCGGAAAGCCACTAACAGCTCTCGGGGCTCAACCCCTGAGCTCTGATTTACATGGTAAGATGGCGCCTCCAACCGATCAAAAGCCGGCTGATTCTTTGCCTCCACCGCCGCCTCTACCACCGCCTCTAACACCTTCACCTGGAGTGGTTATTCCTGATCCGGCGCCTAGCGCAGGGCAGAATAAGCCAAAATAAGCCAAAATAGAAGTAGAAAGACCGTATTTACAAGGAGGCTCCTTGTAAATACGGAAAATATTGTATAGTAGCTAACCACATGGATGGATTTTTGTTAGTTGATAAGCCAATTGGTATGACGTCGCATGATATTGTAGCGAGAGTGCGCGGCGTGCTACGCACAGTCGCCAGTCAATACTCAACAGTCGCCAGTCGAAAAAAACTAGGGACTAAGGACTATCGACTAGTGACTCCTTCGGCGAAGCCGAAGGTTGGTCACACTGGAACTCTGGATCCGCTGGCCACGGGATTGATGATTTTAGTGATCGGCAGTTATTGTAAACGGGCTAGCGAATTTAGCAAATTGGACAAAACTTATGAAGTAGAACTGACGTTAGGAGCTACCAGTACAACCGGTGATACCGAAGGTCACATAACTTCAACTTCAGATAAGCACAACCTAAACAGAATTCAGCGATCGCTGAATTCTGTTCCGAAAATAACGGAGGTGCTTAAGACATTTATTGGCGAAATTAAACAGGTTCCTCCAGCCTATAGTGCCATCAAAGTGGGCGGACAAAGGGCCTATAAATTGGCGCGGCAAGGGAAGCCAGTCAAAATTGAGCCGCGAAAGGTTATGATCTACGAAATACGATCTACGATCTACGAGTACCCGAAGCTGTGTTTCACAGCCAGGGTGTCTAGTGGTACATACATCCGGTCACTGGCCGAAGATATCGGTAAAAAACTCGGCACCGGCGCTTATGTTTCAGCTCTGCGCCGCACCAAAGTTGGAGGCCTTAATATAGAAAATGCTCTCGAAATTGACAAGTTCTCGCTTCCAAACATCGAAAATCACTTGCAAAAGTAGCCAAAGTGTGATACTATAGAGCAGTTAAATCAAGACAAAAATGACAGAAAGATACACTACAGCTCTATCCGACCCAGTCGAGACAGCCCAACCTGTGGCCGAAACCACTGGTAGGATGTCTAAAATCGGTCGCCTTAAGCAGAGACTGGGACGATCAACAGCTCTCCAGCAGCTGGCTTCCTCTAGGTTGTCGGTAACTGAAGATAACAACTCTGGGATAACCGCTGATTTACACCCCGGCACCGACCCGGAACCTAGTAAAGTATCCGATTACGAAACTGAAACTCGGGAGGAAGCGGCTGAGGAAAAATTGCACAGAGAGGACTTAGTGCGTCCCACGCCAAAAGAGCAGGCTTTGCTTTCAGGCAATATTGTTCGTGAGGAGTTCCGTGGAGGAGGGCAGCATTATGTGGAGCTGGATAACGGCGAAGCGGGGTTATATTGGCCAGACATGAACACAACTGGCGGTAAGTATCGCAACGAGCGGGCTACTTATTTGGTAGATCGCGCTTGGCAATTCGGACTAGTCCCAACAACGGTTATGAGAGAAGTTACATATAAGTATGGGAAGAAGGACACAGTCAGCTTCCAAGAGTATATTCCTGATGCGATTGACTCCAGAGAAATTAAGGATTTTGAAGCCGCAGAACAATTCTATAATGATTTCTATAAATTATGGATTCTCAACTACAGTATATGGAATACGGATCCCCATAAGGGCAACGTTATAGCAACTGATAGACTCTATGCAATTGACCACGAGCATGCCTTTTGGGAAAACAGTAATAGATGGCGCCACTCGTTTATGGATATTTACATCTTGGGCGCTAGTGCACCAAAGGACGTAATAGCAGCAGCAGAAATATTTTTAAGTGATAAAGTTCGCCAGGAAGTGCTTGAAGAACAACTAAAAGAGGCACTGCAGTGCCCTGATCACATTATCCAAGCTTGCTTGGCGCGCATGATACACGTAGCCGAGATTTTGACCACCAAAGGTAGAATCGAAACTCTAGAGGAATTATCAGAATATTCACCAAACTAATTCTCGATTCAATAAGTTGACATAATACATAAGTTCAGAAACATATTGTCAGGCTACCCCTAATGTGCTAGAATTGAGTCCAAGAATGATATCTAGCGAGAAGAAGGCCAAGATTGCTTCCGGTCTTGCCACCCACCAGAACGATACCGGCTCGCCGGCTGTGCAAGTTGGTATTATGACGGCCCGAATTGCCGAGCTAACAGATCATTTGAAAAAAAATAAGCACGACTACGCCGCCCGCCGAGCACTACTGCAGCTGGTTGGCAAACGAAAAAAACACCTTAAATACATCGCCGAAGGCAGCAGCGACGCCTATTTAGAACTTATTAAAAAACTTGGTATTAGACGTTAGAGCCTAGACGCTGGATGTTAGAAAACTAATATCCAAAATCTAGAAACTAAATTCTAGAATCATTAAATAATTTGGGTGATAAAGCACAGCTACTTCAAAGGTATAAGGTATGCCGTATGAGGTATAAAGTATTAGAAGAAAAATTCTATACCAAATACCTGATACCAAATACGAAATACGCATTTGAATGGTTGGACCTTGTCACCCAATCGCCGAAATTTCAAAGAAATTTTTGCGAGTAAAAGAAAGGTGAATAAAAAATTATGGCTGAGACCATAAACCCCTTTGGTAAAAAAGTAATTAGAGTATCAACCGATTTTTGCGGCCGCGAGCTGTCACTAGAGGTAAATCGCGTTGGTTTCCGGACTTCAGCGTCTGTGCTGGCCCGTTATGGCGATACGGTGGTGCTGGGCACGGCTATGGTTAGCGACGGCCAAGTACAGGGACTGGATTATTTCCCCTTGAGTATCGATTACGAAGAAAAATTTTATGCGGCTGGCAAAATCAGCGGCAGCCGTTTTATAAAAAGAGAGGGCCGTCCCAGCGATGAAGCCATTTTAATCGGCCGGTTAATCGATCGCCCAATCCGTCCGCTGTGGCCCAAAGGTTATCGTAACGAAGTTCAAGGTGTTGCAACGGTCCTTAGCATGGACCCGGGCTTCCGCCCCGACATGGTAGCCATGGTAGCCATGAGCGCCGCCTTTATGTTAACCGGAGCGCCGTTTGAAGGTCCGGTGGCCGGATTACGCATTGGTCTGGTTGATGGTCAACTTACGGCTTTTGCCAGTCCCGAGCAGCTGGATAAAGGCCCACTGGACTTAGTAGTTGCTGGCACGAAGGACGGTATTATGATGGTTGAAGCCGGCGCCAATGAAGTTTCCGAGTCCCAAGTCGTTGAAGCTTTGGAATTTGCCCACAAGATGGTCCAGCCAGCCATTAAATTGCAGAAAGAACTGGTTGAAAAAGTCGGCGTGGTAGCCCGTGAATATGAACTGCTGAAGCCGGATAAGGAAATTGTTGATCGGGTTGAGACTTGGCTAGCTGGAAAAATGGGCGCCAACCTTCGTGCCCCCCATCCGGAGCGCGGTGACATAGTTAAAAAGTTGCGCGATGCTATGTTTGAACATTTTGAAATGAATCCGCCAGCTGGCGGAGGTGATGATTTTGCCGCCCAAAAAGCCGACTTTGACGAAGCTTTTACTATGGCCCTGCATCAAGATTTGCGCCAAGCGGTGCTGCATGAAAATATTCGTCCCGATGGCCGCAAGACTACCGAAATTCGGCCACTTTCCAGTGAAGTCGGCTTTTTGCCTCGAGCCCACGGCTCCAGCTTGTTTACCCGCGGCGTGACTCAGGCTATGAACATCGTTACCTTGGCGCCGCTTTCCTACGCCCAGATGGTAGACACTATGGAACGCCAGGGCGAACGACGCTATTTGCATCACTACAACGCGCCGGGCTATACGATAGGTGAAGTCCGACGACTGGGCAGCCCCGGCCGGCGTGAAATTGGCCATGGTTATTTGGCCGAGCGGGCCCTATTGCCGATGCTGCCAGACGAAGCCGATTTCCCATACACTATCCGCTCAGTAACCGAAATTATGAGTCAAAACGGCTCAACTTCGATGGCTGCCACATGCTCCAGTACTTTGGCGCTGATGGACGCCGGGGTGCCGCTAAAAGCCCCAGTTAGCGGTATTGCCATGGGACTAATGACCAATGGCACAAAGTCGGTAATTTTAAGTGATATTGCTGATGCCGAGGATTTTGCCGGCGATATGGATTTTAAAGTTGCCGGTACCACCAAAGGCATCACAGCTCTGCAAATGGACATGAAAGTTCATGGCTTACCGGTAGAAACCTTGGCCAAGACATTGGAACAGGGCAAAGCCGGCCGGGCTGAGATTTTGCAGCACATGCTTAGCACTCTGCCTGAAGTCCGGCAACAAATGAGCCCCTACGCACCACGAGTTGAAACCATCATAATCAATCCCGAAAAAATCCGTGAAGTTATCGGTAAAGGTGGTGAAACGATCAATAAAATCATTGCCGAAACCGGCGCCGAAATTGATATTAAAGATGACGGTATGGTGATGATTGCCAGTCCGGACAAAAAATCTATCGATGCCGCCCGCCAGTGGATAGAGAGCATCACGGCCGAACCGGAGGTCGGGCGTATTTACGAAAACGTACCAGTAGTTAACGTCATGGATTTTGGCGCTTTTGTGCAGATTATGCCCGGTAAAGACGGACTGGTGCATGTCAGCGAAATGAGCGAGCAGCGGGTAGAAAAACCCAGCGACGTCGTTAAAGAAGGTGATAAAGTGACCGTTAAATTAGTCTCAATTGACGACCGTGGCCGCTTGCAGCTAAGCATGCGAGCGGCACAGCGAGAAATGAAAGAGAAGAAAGACTAAGCGCGGGGAATAAATAATATGAAACTCTTTAAAATGGGTCCAGAGCCAACTCCCCAAAAACAGTATGAGATGCAACAAAGAATAAGACGCTCAGATAAATACATGATCCCTATTTTTATAGGCGGCGCAGTTATATCAGTTATTAATGTTCATAAATATGCTAGTAAGGGTGATGGTGGTAATGCGGTATGGGCTGCTGTCGCGGTGCTAGCTTTTGGCTTAATTATCGGTCAAATCATAGCCCAAAGAGCCCTAATGAAAGCCCTAAGTAATATAAGAAAAAAGAATGTTAAAAAAGATATTTGAACAGACCCGAGGCCAGCAACTAATGCGCAAATGGTGGGGCAGGCTGCTACTGGCTGTAATCTTTTGGGCAATTTCCTATGGTTTTATTTCGCTGGCCATTGACTCCGGTAGCTTGATTGAATACGCCGCGACACTAATTTTCTTAGCCTACGGTGTCAAGTTTGCCATCCGCGCTATTTATCCAGACCAAAAAAGGTCCGACCTTGGGAAAAGATAGGTAAAATCTAGTGATTTTGCATAAAATCTCTTTGCTTTTTCCAAGGTCGGACCTCAAGGAGTAAGATGACCAAACAAGAAGAACTTGCAAAAATTAAGGCTGATATTGTGAAGCAAAAAATTTGCCCAGACCTGGCCGCCGGTGCCACGCAACTGGTTTTTGGCGATGGTGATCCGGACGCCGAGCTAGTCTTTATTGGTGAAGCGCCCGGTAAAAACGAAGATGAGCAAGGTCTGCCATTTGTCGGCGCGGCCGGTAAGTTTTTAAATGAGATGCTAGCACTTATAGGGCTAAAACGTGAGGACGTATACATTACCAACATTGTTAAATATCGCCCGCCGGAAAATCGTGACCCATTGCCTGATGAAAAAACGGTCTTTTTGCCGTTTTTGCATGCTCAGCTGGCAGTGATTAAGCCCAAAATTGTGGTAACGCTAGGCCGTCACAGCATGGAGTGCTTTTTGCCGGATCTGAAAATTAGTGTCTGTCACGGCCAAGCCAAAAGGATCAGAGTGGAGAATGGAGAGGGCAGAGTGAAGAAAGTCGTGGCAGGTGGCCAAGTGGCGAGTACGATGCAAGGCGCAGGCGAGCAGCGGACTGAAACGTATGGAAAATACGGTGAAGGAGCAGCGCAGCCTGCAACACAGCAGCGTGCCGCAAGTGACAACAGTGTCGGTGGCTCTGCCGACGACCAGGTTGTTACGTCCTTGGTCATCCTGCCGTTGTTTCATCCGGCGGCGGCCTTATATAACGGCGGAATGCGCCAAACATTAATAGACGATTTTATGAAGATACCGCGTATTTTAGCTAAACTTGAGCAGACGCCTAACTCTTTTGATAAACAAAAAACGCGGGAGGTGCAAGTTTCTGTCGTGTCTCAGCCAGAAGTTAAAAAAGCTGGCCCGAGCCAACTTCAATTAGGTATTAAGTGATGAACCCATCTCACACCTCCACTCCAGCTTCGGAAACTTTGTGCGGCCTACAACAAGCATACCGCTCGCCCGGCCTTCGTAGCCAAGGCCACTTCGGCGGAGTAGGCTCACCATACCTTACAGGTATGCTTCCTCACCTGATGCTTGTTTCGTCTACACCTAAAGGTTTCTCACTTAACAGACTGGAGATATGAAATGGGCTCAATGAAAACTAAATTTAACAGGAAGGAAAATCATCAATGGATGACAAAGCAAAAAATCTAGACAGTCAACCATCCAATCAGCCAAATAGTAGAACCGCGCCCGGTCGTAACTTGGTTACTTCAACCGGCCGAAATGTCTCTAGAGGGGCGGCCATCCGGGCCCAAAAACAAGCGGTTAACGATGCTAATCGGGTAGCTAGTCAATATCTTGATGCAGCCAATAAACATCCGCTGGCTAGCGGAGACCGGCCAAGACGTGCCAACGTTATTGATGATAATCCGCGGCTAAAAATTATTGGCTTGGGTGGCATGGATGGTGGCGGTTCTAAAAATATGCTGGTGATCGAATACCAAAATGATGCAATTGTGATTGATTGCGGCAATGATCTAGGCGTTGATCTGCCAGGCATTAACTACGGTATCGCTGATACGACTTACCTCGATCAAATAAAAAATAAGCTAAGAGGTTTTGTCATAACCCATGGGCATCTGGACCACATGGGCGGCCTACCTCACATTTTACCCAAATATAACGTGCCGGTTTATGGCGGCCGTTTTACCATCGGACGGGTGGAGGAAATCTTTCAAAACTTTGGCCTGCCAATGCCCAAGGGCTTTGAGCTTAAAACTGTCATCATGAACGAAACAACCCACGAACGTCTTAAAATTGGCGTGTTTTTCGTGGAATTGGTGCGAGTAACCCATGCCATCCCAGGCAGCACCATGGTAGTGGTTGATACACCGGTGGGTAGAATTATAAATACCGGTGACTTTCGCCTAGATCCCAATCCTTTGGATCACGAAAGAACGGATACGGCACGCATTGAGGAACTGTCTCGTGAAAATGTGCTGCTACTGATGAGCGAAAGTACTACCACCGAAACCCTTGGCCGTACGCTATCGGAAAGCCAAATCGAGAAAAGCTTTATAGACATTATGGACCAGGCGCCCGGACGGATTTTCGTGGCTATTTTCTCGACCAATGTCAATCGCATCCAGATGATAGTTAACGCTGCTGTGCACCACGGGCGTAAAGTGGCGATTGATGGACGCAGCATGATTAGCACGCTGGAAATGGCCGTAAAAAACGGCTTTATGAAGATTCCCAAGGGTACATTTGTACCGATAGCTTCAGTGTCTAATCTCAAAGATGATCAAGTTGTGGTAGTCAGTACTGGAGCCCAAGGCGAACCGAACTCGGCGCTTCAACGCATGAGTACGGGGGATCATAAATACGTTGCATTAAAAGAACAAGACACCGTCATTCTGTCTAGCCGGGCTATTCCGTACACCGGCAATGACGCCTTAATACGCTCTATGGTTGATGAGCTCTTTAAAAAAGGAGTACACGTTTTTCGTCACGAAACCTACGAGCTGGACGGCGGTGGGCCACTGCACGTTTCCGGGCACGGCGGTCAAGAAGAATATCGGGATATGATTAAAATGGTCAAACCAAAATTCTTTTTGCCCATTTACGGCGACTATACCGCCAAAAAATACCATATAGATATTGCTTTGGAGGAGGGAATTCCGCGGGTCAATACACTGAACGTTGACAACGGCCAAGTCATAACGCTTGCTAAAGACAAAATGCAGCTTGGTGGCGAGGTGCCGCATGGCACCATCTTGGTAGATCAAACCGGGGCTGTGGTTAGCACGGTGGTGGTTAAAGACCGGGTCCTACTGGCCGAAGAGGGCGTAGTGGCGGTGGTGCTGACTATCGACAAAAAAACCGGCCAGCTTCTAACTAGCCCAGATATAATCAGCCGCGGCTTTATCTACATGAAAGAGAATGAAGAGCTAATGAATGCTTTTCGCGCCGAACTGCGCCGAGCGGTTAGCCAGCGCTTTAAGCGGGTTGATCTGGACCGCTTTAAGGCCGAGCTAAAAGACTACGTCACCCACTTTTTGTACGAGCAAACCCAACGCAGCCCAATTGTCATCCCAGTAGTTAACGTTATTGGCGGCCGGGCAGAAAAAGCCAATAATAATCTGCACGGTGCCGGCCAAGTTGCGCCCAGCGGTGAAACTCCCAAGACGCCTGAAGAGATTGCTTTAGAACAGCAGCGCCGATTTGCACAGATGAGGCAACGACTGCTCAACCAAGACGCCCGTGTGGACTAATATTTCCGGACGCTGCCTCGACTCGATATAGCTGTTGATTAAAAACAGGCTCGCTCGGGAACTCCTCGGAATTCATCCACTGGATAAATTCTTCGTCAAACAGCCCTCGCACCCAAGGACGCCTCTTTTCAACAACATCTACTCGGGCCTCGCCAGATGCCCGGAAATATTAGTCCATCCTCCAAAAAATCGAAGCCAAGGACAGACTGTTTTACGCTCGCCCGGCTTCAGGTTCGCTGCGCAGGCCTAGAATTCAAACCGTTGGCCACTCTATTGAAGGTTTAGAAAATTGACAAAAGCACATAAATTTGCTACAGTATATCTATATTATAAAAAGGATACGTATGACAACTCACGATCATCCACCTTCACCAGAACAACCAGCCACACCTAATTTACTTGGCCTTTTTGAAAGAGTTGGAATGCTAGTACAAGCGCAGACTGATGAGGACCGAGGTCTTTATCAATCAGACCCTCCTATTCATTATAAGGAGTTCACTCCTGATATAGAAGATGGCGAAGACCGAGATCCGGATGTTACTAGCATCACTTGGCCGCTTAAACCTGAATATGA
Source organism: Candidatus Saccharimonadota bacterium (assembly GCA_016187125.1). Classification (GTDB taxonomy): domain Bacteria; phylum Patescibacteriota; class Saccharimonadia; order Saccharimonadales; family UBA10212; genus JACPKF01. The sequence goes on from JACPKF010000007.1 coordinate 41,595, forward strand.
TAAAGCCGACCGGTTTCTTCCTAGTGGAGAACTAATGGTAGGAACAGATGAAAAGGAAATTGTCTATACATTCGGTCGGGTAATCGCTGAAGATTTGGACCAACCAAATACACCAAAAATAAAGAAACGCCAAAAGCTTTATAATGTTGCAAATCCCGAATGGGAATCGGAGAGAGAGTTGAGCGACGATGAAGTTGAAGAACTACAAGAAATTCAGAAAGTTCTAGCGGAAATCGAACAAAAATTAGCAGTAGACTAATCTTCTCAACCAAGACGCCCGGGTTGATTAGCCCTGTTTGCGGTTCTTAAGGAATTCTTCGGTTGTTAGTCCAATATCTTTACAAATCTGTCTGAGCAAAATTGGTGAGATATCCCGAGATCCATGAACCGGCACAGTTGTTGCCCGTCCGTCTGGATGCCTGAATTGTTGATGCGAACCGCGCTGGCGCGCCAAGCTAAAGCCCAGCCTTTCCAAAATGGCGATTACCCCTTTTGGCTTTAAGACAGGCAGCTTAACAGCCATTTTAGACTGCGACTAATTGCGTACCGACGAAATATGATTCTGGCTTCTGGTTATTATCATCTTCGAGCACTAAAGCCACTACCTCTTTGAGATTTTTGTTCAATTCCTCCAGCGTTTCGCCCTGAGTGTGGGCGCCGGGCAAATCAGGCACATAGGCTACGTACAGACCAGTAGCTACATCCTTTTCAATAATTGCGGTATAGGCTTGCGCGGATTTCATAATAATAATTATAACACGTTTCGGCTGTGTTCGGGCGCCGCTTCGCCCAGATGCGCCAACGTCTGCTTAACCAAGACGCTCGCGTCGACTAGTCTCAATCCGAGGTCCGAGACTTACTTCATAATAGATAACAGATCAAGATATGAGAATAGATTCAGCGTTCGCTGAATCTATTCTCATACTCTTTGTCCACCTGCAGAACCTAGTTATCGACGCGTCGAGTAAGTTAACTGCAAGGGAAGAGAATATTTAATTAGTTAAGTACTTAATGATTTACCTAGTGCCTGCCCCATCTTCTGCCCAATTCAGCCTGTCTGTACTCCGTAAAAGAGTTGGCAAACCGCATTACCGGCCAACGAGTGAGGTGCGAGCTATCAGAATAGAGAACAAGCGGTGTATCATCGAAAGGCCAAGTTTGGCAGAAATCTTTGCTTTTAAGCCAGACATGTAAGCTAGTTAGGTTGGCAAAGGATATTCTTGTCCCAGTCTCGGCAGTGTAACTTTGAAGGCGTTCGCCGAAGCCTATGCTAGTAACATCTGCTGCAATCCAGCTGACGGGCGTAGACCTAAGAGCTTCTTGAGTTCGGGCAAAACGATCAAGATCGGTCCAGTGATAATCCCCATATTCACCAGCCTCTAAACCAATCATTTTTATCAAGTATTGAATATGTGAATAAGAATCTGAATTAGCTGGATCAAGCTTACTGCCTGCGTAGGCTTTATCCCACAAGCTCTTTATAACTTCGGCTGGCATATTGCTGTGACTAATAAGTTCAGCTAAATCTGCATTAAATGACAAGACATGCGGGTTATAATCAACCATAAGTACTCTATCCAGCTGTAGCTCAGGCAAAATTGAAAGCATGCCCCCAGCGCCAATAAATAGACCTATCCCACCTCTTATACTCCTTAGACGATCCTGAATAATAGGCGCCAAATCTTTAAAACCTTGATCATTTGATACTGCCCATTTTGGTTTGTCTGTTCTTAGACTTCCGTAGTCACCGGAAAGGCTAGGATCACCGGAAGAGAAATCGTCATTGTTTAGTCCTACTAAACCATCTATAGGGAAACGTTCAGGAGTAGGAGAATTCATAGTTTATAACTCTAGTATAATTTTATCAAATTGTCAAAAAGAAGGTTTTTGCCGGTTTTATTTTTTTTGAGGTCTGTCCTTGTAAAAAGCTAGGGAAGATGGTCCTGCCGCACCATACTTGACAGCTCACTTAGAGGTTCGACCTTAAGAAAAGAGAGGTAAAACCTTATAGTTTTATATTTTCAATCTTGCTTTTCCCAAGGACGGACCTCCTCACGCTGCCAGAACGGAAAATTGACAAAGGCAGCGTGAGTGTGTTATAATTACAACATTATGCCTGCCTGTTTTGGCGGGCATAAACGGGTTATAATAGGCAGGTATGGCAAGAAAACGCAAATATACAAAACGCAAAAAAGCCGAGGATAAGCAAAAAACCTCTAATTTTTGGCGAGGTGTCGGCGGGGTTCTGCTAATAGTTGGCGGCGTTGTACTGGGTTTTGGCGCTTTTATCAATGCCCCAATCCCACAAGATTTCTGGCACGGCGCCTGGTGGGCCTTTGGCGTCGGTGCGGTAATTGCTCCCTTGGCGTTGATTTATCTTGGTTCACTAAAATTTCTGACCGAAGATCAACAGATACCTTTGCCAAAAATGCTTAGCGTCTTGGGGTTATTGACTTTTTTTGCCGCTTGGATGCACGTAGCCTTTGGGCGTGGCGGCAACGTCGGACAAACAGTAGGTGAGGTGCTAGAAAGCGCTATGGGGAACTTCTTGTCCTCGTTGGTCTTTTTTATTCTAAGTCTATTCTTTTTTTTGTTCACCTTGGCGATTGATCCCCGCTCACTACTTAAACTGGCAGCACTGTTTAAACGGCAGCCCCGTGAGGGTAAAGGAGAAGAAGACCTGGCGGCTTTAAAAAGTAAAATGAGTCCGGACTTTCAACTGCATGAGGGCGTGCCGGTAGAACATCACTCCGGCAGAGGTCTGAGCAGTCTGCGCAACACTGCCCAAAAACTGGCGCCTTCAGAAGACCACGCCGCGCTAACTGTAGCCAGCGATCCCGACTGGCAATTTCCGCCGCTTAGTCTACTCAGTGATAAGCAAGATAAAGCCGACGCTGGTGATGTAACCGGCAATGCTCAAACCATAAAAGAAACTTTTACCAACTTTAATATTGATGTGGAAGTCGAGGGCGCCAATGTCGGCCCGCGAGTGACTCAGTACACGCTTAAGCCGCCCACGGGCGTTAAATTGTCGCGTCTGACGACTTTAGAAAACAACCTGGCGCTTGATTTGGCGGCCGACACCATCCGTATGGAGGCTCCGATTCCCGGTAAACGGGCGGTTGGCATTGAAGTGCCTAATGTAAAAGCCGCCACAGTCTCGATTTATGGCCTACTGACCAGTTCGGAATGGCAAGAACTAAAGTCGCCGCTGGGAATTACCATCGGTAAAGACATTTCCGGGAACCCGGTGGTTGGCGATCTGGACAAAATGCCGCACTTGCTGATTGCTGGCCAAACCGGCTCTGGCAAAAGCGTTATGATCAACACCATACTAACCAGCTTACTTTATAAAAAGAGCCCATCCGAGCTTAAGCTTATCCTAGTTGATCCAAAGCAAGTTGAGATGAACCTTTATAGCGATATTCCCCATCTGTTGAGTCCAGTGATTCATGAGCCCGAAAAATGCATCAGCGCGCTTAAGTGGGCGGTAGCCGAGATGGAACGGCGCTTGAGAGCTTTTGCCGCGGTGGCTAAGCGCAACATCGGCGAATACAACGAGCTTAAGCAAGAAGAAGGCATGCCCTACATTGTTATTGTCATAGACGAGCTGGCCGATCTGATGATGATGGCGGCCCGCGATGTGGAGGCCCTAGTGGTACGTTTGGCCCAAAAATCCCGGGCGGCCGGCATACACCTAGTAATAGCTACCCAGCGGCCCAGCGTAGATGTTATTACCGGCCTGATTAAAGCTAACATCCCAGCTCGCATCGCCTTCACGGTTGTTAGCCAAGTGGACTCCAGGACTATTATCGACCAAGTAGGCGCCGAAAAATTGCTGGGCCGCGGCGATATGCTTTACAGCATTCCGGAATTTAGCAAGCCAAAGCGCCTGCAGGCCGCTCTTATCAGCGACGCCGAAACCAACAAAGTTTGTGATTTTTTGCGCAATCAACGCCCGCCGCAATACGATGATGAGGTGGTCAGCCAGCCAGTTCAGCTAACTGGCCGAGCAGCCTCAGCCCTGAGCATGGAAGGGACTGTAGATGATAGCGCCTGGAAAGACGCCGTTGAGGTTGTCATAAATAACAATAAGGCTAGTACTAGCTTGTTGCAGCGCAAGCTGCGGATTGGTTACGGCCGGGCTTCGCGTTTGATAGATATGATGGAGGAGCAGGATATAGTCGGGCCGTCCGAGGGCTCTCGTCCGCGGGCCGTTTTGGTCCGTAGTATCGATGATGTTTTTGGCTCAAGTGAGACTGAGGCCTCTAAAGACGACATCTATGATGAGAATTTCCCCGACGAAAAAATCTAAAATTTTTAAACTGTTTGACAATTCGACTGAATGCTGGTATTATCCTTTCAATAACAGGAGTAAAATATGAGTTCGATTGAAGAACTAGACCATATAGTCAACCCCGATTATCAAGCCTTTTCATCCGCAATATTCCCCGGTGGATTACCGGGGGAATATGATCCTATTTGGGAAGCCTATTGGCCCCTTGCGCCTGGGGTTGACGGTCAAGTTGTCCCTGTAGTAGAAGTTACGCTTGTTAAGGATCAATCAATCGAATTTCGTACTCAAGAAGAAATAGAACATATGTTAGCAACCAACGGCTTAAGAGCCACTGCATTGATTCGTGGTGGCAAACGACCCAAAGAAGCTTTACCACCAAAACACATCAGAGATGCCAGTCGAGAACCCAAGCTGCAACCTCCCACAAAAGAAGTAGAGGTGCGCGATGAAAAAACTGGAAAAGTCGTAAGATTGGAAACAGTCCCTATGAGACTTGATGAAAGGGCTAAGCCACCTAGCTATGCGAAACATGTGGGCGCAACAATTACTCCCGAAGTACGAGAAAGTGCTATTGACGTACTTCAAAGAGACAGCGAAACACATAAAGACAATCGCCAAAGGGTTCGGTAAGGCTCTATATCATATTTGACTAACAGGGGTAAGTTAGTTAAAATAAAACCATTGTCAACTCAGCTTGCGGCGAAAGGCGCGTAGGTCCACCCGCCTAAACTTCTTAGAAGTTTTGGTGGGCAAGTCTAAAGGAGGTTCTATATGAGTGCACGAGCAACGCAGACTGGTGCAATACAAGGCGCGGGTGAGGAGCGCAACGAAGATGTACAAAATGGTACATCGAGTAAGCACCGCAGCCCGCAAGCCGACTCCGCCGAAGTAGCTTCGGCTACGAAGGCCGGGCGCACTAATGCGTCTGAAAGCGCTAGCAGAATCGGCGGCTCAGCCAGTGAGCAGTACAGTGCGGTGCGTGGGTCGGTGAATCAATATGAGATTGCGGTGTTATACCATCCGGATCTGGAAATTGATCTGGGAAAAGCCTCTGCTAAGGTAGAACAGATCATCGCTACCAGCGGGGGTAAAATTACCAAAACTGACAATTGGGGCAAGCGCAAGCTGGCTTATCCCATTAAGAAAAATGACTTTGCGGTGTATGTTTTTTACGATGTGGCAATGGAACCATCAGGCGTAGCCAAAATCGAGCAAACTTTTAATATAACCGATGAGATTATCCGTTTTTTGATAACCCGGCCGGATTTTAAAGCCAAAGCCAAAGCCGAAGCTCTGGCCAAAGAAAAGGCTAAGAAAGCTGCCGAGAGAAGCGAAAAAGATGACGAAGATAAGGACGACGAGCGAGAGACTGAAAAACCTCGTCGTAGTAGAATAATAGCTAAGAACTTGGGACTAGGGACTAAGGACTAAGGACTAAGGACTAAATCCGACAAAGGAGGATTTTTATGGCACGAAGTTTTAATCAAGTAGTTTTGATGGGAAATCTCACCCGAGATCCGGATTTGCGGACTACGCCCAGCGGACAAAGCGTCTGTAACTTTAGTTTAGCGCTGAACCGAAGCTATAAGGGCCAGGATGGTGAATGGAAAGAAATGACCGACTTTATTGACATTGTGGCTTGGGGTCCTTTGGGTGAGCGAGTCGCCCAATATTTAACTAAGGGCCGACCGGCGCTGGTTAGCGGCCGGCTGCAAAGCCGCAGCTGGGAGCAAGACGGCCAAAAGCGTAACAAAGTGGAAGTGGTAGCTCAGGATGTAACATTCTTGGGCAGTCCCAGCGGATCGGCGGCTAGTAGCCTAGCAACGGATGAGCCGACAGCCGCGGCAAGCGATGATAAAAAAGCCGTTCCGAAAAAGAAAAAAGATGATAAAAATCCGCCAGCTGTCGGAACTAAAGACGAGGAAGATGTTGTGATTGAGGACATCGGCGACGAACCGATTAATTTGGATGATATACCATTCTAACAATTTTCAATGTCTAATTTTCAATTTTTATTCAATCTTCAAACCACTAATTTACAAACGTTTGAGACATTGAGAATTGGATCATTGATTGAAAACTGGTAATTGTAAATTGATAATTCTCGACTGAAAGGAGCATAAATGGCTAAAATATTTAAACACCGAACCGACGTAGCTTTTTTTGACTACAAGGATTTTAAAACCTTGCAGCGCTATGTCAACCAATATGGACAGATAGAGCAACGTAAAAAGACTGGTTTAACTGAAAGTAAACAACGCCAGCTGGCGCGGGCTATCAAACGTGCTCGCCACATCGCGCTGCTGCCGTTTGTATCTAACGGCTAGTAAAGCAATTTACAATTCTCAATTCACAATTTTCAATCAATGATCGATAACCAATTTTCAAAATGGCTTTAAGTATTACGGAACTCAAGAAGGGGACTATATTTCAGATGGATGGAATCCCATACCGAGTTATCGAGTACAGTCAAAAAGTGATGGGGCGGGGCGGTTCGACCGTTAACGTTAAAATTAAAAGTTTGGTTGATGGCAAAGTTCTAGCCAAAACTTTCCATGGCGGGGAAAAACTAGACTCTGCCGACATAGCTAACCGGCCGGTCCAGTATCTATACGAAAAAGGTGGGCAGTACCATTTCATGGACGTTGAAAATTACGACCAGTTCAGTCTGTCGACCGAAGACACGGAGGGCAAAGGGGGATATTTGAAAGAGGGAGATACAGTGACTGCCCAATTTTTTGGCGGGCGGGTGATAAGCATCGAACTGCCCAAAAACGTGCCGCTAAAAGTTACTTATACTGAAGACGCAGTGAGAGGGGACACCAGCTCGTCTATCACCAAAGACGCAACATTGGAAACTGGCGCGACTGTTAAGGTACCAGCTTTTATCAAACAAGGCGATATAATCTCGGTGGATACAACCAATGGCACCTACAAGCAGCGCGTCAAAAACTAACCAGCATCGCTACCTTATTGCCTACTTGTTAGATAGTTTAGAGATTGGAGACAAGTTCCAGCCCTCAGCGCTACATATTACAATTCTACCGTGGTTCGCATTGGAAACGGATGAAGGGCCATTTTTGACATGGTTTTATGACCATTTTGACAGAGTGCCGGCTTTTAATGCCGAGGTTGGTACCAGAAAATTATTTGGCCCTGACAAAGACGTGCCGGTAAGTCTGATGGAGCCAGAGCGTAAGTTTATGCAGCTGCACCTGTTGGCACTGAGCTGGTTTGGCAAAGTTGGCGCCCGTTGGGCAGAGAAGGATCCCTACGTTGGTAATGATTATATACCCCACGTTGCTCAACGACGGGGTTTTGTTCTCAACGAGGGCGATATTTTACCCATATCTTCACTAACCCTGTTTAAAGCCGCCCGTCGCGAAGACCAAATCCGCCGAGTCGCTGCCAAAGCCGTACTTAAACAAGGATAACCAATTTTCTAATATTCTTAAGAATATTAGAATGTAACTATGAAAACTATCTATTCTTCTCAAGATCTAGCAGATATTTTAAAAGGGGGAGCCAATCATCACAGAATTAATATCCTTTTTTTGCTTGATAAGCGAGGCAAGCTAACACTCGACGAAGTTGCTGAGGCATTAAGGGCAAATTATAAAACTATTGCTGTCCACCTTAGCCGCCTACATAAAAGTGGGCTGGTTACCAAGCGCTATAAAGCTTCAGCTGTCGAGCATGATTTAACACCACGTGCTCGCCATATTCTAAATTTCTTAAGAATATTAGAATGACGAGTCTTAAAAGGGTAAGATTGGATCAAAGACTAGTGCAGCTTAGATATACTCCGACGCGTAGCCAGGCAGAAAATTATATTCGACTGGGTTTTGTAGAAGTCAATGAAAAAGCAGTAACTAAAGCCGGCTTTTTTGTTGCGGATAAAGACAAAATTAGATTAACTAACCCTGAGCATTATGTTAGCCGGGCCGGTTTAAAACTATCCGATGCTAACAAGTATCTAAAAGTAGACTTTAGCAATAAAGTAGTGCTTGATGTAGGTAGCAGCACGGGTGGTTTTACGGACTATGCTCTGCACAAGGGGGCCAAAAAAGTTATTGCCGTGGATGTCGGTACCGACCAACTGCATCTAAAACTTCGTGCAGATGAAAGAATTGAGCTTTACGAAAAAACCGATATTAGAGACTTTAAGCTAAAATCTGCCCCCGACATTATTATGGTGGATGTCTCGTTTATTTCACTAAATTTGATATTACCTCATTTAGCACGATTAAGCAGTTCCAAGACTATAATCATAACCTTACTTAAACCCCAATTTGAGGCTGGAAATGAGCAAATTAACAGGGGTATCATCAAAAATGATAGTATACGCCGGACTATCCTAAAGGATTTCGAAAATTGGACAAAAAATTTGTTCAATATTGTCGGCAAAGTTGATAGTAATATTACCGGCTCCAAAGGCAATCGGGAGCGTTTTTACTTACTTAAAAAACTATAAGTACTTTTGATAGCCGTTTTTGTTTGTTTAAATTAACGTCATGAGTCAGTCAAAGCAGCAAATAATATTTTCGCTTATTGGACTACTCCTATTAGTAAGTGGACTTTTCTTTTTAAGAACGTTTCATATTTTCGGAATATTTCCCAAGCAGGATTCTGCTTTAACCGATCAACCCAAAACTTCACCACCTACTAAAACTTCTATCATGCAAGCAAGTTATCTAATCTCTGGCGATGTTTTTTGGGGAAGGGGCATTGATTACTTTGCCCAACAGAGCCCACTTAAATATGATTGGCCGTTTTCTCGCCTTAGTGAGTTTAACCCCGATAAATATGATGGCTGGATCGCCGACATAGAGTGCCCGGTAACGGATAAGAAAATTCCATATCAAGTTCAGGTTGATTCATTAATTTTTGCTTGTTCGCCGGATTATTTGCCGGCAGCCAGCAAGTGGTTTGATGTTTTTACACTTGCCAATAACCACACCAGCAATACCGGTCCTGACGGATTTGCCGATACCCGCACCAATCTGGCCAAAGCCGGGCGGCAGTTTTTTGGCCATTGGGATTTGTCCCAAAGACAGGATCTTTGTGAAGTAATAGCGCTTAAGGTAAAAGTTGATAGCCAAGCCAAAAAACTGCCGATTGCCATGTGCGGCTACCACTGGTTAGCCCGAATGCCCTCGGACGATGAACTGGCTCAAATTAGCCAATACGCGGCTTATTTCCCGGTTTGGGTTTTTCCACACGGGGGAACTGAATATTCCACCGTCGCCACGCCTGCTCAACAGGAACTGTACCGCAAGATGATTGATCTCGGTGCCGACGCTGTTTTTGCGGATCATCCTCATGTTGTAGAGCCAACCGAGGCTTACAAAGGCAAGTTAATCGTCTACAACTTGGGCAATCTAATCTTTGATCAGTGGTTTGATCAAGAAGTAACTAAGTCGTTAATTGTTAATGTGGCGCTGTCAGCTAGCGTGGATAAGAATCTTCAAGCTTATTTGGATATGGGCGAGTCCTGCGCAGTCTTTAAGGACAACTGTCTTGAGACCGCTCAAACTAAGGGACTTAAAGCTTATAAGTTAAAATATTCATATAGTATTATTGCCGGTGATAGCTCAAACGCCAGCAGTGATGATCGCCTCAAACACCTCGGTAGCCCCACGGTTCAGGAGTGGCTGCTTAAGCGGACTAATTGGCCAACAACTCTCTCCGGTCTAAATTGATCTTAAACTATCGGGAAAATAGCCCGAGATGCGGATTCATTCCGCACCCGGCGTGATAATCGGGGTCCCCATGAAATTTATTTCATGGGGTATGGTAAGAAACCCCGAAGGGGTGTCTTATAGTTCTAGACATTGAAACGGAATTCGACTACGTCGTCGGGTTGCATAATGTAGTCTTTACCCTCGGTGCGCACCTTGCCAGCGGCCCGGGCGCCCGCTACTGAACCGGCAGTAATTAAATCCTGGTAATTTATGACTTGAGCGGCGATGAAACCTCTCTGAAAGTCGGAATGAATAACCCCTGCGGCTTGTGGGGCAGTGGACCCTTTGCTAATTGTCCAGGCCCGAACTTCTTTTTCGCCGGCGGTCAAGAAACTCTGCAAGCCCAAAACACCATATGCGGCATGAATTAACTGAATTAGCCCACTCTCATTTTGTCCATAACTGGCAAGGAGTTCCTGACGGTCAGTTTCGTCAAGTCCCCGTAGCTCACTTTCTAATTTTGCGCAAATAAATACGGCTTTTGCGGGCGCAATTAGATCTGTTAATTCCTTTTGCAGGGATTGTCCCTGCAAACTGGCTTCGTCGATGTTAAACACGTAAATTACTGGCTTAGCAGTTAGCAGCTGGAGTTCGTCCAAGAAAACTGACTGGTCCTTATCCATTCTAATATTCTTAAGAATATTAGAATGGGACAGGGAAGAGTTGGTTTGTAGGTGGGTATTGATAGAATTTAGGGCGTCGAGTTGAGGTTTTAGTTTTGGGTTGGCTTTAGTTTCTTTTTCCAAACGGGGCAGGCGTTTATCAACCGTTTGCAGGTCGGCAAGTACCAGTTCGGTATTTATTATTTCTATATCCTCCGACGCTCCGACCACTAAGTCGGAAGTCGGAGCCCCGATCGAAGCGTCGGGGTTTTTCACGCGGGCTACATTTGGATCATCAAAGGCTCTTACTACGTGGCAAATGGCATTTGCTTGTCTAATGTGGGATAAAAATTGGTTGCCCAAACCCTCGCCTTGGCTGGCGCCAGCGACTAAACCGGCAATATCTACAAATGTCACCGTGGCTGGCACGATTTTTTCGGTTTTATAAATCTCGGCCAGTTTTTGCAAGCGCGAGTCGGGAATCGGCACGATGCCGGTATTTGGCTCAATGGTCGCAAAAGGGTAATTAGCAATCAGGGCATTAGCGTCTGTCAACGCATTAAACAGCGTAGACTTACCGACATTGGGGAGGCCAATAATTCCAATACTAAGACTCAAAATTGACTCCTATATTCATCTGTTAATCATAGCACGATAGGGAAAACACTTGCAAAAATAGAGAAAACGTGCTATTTTATATATGAGAGTTAAGTAATAAACAAAAATGGCAATATCGTATTCACAAGATAAAATAACCCCATCGTTATTATTTGTGCTAATGTAACAACATAGGATAAATACAAAAATGTCTACTTTGCCTATAGAAGTGTTGCGCGGAGAAACAAATGGTCTTCGTCTGGGCGATCCGGCTCCTCGTATTCTACCGGGCGAGCGTATACTCTCAATAGTATATCCAGGTATTTCATATCCAAAAGAGCACCCTCCTGCAACTGTCGTTCTTATGCAATTAACGGGAGTAAAAAAGCCTGAGGATATTGGCAACAATGGTCCCAGCATTGCTGCTACAGCCAGTGCCGAAAATGAGCATATAGAAATCCTGAATAATCTTAAGGCTTTATATGGCAGAGATTCATTAATAGTAGGTAATTATGTAAGCGGGATTTTCCCCAAACTGCAGCAAGCAACTGTAATAAGGTTGGCTGAACTTCAAGGCATTGATTATAATTCTCTAGCCGAAGAAGAGCCTGGCCGTATTATTCATGAAGATCGCCCACCAGACAGTCCCATAGCCGTCCAAGCCACCGAAAAGTCTGGTTGGCAGTGGCCATATTATGGCAGCATTGACGCCACACCTTTATTCATAAGTGCTACTATTGATTGCACAAAAAACGAAATTCTCTTTCTTAAGAGACGGTTTGAGGGACGCGATGGTAAAACCCATACGCTAGAAGAAAGCCTAGAAAATTCAGTTGGCTGGTTGATGCGTAAGCTGGATAGCAATCAGGAGAGTTTACTGGAATTTAAGCCGAGCTTTGATGGTAGTATAGAAAATCAGGCTTGGAAGGATTCCTGGGATTCATATTTCCATAAAGATGGCACCATTGCTAATCACAGGCAAGGCATTGCTTCGGTTGAGGTCCAAGCCTTCGCCTATGACGCTTTATTGGATGTAGTAGAATTTTATAACTCTCGTTTAGAGGCTATTACTGATCCTTCAGAGAAATCGGTATTACAGCAAAAGATTGAAGGCCTGCAGTTACGAGCTGACAAACTAAAGCGGACAGTAATGGACAAGTTCTGGGTTGAAGATGAGAGGGGTGGTTATTTTGCTCTCGGCACGGATCGTGATGAAGATGGTAAATTGCGGCCTCTAGAAATCAGAACTTCCAACATGGGCTATTTGCTGGATTCGCGAATGTTAGACAGCAATGATCCGGAAATTGTTAGGCGGCGTGAGGAAGTTATAAAAACTTTGTTCTCTGAAGAGATGCTGGCTGAAGCTGGTATTCGAACACTTTCAAATCGGGAAGTGCGTTTTCGATCAGGGGCTTATCATAATGGTAGTGTTTGGCCGCATGATACTTACCGTATAAGCCGCGGTTTGGCTAAATGCGGCTACTACGGGCTAGCCTATGATTTAGTTCAACGGATTAAAGGGGTCGTAGAGAAAACAAATATGTACGTAGAATTTGCCCGCGGCGGTGAGTCTGGGGATGAGCCCATAAACCGGCGAATAGTTGATGTATGGGATGAAAAATTAAGCCGGGAAAATAGAATTGAGGAACCGCCTAAAGAGCCCCAAGCTTGGGATGTTGCCGCAAATGTGGCGATTGACTACTTTTACAATTCGTCAAGCCCCAAAAAGGCGTTACCAACACAAGCCACCGATCCAGCAAAGCAATTGTTTGAAGAAGCAATTCTATCTCAAATTCACAGATCATATCCCCACCCCGAACGCCTACTAGCGGGTTAGCTATTTAGTGGACGTAGAGTTGTGATTTTAACTTTAATATCCTCGGAAAGTACAGCCCGTCTTTGGTTTGGGGGTGAGCAGGAGCGGTCCCACTCAATTTGAATCAAATTGGGTGGGATTCGGACTTATTCCGAAAGCGACGATGAGAGAGGGAGTCGCCGCCTCTCATGAGCCGAAGGTGCTTTAGTGGGCATAAAAACCGCGGGCGGTGGCGTCGGGCAGAGTATAAAAAGCCACGCCGGCTTTTTTTAAGGCTTCGACTACTTTATGGTCATTAACGGAGCCACGGGTGGCAAATATGGCCTTGATGCCGGCTTTGGCCAGCGTTTCCGCACCGTCAGGGAACGGAAAGAAACTGTCGCTATAGGCTACGGCTCCATCGGTGTCGTGGCCAGCATCCCGGGTGCGTTTGAGCGCCAGCTGGGCCGCCGAAACTCTATCTTGCTGGCCGACGCCGTTGCCAATTAACATGCCATTTTTAACTAAGGTTATAGTGTTGCTGTTACTGGTGCTGCCGATGGCCCAAGCTAGCAGCATATCTTTCTCCTCGTTTGCGAGACCGGGCCTCGCAAACGAGGATTGGCTGGCTTTTTCCAGCTCGGCTGATTTAAAATCTAGAACAAAGTCGTAGTTTTGCTGGGCCAAAACGCCGCCGCGGACGTATCTAAAACGCCGTGCAATATCGAGTGATTTTTGGTTTAACTGCCCGAGAGCCGAGTTTTTAACCAGGCGTAGTTTGCCGCCCCTTCTTTGCAAAATTTCCATGGCTTTATCCGTAAAGTCGGCAGCTGCCACTACGTCCAAAAGTCGTTTACCGCCGTTCATGGCATGCTCAAGTAGCAAGTTTGCTTCATCTTCATCAACCGCAAAATTGATCATAACGCAGCCGCCAAAAATCGCTCGGCTGTCTCCTTCCAGCATTTTTTTAATAGCTTCATCCGGATTTTCTGAAACGGCAGCCCCGCAGACATTGCCGTGCTTGGCCCCCAGTGCAATCGCCGGTACTTGGTTAAAGTTTTTATCGAAGCCGGCGGCTATATGGGTAATGGTTTGCAGCAGCCGATCAATATCAGCGTAGTTGTTATAGCTAAGCCCGGTGCCGCCAACTTGTGCAAAGTTGGCAATGGACAGAGGGTCTTGATCACTCCGTCTGGCATAAAGTCCGGCGCCACCTTGCCACGGATTTTCGCCGTATTTAGCCTGGGCGATTTGATTGCCTATAAAGCCAAAGGCTTCTGAGCCGTTTAGGTATTTAGCCGACTCTAAGATGTAGCGAGCAACTTCTAGTTCCGCGGCGGCGGCTAAGCTTTTAATAAATTGCTGCTCGTTCGGCCGGCCGGCTTTTAGCCAATCTAACACTGTTTGTCTTTGGCTGGGTTTGGATAGCACTATGCGGCGGCCTTTGGCCGCCGCATGTAGCAGAGTCGGGCCGCCGACATCGGTTTTTTCTATAATTTCGCTTTCTGGGGCTCCGTTGTTGATGGCCTCAGTCAGTGGGTACATATCAACACAAACTAAATCAATCCGCGGAATCCCCAAGCGTTTTAGTTCGGCGGCTTGCTGTTTGGTGTTATCGGCCAAAATGCCGGCGTGGATCTCGCGCGACAGAGTTACCACTCGGTGGCCTAAAATGGCCTGGCCACCGACCAGCTCGGAAACATCAGTAACTTTAACACCAGATTTTTTAATTGCTTGGGCCGTGCCACCGGACGCGTAAATTTTCCAGCCCAAATCAGCCAGTCCGTGGGCAAATTCCTCTATGCCGGTTTTGTCATAAACCGAAATAAGAGCATTAGGCTGGACTTGGTTCTCCATCATCTAATCTAATTATTGGGGAGCTGAGCAGGGAATACAAGCTCAATTCTGTTATGCAGCTAGAGCTTCTGGCTCTGGTATATAAATACCGGCAATCCTAGCAAATGAACGGAATAAACGGGCATTGGCTGGATCCAGAGCTACAGCAGCTTGCTTTGCGTAGTCTCTCTCGACTACGTACCCCAAAATTTCTCTTGGTTTTAACTGACTAACGTTGCCCGGCCGCCTATTGGGCCGATCATTGTTGAATATCAGACCGAGACGGTTAAAATACTCAGTTGGTGTATTTGCGTATTGACCTTTGAGCATTAAATTTGTCCAACGCAGGTCCAAAGCCGTCCATCCAATCCGTTGATTGTTGGGATTGATATTGGCTACTACGGGAGCAAATTCTACTGCGTATGTCTTAACATCACTTAGTGCGTGGCGCAAAACACCAAGCTCTTGGCCATTTCTTACTCTTTTCTCAAGTACATCCAACCGCACGGCATGTGCTGTCCCAGCTAGAAACTCCTCGGGAGAAACAACGCCCTGATAAAAAATGGGCAGGGATTCTGGAGGTAAACTCATAATATTAGCTCTATCTTATAACTTTAGACGTGATAGATTATCACAATTTAGCACAAGACGCAACGCTTGTAGTGGTCCAATACACTTGCTTGCGCCTGTAGGAGTAGCAACTTATAATGCTTATGTATGTCCAGTAGTAGACCCCGTAGTGAGCTTTTGCGACCATCCGCTAAAGCGGATGCTAAGCCAACCTTCGGTTGGCAACGCAAAAGTCTACTACGGGGCTCACTACTGGATATGAAACGAGCCAAAAAAATCTCGGCTCTGGCCTTAGGCATTATCTATTTATTTCTTAGTTCTGGCTTGGCTTTGGCCGACAGCCGGCCGTATTTTAAAGTTTTTGGCGGCGATGTCTTTAGTGGCGGCTGGTTCAATAGCGGCACCAACTGCGATACAGCCACTAGCTCTTTTTACCAATACCCTAGTTATCAGCCGGCCGGTTATAATCAAGACGATCGAACTGGCGGCATTTTGAGTTTTGCCAAGCAAAACGGTGATGGCAATTCGCTGGGCGGTGCCAGCTCGCAATATGGCGCTTTTGCCCTAGGCATTATTGAAGGCTCTGCCGCTGGTGATGCCAGTAGCCACGGATTTTATAGCGCTGGCGCCCAAGCGGCCACCGGGACACCTACCTCAAGAAATTTGCTAAGTTTTGCTAACGCTGGTAGCTCGGCTAGCGTCTGGGGCGGTAAGTTTGATGGCGATGTGCCTCAAAGTAATTGCATCGCAGATTATTATGCTAAATTCCCAGATCCCGCGCCGCCGGCTCTGGCTTCACTTGATTCGTCTACGGCTTCGGGGGTCTATAGCGCATCGGCTGGCAGTGGCACGACTTATAGTCTAAACGTCTCAGCCGTTAGTTTAAGACCTGGCACCAAAATAACCATTTACGTTAACGGCAATGTGTTTATAAGCCAAAATATTGTTTATCAGCTTGACAAGGTAGACAACGTGCCCAAGTTCGCACTAGTAGCCAAGGGTAATATCTATATAGATCCGGGTGTTACTCAACTAGACGGAGTTTATATCGCCCAACCCACAAGCGGCACCGACGGCGGTGATATCTGGACTTGCCATCCCAATAACACCGACGTTGTGTTATACACCTATCCCAGTAGCTGCACCAACCAGTTAGTGGTTAACGGATCTTTGATAGCCAAACGGGTAGCCTTGCTGCGGATCAAAGGCGACGTGACCGCCGCCTCAACCAGTGAGGATAATCTCAGTACTGTCGCGGCTTGCACGTCTGCTCCTGGCAGTTGCAATATCGCCGAGATAATTAACTATCCGCCGGCCATGGTTGTAGGCGGACCGTTTTTCAACCCGCCTCCGCCCCCCGGCTTGCCAGTTGATAGCCTGATTGCTTTACCACCGGTGTTTTAAGGAGCAAAACTAGCAAGCAACAGGGGAAGGAAAGATTAAGAAAGCACAGCGCTCATGCTATAATCGGAATCAATTATGCATATACTAGGTGGGACGTCGGACTTCTTTGGCTTAGACATGGGAGTCAGCGCAGTTAGGGTAGTGCAACTCAAAGGAACAGGACCCACTAAGACGCTGGATCGCTACGGGCAGACGCCTATCACTGGCACTGTGGCTCTGAGTGACTCTAAGGCCGACCGCCAAAGGATCGCCCAGGTGATCCATGAGTTAACGACGCGGGTAGGTATATCAACTAAAAATGTGGCGGCTAATTTACCCTCTAGCCGGGTGTTTACGACAGTTATTGATATAGATCGTCTACCGCCTGAAGAGCTTGCCAAGACCATAAGCTATCAAGCCGAGTCGTATATTCCGACTCCCTTGTCTCAGTCTAAAATTGACTGGGCAATTATTGGTAACTCGCCTAAAGACCCTGGCAAAATTGAACTCCTGCTATCTAGTGTGCCCAATGATTTCATCGAAAGGCGGCTCGAGATATTGGAATCCATAGGTCTCAATGTAGTGGCTTTTGAGCCTGATAACATGGCTCTAGTGCGAGCTATTACTTCACCTGATACGGCTGCTCCTTGGCTAATACTTGATATTGGCAATGCTGCGACGGATTTGGTAGTTGTAGTTGGCGGTATGCCACACTTGGCTCGTTCTATTCCTATGGGTCAGCAAGCTTTTGTCCGGGCAGCTATTCAAGGTTTGGGAGTTGATCCTTCTCAGGCGGAGCAGTTTGTGTTTAAGTTTGGCCTGTCTCGCGACAAGCTAGAAGGCCAGGTCTATGACGCCATAATTGGGACTATTGACGGTCTGGTGGCGGAGATCGAAAAATCTATTAAATTCTTTGGCGAGCGCTACAGAGGCGCCAAGTTGGAGGGGATAGTTGTAACTGGTGGCGCTTCGACATTACCTGAACTGCCGCTTTATCTGGCTAATAAATTTAACTTGAATGTCGAAATTGGCAACGCTTGGCGGAATGTTAATGTGCCAACCGAACGGCAAAACGAGGTGCTGGCGGTTTCTAACCACTTTGCCGTAGCCGTAGGCCTGGCGGAGAGAGAGACATGACTACGTCATTCCCGTTCACCGTTCACCGTGCACCGTTCACCGTTAATACATGGTCAACGGTCAATGGCAAATGTAAGGTAAATGGTAGATGGCTAATTGTAAATGCCTCCGAAGGAGGATCTTGTGGCTAGGATTCAATTTAACCTGCTGCCGGACGTTAAACTGCAATTTGATAAGGCCAAACGTGTCCAGAATCTAGTCTTTAGGGTAGCTACTGCTGCCAGCGCTACCATGCTGGGTCTCTTTTTGGTGATGCTGGTCGTGGTCCATGTAGTCCAAAAATCGCAGCTCAGTAGCGCTGCTAAGGCCCAAGATACACTTAGTAGCCAACTAAGCAATATCCCAAATCTAGGACAAATTATAACTATTCAGAATCAGCTCAAGACATTGGTTGGGTTGCATCAAGCCAAGCACGTTAGCTCGCGCATCTTTACATACTTACCCCAGGTAACTCCGTCAAATGCCAGTATTGGCAAGCTCGATATAGATCTGGCGGGCAGTACTATGAGCATATCGGGCAATGCCGATTCACAAAAAACGGTTAATACCTTCATTGATACTCTAAAGTTCACGACTTACATGGTTGGTGACCAAGATACCCCTCATAGCGCTTTTACTTCAGTGGTGGAAAGTACCTTTGCCATTAATGCCACCAATGTTAGCTATACCTTAGACATTAGCTTTGACCCCCAGCTTTTTGCCAACAACTTACTTGACAGCCAAGATCATCCCCAGGAGCCTAAGTTGTCCGTGCCTAAACTTACGACTACCAAGTCGGGAGTTAATGATGCCAACAATCCAATATTTAAAACTCAATCTGGCGGAGGACAATAATGGCAATCGTTTTATCTAAAAAACGACTACAAATAGACAAAACTCAGTCTAGAATGCTGATAGTAATTGCCCTGTCTACGGTAGTCATTGTTTTTTGCTTGGTGAGCGCTAAAGCACTGCTGGCCCGCGCTACTTACCAAAACCGGGTGATTAATGCCCGCCACGCAGCCATTAAACAAATCGAGCAGAATATTAAAAACGCGAACACTTTAGTTACTCAATATAATGATGTTTTTGTAGGTACTAACCCAACTAATATCATTGGCGGGAAGAATGATCCTAGCCCCAATGCCTTGCCGCCAGACGGCGATAACGGCCGGATTGTGCTTGACGCCCTGCCGATAAGCTATGACTTTCCAGCGTTGCTGACAAGCGTCTCTAAAATACTGGCCAATAATAGTATAGGTGGACCGGCGATTGGCGGCAGCGATCAAAGCTCGGCGGTAAATAGCGACCCCTCAGCTCACCCAAGTCCAGCTAAAATCGACTTGTCAATTAGCGGCGGCGGCAGTTACCAGGGCGCCCAGACTCTCATTAAAGATTTCGAAAGATCTATCCGGCCTTTTGATATTACTAAACTATCGCTTTCGGGCAGCGAATCCAGTCTGGCTATAACGATTGGCCTTAATACTTATTTCCAACCGGCCAAGTCCCTAATGATAACTAGCAAGGAGATCCGCTAGATGAAACACAAGGACATGGCAGTTTTAATTACGGTGGCTGTTATCACTGGCTTTATTTCCTTGATAATGGCCAGCATTTTCTTTAGCGTACCCCAAACCCGAAGCTCCAAAGTACCAGTGGTCGACACTATTACCACGTCCTTGCCTGATATTAAAAATGAGCCTGTTTATCAATCTATTTTTAACTCCAAGGCGCTCGATCCGGCCCAGCCGGTCCAAATCGGCAATACTCAAAACAACACGCCCTTCAACAGCCGTGGACGCTAAGTTTGATAACGGAAGATTAGTAGCATGAATCCTATTAGACTCCAAAAAGATACGGGGGGGATTAATCCCGTTAGACCTATAGCAGAGAATTTCACATTTCACATTTCACATTTCACATTTATTTTACATTTACCATTTGACAGTTTAGACCAATGGTCAATGCTAAATACCAAATCATTGTCTTCGACTCTGAGGGATGAGACCTCAGGCTCAGACTCGAACGAGAAAATTGGTAATTGTAAATTGGTAATTGCCTCCAAAGGAGGCTGGGGATGAATATTTTATCGCCTACAACTCAACAAAACGTGGAAGGCGAGCTGATTGCTGACGGTCTGGTGTCCGAAAACCAACTTAATCTTTTAAAGAATGAAGCCAAAAAACAAAACCAATCAATCTTTAGCTTTCTTATTAAAGAGGGTCATATAACTGACGAACAGCTGACTAAAGCGCTAGCCGGTGCCAGCAATGTCCCATATGTAAATTTAAGCCGTGCCCGAATTAACCCGGCAATACTGGACTTGCTGCCTCAAGATATAGCCTCACGTTACATGGCTGTCCCCTTAGGAGAAATGCAAAATCGTTTAGTGGTGGCTATGCTGGATGCCGACAATGTGCAGGCGGTGGATTTCTTGAGTAATAAAATCGGCCGTCCGCTGAAGGTTTACGTCGCCAGCGAAGCTGGTATTCGTTACGTGCTTGGACAATACGACAGCGCTAGGAGCATTAATAAAATGCTGAATCTGCCTAAAGAGGTAGAGGCCGAAACTAAGGCCGCGTCGGTCTCGCACGTCGGCACACCCAATCAAAAAATTCAAACAATCGTTCAAGACTCGCCAATTAGCAAGGCTCTTAGCGCCATCATGGATTACGCCGCCAAAAACCGGGCTAGTGACATCCATATCGAGCCGCTGGAAAAGGAATTAAAAATCCGCTGCCGAGTTGACGGTGTTCTGCGTGAAGTCATGAAATTGCCCAAAAGCGCCGAACTGCCACTGATCAGCCGCATTAAAATATTGGCCAACCTAAAAATTGACGAGCACCGTATTCCTCAAGACGGCCAATTTTCGATTTCTGCCAGCGGACGGCCGATAGACATCCGTGTGGCCATTAGCCCCACCGTTTGGGGAGAGCAGGTGGTTTTGCGGTTGCTGGATAAAACCGGTACTAGCATGCAGCTGGAAGACATGGGCTATATCGGTCGGGCCTTACGCATGATTCGTCTAGGCTTGCAGCAGCCTCATGGCATGATCTTAACATCAGGACCGACGGGCTCTGGTAAATCTACTTCGATGTACGCCATGATTTCTGAAATAAAGACCGACTCGGTTAATATAGTTACTCTTGAGGACCCGGTTGAATATAAGATTGAAGGCGTCAACCAGATTCAGGTAAATCCCGACGTCGGCTTAACTTTTGCTACCGGCCTGCGTTCGATTCTGCGTCAGGACCCCGACGTGGTCATGGTAGGTGAAATTCGCGATCGCGAAACAGCCAGTCTAGCGGTCCAGTCGGCCCTAACCGGACATCTAGTTTTTAGCACCTTGCACACCAATTCGGCAGCTGGCATTTTGCCCAGGTTGCTTGATATGGGCATCGAACCTTTCTTAATCGCCAGTACAGTTCATACGGTAATTGGCCAGCGTCTACTGCGCCGAACTGTGCCCGGCGGTGAAACTTATTCATCAAGCCTTAGTGAAACTAAGGCCATCAAAGCTACCATTGGTCATCTATTGCCTAAAACTCCAGCCGAAGTAAAACCGGTAGGCGAGAATCTAGGTTACAGTAACTTGCCACTAGCCGGCCAAAGCGCTTATACTTTGGTTAAGGGAAAGCCCACGCCCGAAAATAAATTGGGCCTGTCTGGACGCATGGGCCTTTATGAGGTATTTACTGTTACTGATAAGATCCAGGATTTAATCTTAAAAAGGGCCACTAGCAATATGATCCAGCAAGTAGCCATTGCCGAGGGTATGATCACCATGCGTCAGGACGGCTACCTCAAAGCCCTGGCCGGCCTAACTACTTTACTGGAAGTTAATCGAGTGGCATCAATAGAAGCCTAAAGACAATGAACAAAGAACAATGAACACAGAACAAAGAATCTGCAGCCCACTGCTCACTGCTCACTGCTCACTGCTTATTGTAGCGACCGGTCATTCGACTCTGCCCATTCGACATGCTCAGGGCAGCCTGAGCGATAGTCGAAGGCTGAGGGATGGGCTCTCCGTTCGACGGCCTGAGGCCGCTCACGGCTCGAAGGCAGGCTCAGACTCG
The DNA here is from genome assembly GCA_016187125.1 of Candidatus Saccharimonadota bacterium. Classification (GTDB taxonomy): domain Bacteria; phylum Patescibacteriota; class Saccharimonadia; order Saccharimonadales; family UBA10212; genus JACPKF01. The sequence goes on from JACPKF010000007.1 coordinate 63,614, forward strand.
AAGAGAGGGAGCGTCTAAATGCAGCAACCAAAAATTGAAAGCCTGCTCGACGAGGTAGTCAAGCGCAAGGCATCTGATCTGCATCTTCAGGTAGGTTTGCCGGCTGTGATTCGGATTGATGGTAGTTTGACTTTCTCTCAAAACACCACTGCCTTGAGCGAGCAGATGGTCGAGGTAATGGTTTTCTCACTGCTTGATGAAGACCAAAAACAGATTCTGCTGCGCGACAAAGAGTTTGATTTTAGTTTTGCCTTTGGTGATCTAGGCCGTTTTCGCGTCAACGCCTTCCATGAACGCGGTAATCTGGCCGCCGCTATGCGTCTGATTCCTAACGAAATCCGGTCTATCGAACAGCTTGGCTTGCCTAAGGTCCTCAACAGTTTTGCCGACTATCCCCGGGGCTTGGTCCTGGTTACCGGTCCTACCGGTTCGGGTAAATCCTCGACTCTGGCGGCTTTGATAGACAAGATAAATAACGAACGGCCGGTACATATTATTACTGTCGAAGATCCTATTGAGTACACCCATAAGTCCAAAAAAGCGGTGGTGGTGCAAAGGGAGGTTCACTATGACACCTATAGTTTTTCGGCAGCCCTTAGGTCAGCTCTACGCGAAGATCCAGATGTTGTTTTAATTGGCGAAATGCGCGACCTAGAAACAATTGCCGCCGCCATCACGATTGCCGAAACCGGCCATCTGGTGTTTGCCACCCTCCATACCAACAGCGCCAGCCAAAGCATTGATCGCATAGTCGATGTTTTCCCGCCGCACCAACAGCCGCAAGTCCGGTCGCAACTAGGTAATATTTTAATGGCCGTGGTTTCCCAACGCCTGATTCCGGCGCTCGGTGGCGGCCGGGTGCCAGCCACCGAAATTATGGTTGCCACACCCGCCGTCCGCAATATTATCCGCGAAGGTAAAAACTATCAACTAGACGCTGTTATCCAAACTGGTGCTGAAGCCGGCATGCAAAGCATGGACAAAACGCTGGTTAGTATGATTCATTCTGGAGTGGTAAGTTATGACGAAGCTCGAAATGTAGCTGTTGACGTTGAAGAACTTGACCGTCTGATGAGAGGCTAAAGTCGTGACTGCGTCACTCCCGTTCACCGTTCACTGTTCACCGTTCACCATTAAGGCACGGGTAATAGTTAACGGTAAATGCACGGTAAATGGTAAAAGGCTAATGGTAAATGTGGCTTCGAAGGGAGCCGTCTGATGCTAACTTATTCCTACACCGCTCGTAACCAAAAAACCGGCCAGAAAGTTAAGGCCGAAATTGAGGCCGAAAACGAAAGAGCCGCTGGCAAACTTTTGGTTGAGCGGGGCTTCACTCCTTTGCAGATTATTTTAAAAACCGGCAAACCAGGAATTGGTTTTCGCAATCGTATAGGTGCTAAAGATCGAGTAATTTTTTCGCGACAGTTGTCAACTCTGATTAATGCCGGACTGCCGCTGCTCCAAAGTTTAAATACAGTTCGCGGCCAAACTAGCAATAAGGCCTTAAAAGACATAACTAGCGAAATAATCACTGCTGTTGAAGCTGGCTCGCCGTTTGCCGCGGCTCTGAGTAAGTATCCAGCGGTTTTTGACGAAGTATATGTCAGCTTGATAGCTGCCGGCGAGGCCTCCGGCAAGCTTCACGCGTCGCTGGAACGGCTAGCCACTCAGCAGGAAAAAGACGCCGAAGTAGTGTCCAAGATCCGGGGCGCTATGATTTATCCGGGGATTGTACTTTTGGTGCTTTTTGCCTTAATTATTTTTATGATGACCACGGTCTTACCGCAGGTGGAAAACCTTTACAGGAGCTTGCCAGGCGTTAAGCTGCCGTTTATCACGCTATGGTTAATGGGAATCGCAAATTTTATAGTCCACTTGTGGTGGATCCTGATTTTGGTGCTAGGAGCAGTGATTTTTGGTGGTCGCCGCTGGCTACGCACGCCAAAAGGCAAGCAGACACTCGATAAAATAAAGCTACGGGCTTGGCCGGTAGCGCCGTTGTTTAAAAAATTATATATGGCTCGCTTTGCCCGGACAGCCTCCTCATTGATAGGTAGCGGCGTGCCAATGATCCAAATGCTCAACACCACCGCCGAAGCCGTGGGTAACAGCCAAGTGGCGGCATCAATCCACAGGGCCACCGAGCAAGTTAAAGGTGGTAAGACCCTGTCCGAGAGCTTAGAAGGCGACCCGAATTTTCTGGATCTAGTACCGGACATGATACATATTGGCGAGCAGTCTGGGGCGCTGGAGGATATGATGGGCAAAGTCGCTGATTATTATGAAAGAGAAGTCGATAGCCAAATAAAGTCGGTGTCTACCATTATTGAACCGGTTCTGATGATAATCGTCGGTATCATGGCTCTGATAATTGTGGCGGCGGTGCTGCTGCCAATTTACTCTTTGGGCGGTAAATTTTCGGCGCCTCGCTAAATTGCCTTGCCCAGTAGTGAGCTTTCGAGATTATCCGCCGGATGGCGGATATTTGAGCCGCCTAAGCGGCTCGACTCGAAAGTCTACTACTGGGCTTGCATTTTTAAGGCCGTAAACCTAGTATGTAAACATAAGAAGTATAAAATATTAGCACTCGGGGGGCATTAGTAACATATGAAAAATCTAACCAGAAAAATACGGGGCGGGTTTATCCAGCACTTAGCGCCGAGATTATTTAGGCAGCACCGTGAAAACGTTTCTCCGAAGAAGAAAGACTCGGTGCTAAGTGCTGGGTTTACTATCATCGAGGTAATGATCGTACTGGCGATTGCCGGACTGATTTTAGCCATTGTCTTTATCGCCGTACCCCAGCTGCAGCGCAATACCCGTGATAATCAGCGCCAAAACATAGTTTCCCGCCTAAAGTCAGAAGTTGAAAGCTATGCCGGTAATAACCAGGGCAAATATCCGTTTGCCGGTGTTACTAATTCTTATCAAAACTGCACAGCTCTTTCGGCAACTGGCCAATGCGGCGATTGGTTGAGCCGCTATGTTACGGGGGCCAACCCGCCCGTCAACATTACCGATCCCTCTACCGGTGGCAATACCACAGTTAATATTTCGACTAGCAGCGCGGCTATTACCTGGGCGCAGGGGAATGCTTGGATATCGGTGGGTAACCGCTGTAACGGCGAAAGTGTTCAAGCCGGTTCAGGCGGCGGTGTTAACGCTCGGTCTTATGCTCTAGTTATTGCGCTGGATAGATCCAATACTTTCTTCTGCGTCGACAACGGCTAAAACTGGAAACTCAAGGACCGACTACAAACCCTGAAAATATGCACAAGACATACACGATTTTTCGCCGCTTAGGCCATGTCTTAAATAACTTTCCTAAATTTCTAACAAAACTCAGCGATCGCTGAGTTTTGTTCTAGCTTTTGAGAAGATTGTGAAACAAAGCTTTAAGTTTATCGGGTTTATCAATGTAGCTGGTCTCAATATAGGTCACGTAATTTTCTAGCTTGTAATAAAGCACAACCGCCTGAATCTCTTCATGGCAAGGGAAGGGATGGATCCACACACTTCTTTGAAG
>JACPKF010000009.1 GCA_016187125.1 Candidatus Saccharimonadota bacterium
ACGGGCATCACCTAGTTTAGTTTGTTCTTCTTCAATCTTGGCTTGAAGTAGCCGCGAGCGCAGCACGTTCATAGCCTTTATTTTGTTACTTATCTGACTCTTTTCGTCCTGTTGAGTGACCACCAAGCCGGTGGGCAAGTGAGTAATCCGCACCGCCGAGTCAGTAGTATTAACAGATTGCCCACCCGGTCCGCTACTGCGAAAAATATCGATTCGGAGGTCTTCTGGCTTAATCTCGACATCCGACTCTTCGGCTTCTGGCAAAACGGCCACGGTGACAGTGCTGGTATGTATGCGGCCTTGGCTTTCGGTGGTTGGAACGCGTTGCACGCGGTGGACACCGGCTTCAAACTTGAGCATTTTATAAGCGCTTTCGCCGCGCACCATGAAAATAATCTCTTTAAAGCCGCCGCCTTCAGCCGGGCTTTCGTTTAGCAGCTCGATTTTATAGTTGTGCGTCTCGCACCAACGTGCGTACATACGGTATAGCTCACCGGCGAACAAGCTGGCTTCGTCACCACCAGCTGCTGCCCGGATTTCGACGATAGCATTGCGTTCGTCATTGACGTCTTTTGGTAGCATTTCCTCCGCAAGAACATCTTTAATTTTTTCTATTTTTGATTGGAGTAGTTCAGCTTCCTCATTTGCTAACTGCCCCAATTCCTTATCTTCAATATCAGAAAGAACTTGAGCTTCTTTCAATTGGCTGACCAGCATTTTTTTATCATCCAAGAGGCCAATTATTTTAGACAATTCAGCCTGTCTCTTGGCCAAAGCTGGATACTCCCTCGATGAATAAATGGAAGGAACTTCGAGCAGCAGCTGCAACTTTTCGTACTCTTGTCGCAAATTTTGTTCTTTATCTTCCATGAATTATCTCCAGTATATAAAAAACGCCGCGAAACAGATATGCCCAGGCTTTTTCCTAAAATTTAGTTATTGTTCAGCGGCATCGGCCGTGGGCGCTTCAGCACCTAATTTCTGTGCTTCAGCTTTAGCAGCTTTCTTGGCTTTAGGAGCTTTAGCAGCTTTTTCAGCTCGAGCTTTGCTGGCGGCTTCGCGGCGAGCCTTAAATTTATCAACGCGGCCTTCAATATCTACTATGCGTTCTTCACCGGTAAAGAAAGGGTGGGAGCTTGAAGAAATGTGAACTTTAACCAGGGGATATTCAACACCGTCAACGGTAATAGTTTCTTCGGCTTCAGCTGTCGAGCGGGTAAGAAAAGTGGTTCCATCATTAAGATCCTGGAACACTACAGGTCGATAGTTGGTTGGGTGAATGCCTTGTTTCATCTGGGTAAGTATACTTTTTTTACTCCTTTTGGTCAACCGTGGCAAGGCTGGGCTTTCTGATTAATCTTATGGGGCTTGGCTTCCAAAAACCCGCATGGCTTACGTGCATGCCAAAACCCAAAGCTTGTTCTATAACCTGATCTCTCGTACCAACGAGAACACGAGGCCGGACAACTCTGGGGTTATATGAAACGAATTGTTGCCATGTCGGATCGCCTAATATTTCCACCACTTGATTATCAACTACAACATAACTGTGTCCTCCAGAGTTTACTGTCCGCTTTTCTTGGAAAGCTGGGTAGCCTATGGATCTCAAATGCTTGAGTAAGATGCTAGCGGCCATATGACAAACCGGACCCCGGTGAACGTTCTCCTTTGTGTAGTAAGAGTTGCGCTCAACAATAGACGTATACGCAACTTCAGACGCCTCAATAATATCCTTATATAATTCTGTTTCCATGGCTGTGAGTATGTCGATCATAAACTTATAGATTCTAGGCCACCAGCTTAAACTGGCTACTGCCCATTTCGTTAAAAACTCGGGCTACTTTACGACGACTCTCTTCGATTGCTGCGGAATTTGCAACTTCTCGTGCAATTCCAGACATTATTCGGTCACGTTCATCTAGGTGGTGGGCGATATAAGTAGCATCGCGGCCTTCCTCTTGCATTGTCTCTACAGCCGCATCCCCAAGTCCATATTCACTATAGATTGGGGAGCCTTTTACCGTTTGACTCCCACATGGTTGAGCTTCAATTTGTCGTTGGTCAGGGCCGCCCATGATAAACAATTCACCAGCTGAGTATTGACGAGGGGTCTGAAATCTTCGGCGACTCATATAGGAGTATTATAACATAACAACTATCCTGCAGCAATCTGCTTTAAGGGGTTGCAATAGTGAGAGTAGCCATGTATCATTAGTAGGTAAGAATTAAACAGTTTGGGAATCAATCCTCCTAGTCAGCATTCGTGTAGAATCTGGCGGGCAAATCCAGCAGTAGACTTTCGCGTTTCTTCGAAAGTATCCGCATGAGCGGATAGTCGCGAAAGCTCACTACTGGATAAATCCCAAACGAAGGGGAAGGATTAATAAAGAATGACGATAGTCGTTAATATTAAAGAATTACTTGAAGCCGGGGCTCATTTTGGTCACAACACTAGCCGTTGGCACCCCAAGATGGCGCCGTTTATTCATAGCCAGCGGGCCGGCAACCACATTATTGATTTAACTAAAACCGTTGAGGCGCTCAATAAGGCCCTGGCATTTTTAACCGAAACAGTCAGCGAAGGAAAACAAGTTTTGTTGGTAAGTACAAAACGTCAGGCTAAGGAAGGCGTTAAAGCTGTGGCTATGGCGACAAAAATGCCTTATGTAACCGAGCGCTGGCTGGGTGGCATGCTGACCAATCAAAATACTATTGGCGGGCGCATTAAACACTTAAAAGATATGGAAAGCCGCATGCTTAGCGGTGAGTTAGCTGCTCGTTATAGCAAGCTGGAAGTCCAAAGACTTCAGGATGAAATCGATGACATGAACCATATTTACGGTGGTATCAAGGAAATGGCTGCCAAGCCGGGGGCCGTATTTGTGCTAGATATGCTGGAAGACATTAATGCTGTAAGGGAAGCGCGTAAGCTAGGTATTCCTATAGTTGGTCTAGCAGACAGCAATGTTAATCCGGGCTTAGCCGATTATCCGATTCCATGTAATGACGATGCCACCAAAACTATTGCCCTAGTGCTTGATTATGCGCAACAAGCCATTGTTGGCGGCCAAGCCAAAGTTAAAGCGCCCGAAAAAGCGGAGGATCAAACTGCGGAGATTAGTAGCGAAACAACGATTATAAAAACAGAAGCTCCTGAGCCGGAAAAATCTGGGCTAGCGGTGAAAATACCTACCAAACAGACAAAAACCCCGGACAAACCCCGAGTCAAAAATGCAACTCTGAAAAAAGAGAACAAGGCCAAGCCGGCCAAACCGGAAGCAAAGCGTACGGCGGACAGCGGACAGAGGTCAGAAAAGTGAAAACAGGTTCATACCAAGATCTAAAAGTTTGGCAAAGAGGCATTGAGTTGGTTGAAGTTGTCTATAAAATCACAACCCAGTTGCCCAGTGACGAAAGATTCGCTCTAGCAAGCCAACTACAAAGATCTGCCGTTTCTGTACCTTCGAATATTGCTGAAGGTTATAAAAGACATAATATTAAGGAATACATTCAGTTTTATGGAATCGCTGCTGGTTCTCTAGCGGAACTTGAGACACAGCTAATAATCTTGGGCAAAATTTATCCCGAAGTTAGGTTATCGAATGTCTTGGAAAAGACTGATTCTCTGCAAGCCATGCTATACGTTATGATTCGTGAGTTGAGAAAAAAGAACTCTAAAACACCTGTACGCGGCCCGCTTCACGCTGTAAGCTAGAAAGTGAGGAATCTCTATGACGAACATTTTGACTGGTGATATTAAACGCTTGCGCGAACTTACAGGCGTTGGTATAACCGACGCTAAGCAAGCGCTGGTGGAGGCTAAAGGCGATTTTGATAAGGCTCTTGCCGCCATGCGCAAAAAAGGCCTAACCAAGGCCAACAAACGGGCGGAACGCGAGGCCCGGTCTGGGCTGATTGGTACTTACTGCCACGATGGTCGCATTGGCGTAGTTTTGGAAGTCAACTGCGAAACCGACTTTGTGGCCAAAACTGACGAGTTTAAAGAGTTGGTCAAGGACCTGTGCCTGCATATTGCTGCCAGTGAACCCCAAAACAAAGCTGAGCTTTTAAGTCAACCCTTTGTTAAAAACCCGGAGATTACCGTCGGCGATTACGTCAAGCAGCACAACGCCAAACTAGGCGAAAACATCATTGTCCGCCGTTTCGAGCGAATGGCCTTGGGCGAAGTCACTCACCCCTAACTTTTCCGGACCCGTCGTCAACTTGATGTATCTGTTGTGCAAAACAGGCTCGCTAAAGAACTCCTCGTCAAACAGTCACTGACTATTTAACCTCGTCGAACATCCTTTAGCGACCAAGTACGCCTCTTTTGCCCAACATCTACTCAGGTTGTCTTCGATGTCCGGAAAAGCCAGGGGATCGCTCCCTGAACTCAGTAGTGAATATCTTGAAAGTCTAGGTTACGATGGATTAAAGACTATTGAAGGTGGAGAACCCCCACATGTTGGACCACATGATACGTATCTAATCTTTGATCCAACCAAAGTTAAACTTGTAGGTGAAACAGCGGTCGAATAAAAATCTAGCTACCGCCTTGTGATAAAATTTATTTATGGACGATGAGATGAGGAAAGAAGCTCTAGGCGAAGTTTTAGCGGATGAGCTTAAAGTAATTCGGGAATACGTTTCGGAAATACCACATATGAGTAAAAAATTGGATAAAGTTTCCAATGATGTCGATGAATTGAAAACTGATATGAAAGCCGTCAAAGCCGTGGTAAAAACTCACTCCAAGGAAATTGCAGCCCTAAACGCAGCTGTTTTTAAATAGCTATGAACCCAAGTCAGATTGTCGCCGAAGCGAAAACCAAATTGGCTCAAGCTACTGACCATTTTAAGGAAGAACTTAAAAAGCTGCGTACCGGCAGAGCCCATCCGGGCATGCTTGATGGTGTGATGGTCGAAGCTTACGGCCAACAGATGCCCCTAAAAGCTGTAGCCGGCGTAACCGTGCCGGAAGCGACGCTCCTTCAAATAAGTCCTTTTGATCCTAATAACTTACAACCTATTGCTGACGCTATAAGAAACGACCAATCTTTGGGGTTGACGCCCTCGGACGACGGGCATGTGGTACGTATTAGCTTGCCGCCCATGACGACCGAAAACCGCGAGCAAATGGTTAAAAACCTTAACCAAAAGGTAGAGGAATGTATGGTAGCTGCCCGCCAAGCCCGCCACGAAGCCTTCCACAAAGGCGAAGAAGCTGAAAAGTCAAAAGTTATTGGCAAGGATGAGCGATTCCAACTGGAGAAACAGGTGGATGAGCTAATGGCCAAGCAAAAAGACGAAATCGACCAACTGGCAAAATCGAAGGAACAGGAGATTTTGACAGTCTAGGGTACAGGGTACAGGTTTCAGATGACAGCCAAAACTGACCCCTGAGCACTGAGGCCTGACCCCTTTTTAGCTAGTGCTAAAATAAAGGAATGCAGATTTTTCTGTCTGTTTTAGGCTTTATTTTATTTATTGGCTTAGTGCTAATTCATGAATGGGGGCACTATGTCGTGGCTCGTCGCAACTCGGTCGTGGTTGAAGAATTCGGCCTTGGTCTTCCGCCTAGAGCGTGGCGTAAAAAACTCAAATCCGGCCTGATCCTAAGTTTCAATTGGCTACCGCTGGGCGGCTTTGTAAAGATGAAGGGCGAGCACGATAGCGATGAGCGGCCAGGCAGTTTTGGCGCCGCCAGTTTATGGGCTAAAACCAAGATCATGTTGGCCGGTGTAGTCATGAATCTACTGGCAGGCTTGGCAATTCTGACAGTCCTGGCCCTAATCGGTATACCAAAGATCATTGATAATCAATTTAGCGTTAAAGGTGATACTAAGGTGGTCAGCCGTGAGATCTTTGCCACCTATGTCGAACCTGACTCACCAGCTCAGAAGGCTGGCCTTGGCACGCGCGATATCATTGAGTCAATTACTGCGGCCGGCCAAACCAGAGCAGTTAAAAGTTCCGATGATTTGCATCGAGCTACTGCTGAATTGGCCGGCCAAACGGTCCAGATAAAATTTAGCCGTGGCGGTGCCCGCCAAATAAAGACCATCACGCTAAGGGATAAAGCTGAGATTGAGGCTAGTAAAAAAACCACTCAGCCAAAAGGCTATTTAGGCATCAGCACCGCCGAGCTAGAAGCTTATAAAGCAACCTGGAGCGCTCCGATCGTGGCTCTAGGGTTTACCAAGCAGCTAGTCGTTTTAACGGTCCAGGGTATAGGCCATAGCTTGAGCGGCCTAGGGTCATTAATTGCCGGCGCCCTAACCGGTAATCACCAGGCTCGGGAAAAAGGCCAGGCCCAGGCCACAGATCAATTAGTCGGTCCGGTCGGCGTCGGCGCAATTTTGTGGGGCAGTGGTTCCTTGGGCCTTAATTTCCTGCTAATGATCATCGCCATTATATCTTTGACTTTGGCGCTTATGAACCTGTTGCCGTTGCCGGCGCTGGATGGCGGCAGATTATTTTTGACAGTCATTTCCAGAGGGGTCTTAAGGCGTCCTCTCAGTCGGTCAGCGGAGGAGCGCATAATAGGTGCCAGCCTGATTCTGATTTTGGGTCTGGGTATATTAATAACTGTGGTTGATGTCCGACGCTTCTTCTAACCGGCATTACGCATCGCATTGGCAGAGTCCCTGGCTTTGTCAGAGAGCAGGCCAATGCGATGCGTAATGCCGGTTTAGAAGTTATATTTATGAAAAATGAACCGACAACTGAATCTCCTAAAAGAGTCTTTAGCAATCCACTGCTGGTAGTAGCTCTGACGCTGGTTATTTTTATCATCAGCCAACTCATAGCTTTTGTTATTGTGCAAGCCGGACACTCAGCCCTGGGCGCGAAAAGTAGTATTGATCAGTCGGCAATTACTCAATTTGGCTATATTCTGATCGCCGAAATCTTAACCATCGGCGCGGTGCTTGGCCTACTGCGGCGGGCTAAATTGTCATTAAAAACCATCGGCTGGGGCCGAGGCCCCAGTCTAAAAGACCTCAAATGGGCGGTTGTTGGGACCTTGGTCTTTTACGGATTGCTGATCGCCACAACCGTGCTTTTGAGTGCCTTGATTCCCAGTTTTGATGCCAACCAGCCGCAAGATGTCGGTTTTAAAGGCCTAATGACAACTCCGGATAAAGTTATAGCTTTTTTCGCCTTGGTGATTTTACCACCCTTGGGCGAAGAAACGCTGATAAGGGGTTATCTCTACTCAAGTCTGCGGGCCAGGTGGCGATATCTGCCGGCTATGCTACTTACTAGCCTACTTTTCGGGGCGGCCCATCTCACCACCGGCGATAGCGGCATCTTGTGGGCAGCCGGGGCCACGACTTTTGTGTTATCGGTAGTCTTGGTCTATTTGCGAGAAAAAACCGGAGCTCTTTATGCGCCGGTGCTAGTACATATCGCTAACAACTTTCTGGCCTTTTTTATCTACATTCACGGATAAAACAGTGTTAAGCGCTATGGGTCAAGTCGAGAGGGAAGACCTTGAAACAAACACCTCATTCTAATATTCTTAAGAATATTAGAATGAGGCAAACTCAGAGTCAGTAAAAATACTTGACTAGTCAAGTATTCTCAACGATTTTTCTTTTGTTAATTTTCAAACACTAATGTTTAATATAGGAAGATGAATCACATCTGTCAGTACACTATTTCAGTTTTACCCACCCCGCCACTCACGTAGCAGCCGGGGTTTCTTAAAATTTCTTTCAAAAATTAACTAACAAGCACAGATGGCCCCGGCGAAGAGGCATTTTTTATGCCCATAGTCTGTGAGATTAAAAGGATAACCATGGCAACGTACGAAGATTTTGAAAAACTAGATATTAGAGTCGGTAAGATTGTAAAAATCGAAGATTTTCCCAAGGCTCGCAAACCTTCTTACAAATTACAGATTGATTTTGGCGCCGAGGTCGGCATTAAAAAATCCTGCGCTCAACTGCCGCAAAATTATTCCAAGAAAGACTTAAAAGGCAAGTTAGTGCTTGGTGTCGTGAATTTCCCGCCTCGCCAAATTGGTCCGGCAGTCTCAGAAGTTTTGACGCTTGGTGCGCCGGATGACAATGGCGAGTGCATTTTAATTACGCCTGATAAAAATGTACCCCTCGGGGCTCAACTATACTAATATCATGCCTAAAATATATCTGTACGCTGCATGCTAAACGCTGTACGCTATTTCTATGCGTAGATCACAACTTTTTGTAAAAACTCGGTATCAGGAGCCGGCTGATGAAACCAGCAAAGGCGCTCAACTATTGATTAGGGCCGGTTTCATTCATAAGGAAATGGCTGGTGTCTACAGCTATTTACCTTTTGGTAAACAAGTTCTAGCCAATATTGCCAGTGTCATTCGGGAAGAAATGAATAAGATCGGCGGTCAGGAAGTAGATATGTCTATTCTCCAGAATAAGGAGCTTTGGGAGGCTAGCGACCGCTGGGACGATACTAAAGTCGACAACTGGTTTAAGAGCAAACTAGTTAATGGAACGGAAGTGGGTCTTGGCTTTTCCCACGAAGAACCAATTGTTAATATGTTGCGTGGCTTTACTAGCTCACACAAAGACTTCCCAATTTATATTTACCAAATCCAAACAAAATTCCGCAATGAACTTCGGGCTAGAAGCGGTGTAATGCGCGGCCGCGAGTTCCTAATGAAAGATTTATATTCCTTTAGCAGAAACCAAAAAGAGCACGACGATTTTTACGAGAAGGTCACCCAGGCTTACATGAAGATATACAACCGCTTAGGCTTGGGCGATATTACCTATAAAACCTTTGCTAGTGGTGGAGTCTTCAGTAAATATAGCCATGAGTTTCAGACACTAAGTCATGTTGGCGAGGACACAATTTATTTAAGCAAGGCTAAAAAGCTGGCTATCAATAAAGAGGTCTACTCTGATGAAGTACTACAGCACCTTGGCCTGAAAAAAGAGGATTTGGTTGATGAGAAAGCGGTAGAAGTCGGCAACATTTTTTCGCTTGGGACTAAATATTCGGATGCCTTAAAGCTCTTTTATACAGATGACAATGGCCAACGACAATCAATCATTATGGGCTGCTACGGAATAGGCGTGAGTAGACTAATGGGACTTTTAGCAGAACACTTTGCTGATGACAAAGGCCTTGTATGGCCAGCTAATGTAGCGCCGTTTGATGTTTATTTAGCCCGGCTTGGAGACTCATCCCAAGTAGTTAAAGAAGCGGGTGAGCTTTACAAACGGTTGACACAGGCCGGCACACTGGTACTATATGATGACCGGGACGCATCTGCCGGCGAAAAGTTCGCAGACGCAGACCTAATTGGTCTTCCATATCGATTAGTTGTAAGTGATAAAACAATTGAAAATAAGATGTACGAGTTAAAGAAGCGATCCAGCGCCAAGCCTGAACAGCTAAATGCCGAATCGTTGATCAAGGCCTTGGCAAAACCCAAGCAGAGCTGATACGATCGAACCTGGTTTTTGATACGTTCGACGGAGCAAAGCTCAGCTCAGTATCAATCTCTTCGAGCCTGAGCTTCAGAGCCGAAGGTCTGAGCTTAAGTCGAAGAATTGACAAAATAGTTCACGGATAAACGTAAAAAAGGTACTACCGCCATGTCATTAAAAAAACTGTTTAAACTGACTCAATCTGGTGTAGAAGAGCTCCAATTAGAGCTTGATGCGCTGCTGGCGCAGCGTATTGTGATTGCTGATCGCATTAAACAGGCCAGGGAACTTGGCGATTTATCGGAGAATGCCGAATACCAAACCGCCCGCGAGGAACAAGATCGCTTAGAAACCCGCATCAGCGAGCTGGACCACGTTTTGCAAAACTCAAAACTTATCAAAAAACCCAAAGCCAACGGCGAAGTTAAATTAGGCAGCAGCGTCAAGCTCAAGGGCTCAGCAGGTAAAACTAAGGAATTTCAAGTGGTGGGCACCATGGAAGCCGACCCTCTGAGTGGAAAAATCAGCGACGAGTCGCCAATCGGCAAAGTACTGCTGAACAAAAAAGTCGGCGATAAAGTAGAAATTAAAACTCCCAACGAAACAGCTGCCTACAAAATCACCGACATCTCCTAAAGAAGCGATTAGGAACTAGGAATTAGAAATTAAGGGGAAAGATCCGCGAGCTATTTTATACTAGTTTCTATTTACTAATTGCTATTTACTAATAGTATGCAGTGGCTGAATAAAGTAGTTGATGAAGTTATCGCAGCAAAACCTAAAGGCCAAATTTTGATTGAATCTGGTGGCTCGCCTTCAGGAACCTACCACTTTGGTCATTTGCGCGAGCTGGTAATTTGCGATGCCATCCTGCTAGAACTTAGACGAAGGGGTCGTCAGGCTCGCCATGTCTACTATGTCGATGACTTAGATGCACTACGTAAAATTCCGCCGAATGTACCGGCCGAGTTTGAAAAATACCTTGGGATGCCGCTGTGTGACGTGCCGGCGCCGGACGGATCTGACCAATCTTATGGTGATTATTTTTTAGAAGGTTTGATTAAGGCTGCTAATACTTTGGGCATAGAAGTTGAGTTTATTCACTCACATCAAAAATACCGCCAGGGATTCTTTGTTCAGGCTATTGAAACTGCTCTTAGCAAATCCGCTGATGTGAAAAAAATTCTAGAAACTATATCGGGCCACAAGCTCGGCGAAGAATGGTCACCTATCCAGGTTAACGAAGATGGCTATTTGAAAAAGCGTCGTTTTCTAGGAATTGATAAAAGAACAAAAACTATTACTTACGAAGATAAGGACAAAAAAGAACAAACGATCAGTTATGCCAAGGGCGATGTAAAACTTGACTGGCGGATTGATTGGCCGGCTCGCTGGTGGCTGCTTAAAGTTAATGTTGAGCCATTTGGAAGAGATCATTCTTCAGCTGGCGGTAGTTATGACACAGGTGCTGCATTAGCTAGAAAGGTATTTGGAGCTGAGCCGCCATTTCCAGTACCGTACGACTTTGTTAACTTGGCAGGTGATACAAAAAAAATGAGTGCCAGTAAAGGAACCGGCCTGGATGCGGAGACAGTTATCAAAGTACTCCCACCAGAGATAATTCGCTTCATGATGCTTCAATCCCCGCCATCTAAAAGACTGTACTTCGATCCAATCAAAGGGGTCTCAAAGCAGATCGATAAATTCGCCAGGCTACTGGAAAACAACCCGCAACATCCAGTTATGCTTTATTCACGCGCTGGAATTAAAAATTTAGTAGTTAGCAATATTCCGTTTAGCTTGCTTTGCGAGAGTTACCAAGCGGCTCTTAAAGACCCTAGCAAAACCATCGAAGTTATAAAACGGACAAATTATGGTCATGATCTTGATGAAAAGATTGTTAAAAATGAGCTTAAATATATAAACCAGTGGCTCAAACAATGGGCTCCAGAAGATATTAAATTCGAACTTCGTGAACAAATAAATAGTTCGGAATTTTCCGATACTGAGCGGAACTTTTTGAAGTCTCTTGGCCAAAAAATCACCAGTGGGCCAGCCGATGCCGATGGTGAGTGGTTCCATAAAGCCATCTATGATTTACAAGATCAAACCGGCATGGAGCCAAAGGCCATGTTCGAAACGCTGTATAAAGCTTTGATTGGCAAAACCAGAGGCCCCAGAGCCGGTTGGTTCTTGTCAATCTTACCTCGCGATTGGTTGATTAAAAGACTTAAGCTGGAAGCTTGACGCTACACCTGATGACGAGTATAAATAGGCCTGTTAAGTAAATACAAAAATGCCAGAACATGAATTAGTAGACCAACCAGACCAAAGACCCTTTGGGTCGGTTGTAGAACAGCTGCAAGCAGCCGTGGATGATCCCCAACAACTAGACCTGGCTGTTAAAGCGGCCCTAGCTAAGGTAAGCAACTATACAAGTGAAACTATTGCCGCTGGCAAAGACGTCCAGCCGGAGCATGCCGAAATGCTCTATCAACATGGCTTTACAGTGCTGAAAAGGGAGTTGTCACCCGAGCTAGTTTCATCATTTATCCAACAAGCAAGTGCCGAATTATCCCGTAAACACCAAGAAACTGGCCAAGCTGTTTACCAACAACCATTTATAGAAGCCTTTGAGGCCGCGTTCGCTAAAGAGATCGAGTTTGATAAGGAACTAGGAAAAATTCTTGTAGAAGATTCAGCCGAAGTTGCGGCCTTGCCAGACAATGATGCGGGGGCCCAAAAAGAAGTGACAGCTCCGGCTCCAATTAGCGATGATGATAGGGAGTTTGAAGCTTGGCGAGCAGGCGAGGGTAACGAGGGGGCCATACCAGAGCCGAGTGATAAATCTAAAGCTGTTGCTTGGGGCGCCGAAACAGAAGAAAATGAAGCCAAAGAACCAGAAAAGTCAGATAAAGAAATCGAATTCGAGCAAGCTTTAGCAGAATGCCAAGATGCGGTTCAACTAAGAACGCTGATTGAGGAGAGAGCTGCAATGATAAAAGCCGAGATCGATCAGCGGAGCATCGACGCCAAAGAGATGATCTATCTAAAAGATAATAACGATGCGCACATATTGAAGACTGCTGAAGCTATGATTACTGCTGGAAATCTTCCGCGTGCTTTAAGCTTGTTAACACAAGAGGGCATCTCAGAGCAACGAAAAGAGGCACTGCTCACCGCCATAGAAAGTCAGTTAGCAGACTCAGCGGCTAGTTGGCTCAGAGGCCGTCATTATTATTATTTGCAAGAAGCGCAATCCGCAATAGATGGAATGCCTTTGCCCGATTCTGATAAGGCACAAATAAGGGCATATTTGGATGCAGATATTTTTAAAATTATTAGCAATGCGGCAAGTAGAGCTAATGAAGGAGATGAAATAGAGAGTGATATCCAAAGTTCTAGGGCACTCGATGCGTTAGCTTATATTTCAGACCCAGCCTTAGCCGTCAAAATCAAGGAAATCCTCGAGCTTAAAGAACCTCCGGCAATACCCGTCAATATTGAAGAGGATTTGGTACCCAGTACAATAACAACCATAGAACCCCCGGCTGACGCAAGTATGAAAGAATGGAAGGAATGGTATTTAACAACTCCTGTCGAGAACTTATCTGATAAGGATTTCGAGCATTATCTTCTAATTAAACTCACTGAAGGAAAACGCATTATTCAAAATGGGTCATTCAGAGCTTATGATGATCTGGGACTTCGGGACAGAAAGGCGTTTTCGGTTGTTAAGAATATTGAGCGAAAAATCTCTTATAAATCGACCAAAAACCATGACCCTTACAATATATTGAAAAGAGCCTTCAAGAGATTAGACAAAAAAGTGCCAAAGGACGAATTAGGGCTGGCTAAAGCATCATTTTGCCCTATTGTTTTAGGGCTAGCAGACTCAATACTTAAACATGCACCAAAAAGACAGACCCTTGAAATTACCAGCGGAAAAGCTATTCAGCTAATCAATGAGTTTGCTTCGGATGAAGGATCAGCACATATCATGAGAGAAGCACTTGATTTAGAGATTTTGATTACGGCTCGTAGAGCCCACCAAAATATGAATTATCCCGGCCAAGATGATACGGGCGGTGATCCTCTAGAAATTGTTAAACATGCCTCGAGCGAGAGAGTTGCAAAAAGAATGTTGCAAGCGCTAGGAATAAGTCCAGCAGGTACTGAGGGGAGCAATAGTCCAGTCGCTAGATAAGTTCGCTGTGTTATTAGTCCTCGATTTAGGTGAGTAACCAAGCTTGCAACTTGGTCTAGTTATTAATAATACATATGAATCGAACAGCAATTTTTGCAGCTGAGAATAATACAGTTAAAAATTATGGAAACCGAAGTTGACCACCAAAACGACCTTTTCATTTCGCCCAACAACTAATTTATTCCGACTTTTTTATCTTTCGTTTACTTTTACTTTACTCCCCTATTCCTATATTCTATAGAATATAGGAATAGGGGAGTAAATGTTGGACATCAAGGAGGTGGAGAAGATAGCCAAGGGGCTCGCGAATCATAACCGGATCAAAATTCTACTGGCTTTGGATAAAGAACCGGACATGACCCTGTTCGATATAGCAGGTGAGATAAAAACTGGTTTTAGAAATGTTAGCGAGCATTCGCGAAAGCTGGTTGCTGGCGGACTGATAACCAAAAAGTACCGAGGCCAAGCTGTCGAGCACAGGCTAACTCAGCGTGGCAAGGAAGCCTTGCGATTTTGCAAAGTGATAAAATAACCTCATGAGCAGCCAAACTGCCATCTTTGCCGCGGGGTGTTTTTGGGGTGATCGGCGGCTTCGCCTTATGAGACAAACTAAGTTTTTCTCATCACGCCGGGCGCGAGATGAATCCGACGCTCGGGCTGCTCTTTTCCTAGCTCCAAGTGAGGAGCAGAAATCGAAATGAAAAAGACTGCGGTATTTGCTGCTGGCTGCTTCTGGGGAGTGCAATATTATTTTGACCAAATACCCGGGGTTTTAAAGACCGAGGCTGGCTACACTGGCGGCCATACTGAAAATCCATCTTATGAACAGGTTTGTAGCCACAGTACCGGTCATGCCGAAGCCATCAAAATTGTCTTTGATCCGGTAGAAGTTAGTTATGAAACTTTGTTAAAACAATTTTTCCGGATACACGACCCAACCCAAATAAATCGCCAAGGCCCTGACGTAGGGGATCAATACCGTTCAGCCATTTTTTACACTTCTGCCGAGCAAAAAAAAGCGGCTCAGAAAATTATCGACGAACTTAACAAAGAAAAATTTGACGGTAAGATTGTCACGGCGCTTGAACCAGCCGGAAAGTGGTGGCCAGCCGAAGCCTATCACCAGAGATATACTGCTAGGACAGGTTTAGGTATCTGTCATGTAGCTTACGCTCCAATTTAGGTTGAGGGAATGCTTGCCCAGTAGTAGACTTTCGCGTATTTTACAAACTATCCGCTATAGCGGATAGTCGCGAAAGCTCACTACTGGGCTTGCCCCGCACTAAATCCTGAAGCGAGAAGAGAGAGTCCGCCAGCCGGCGGATCGAGCATCAAGGTTTTAGTGCGTGGGTGCCATGTTCCATATCAACCTATTTAGAGGTCTGTCCTTGGAAAAAACAAAGAGATTTTTTGTAAAATCACTAAATTTTTCATATTTTTTTCCAAGGACAGACCTCTTTTACTATTGGGCACTAAAAAGACCAATTAAAGTATGTTTAGCAAGAATGTGGCCTTGCATGGCTTTTTGCAGCTGGTCGCGGTTGGTAGCCGGCGGCAAGCTTAAAGTTTTGTCCAGGGCGTGAAGTTCGAACATATAACGATGGGTGCCGGTACCGGCCGGCGGGCAGGGGCCCATGTAGCCATTTTTGCCGCCGTCGTTAACTCCTTGAATGGCTCCGTCCGGAACCATGTTGACATCAATATTGGCAACCGACATCGGCATGTCCCACATTATCCAGTGCACAAAGTCACCAGATACAGCATCGGGATCATGGACAACTAGAGCCAAACTTTTAGCGCTGGCAGGAATACCCACAATATTGAGTGGTGGATTAACATTTTGACCCTTGCAGGTATAAGTCGCAGGGATCGCTTCGCCATCCTTAAAAACCGGACTGCCCAGTCGCAGGTTAGTTTTGGTTAGATCATTACCGTTACTCATTTGTTTATCTCCTTCACTTTTAGTGCTAATAAATCCCAAAATAATAGTGGCGATAGTAACCACGCCGATAACATACAGCCATCAGTTTTTGCGGGGCATATTTGAATCATACTCTAAGACGCTATAACCGGGTAGCCTGATTAATTGCTAGTATTAAGTAATGCTTAAAGTAAGTTCTAAAACTTTTCTGGCTTTGGTTGGTGAAGCTATCAACGCTATTCCGACTTTGTATCAAAAGCATTTACAGAATGTGGCCTTCATAATCGAGGATAATCCTTCCCAAGAACAACGCCAAAGATTGAGGCTTAACGACGGAAGTCTACTATTTGGACTATACGAAGGCGTGCCCTTAACCGAGCGTGGCGGCCGGACTAAACTTTTGCCCGATAAAATCACTATTTTTAAAAAACCGCTGGAACGTGTCAGCCAGAGTCTGCCCGATTTACGTGATCAAATTGCCCATACTGTTTGGCATGAAGTAGCTCATTACTATGGTCTGGGCCATAAGCGTATCTATGAGCTGGAACAAAAAGCCTCCGAGAATTTACAAAAACACGGCCGATGATAGGTTACTGCCTGTCCTTTTGACGAAGGTCATTCTTTGTTTTGTCTGATTGTCAAAGTCTGTGCATAAATATTGCAAAGTTATTGCCTGGGGCATATCATGAACTCATTAACTAATGGAGGAGTTATGAAATACTCTAAACAGCAAATGGTGGAGTGGCAAGTCCACTTTTTTGTAGGAGTAGCGGAACTGCTGCTACTACTGCGCGTAGTCTTGCGGTTCTTCAACGGGAACCCCGACGCGACTTTTGTGCACTGGGTTTACACTAATACCCAAGTGTTAATAGAGCCAGTCCGCAATGTCTTTGTTTCGGCCGGGGTGATAGAGCGCGGCTGGGTAGTAGACTATGTAGCACTGTTCACCATGGCCGTCTATGCTGCCGCTGGCTACTTGCTGATCGGTTTACTGAACCGCTGGGTCAAGAAATAACCAAAACTCGCGCACCGTCCATTTCCCTAAATTCAAAAAGCAACATACAACACGAAATTGAAAATATAAGTGCGGGTCAGATTGCCCCGCACTTTTTTATAGGGATGCGCTAAAATAGAGATGTGCAGTTCAAATTCAAAAACAACGGCCTACTGGTTCTAGTAATTGTCATAGCATTAGCTCTGATATCTTGGCTAGCTGTTATCCTAGCCGGCTAGACTGCCTGACCCAGCTCTTAGCGCCGAGTGCTTCGCAACTATCCGCCACAGGCGGATAGTCTCGGCGCTAAGTGTTGGACTGATACAATACTAACTAATGGCATATAAGAGATCGCCGGCTTATAAAGTCGGCCAAAAAGAACCATACCGCTTGAGCCGCAGCAAAATCGAGGATTTTATCCGCTGCCGGCGCTGTTTTTGGCTGGAGGCGCGACTCAAGATCAAAAAACCCTCAACGCCGCCATTTTTAATCAATAGTGCGATAGACTCACTACTTAAGGCCGAGTTTGACACTTACCGCGCTAAAAAACAGCATCATCCTTGGCAAATCGAATTTAAAGTTAACGCTAAACCGTTTACCCATAAGGATTTAGACCGCTGGCGGCACACATTCACAGGCGTTCAACATTTGCACCAACCGACTAACTTGCTAATTTTTGGCGGTGTTGATGATGTTTGGGTAACACCCGACGGCGAACTGGTAGTGGTTGATTACAAAGCGACGGCCAAGGACGGTGAAATAACGAATCTGGAGGACTCCAAGTGGCATGATGCCTATCGGCGTCAGATGGAAATTTATCAGTGGCTGCTGCGCGGCGAAGGCCACAAAGTTAGTGATACCGGTTACTTTGTCTACGCCAACGGTATCGCTAAGGGCAAAGGTTTCTTTAACAAAGTCGAATTTCGAACCAACATATTTCCGTATAAGGGCAGCGACAAATGGGTTGAGCCGACACTGGTCAAAATCAAGCAAACTTTAGAAGGCGATATGCCCAAAGAAGACCCTGACTGCGAACACTGCGCTTATGCTCGTTCACGTACCGAACTAACTCTTATAACTCTCCAAAAGAGAAAGAAACACTAGCTATTTCCAGGGTACGACCCTGGAAATGACCCTGGAAATGCAGGAATATTGTGTTAATAGTTCGCTAGCTCCTCTTTGATTTCATCGAACATTTTTTTGTGATTTTCGTAATCCTCTACAAATTTTCTATAATCTATTCGACCGTCAAAGAATTCGAGAATGCTATCGGGCTTCAGCCATTCGGCTTTTTGACGTCCTAAATAAAAGGGCAGGCTAGAAAAAGCCCAGCGTTCATAGTTTTTGGGGTTTAAGTGTATATAGCGCGAAATATGCATTAAATAGTTGTCTCGATCAATCATGGAGGCCTTAAAACGGCCTTGAAAAACTGGTCCCACGCATTTGTACTTCTTATTGAAGTACATTCCATAAGTAGTTATGACTGATTTAAATAACTTTGTCATCGCATCGGAGTTGCGTTGGTAAATAAGTGCGTGAAAATGGTTGGGCATCAGACAAAACACTAAAAGGTCCACCTCTTTTTGTAGCCACGGATACTCTCGACCTTTTTTGTCCTGCACAGGCTTGTTGCTTAAGTATCTTTTAAAAAGATTTAAAAACACAGCATAGTCATCGTCATCTCGAAAAACAACCCCTTTATTGTGGCCCCGTCCATAAACATGATAGTAGCTTTCTTCAAGATAAATTTTATTAACGTTCCTGCCAGGCATAAAAATATACTAACAACATATTCCCTCTATTTCCAGGGTCCGACCCTGGAAATAGAAGACGGAATGTAAAATAGGGATATGTTAGATATTCGGTTTATCCGGGAAAATGCCGAAACTGTTGAGAAAAAGGCTGAACAAAAGGGCTACAAGGTTGATGTTAA
Source organism: Candidatus Saccharimonadota bacterium (assembly GCA_016187125.1). Taxonomy (GTDB): domain Bacteria; phylum Patescibacteriota; class Saccharimonadia; order Saccharimonadales; family UBA10212; genus JACPKF01. The sequence goes on from JACPKF010000009.1 coordinate 18,493, forward strand.
GCATCTGCTGGAGCTAGACGATAAACGCCGTAGTTTGCTGTCTGAAATCGAGGAACTACGTGCAAAGCGTAATGAACTTTCACAATCCGTAAGCGTTTCTCCTAGTCCTTCGCCCGAAGACGGCGACCAAGATATTATGCCTCCGTCTAAGGAATCTATAGCTGAAGGCAGGCGAATAAAAGAAAAATTGTCCAAGTTTGGGGCTGAGTTGGAGCCAGTAGATAGAAAGTTTTGGGCTCTGTTGAAGGCAGTACCGAACATGCCGACCAATGACGTACCAGTTGGTACTAGCGAAGCGGACAACATTGTAGCCAAAGAATGGGGCGAAAAACCGAAATTTGATTTTGAACCTAAAACACATTGGGAAATTGCTGAAGCCCGCGGGCTGATAGATAAAGAAAGAGCCGCCAAAGTAACGGGCAGTCGATTTGCTTATATAAAAGGTGATCTAGTGCGGCTGCAATTGGCCATCATGCAGTTTGTTATAGATAGTCTGACAAGTGAGAACACAATCAAAAAAATTATTCAGGAATTTGGGCTCAAAGGCCTCTCGAGTAAACCATTTGTGCCTGTCTTGCCGCCGCTGATGATTAGGACTGAAGTTTTCGATGCTATGGATCGTCTGGAACCCAAGAACGAGCGCTATAAAATAGATAGTGAAGATTTGTGGCTGCAGGGCAGTGCCGAGCATACGCTGGGACCATTTCATATGGACGAAGTTTTATCAGCTGATGAGCTGCCCATGAGGTATCTCGGTTATGCCACAAGTTTCCGTCGCGAAGCAGGCACATATGGCAAAGACACCGAAGGTATTATCCGAATGCACCAGTTCGACAAGTTAGAAATGGAAAGCTTCACACTACCGGAAGAGGGGGCAAGAGAGCATAAGTTAATGATAGCTATTCAGGAGTATCTGATGCAGCAACTTGAACTTCCATATCACGTGCTAAAGAAGTGTACGGCTGATATTGGTAAACCCAATGCCAGCGGTGTCGATTTAGAAGTGTGGTTGCAGGGTCATAAACGCTATCTAGAGACACACACTGCTGATTATATGACAGATTACCAGACCCGTCGTCTTAATATTAAGGTTAAAAAAATGGATAAAGAGCCGCTGTTCGTTCATACCAACGACGCTACGGCTTTTGCGCTGGGTCGGACTATGATTGCCATCATCGAGAATTACCAACAAGCAGACGGCACAGTCCAAATCCCTAAAGCTTTGCAGCCCTACATGCACGGTCAGACTTCTTTTTAGATTTAATTTCATCCTTAGGTTAAAATAGTATGAAGCCAGCACGCTAGCACGTAGCCCCTAGTCCATAGCTAAGTGCTAAGAGCTAACAGCTAAGAGCAATATTTTGGAGGTTTTTTTGTTAGGATTGAATACTAAAGTTTTAAAACGAATGCTTGGTGACCCTCAGGCGTCGACGATTAAACGCTTAAAAAAACGCGTTCGCGAAATTAATGCTTTGGCTGATAAGTATAAAAAAATGAGCGATACGCAGCTCAAAGGCCAGACAGCCGAGCTAAAAAAGCGTCTGGAAAAAGGCGGTAGCCTTGATAAGATTCTACCCGAAGCCTTTGCGGTTGTTCGTGAAGCTTCAACCCGAACTTTAAAACAGCGGCATTTTGACGTCCAGTTAATTGGCGGCATGGTGCTGCACGAAGGCGGAGTCGCTGAAATGAAAACCGGCGAAGGCAAGACTCTGGTAGCCACGTTGCCGGTTTATCTCAACGGCCTGGAAGGCCAGGGTGTGCATATAGTCACAGTTAATGATTATCTGGCGCAGCGTGACGCTGGATGGATGGGCCAAATTTATGACTTTCTGGGCTTGTCCGTAGGAGTAATTATTCCCGACCAGTCTTACATATATGATCCTAAATATGAAAACAAAGACCATTTTGATGAACGCTTTTCTCACCTTCGTCCAGCTACTCGCCAAGAGGCCTACCAAGCTGATATAACTTATGGCACCAATAACGAGTTCGGCTTTGATTACCTGCGCGATAACATGGTCCGCGAAGTTGACCAATTGCGCCAACGCGATTTGCATTACGCCATCGTAGACGAAGTCGACTCTATTTTGATTGACGAAGCTCGCACTCCGCTAATTATTAGCGCGCCGTCGGCGGCCAGCGCTACCGCTTACAGCCAATTTGCTCGAGTTGTTAGGCAGCTTAAGGAAACGCAGCATTACGAGAAAGACGAGAAACGCCGCAGTGTAATCCTGACCGACGCTGGCGTAGAGTTCGTCGAGCGTATCTTAGGTATCGAAAATCTGTATTCAACTGATAATTTGCGAACCATTTACCACCTTGAGCAAGCCTTAAAAGCTCAGGTTTTGTTTAACCGTGATAAAGACTACGTGGTGACTAACGAGGGCGAAATCGTCATAGTCGATGATTTTACCGGCCGCCTACTTAAAGGCCGGCGTTATAACGAAGGCCTGCATCAGGCGATTGAAGCCAAAGAAGGCGTGGCAGTCCAAGAAGAATCCATGACGCTGGCCACAATTTCTTTCCAAAATTACTTCCGACTTTATAAGAAACTGTCCGGTATGACCGGTACGGCCATGACAGAAAGTGAAGAGTTCCATCAAATTTATAAACTTAACGTTGTTGAGGTGCCGACTAATCAGCCCAATATACGTGACGACTTACCGGATCGTATTTATAAATCCGAAGCTGGCAAATATAGGGCCATCACGCGCGAGGTCAAAGAACTTAACAAAAAAGGTCAACCAGTACTGCTTGGTACCGTCAGTGTTGAGAAAAATGAACTGCTGTCGACACTGCTCAAAAAAGCCGACATAACCCATGAAGTTTTGAATGCCAAAAATAACGAACGGGAAGCCGCAATTATTGCCAAAGCCGGTCAAAAAGGTGCCGTTACGCTAGCGACTAATATTGCGGGGCGAGGTACTGATATCGTGTTGGGCAAAGGCATAACCGATCTGGGCGGCTTATTCGTGCTGGGGTCAGAACGCCACGAGTCACGTCGTATTGACAACCAGCTGCGCGGACGTACCGCACGTCAAGGTGATCCTGGAATCACCCAGTTTTATGTTTCCTGCCAAGATGATTTAATGCGTGTTTACGGCGGTGATAAAATCGCTGGCCTAATGACTAAATTAAGAGTTGATGAAGACACGCCGATCCAAAGTCGGATGATTACCAAAAGCCTGGAGGGCGCCCAGAAAAAGGTTGAAGGCTTTAACTTTGATATGCGCAAAAATGTTGTGCAATATGACGACGTCATGAACCGTCACCGCAAAGCAATTTATGCTATTCGCCGAGAGGTGCTGCGAGCAGAGGATATTAGTCCGCGGATCAAGAAGTTTATAGCCGAAGAAGCCGAATTTTTTTCCAACCACCCAGAATCGTTGAGCGAAAGTTTTGAAGCCATTTTAACCGAAGTATTTCCGTTCGAAGACAAAACGCTCGACAAGCTGTTCGACGCCGAGGCTAGCAAATTCCAAAAATCTCTGCAAGAGGCTGCCAGCCAGCTATATGCCGATCAGGAAAAGCGTTTTGGCAATGAGGTTATGCGTAAAGTCGAACGCGATGTCTATCTGCAGATTCTGGACAATTTGTGGATGCAGCACCTGGAAAACATGGATCATCTGCGCGAGGGGATACACTGGATCAGTGTCGGCCAACGTGATCCGTTGGTGGAGTATCGTCGCCAATCTCAGCGGATATTTGACGAAATGCAAATGGTGCTGCGGCACGAAATCGTCAGAGCTATCATGCATGCCCAACCAATTGAGAAGGAGGTCTTAGAAGAAACAGTCGAGACTGATTTAACTCTCGCAGCTCGTGGTTCGGTTGATAACGCCAGTGAAATTTTAAGCGCCGAAACTTATGAAGAAAGCGACTTCAAATCAGCAAAAAATGAATCCGCCGCGGCGGACCAAGCTAAACTCCATAACCAGCGTAAAAAAGCCCGTAAAGCCGAGCGCCAACGCAAGAAGTCGGCTAAGCGCCGCAGAAAATAGTAACCAGGAAATAGAAACTAGTATGAGCTACAGTGCCAATCTAGCAATCGACAATAAGTCCGCTAATTTCTATTTACTAATTTCTAACTGCTATTTTTATGAAGCATAATGTCTCAGAAGTCCAATTAAAAAATGGTGCTCGCGGGCTTCTAATAGACATTCCTGGTACCTCCGTGACAAGTTATGAACTCAATTTTAGGGCGGGCGAGTTTTTGGTACCGTATAAAAAGTGGGAAACGGCGCATATTTTAGAGCACATGGTGTCGGCTGGTGCTAATGAAAAGTATCCCAACCGCAATCTTTTTAACGCCGAGATAAGTAGGAACGGCGCCTACATCAATGCTTACACCAGCTACTACTCAGTGGCTTATGTCGGTGAGGTCGCCGATTTTGAGTGGGACCGGGTGCTGCGGCTGCAGCAAATTTCTCTGTCCAAGCCACTATTTTTGCAAGCTGAATTTGATGCCGAGTTTGGCAATATCCACGACGAGTTAATCAGCTTGTCTAATAATCATTTCCGGGCATTATCAGGCAAAATGAGCCAAGATTTCGGCTTTAAAGTTGCTACTGATTTTGAACGGTCTAAGCTGATGAATAACGTCAATCGCCAGGATCTGATTAAGCACTACAAAAAAACCCATTTTACGCGGAATTTGCGCTTTGTTATTGCTGGCTCACTGCGTGGCCGTCGAGTGGACGTTAAAAGACTTTTGGAAGAGCTAGAACTGCCAGTAGGATCTGCTCGTTTTAAGTTGCCTGAAGAAAAAGCCAAAAAACCGGCCAAACCGACCTTTATTGCCAATAAAACTGTGCCTAATATTTATCTGATTATCACCAGCCAGTTCAACGATATAATCTCACAAAAAGACGACGACGCCCTCGGTATAGCCAGAGTTATGTTAACCGATACGCTTTATTCTAAAATCTTTGGCCAAGCCCGTGACAAGGGGCTGGTTTACTATGTGAGCTCGGGGCATCATATTTCCAGCCGTGTTAGTGAATGGTGGTTGAGCGCTCAGGTGCTGCCTGATAACGCACTAGCTCTCGCGGATATTGTGCTAGCCGAGGTTAAAAAACTCCAAAATGGCATTATTGATGAAACTGAGCTTGAAATAGCCAAACAATACTCCCTGGGATCTTTTCAACGCTCGATGCAAACTGTACAGAGTGTGGCTAGCGCCTATTCGCGCTACTTTTTTGACGGGCATATAGAAGACATACGAGCTATGCCGACTCGCATCAAGGCTATCACCAAAAAAGATATAGCCAGGGCCATGGCAAAATTATTCTCACAGAAAGTTGGCAGCGTAGGCGTTTTAGGCGGCATGGACGCTTCTATTGCACAGAAGCTTGATGAACAATTACAACCCCTTTGGCACTGACAGCGGCTTCGCCTTTTGAAGGACAACCAAAGGTTTTCCTTCAACGCCACTTTCGGAGTAAATCCGAATCCCGACTTATCGTCGGGACCGTGGCTACTACCTTTCCCTCCAAGCTCTAAAGTGGTTTTTACACTATACTAGCTATTATGGAACAGTTAAAAAAGCGGGTAGAGCAGCTTCTATCCGAAGTTAAACGGGAGACTGAGAAACTTAATTTAAAAGATCTTGAATCGGAATTGCGGGACCTGAAACAGCAAATGGCCAAGCCCGATTTTTGGCAAGACCGGCAAAAAGCTCAAGACCTTAGCAAGCGGGAAGCTGATTTAGCTCGGCGGGTTGGACCATGGCAAAAACTGCAGCAGGAAATTTCCGAAACAAAAGAACTCATTAAATTGGAGGATTCTAGTCTCGAAGAAGAGCTTGCAAATAAAATCTCAATTCTCAATTCCGAGTTCTCAATTCTCAAAAAAGAACTTCGTTTCCAGGGTCCGTTTGATAATCACGATGTTATTTTAAGTATTTACGCCGGGGCCGGTGGCACCGATGCCCAGGATTGGGCGCAGATGTTGCTACGTATGTATGTCCGCTGGGCTGAAAGCCATAAGCTAAAGGTTAAAACTATCGATCAAAGCACCGGCGAGGAGGCTGGCATCAAAAGCGCCACTATCAAAATTTCCGGTCATTCGACTCTGAGGGATGAGCCCTCAGGCTCAGACTTGAAGAGCGGTGATTTTTTATATGGTAAGTTACAGAGTGAGCAGGGTGTGCACCGGCTGGTGCGCCTGAGTCCTTTTAATGCCAACAACCTGCGCCAAACCAGCTTCGCCAAAGTAGATATCCTGCCATCTATAGACAAACCTAGTGAAGTTGAGTTAGATGACAAGGATCTTAAAATTGACGTCTACCGAGCCGGCGGTCATGGCGGCCAATCAGTCAATACCACAGATTCGGCGGTGCGGGTAACTCATCTTCCAACAGGCGTTACAGTTGCCATTCAAAACGAGCGCAGCCAGTTGCAAAATAAGGCAACGGCGCTGGGAATCTTGCGCTCAAAACTTGTTCAACTCCAACAGCAGCAACACGTGCAAAATCTAGCCGATCTTAAAGGTCCTAACCAATCAGCCGAGTGGGGCAGCCAAATCCGCAGCTACGTCCTGCATCCATATAAACAAGTCAAAGATCTGCGCAGCGGCTACGAAACCACCGACCCCCAATCCGTTTTAGACGGCAACCTCGATCCATTTATTAACGCCTGGCTGGAGTGCCCTTAAATAAAATAGAAAATTATCGATACCGTCTCCTGTTGATTTTCTTTTTAGTTGTCCCGGTTGATTTAATGATAGCTAGTCGACCTAAATTAGGTAAAGTATTCTCCCAGAAACACTCTTGATGTAAATGGTGGTGAGTATATCCTTCTATTCTTCTGAGAGTTTCAACTACGGTATGTTCTGCACCTATGGTAATATCGCCTAAGCACTCTGCGCATTTATATAACTTACGGGCGATAGATGTATTTGCGTATATCCTCAAGCCTTCTTCAGTAAAAGCGGAAACAGATAACCGTCTACTGGGTAATTGTCGCTCAATAATTTCTGAACGTAAACTGTCGTTCATACTCAAACTATATCATATAATGTGGCAAGAGGCAAATAACCATAATCGTGGTCCAGTGTTTGTTATACTGGTATAGATGATTTTGCTCGATAGAGTAACAAAAACTTATAACCGGCGTGGCGCGGCGCTGGAACGAATTAGCCTTCATGTTGAGCCTAAAGAATTCGTAATTATAGTTGGTCCTAGCGGCGCTGGTAAATCCACTCTATTTAAGCTGTTGACCAGGGAAGAAAAGCCAACCAGCGGCAAGATAATTGTCGGTGGTATGGATTATGAGCACCTCAAAGACAAAGAGATTCCGCTGTTGCGGCGTAAAATTGGAGTAGTTTTTCAAGATTTTAAACTTCTGCCGGCTAAAACCGTCTTTGAGAACGTGGCTTTCGCTCTGGAAATTGCCGGACTACCAACCCGCGAAATCAAGCACACTGTCCCCAAGGTCCTGGAAGTGGTGGGATTAAAAGGGAAAGAAAATCATTATCCGCTGGAGCTATCCGGTGGCGAACGCCAACGGGTAGCCATAGCCCGAGCCGTAGTGCGCCAGCCCAAAATCCTAATAGCCGACGAGCCAACCGGTAACCTCGATCCCAAGAATGCTTTTGACGTCATCAAAGTTTTAGAAAAAATTAACCGTTTTGGCACTACGGTCCTGCTAACAACCCATAACCAGGAGATAGTTAACTATCTTAGGCGCCGCGTGGTGACAATAAAAGATGGCAAAGTTATCAGTGATCGAGCGGTAGGACAATACAGGGCATGACTACGTTATTTAATTTATCATTTACCAATTCACATTTACCAATTAAGTATCATTTAACATTTACCAAACCTTCTGATAAATGGCTAATGAACAATAATTTGGCTAATGGTAAATGGCTAATGGTCAATGGCACTGGAGGTGCTAGGTTATGAAATCCGACCATAAATTTATAACTTTAGAGAGAGTTTTTAAAAACGGGTTTATTAATTTTGGTCGTAATATCTGGTTGGCGGTCGCGGCCATGGCCATGATGGCAATCACGTTAACGATATTACTGTTTGCGGTCGTAGCCAACGCTACTTTTTCACATACTATCTCGGAAATCACCCGCCATATAGATGTTTCGGTCTATTTAAAAGACAGTGTCAACGACAAGCAGCGCCAAGACTTAATAGATCAAATTCAACGTATCGATAGCGTGGCGGCAGTCAGTTATGTCAGTAAAGAGCAAGCCCTTAAAACCTACCGGGCTCAAAACATTAATAACCCCGAGCTGCTAAGTGCTATTTCTGAAACCGAAAATCCCTTGCCAGCGTCACTTAAAATCGAGCCTAAAGACCCGAATCACCTAGGGGAAATAAAAAACTTTTTAGATAAACCGGAAATTGCTAAGCTACAATCGGATCCAACTTCTTACTCTGGTGATCGCAAAGCGGCCATCGATAAAATCGCCAATGCCACGCACTTTTTCCGACAGGCTGGCATTGCCGGAATTGCCGTTTTTATAATTATATCGATGCTGATCATCTTTAATACCATTAGGATGGCGATCTTTAACCGCCGCGACGAGTTGATAATAATGCGTCTGCTTGGCGCCAAGCCTTGGTATATAAAAGGTCCATTCATAGTTGAAACCATGCTTTACGGCATAGTAGCCGCAGTAGTATCATTAGCTGTCTGTGCAGCGCTCTTTAAGATAGCTAGCTCAACCTTGCAGGCCAGCAGCTTAGGCCTGCTTGATATAAGTTATTCCAATCAGTATTTCAGCAAGAACTTATGGCTGATCTTAGTAGCGCAAATAGGCGCTGGTATAATAATAGGAGCCGCATCTTCGGCCATAGCCACACGGCGCTATCTCAAACTCAAATAGATAAAAAATTCGTTGTGAGGTCTGCCCTTGCAAAAAGAAAGATAGGTAAAATCTGGTGATTTTGCGCAAAATCTCTTTACTTTTGGCAAGGGCAGACCTCTTTTGCCTAGTTGACAAAGCTAAATGGGGGTATGGTACTATTAAAGAGTCAATGGTAAAACAAAAAGTCCGAAAATTTGCCTATGGCAGTAGACTGTTAGCAGCGCTAGTACTGAGCATTGTTATTGTTGGCGGCACGGCCGGACTTGTGCGAGCCGATCAATTTGATGAGCAAATCCGCAGCTTGCAGGAACAAAATGCCTCAAATCGCCAGACGGCTAATCAGTTAGCTGTTCAGGCTTCTTCTTATCAGGATGCTGTTGATCGTCTTAGCCTGCAAATCAATAGTATTCGGCAAGCAATTTTAGACTACCAACACCAAAGCGACCAGCTTCAACAGCAAATCGAGGTTCAACAGACCGAGCTGGACAGGGAAAAGAAAGTCCTTGGCCAAAATATCAAAACTATGTATCTGGAAGGCCAAATTTCGACCCTGGAAATTTTAGCCGCCAGCAAAGATCTTAGCGAGTTTGTCGATAAACAGCAGTACCGTAATTCTGTCCAGAGTAAAGTTAAGGCTACCTATGACAAAATTACTGAGCTAAAACTCGAGTTGCAGCAAAAACAGCGAGAAATTCAGAGCCTCATTAAGGATCAGCAAGCCCAGCAAGCCCAACTGGACGCATCATTAAACCAACAAAATCAACTGTTGAGTTATACGGAAAGCCAAAAAGCTGGCTATGACTCGCAGATAAAAGCCAATAATTCCCAAATTGCCGCTTTGCGCGCGGCCCAACTAGCTGCTAACAATCGGCTGGGCGGCTCTGTAGAGCCGGGGGATCCTGGACATGGTGGTTATCCGGCACAATGGGACCGAGCGCCGCAAGATAGCTTGCTAGATAGTTGGGGAATGTTAAACCGCGAATGTGTTAGTTATACCGCCTGGAAAGTCTTCGAAGCCTATGGCTATATGCCGTATTGGGGCGGTGTTGGTAATGCTAATCAGTGGCCAGCCAACGCCCAAGCTGCTGGTATTCCTACCGGCTCGACTCCCAAGGTAGGCTCCGTAGCCATTTCGATGGGCGGAGCCTTTGGCCACTCTATGTGGGTAGAAGCCGTTAATGGAAATATCATCCGTGTTAGTCAGTACAATTTCGATCTGGCCGGGCACTATAGCGAGATGACTGTTAACGGTTCTGGGTTTATTTATATCTATTTTGGACAGTAGGATCACTCGGCCCAAAATCTCTCAGACCTTTCGCAAACACTAATGAATATCTTCTAGCTTGAGTCGCGCCAAAAGAACTCCCTACGGTCAGCCCCTCGTGTTTATAAATGAGACTTGGGACTGACTTTTGGCTTGATTCGACTCTCGCTCAGCCGATATTCATCGGTTTGCTTGGGGTTTGTTCACTCTTTTCGACTCACTTAACAGAATGCCTATATCCAATCAGGGCTCGTCAGATGTCCGGGAAAAATAAGGCGAATGATCTTTGCCCAGTAGTAGACTTTCGCGACTGTCCGCCATAAGCGGACACTTTCGCGAAGCGACGCGAAAGCTCACTACTGGGTTTGATATAATTAAGCGTAAGTAATTTGGGAGACTATCAGTGGATTATGTAAATCCTGAAGTTCAAGAACATAGCCCTAGCAGCTCCAAGCGATGGCCAGTCTTTAAGATCCTGGCTGTATTTTTTTTGACTTTGGCGGTTTTTGGCTTGGGCCTGGAAATTGGCAGGGGTAAGCTTTATGTTCGGGGTCTAAGCACCGGTGAATCTAAAACCTCGGCTGCACAGCTGGATTATACATCGGTAGATCAGCTGTACACGCTGCTTCGCAATGATTACGATGGTACACTAGATCAAAATAAACTCCTAGACGGAGTAAAAAGCGGACTAATAAGTGCCACCGGTGATCCTTATACGCAGTACTTTAATCCTGATGAAGCCAAAACCTTTAATGATCAGTTATCCGGTAGCTTTACAGGCATCGGAGCAGAGCTAGGCACCGATGCCGACAATAACATTGTGATTGTGTCGCCTCTGGCTGGTTATCCAGCTGAGAAAGCTGGCCTTAAACCCAAAGATATTATAGTTGGAATTGATGGTCAGACCACCGCTGGTCTAAGTGTAGATAAGGTAGTCCAAAAAATTCGCGGTCCAGCCGATAGCAAGGTTACCCTAACTATAGTTAGGAGTGGAGTAAAACCGATTGAAGTAACCGTTACGCGGGCCAAAATCACTATCGCCAGCGTGGAGTCCAAAGTTGAGGCAGGCATTGGCTACCTAAAAATCACCCAATTTACTGATGACACCCCAAACCTTGCCAAAAAAGCTGCCGATAGTTTTAGGCAGCAAGCTGTCAAAGCTGTAGTGCTCGATCTTCGAGGTAACCCAGGTGGTTATTTAAATGGCGCGGTTGATATTTCCAGTCTTTGGCTTGAGCAGGGCAAGACTGTTGTATCCGAGCGCCGCGGCGACAAAATTCTGTCCACTGATTACGCTAAGGGCAATAATGTTCTCAAGGGCTTGCCAACAGTAGTTTTAATAAACGGTGGTAGCGCCAGCGCCAGCGAAATTACGGCCGGTGCGCTGCGTGATAATGGTGTCGCCAGTTTGGTAGGCGATAAAAGCTTTGGCAAGGGCAGCGTCCAGCAGGTGGAAAGATTGTCCGGTGGCGGGGAGCTTAAGGTTACTATTGCCCGCTGGTACACGCCAAGCGGTAAAAACATCGATAAACAAGGCATTAACCCGGATATATCAGTCAATTCAACTGATGACGATCAAAAAGCCGGTCGTGACCCTCAAAAAGACCGGGCCATCCAAATTTTACAGAGTAAAATAGGCGGCCAGTAATTAGCAAACACTAATCAGGAATTAGCTAATTTCTAGTTACTAGTTGCTAGTTTCTGTGATAGTATCTAGTAGTTAATGCTTAAGGCAAGCAGGTAGGAGCAAAAGCATGGCATTTGGAGCCAAGCCTCGTACTAAATATATTTTTGTTACTGGCGGCATGCTATCCGGTGTAGGTAAGGGAATAACGGCTGCCTCTATTGGCACCATTTTAAAAGCCCGCGGCTTAAAAGTTAATATTCAGAAATGCGATCCTTATCTTAATGTTGACGCTGGCACACTTAATCCAGCCGAGCATGGCGAAGTTTTTGTAACTCACGACGGCACCGAAGCCGATATGGACCTTGGTCATTACGAAAGATTTTTAGATACCGAACTTAGCCAAAGCAGCAGCTTGATGTCGGGCAGAATTCTGCGTCAGGTGATAGATGATGAACGAGCTGGCAAGTACTTAGGTAAAACAGTTCAGATTATTCCTCACGTTACAGCGGCTATCCAGGAATTTATTGAAATCAGTGGCCAAGGTTTTGAAGCACACATCGTCGAAATCGGCGGTACAGTTGGCGACTACGAAAGCTTGAGTTTTATAGAAGCCATACGTGAAATGGCTATGACAGTCGGACAAGAGAATTGCTTGTTCGTGCACGTTGTATATATTCCCTATTTGGGAGCTAGTCGAGAGTTCAAGACTAAACCGGCGCAGAACGCTGTTCGGGAGCTAAGAAGCCTAGGTATCGTGCCGGACGTGTTAATAGCTAGAAGTGACGCAAAGCCACCGCGTTCTGTGCTACCCAAACTTAGTATGTATAGTGGTGTAGACCAAGAAGCCATAATCCTACTGCCTAACGCACCGACTATTTATCAAGTACCGTTAGCCCTAGAAGCTGCCAAAATTGCCGAAGTCATCAAAAATCGCCTTGATTTTAAATATCATCGTCCGGATATGGGAGACTGGAAAAGAGTTGTTAAGAACGCTACTAGCCAATATCGCAAATCAGTCCGCATCGGTGTCGTGGCTAAATATTTATACAATCAAGATACCTATATATCAGTTTTTGAAGCTTTGCGAGCCGCGGCTTGGGCCAACGAAACCAATATCGAAATTGTTTGGATTGACGCCGAGGCTCTACCAAACGACAAAAAAAAGCGCGCCGAGCTAGAAACTTTGGATGGAATTTTAGTACCTGGAGGTTTTGGTTCTCGGGCAATCGAAGGTAAAATTTTAGCTGCTACTTATGCACTAGATAAAAAGGTACCGTATTTGGGTCTTTGTTTAGGTCTACAAGTAGCCATAATAGCTGCCGCTCGCCGGGGCGGTCTTGCCAAAGCTAATTCTACGGAATTTGATCCCGGTACACCAGACCCGGTTATTAGCACGATGGCCGAGCAAGTTGGCAAAGAAAACACTGGCGGCAGTATGCGACTAGGCGATTATAAATGTCTTTTGGGACAGGGTACATTGTCGCGTAAAGTATACGGAGCCAGTGAAATTGTCGAGCGGCACCGCCATCGCTATGAAGCTAATAACGCTTACCGTGACCGGTACGATGATTGGAGCATAACTATCAGTGGCCTGTCTCCCGATAGCAATTTGGTTGAGATGATAGAGGCCAGCGGCCATCCATATTTTCTAGCCACCCAAGCTCATCCCGAATTCCGTTCCCGTCCGGCCCGGCCACATCCGCTGTTCGTGGGCTTTATCAAAGCCGCTCTCAACAAATAGTTGAACATAGAACCTAGATCAAAGATCATTATTTTATCCCCGAACATAGATCATACGATCAATGATCTAAGATCTAATAACGTTCTAGGCTCAAAGATCAATGATATCGTTTATTCTACTGTGACTTCGGTACGAGGCATAGTCCGTCCGGAAAAATTTTTAACTTTACGCGGTACAAATTTAACCACACCGTTTTTAGCGGCATGAATTGTGAAATTACGACTCATGAATGTACCTTTGCCAGAACGCTTAGTCATACCAATTTGACGAACGATTATATCTCCAGTTTTAACCGTCTGCCCACCGGATACTTTGATACCCAGGCGTTGGCCCGGGCTGTCATGAACATTCTTGGCTGTACCGCCGGCTTTGGTTTTTGACATGAGTTGCTCCTTCTAGTCGCGCGAAGATTAGTGATTTTTTGATTAACGATTAACGACACGTGTGGTTCTTTAATCCCTAATCCCTAATCCCTAATCGTTCTAATACTAATAGTTCACGAGCGACGATTTGATCTTCACGAAAATAAATCAATTCGTCGTTTTTAACGTGAACGAAATCTATCCGATTATAGCCCATATCTGTTAAATGGTCAATAACGGGTAAATGCACAAAACCTTTTTTGTGATAGGTTAAACCTATCACATTTGGGCGCCAGGCTGGCACTGCCAAAGATAGACGTGTACCCTTCGGAATCTGAGCAGCAATATTACTCAAGAATTTCTTAGTGATGGTGTTAACATCTTGAACTATCTCATTGAGTTTTTGAGGGACTGGCAGCTCACTCAGCGGTCTGCCCAAATAAAGCTCACTGGCTACAGCGTCGAATTGTTGTTGCCATTTATGATTAGTGGCGTCAGCTTGAAATATCTCGAACCTCGAACCTTGAACGTCGAACCTCGGAAGCAGCCAATCAAGGTTTGTTTTTGAGAATTCAATCATTCTAGGCTCGATATCGCTGCCAATAGTGTCATACCCCATCAAAAGCGCTTCTTGTAGGATGACTCCGGTACCACAAAACGGATCCAAAACACGCAAAGCGCGTGTAGTCTTTAGTCCCAAGTCGCTAGTCGCTAGTTTTTTGACTGCCGACTGCCGACTGCCGACTGCCGACTCAATCTCGCCGACGGCGAGATTAATTAGTATCTGTGCCAGCTTTGGTGGCAACATCCCCACCCGCGCATCGCGCTTTGGCCGGGCTTGATCCCGAGCGGCGTAGGCTTCTATGTCCTGGACAAAAAACGTTTGGGCAAGATATGTTTGGCTACCATTACGAATCGCTAGTAGTTCCCAAGCCCCGCGACGGGTAAGTTTATTATGCAAAACTTGAGCGCTGTTTAGCTCAAGCGTCTTATTAGGCACAATTCGAACAGAGCGGCCCTGAGCGCGAATAATCTTTTTGAGCAATAGAAGATCAGTGTTAAGCTTACTCACGGGCAGTTCCAAACCGTAAAGACTGACGCCCAGCGTAAAGGTGCCCCCCGGTACGTGCTGTAGGTGCCTTGGGATATTTTCGGTCAGATATTTATATATTTTTTTCCAATCGCTCGCGGGCAATACATTGAGCAATTTAGCAACCTTTAGAGTTCCGCCTAGGCGCTTGAAATTAATTTCGCCGGCTGGGATATCTAATAAAACGCCGTGTTTAATGGGTTTTATTTGCTCAGCACCATATAGACTCTCAAGCTCAACTAGGCCGAGTGTCGGCTGACGACCTAAAATACAAACAGACTTGGCTGCAAACTGACTCATCGGCCTTTTTAGTATAGCTACTTTGGACGAGCAATATATAATTATCGTTAGTGAGTGAGCAAAAAAAAGCTAAATGGCGAATTTATCTGACGATTTTTACCTTCGCGGCGCTCATCGCGTTAGTCTATAAACTGCGCGCCCAGATTGTTGATGTACTTAACAATCTCAGGCACATCCACTCGGCTATATTACTGCTTATCATTCCATTTGAAGTTATAAATTATCACGCTTATGCCGAGCTTTATAAAAGTTTGTTCGCGACCTTTGGCAGAAAAGTAAAATACTGGCCGATGTACCGCCTGGCCGTGGAGCTGAATTTTGTTAATCAGATTTTACCAAGTGGCGGCGTTAGCGGCATTTCCTATTTTGGCCTTAGGGCCAAAACTTTCGATATAAGTACGCCAATAGCAACTCTGGCTCAGTTTATTAAAATGATGTTTTTGTATCTTAGCTTTTTGCCGCTACTGATCCTGGGCCTTTTCTTTTTAGCTATCAAGGGCCATGTAAATAACCTAGTTATCATGGTGGCGACCTTAATAATAACCTTAGTTATAGTCGGTACACTGTTGGTTATATACATTATTGGTAGCCGTTCACGAATAAATACTTTTTTGACTCTGCTAACCAAAATTGTTAACGGCGTTATTCATGCCGTGCGGCCGCATCATCCAGAAACAATCAACATTATCCGTGCCCAAGCAGCCTTTGACGAGCTGCACGATAACTATCAGATTTTCAAAAAGGACCTAACAAATCTAAAAAAACCGTTCTTATATACCATGCTGGCCAACGCCACCGAAATTGGCGCCTTGTATAGTGTTTATCTGGCGTTTGGTCATCCGGTCAACCTTGGGGCAGTTATTTTGGCTTACGCTGTAGCTAATTTCGCCGGACTTGTTTCAGTACTGCCGGCCGGAATTGGTATTTATGAAGGTTTGATGACAGCCGTTTTGGTGGCTACCGGCATCCCAGCCCAACTTAGTATTCCGGTAACGCTTACTTACCGTGTCATAGCGCTGTTCATTCAACTAACCCCTGGTTTTATTCTCTACCAAAAGACACTGCACGGCAGTCTGGCAACCAAAAAATAAAATGACCACACTTTGGATTATTTGGGGGTTGGCAATTGCTCTTATCTTAACTTCCGGCGTGGTACTACTTTTTGGCGCGCCGTACATACCGACTCTCAAAAAACAACAAGCAACCGCTCTTGATCTGCTTGCTTTAAAACCAGGGCAGGTGGTTTATGATCTGGGCTGCGGTGATGGACGTTTTTTAGCGGCGGCGGCGCGGCGTGGGCTTAGGGCTGTGGGTTATGAACTTAATCCTTTTATGGCACTGATTGCCTGGATTAGCACCCGCCGCTACCACCGGCAGGTTAAGGTCAAATGGGGTAATTTTTGGCAGGCCGACATCGGAGAGGCTGACGGTATATTTGTGTTTTTGCTGGACCGGTTTATGCCCCGGCTTGATAAAAAGATTAAGGCCGAAGCTAAAGCAGGTATTAAACTAGTTAGCTACGCGTTTAAAATCCCCGGCAAGAAACCGGCAGCTACAAAGAGCGCGCTGTTTCTTTATATCTACTAGCTTAAGCTGCTAGCCTGATTATTAAAGCGGCTGCAGCACGCGTAACTTTTTCTAAGTCCTGTGGCGTAGAGTAAGCATCAGGATGGTGGGCAAGGCCGTTGTTACGGCTTGGAGAAAAAAGCATGATTGTTGGCAACCCGGCACGGGCGGCATTTTGAGCATCATGGCCGGCTGCACTAAACATGCTTACTGCAGAGCCAACCTCGAATTGATCAATGACATCAAGTGCCTTTAAGGCTAAGTCGTCATCCAGCTCGACTGGGTCGCCACTACCGGGCAATAGTTCACCAAAGTTAATCTCGGCGGCTGTACCAAGCTTCTTCGTCCGGCACTTAATTTCTTTAATCGCTTGTCCTCTGGTAGGGGCATCAATTCCTCTAATATCCAATCGAAGCGTTAACTTTCCCTCAGCACTAGTGCTAAAAGTACCGACAGTACCGACAACATTTTTATTAGCTAGATTTTCCGCTTCTTGATTAACGGCTACGACTAGCTCCAGTGCACTTTTTTGACGCCGGCGCATAGCCTCAGGCTCAAAAAACTGCCCGCCTTGATCGACTTCCTCAAGAGCTATAGGAGAGTCATCAAACCGCGTCTGATGTTGCCTATGCTGACTGTTACGCGTAAAGATCTGATTCTCGAGTGCTTCTGTTAGCTCTTGTAACTCTTCTTCACTGTTGCCACCGACGCGTAGCTCAGCTTTAGTAACTCCTGGTACTTTATTAATTGCTTCGGCTTCAACTTCAATTTTACCGATTGCTACTAAAAGGGCTGGGATTCCACTGTCTATAATCGGCAGTAAAGTATTCGCTAACTCGACCAAACCATCTGCCCGGTTTTGACTGCCCATTGGCGTGGTACCGGAATGATCGGCTTTACCATCAACGGTTAGCTTAAAGTATTTCATATAAGGATAGGTAGTATTATCTAGTGTAAGCGGAGAATTACCTATTCCCACCTCATATCGATGGGGTGTAGCTATTGATTCGACTACTCCAATATCAATGCCCATTCTGGCTAAAATATCACCTTGCTCAACATGTGTTTCAATCACAAAGCCAGGCGCAGCAATCGCGTTACCCTTGGGGCCAATAAAAGGCTGGGTAGTTATATCCACACCCGGGCCCAACGCTTCACGTATGCTTTGATCGGTATCTTTCCGCGAGCCAAGATCTTTATCTTCCAGACCGTGGAAAATAGCCTTACTACCGAATAGGGCAATGTTGAACCGAGAAGATTCTTCGCCAGTTAGAGATGCAATAATTATGTCTGCTGATGGTTTAAAGCCTGCTTCTTGCATAGCTTCAACAGCGATTATCGGACCAACTACTCCAAGTACGCCGTCATACATATCGCTATTCGGCACGGTGTCCGTGTGGGATAGGGTCATGACTGCGTTGCGCTCCGGGTCGCTACCTCTTAAGCGTCCAAAGACAGCTAATGGATGGCGGTTATCGATCTCCAGACCGGCAATCTCCATCATATTAATGATTGCCATACGGCCTTCGTAATCCGCTTTAGTTAAAGCCGGACGATTAGTTGCGTAGCGCTTTGGTTGCTCAAGAGTTGGCTCTAAGGCCGTGCCACCAATGCTGGCAATTTCTATCAGGCGCCGCTCAATTTCTTGTCCATCTATAAGACCAAGAGTTGTAAAGGTAAGTTCTTCTAGCTCGCCCTGGTGAAAGAGATCACTTAAAAGATCACGTGCTCCTTGTGCAGCAGATGGATCTCCGCTTTGTCTATCAGCTTCAGTCATAAGAATATTATAAAAACTTTTGACTATATGGTCAAACTCTACTTGATAAGCTGACCTATCTCGTTTACCATAAGCGTATATGGAACCGAGTAACAAAAGTTCTACAATTTCTTTAGTTGTGATTATTATTTTGGCCATAGCCCTAGTTAGCGCGCTAGCTTTTGGTTTTTGGGCCTTTACCGGCCGCCAGGATTATAAAAACAATTTTGATAAAAAGGCCTCTGCTGCCGTGGAGCAAGCCAAGGCGACTCAAAAAATCGAACTGCAAAAACAGTTTGACGAGGCCTCCAAATTACCCTACAAGACCTACTCGGGATCTGCGACCTATGGTTCGATTACCTTTAACTATCCAAAGACTTGGAGCGTTTACGTTGATGAAAATTCCAGCCAACCTCTTAATGCTTATTTTTATCCTGACGTGGTGCCCGGCCTCCAAACTAAAATTGCCTTTGCACTGCGGGTAGAGTTGGTGAACTCGGATTATGCGTCGGTTCTTACTTTGCATGACGCTCAAATCACGGATGGTACCTTGAAGGCTCGAGCTTACGTACCTCCTAAGATGCAAGGAGTAGCCAATATTCAACCGGGTGTCCGGCTAGACGGTACGATATCTCAGGATAAACAAGGCGCCATGGTAGTTATGAAAGTCCGCGATAAGACTTTAACTATCTACGCAGAATCTAAAGACTTCGTGTCAGATTTTAATACTGTGCTAGAAAGCTTAACCTTCGCCCCCTAAGCCAAAGTTCAACTCCGGTGCATCGTCAATTCTACATCGCCGCCGATTTTCTTTCGGTGCTATACTTAATAAATAACTTTCTAGGGGCAGTATTATTCCGGTTAGACCTTGAGGGAGTAACTCAATAGATAAAATTATGTTAATTACTCAAATATCGTTATTCACTCGACTAACACCCGGAAAGGCTCTAACGGGATGAGGAAAAAACAGACCAAGTCTGGAGTCGAGGGGTCTAGTCAACTGTACGGGCTACTGGCTGCTTTGTCTGATGATTTAGCCCTGCCACTACTGCAAATTAAAAGCGTTTTGGAGCTTATTTCCTCAGACAATTTTTCTAAAGTCAGCGCTTTGGCTCACGCTCAAACCATGCTACTTAGTGCTGATAATGGCTTGCAGCTAATCGAGGCTTACCGCTTGGTGCTTAAGGCCGCCGATCCCGATAGTAGGCAATTTGAGCCGGTGGCCATCGGTGCCGTATTACAGGCTGTTGCCCATGAGTTGAGTCCATACGCCAAGAAATATAACACTGCTCTTGAGGTGGACATTCAACGCAGTTTAACTCCTGTTTTAGTTCATCAGCCCAGCCTAGTTGCAGCGATTCAAGTTTTGAGCTCCAGTATAATTCGGGCTCAAGCCGCAACTAGCCAGCAAAAAAACTATAGGTTGTTGCTGGCAGCTCATCGAGTGGGCGGCAGCGATGTTTCCGCTGGGGTTTTTAGCAGTGTGCAAGGTCTCAGCGATCGAACGTTGCGCACGGCTCGGGCGCTTATGGGTAGGGCGCGCCAACCACTGCCCAGTGTTCCGGCTGGTGCCGCCAGTGGCGTACTTATTGCCGACATGCTATGCACTGCTATGTGGCAACCGCTCAGGGCAGCTGCTCACGGTGGCCTACACGGCTTAGTCACCGCCGTACCGATTAGCAAACAACTCCAATTCGTCTAAAAATGCACAGCATTTTTGGCAATATGCAAAAGGCAATAAGCAATAAGCACTGGGAGAACAGCCTGGCTGCCAACTTTTTGCATATTACATTTTACTTTTTGCTGCGGTCGGAGCTCGATTAGTGGCGCGCATTTTATTAATTGAATCTGACCATATACTAGCCGATGGGATTATAAGAATTTTGGCCCAGGATGGCCATAATGTTGATTGGCACGTCGAGCTGCAGGCTGCTACCGACAGTGCTGATAAAAAAGCTCCTCAGCTTATCATCATTGATTTAATGCTTGGAGGCCGTAGCGGAGTAGAATTTTTATACGAGTTGCGCAGCTACCCGGAATGGCACAAGTTGCCAGTTGTAGTTTATTCCAATATTGAGCCGGAAGAATTTGCTGCAAGTAACTTTGGTTTTGCGCAGCTTGAAATTGCCGCTTATCATTACAAATCAGCTACCTCCTTAAGACAGTTAAAAGATTCGATCAGGACCGTTTTGCAAAGCGTTCGTGTATGAGTCCCGTTAGATCCCAAAAGACGGTCGTAAATACGGTGGCGGCTGAATCCTGCAACCGCTCTTCAACCGTTGACCAAGCACAGAAGGTTAAGTGGAATCTAACGGGATGAGACATATCACAACCCGGGGAATTGTACTGAGCCGAACTGATTTTGGGGAAGCCGACCGCATATTAATATTTTTAACTCCCGACCATGGCAAGGTCCGGGCCATAGCCAAAAGCGTCAGAAAAAGCCAAAGCAAATTAGCCGGCAGCATTGAAATCTTTAGCGTTAGTGAGGTAACTTTAGTCCAGGGCAGGGGCGAGCTAAAAATCTTAATTTCGGCACGGCTGGATAAGCATTTTGGCAATATCGTCAAAGATATTGAGCGGACTAACCTGGCTTACGATTTTATGAACCTGCTCAACCGGGCAACCGAGGACCAACCAGAACCGGCCTATTTTGAGCTGCTGCGTGAGTCGTTTGGAGCACTTGATAACTCAGAAACAGACATGGCGCTAACTAGCCTTTGGTTTAATATGCAGCTTCTCAAATTGGCTGGCCATATGCCAAATTTACGAACCGACGGTAGCGGAGCCAAATTACAGGTTAGGAAGACCTACACTATTGACTTGGAGCGAATGCTTTTGCAGCCGTCCCGAAACGGTAGTTTGAGCGCCAATCACATAAAGTTTTTGCGAGTTGGCTTTGCCGCGCGCCGCCCCAAAGTCCTGCAACGCGTTCAGGAGGCAGGCGTCCTTGCCGCTATTTGCCAGCCGCTTGTCCAAGCTATGCTCAAATCCCACATTCGGATATAAATATCCGGACCTAAATTTTATTGCTACTAAAACAAACGACCGTTAATTTTGGTAGCAGAAAATAACAGATTTAAATGAAATCGAACTTCTGCTTTAGTTTTTTCTGATTATCAATATGGATCACTTCAACATAACTAATATAGCTATCGACATCATAATAAGCAGCAACCGTTTCGATGATTTCCCGGCAAGGGAAGGGGTGCAGCCAAGCACTTTTCTGGAGCTGATAAAAATCCAGTTGTTTCAATTTATTCATAAAGGAAATACGTGAGTGCCTTATATCTTCGGGAATATCGAAAAAAACAAGCCGCCATTTATGGTCCCAGGCGTCGGGTCTATTGATAGAAATCTTATCAAACTCTATCTTTTTTAATCTCTTTCGCCCTTTAGGCGTAATTTGTAGGCCGTGTTGGTAGTCGCCACGTATTAATTGTTTTGTTTTCATGTAGCTGATGGTGTGCCGCATTTCTCGTTCACGCTGTCTTTTATCAAGTTGTTCCCAAAACATATCGAGAGGTTTCTCTAGTGCCACAAGTAAGTTTGGGATCAGTAGTCCTCCAGCAATCGAACTGCCGGTGACGAGGAAATTTAAAGTTCCGTCAACAATAGCCGCTGTTCTGTCTCTCTTGTCCATTTGCATATTATTCTACTACTTTTTTGAACGACCGTTAATTTTAGTAGGAGATGTGATGTACTAAACAATAGGGTTCGGATATAATCTGTAACTAAGATGAGTGTGAAGTTAGATGATATTGTTAGCTTGTGTAAGAGACGAGGCTTTATTTATCAGGGCAGTGAGATTTATGGCGGGCTGGCTGGTACGTGGGATTATGGCCCGCTGGGTGTAGCTCTCAAACGCAACATCGTTAATGCCTGGCTTAAATATTTTGTTGATGGCTGGGACGACATGTACCTAATAGACAGCGCTATTTTGATGAACCAGAAAGTCTGGCAGGCCAGCGGCCATGTTAATACTTTCCATGATCCGCTGGTGGAATGCAGTAACTGTCATATGCGCTACCGCGCTGATAAAATAGACGCTGATAAATGCCCCAACTGCGGCAGGGCCAAGACTTTTGGCAAGCCGCGGCTCTTTAACATGATGTTTAAAACCAATGTCGGTCCGGTGGATGATGAATCCAGTACTACATATTTACGGGCCGAAACGGCGCAGGGGATGTTTACTAACTTCAAAAATATTGTTGATAGTTTTCAGCCGGATTTACCGTTTGGTTTAGCTCAAGTTGGTCGAGCCTTTCGCAACGAAATCAGTCCCCGCGATTTTCTGTTCCGCACAAAAGAGTTCGAAATTATGGAGTTTGAGTTTTTTATTAAGCCGGATGAGTGGGAAAAGAATTTTGAAAAGTGGCACAAAGATTTTTACAGTTGGTTTAAATATATCGGTCTGCCTAAAGATAAAATCAAAGAAATTGAAGTTCCGGCCAGTGACCGAGCGCACTATAGTAAACGCACCATAGACTTTCATTTCGATTTTCCATCTCTGGGCTATGACGAAATCGCCGGATTGGCTTACCGCACCGATTTTGATCTTAAAAACCACCAAAAAGTTTCTGGCAAAAATCTGGAATATAGGCCTAAGGACGGCGGCAAGCCATTTATCCCGCACGTTATTGAACCGACTTGGGGCTTGGATCGGCATGTTCTGGCAGTGCTGGCAAATGCTTACTCAGAGGACATGGTGGGCGACCCTTCGACAAGCTCAGGGCAAGAAAAACGAATATTCTTGAAGTTGCCGGATAAATTAGCACCGGTTAAGGTTGCTGTTTTCCCACTACTCAAGAACAAGCCGGAACTGGTCAAAAAAGCCCGCGAAGTTTATAAACAGCTGAAAAAAGAAATCCGTGGAACAGTAATGTTTGACGACAACGGCAACATCGGTAAAAGGTACAGACGCCAAGATGAAATCGGCACTCCGTACTGCGTAACCATAGATTTTCAAACTCTAGAAGACAATACGGTCACATTGCGCAATCGCGATACCACTGAACAGAAGAGGTGCAAAATAGAAGCACTCTCGAAGGCTACCAATGGCAGCTAGAAGAGTCTCGAGGTTGGTGGTAGAAATACGCCGAGAAAAAAATTGGTTTCATTTTAACGACATAAGAGGATCCCTCGTTGACTTAGCAGGGACCCATGGCTTTGAAAAAATTAAAATGAGCGAAGGAGCATTCACTGTCATCAGTGGTGACTCACAGCATAAGATATTTATGTCGACTGCGAGCGTAGGTATACAAGTTGATGCAATTCAAAAAATTGACGAAGCTGAAAATTTGCTGGAAACGCTTTATAAATTGCTTGAATCCAACTTCCTCAATAAGTCTTTCGGTAATGTAAGATTAGGCACGAAAATAACGACTCTTTTCAGCCCTAAGACCCAAGACATTAACAAAGTTAAAAGACTATTTCGAGATAAATTGATGAAGAACTATATTGACGTAGAAGACAGTCTCGGTGTCGATATTGACGACTACGCCTTTGAGTCATTTGACGCAAAATACAATGGAAGAAGTTTAAATTTTACTCTAGGTCCAGTTACTACCGAAGAGGCAGTAGGTAAATTTTTTCATGAAAAACTTTATTCTGAAAAATTTGACGCAAAAACTGCGTATTTTGCAGAGTTTGACCTTTTTATAACCGAGTTGAAAATTAAAAAAATAAGCGAAATAAAAGAGAATATCTCAAAAAATATGAGCTACCTAGGGGAGCTTCAAAATAACTTTGAGGGGGTATTCTCGAATGGCTCTTAAGGACTACGGTACAGATTTTAAGAGTACAGCTGATGCTAATGAAGTGGTTGCACGTGCATCTGAAGCAGAAGCATATAGAACTTCACGTGGTAGGGAGACGTCTTCAGTCTCTGCCGAGAAAGACTATGGGTTAGGTATCGTCAATGAATTGATCGGAAGGATTAAAGCCTCTTTTCCAGAATTTTTTTTGGCCGCCAGCTTCATCGGGTTTGTAGTAATGGTCACATTCGGGAAACTTTCGTTAAATTTTAAAAATATAGGCTACTATTTTTTTACTATATTCGCACTGTTCCTGTTATATATTATTGCAAAAATTATTGATAAATTTATTTTCAGAAAATTTTTTAATGACTGAAGCACAGCGAGCCTGAATTACAAAAAAACAGAGTAAAATAAAATCAAATGGAACTTGTAGATCTGTCAGTTGTAATTAACGAAGACACGCCAGTTTACCCGGGAGATCCGAAGGTTAAAATCCGGCCCCTGGGTGTTTTTGAGAAGGATAGTTACAACGACCATTTGATCACTATACCCAATCACGTTGGTACTCATATAGATGCGCCATGGCACATGGTTGCGAATGGCAAGACTCTGGACCAAATACCGATAGATCAGTTTGTTGGCCGCGGCCGGCTTATACAGGTTGAAAATAAAAAGTTTGATCTAGCGGCAGTTAAGAAAGCCAAGATCAGGCAAGGGGACATAGTCTTATTCCGTACCGGCATGAGCGATGTTTACCATAAAAGTGAATACTTTAATTATCCAGAAATGCCGCCAGAAATTGCTAATTACTTGGTAGGCGCTAAGGTCAAAATGGTCGGCGTGGATATGATCAGCCCCGATAAGCAACCCTACAAAATACACAGAATTTTGCTTAGCGCAGATGTTTTGATTATCGAAAATTTAACTAACCTTGAACAATTAGTCGGCAAAGAATTTACCATTTACGCCCTACCAATTAAACTCCAGCTCGACGGCGCCCCCGCCCGAGTAATTGCCCAAATTGATGACTAAAAAGGTTATTGTCCACGTAAAACCGGGCAGTAAAAAAGGGCCGCTGGTCGTGTCAGCTCCAAATGGTGATTTAGTTATTTATGTTCGCCAAGCGGCGCTAGATGGGGAAGCTAACAAAGCCGCTCAAGAACTCCTTGCTCAACATTTTGGGGTGCCTAAGACTAACGTGCAACTAATTTCCGGCAAAAAATCTAAACTCAAACAATTCAAAATAATGATTAACTAGAAACAGAAGCAATATACTCGTAACAAAATCCAGCGATCGCTGAATTTTGTTACACGATCTATCAGATATAAATCTAACAATACCTAAGGAAACGTGGATAAAAATAGGTTTTTAGATTCACGGGTATATAGTTCAAGCTGGATCCTAGAATGCGTTATTATTAAAGAATGCTAAATTGTGTTTTTGAGGATGGCGCTCAAGTCTTGCTGCGCCATGTTACGGCCGACACTATAATTATTAAAGATGGCAAAATCTTGTTAGTAAAAAGGACAGGCAAATTACTAGAATCTGGCAAGTGGGCGCTGGCCGGCGGATTTATGGATCGGGACGAAACAATTGCCGAGGCTGCTACTCGAGAAGTCATGGAAGAAACCGGTTGGAAAATAAAAGACCTGACACTGCTAAGGATTAATGATCGGCCTAACAGACCTATGGAGGACAGACAAAATATTGAGTTTGTTCATTTTGCCACTGCGATCGAGAAAATCGGCAAAGCTGACGCGGAATCAAGTGAACAAAAATGGTTTGATCTTGATAAACTGCCTCCGGCTGAGGAAATAGCTTTTGATCACGCCGATAATATTGAACTTTACAAAAAGTACCTAAAAACCCCTTTTGGGCTGCCGGTTATAGGCTAATTTTCAGACTATGGCCTACGATACACATTTGGAAGCAGGAATCGATAAACTGACTTTGCAGTGGGGACTCGGCAAAAAGCCAATGTTTGGCGGACTTGGATATTTTTTAGGTGGCAACATGTGCTTTGGTATCCATAAGGATGAACTAATTGTACGAGCCACCGAAGAGCAGGGCAAAGAGCTTTTAAAAGAACCAGGCATGCGTCCTTTTGACATGAGTCGCCATCCCATGAAAACCTGGTTTATGGGCGGCGGCAATGCGATAAGTGATAGCAACAACCTACTTAAATTATTAGAAATTGGCCGGGACTACGCCCTAAATCTGCCGCCTAAATAAGTTTTAGAATATACTATAGGTAATGGACAAATCGAAGCAGCCGCAAATCTATGCCTTTATTGACAGCCAAAACCTTAATGTCAGCACTCAAAAGTTCGGCTGGAAAATGGATTGGCGTAAATTCCGAGAATTCCTGGCAGCTAAATACGGCGTCACTAAGGCCTATATGTTCATTGGTTATGTGCCGGAATTTCAAGAAATGTATGAATTTTTGCATGATGCCGGCTTTGCCATTGTGCTTAAACCGACTTTTGATGTGACTCGACCATACACCGGCACAGGCTCTGCGGGTTTGGATGGAGTGCAAGGCGCAGGCGAGCAGCGGACTGAATCGTATATGCAATACGGTGAAGGAGCAGCAAAGCCTGCAACGCCGCAATCCGCCAAAAGCGACAGCGGTGTCGGCGGCTCCGCTGACGAGCAGGCTGGCGCGGCCCGCAAGCCTGTGAAGGGCAATGTCGATGCCGACTTAGTTCTTTGGACAATGAAGGAAATGAAAAATTATGACAAAGCCGTTATAGTATCGGGCGACGGAGATTTTTATAGCTTGATAGAATATTTGGAAAAAGAAAATAAGTTGCTTAAGCTTTTAACGCCATCAATTCATTATTCGGGACTGCTAAAGCCGTTTGAGGCTTACATAGAACAACTTGGTCAGTACCGCCGCGAACTCAATTACCGCAGCAAAAAAACCAGTCCCAGAAAGTAGGACTGAGTATGAGTCAATTAACGGCTGCACAGCTAGCCAAGATGGGCATAGATGCAAATGCCCAGATAGAGACTTGGCAAAGTATTTATAAAAAATCGGTTAAGCTGGCCGATATGATAGCCAAATCCTGCAAGCATATTAAGCCGGCCGAGCTCTTTGATAAAGTTGTGACAATTCCTAAAGGCGGTCTGTATCCGGCTAATATAGTTACTAGGGAGATTGGCTGCCGGAGCATCGATATTTTGACAGCTGCCATGGGTTCTTATCCGCCTGGCTCTAACCACCGCCAAAAAATTACTTATGGCCAGCTGCCAAGCCGCGATGATATTGAAGGTAAAAACATACTGATAATTGATGAAGTTTGCGACAGCGGCAGAACGCTCCTAGACTTAGTTAATAGACTCAAAAGACTGGGTGCCAAGCAAATTAAAACCGGGGTGTTGCACTACAAACCCGGTAAAAACGAAACCGGTTTTATACCCAATTGGTACGTCGAAGCAACTGACAACTGGATCGTTTATCCGTGGGAGATTAATGAGTTTAAGGGCCGCAACTCACGCCCTCGGGCTATGAAAAAACCAGCCTGGTCTGATAGAACCTAGCATAAATTGACCTCTTGAATCTAAGTGGGAATCGGAAGGTGAGCCTTAGTCGAAGGGTGATGTTCGAATTGACAGATTAGCTCAAATATTGTAAATTTATCATCACAAAGGACTTTTTACGTGGTTAGAAACATAGATACTGGTGCTGAGGTCGTAGTTTATCGAGCGCAACACGTCTTGTTAAATGATAAAGGCTGTCTTCGTAGCGGGGCCTACGAATCTGTTCGATATGCGAATTCCTTAGTCCAGCGTAACCTAGGCTTAGTATCTTTAATAGCTTCTGATTCACCTTGGAGGGGTGACTATCCTGGTTTTGCCGAACATCCCGAAATACTTCGTTTGTTTGGCTGGTTAGAAGTAGAAGTGGGGACGGAGGACCGCATCACCTTGCTTGATACCTATGAAAGGACAGCCAAAGCTTTTGACAAAGAAAATGATCAACTTTTGGTTATAGAAACTAGTCCTGTGGGGATAGAAGCCGCAAGGAAACTGGGATGTTTAGTTTTTGATTCTATTGATTTTTATGAGATCAATGCCTACATCCGGGATCACGTTAAGCAGTCATAAACTATAATGATTAGGTGAAGATCGCTAAAACTAGCTTACTGAGACGAACCCAATTTGGCAATCCGATCTTACGGACTAAGGCGCGGCAGCTGGCTAAGTCTGAAATCTTGTCGCCAGTGATCAAAAAACTGATTACCGACATGCGCTATACTCTGGCTTATAAAAAGTATGGCGTCGGTTTGGCGGCGCCACAAATCGGGCAGGGCGTTGCTCTTTGTATTATAGAAATCAAGCCGACTAAGCTCCGGCCAAAACTGCCTAAATCAAAATGGGCTAGTCTGATAGTAGTTAACCCAAAGATTGTTAAAGTTTACGGTCGCCGCCAGCAAGTTTACGAAGGCTGTATAAGCTTTGCCGAAGTCTTTGCTAAGGTGCCGCGCCACAAAAAAATCCGAGTAAAATATTTGAACGAAAAAGCCGCCACTCACCAGAAAGATTTTAAGGGATTAGTAGCCCAGGTACTTCAACACGAGATTGATCATTTAAATGGTATTTTATTTGTAGACAAAGTTAAAGATACTAGTTCATACATGACAGCCGCCGAATATAAAAAGCGTATAGTTAAAAACAAAAAACAATCAACAAAAAACAAAAAACAAAATACAATTAGCGCAGACAATGATAAGTGACAAATTTGTAATTCTTGGAGCAACCCTACATCTTATTGGCTCCTCGACATATATCCTTCACACAATTCAAGGCAAAACTAAACCAAACCGCGTCAGTTGGTTCATGTGGGCCTTTGCAGCTTTTGTCGCTTTTGGGGCTGAACTTCATGAGGGTGTAGGCTTACAAGCTTTGATGACTTTTATGGTTGGTTTCAGTCCCTTTCTAATCTTTCTGGCCTCGTTCGTTAACCGAAGAGCATACTGGAAGATAACTAAGTTTGACATAATCTGCGGTGTACTATCATTACTGGGCTTATTGCTTTGGTTTGTCACAAAGGAGGGAAGTGCTGCAATCGCGTTTGCTATTGCCGGGGATACTTTTGCCGGCATCCCTACCTTTAAAAAGGCTTTTAGCCATCCTGAAACGGAAAGCTACTTTCTCTTTTTGATGACTGCAATCTACGCTGGTATAACTCTGCTGACAATAGAACATTGGGACTTTGCTACCTATGCTTTTCCGATTTACATTTTTGTAGCAACTATTTACTTATTTGTGACAGTTAAATTCAGGCTTGGCCCTAGGTTAATGAGGCATACACTATGAGTAAAGTTGGTATTTTCTCCGGGACTTTTGACCCGATTCATATTGGACATATTGCTTTTGCCCTCCGGGCTATCGAAAAAGCCCAGCTAGATAAAGTTGTCTTTTTACCGGAACATGAGCCGCGCCACAAAAGAAAAGTCACCGACTTTGAGCACCGCATAAATATGCTGAAGATTACAGCAAAATCATTTGAGTTTCTGGAAGTTTTGGAGTTACCAGATTTATATTTCACGGTTGAGCAAACGTTGCCTGAGCTGCAAAAACATTTTCCCAACGCAAAAATTTCACTATTACTAGGTTCTGATGTAGCAAAAAAAATTCCTGACTGGCCCGGCGTAGCAAGGCTAGTAGGGAACGTGAGTTTAATAATCGGTCTGCGTCAAAATGATAGCCAAGAAGGCTTACAAAAGCTGTTGGCAGGGATTGAGCCATCATCCAATATTATGTTTATCAAAACCCGCTACCCAGAAATTACAGCCACCCAGGCTCGTAAAAAACCAGCAGATCAATTAGATCCTAGTGTAGCAGCTTATATAAGGAGCCATAAACTCTACGCCGATTAGTATCTGACTCTCAAAACATAACTTATTAGACAATATTTCTGCCATTTACAAGGAGGCTCCTTGTAAACAACATCTTGCACAACAATCTTTATAATCGAGGATACTAGAGAGTTGACTCAAATAACCTTGAAGAAAGTTACTAAATCAGCGATAGTATATGCAGCAGGAGTAAAAGCCGATGCACCATATCTTATCCTCGGATCAGTTCAGCACGAAAGAGATAGAAAAAATATTTGCTCTGTCGGACGAATTTAAAAAGCAACTAGCGGATCCCGGCTCTCGCAAGAAATTAACTCAACTTTATCAAGGTCGCCAAATGGCGACTCTTTTTTATCAGCCTTCTACGCGGACGCGTTTAAGTTTTGAAACAGCGGCGCTGAAACTTGGCATGGGTGTGGTTAGTACTGAAGACGCTTTGAGTTTTTCCTCGGCCGCCAAAGGTGAAAGCCTGGAAGATACCATCAAAGTCATTAATGGCTACTACCCCGACATAATTATTCTGAGACATCACGAGACAGGCGGGGCTAAGCGGGCAGCAGCTGTGAGCAACGTGCCGATAATTAATGCCGGAGACGGTCGTTCTGGCGAACACCCAACGCAGTCTTTGCTTGACGCTTATACTATCAAGACCAACTATGGCCGGCTGGATAATTTAAAAGTTGTTATGGGCGGCGATTTATTACAAAGCCGATGTGTCCGCTCACTAGTTTATATATTATCTAAATATAAAAACAATCATATAACCTTCGTGTCAATTCCCGAGTTTCAAATAGGTAATGACGTAAAAACTACTCTCCGCCGAACCAAAACTAGCTTTGACCAAACCGATAATATGAGAAAAGCCTTTGCCGGTGCCAACGTAATCTATTGGACCCGGCTCCAGGCTGAATATCTTAAGGGTAAGAAAGCGGCAGTTGCCGGGGGGTTTACGATAGATAAAAGCAGTCTAAAACTGCTGCAAAAGAGAGCTATTATTATGCATCCGTTGCCTCGGGTGGGAGAAATAAGTCCGGAAATTGACAATGATCCGCGGGCTAAGTATTTTGAACAAGCTGGCAATGGACTTTACATCCGAATGGCGCTGATTGATCAGATTCTAAAAAACCGCAAATGAGTGATCCTCAAATTATTACAGTCCCTGGCGCGGTAGATCTGCACGTACACCTGCGCGAACCCAGCACCAATAAAGCCGAAACAATCAGCTCGGGCACAAAAGCTGCACTCCTAGGTGGTTTTGTCGCGATCTGCGACATGCCCAATAACCCCGGCAGTCCGACTTGGACGCTTGATAGGCTGCAAGCTAAGCAAAAAATAATCGAAGAAAAAGCCTATATTCCAGTAGCTACCTATGCCGGCTCCCAGCCAGAGTCAGATAATATTGATGAATTAGAAAAAATGGCGGTTAGCGCGATCGGACTTAAATTATACGGCGGAACGACCACTGGCAATGACAAGGATTACAGCCCTGCCGATTTCTTAACGATACTTAAAAAATGGAAACAAGTAGCGCCAAATAAACCAATCATGCTGCATTCAGGCAAGGATAATTTAGAGGAATTTATTAAGCTGATAGTAGCGAACAGTGGCCAGCGGCTGCACGTCTGTCATGTCAACAGTCCAGATGACGTGCACATAATCAGCAAATACAAGAAACATAGTTTGCCTATAACCTGCGGTGTTTGCCCGCACCATCTTTTTATGGCTAGCCACGATGTAAAAAGCCGCGGCTGGTTTGCCCGGATGAAGCCGCCGCTGATCAGCCAGGACAAGGCCGAAGAACTCTTAGAAATGCTGGCCAGCGGTCAAATAGATATCGTGGAAACCGACCACGCGCCTCATTCAATTGAAAGTAAGATGGCTACCGGAGAAGAGAATCCTGAGGGCATAGATAATCCTAGCCACAAAACTTGCTACGGCGTTCCAGGTTTGGAATTTGCCTTGCCGTTGCTTTTTTATCAAATGAGGCAAGGCCGTTTGACATTAGAGAGAATAATTGACGCCACATCGACCAAACCGGCCAAGATAATCGGCCTTAAAATTTCTGGAAGGACAAAAGTCACTTGGCAACTAAAAGATTATCGGATTAATAATGAAAAAACCCAGACCTTATCTGGCTCCGGCTGGACGCCGTACCTGGGTATGCTGGCCAGTGGTAAGGTTAA
This sequence comes from Candidatus Saccharimonadota bacterium, assembly GCA_016187125.1. GTDB lineage: Bacteria > Patescibacteriota > Saccharimonadia > Saccharimonadales > UBA10212 > JACPKF01. Next base: position 50,832 of record JACPKF010000009.1, read on the forward strand.
GGAGGTCACAATTGGCGGCAAAACATTAGTAAGGGGTGGCAAAATAACCAGTAAATATCCCAAAGTCATAAACGCCGGCGACGAAATCTAAAAATCCAAGGGCTCACTACTGGGTTTGTTACAATAAGATTTTACCCGCCGAAACTTCTCACCGTTAGTATGTTACGCCATAGAGCTAAAAACGCCTATTCTAGCCAAATTTACAAATACCTGAGACAATCATTCCATAATATGGTGAAAAAAGGTGTGTTTTACCCACCGAAACTTTCTATCACAAAATGTATGGATATTACGCATAAATGAAGAAAACTAACTATTCCGGAAGCTATCTTTCATACCTGATCAAATCGCTACATAATAAGATAGAAAGTTTAGGTGGGTGAAATGCCAGAAGATACTAAAAAAACATTTCCTAAAGATTTTTTGTGGGGCGCCAGTACCTCAGCTCATCAGGTCGAGGGCGGCAACCATAACGACTGGACAGTTTGGGAACGGGCTTACGCTGCGGAGCTGGCCAAAAGCGCCGCCAGCCGCTTGAGCCATATTCCGCTGTGGCCGGAAATTAAAACTCGCGCCCAAGATCCCGATAACTACATTAGCGGGCGGGGTGTTGAGCATTATAAGCGCTTTGAAGAGGATTTTGATATTGCCAAGAATCTGAATTTTAACGCCTTCCGCTTTGGTATTGAGTGGTCGCGGATCGAGCCTGAGGAAGGGCAGTGGGACCAGGAGGCTCTAGATCATTACCGCCGCTACATTGAGCAACTTAAAAAACGCGGCCTAGAGCCAGTTGTTAATCTCTGGCACTACAGCTTGCCGGTCTGGTTTGCTAAAAAAGGCGGCTTTAAACATCGAAAAAATCTGCGTTATTTTGACCGGTATGTGGGACTTATCGCCAAAGAATATGGCCATTTATTAACCCACGTTATTACTATCAATGAACCAAATGTTTATGCAACCTTTGGCTACTTAACTAGAGAGCGATTAACAGTTCAGTGGCCGCCCCAGGAAAAAAACGCCGTCAGTTTTGGGCGTGTTTATTGGAACCTGACACAAGCCCACCGGCGGGCTTATAAAATTCTTAAAGCAGCCCATCCCAAACTGCAGGTTGGGATTGCCGACCAGTTGGCCAATATTCAGGCTAAACGGCCGCATAACCAGTTAGACGAGCTAACTACTAAAAGCATGCGCTATTTTTGGAACTGGTGGTTTTTGCAGCGTATCCGTAAAGAGCAGGATTTTGTGGGTTTTAATTATTACTTTACTGATTACTATACCAAACTGGGCCAGCTTCAAAACCCCAAACTGCCGCTTAATGACTTGGGTTGGTATATGGAGCCGGAAGGCCTATACCCACTACTTCTACGAGTTTGGGCTCGTTATAAAAGACCAATCATTGTGGCCGAAAACGGGGTAGCCGATGCTCATGACCAGTATCGCCGCTGGTGGATAGAGGAAACTATCGTGGCTATGGAGAGGGCTATTAGCGAAGGTGTTGATGTTCGAGGCTATTTTCACTGGAGCCTGCTTGATAATTTTGAGTGGGCTTATGGTTGGTGGCCAAAATTTGGTTTGGTGGCGGTTGACCGTGAGAACGGTATGAAACGGACCGTTCGGGCCAGCGCTAAGTGGTTCGGAGAAAAAATCGGGAAAATTTCATAAACTAAGCTTGACCTTTTTAACAGATTGTGCTAGTATTGACTACGTTATGGCAGATATTTTTGAAACAAATCCTAATATACCCCCAGATCAGGGGTTGGACCGTTTCTTGACTGATTTTGATACTCGTTTCGCGAAGTATTCGACTCGACTGCGACAAGAACGAGAGTCAACTAGCCGCCCACGATCGCACCGCGTAAATGGCGCGGGACCTGTAATAGGGGCAGGCACTTTAGTCGTAGTGTCGCATGCTTTGGGGGCTCTTAGCGATCCCGAATTACCTGGTAATGGTCCAGTTGCTTCCTAAGGAATAAACTCATAGCGCTCTAGGCGACAGACTTGGCGCTACATATTGCGCATAAGTAGCATAATCTGAAAAAACTGTGGATAAGTGGTTCGTAAACGGACCACTTCTTTTTATAAAGTGCTTGCGTGTGGGTAAGAGTGGGTAGTACACTCAGCTCAGTGGGTAAATGTGGGTAGCCAATCCGCCATCCGCCATCCGGCGGAGTCGGAAGCTCCTCACCAAAAAATAAAAACCACTATTTAAAAGAAAGACTATGGGAGACTACTTCGAAAGAAAACTCGACGACAAAAGACGGCTGAGCATTCCGGCCGAACTTCGCGACGAGTTTGCTAGCGGAGTGGTAATAACCCGTGGTTTTAAAAACTATTTACACGTCTATCCTAAATCGGTCTGGGACGATCTGGTCGAGCCGGCTCTTCAAGGTAATATTCTTGATGAGCCAACAGCCGACAAGAACGTTAGGTTTAGGATGGGGAAGGTCGAGAGCGAAATCGACGCCAAACAGGGCAGGATCACGCTGGATCAGCACTTGCTGGATCATGCCGGCATCAACCGCGACGTTGTGGCGATTCGGGCTGGTAAGTATTGGCGCCTGATGGCAAAGCCGTCTTAAGTAAATAGACTTCGTACTTTAAAAATTAGCGGCAAGCCCAGCAGTAAGATCTCGCAATATTCGCTATCGCGAATATTTGAGGAAGACGCGAGCTCTACAGCTGGATAAATAAATTAGAGAACCAACATGAGTTACGCATCTGATTTCCTCGGTTATCGGGAAGAGCAGGAGCGGTCCGCCGTAGGCGGATTCGGATTCATTCCGAAAGCGACGATGGGAAACTCCGAAGGGGTGTCCCATTACCCTCAAGGTTAGCTAATTGGCAGTCAGCCGGTGGGTAATTAGGGTAACATCGTTAACAACACCCTTGTTCATTTTTCAATGTAACACCTCCCAAAACTCCACCTCACAAAGTCTCTCACAAGAACTTTAGGAGCCTAGCAGCAAGTCCCACCCAATTTGCCTAGCAAATTGGGGAACCCAAATTCATAAATTTGGGTGGGACGCGCTCTGAGCTCCACATAAAAACAAAAAACCCCAAAAACAAAAAGCTGGCTGCTAATTAGGTGACCTTGTTCACCCCCACCCAAATTTATGAATTTGGGTTCCCCAATTTACTCAAGTAAATTGGGTGGGGCAAAAAACAAAAACACCAAAAACACCCCACACCTTTTCACGAAGTTTCGTAATCCGCCGCAGGCGGACTACTTCACTCAGAAAAGGTAAGGGGCAAGAAAAAAAAGATGGTTGAAGAACCTCAACATGTTCCAGTGTTGCTTGAGTGTGTACTTAAGTATCTTGACCCGAAGCCAGGAGAATCATATCTGGATCTGACGGCAGGTTACGGCGGACATGCCAGCGCCATGCTGGAAAGAACCTTAAATAGTCGAGCAGTACTCGTTGACCGCGACGGGCAGGCGATTGCATATTTGCGCAGGCATTTTAAAGATGCTGAAATTTTACACAGTGATTTTTTGTCTGCCGCCCAGAAACTGGTAGAGCAGGGGGAACGTTTCGACATGATCCTGGCTGATCTGGGAGTAAGTTCATATCAGCTTGGTAGAGCCGATCGTGGCTTTTCAATCAAACTCTCCGGCCCGCTGGATATGAGAATGGACCCCACTCAGCACTTAAGCGCTGATCGAGTCGTTAACGAGTGGGACGAAAAAAGCTTGGCTATTATTTTTCGCGACTACGGGCAGGAACCAAAAGCCCGAACTATCGCCCGGAAAATAATAACCAACCGTCCAATCAACACAACCGATAAACTTGCCGCAATTGTCGCTAGTGCTTGGCAAGGAAGAAGCAGGACTCATCCCGCTACTCGAACATTCCAGGCAATCAGAATAGCCGTCAACGAGGAACTGACTCAACTGGAGCGCAGTCTGCCACTTCTTATAAGGTTGTTGGTTCCAGGTGGACGCTTGGCTGTTATCAGCTTTCACAGTCTGGAAGATCGGATAATCAAGAGCTTTTTTGCCGAACACGCAGCCGATACTTACGACAGCGAGCTTAAGCTTCTGACTAAAAAACCGCTGAGGGCTAGCGACCAAGAAATAGCTTTTAATCCACGAGCTCGGAGTGCCAAGCTCCGAGCCGCAGCAAAAATAAAAAAATAGAAAGGAACTGTAAAAAAACTCATGCCGATTAAGGTAAAGAGTCAATCCCGGTCTTATAAGGTTCCAGTTAGGATCGTTCACTAACGGAGAAAGAGGACCGGTACCCCACCCAATTTTGTAAAAAAATTGGGTGGGAGCCAAAACCCTAAGGGGTAGGCAAAAATAAAAAGAAAAAGAAAAAATATGACATATTCAAGCTCAGTATCATACGCTCGTCGAGGTTACGGTCGTCGTAATCAAAACGCTGTATCGCTTATGGCTACCACCAAAAGTCTTGGGCCGGTGAGCAACACAATCATCCTGATTGTTTTAGCTTGCCTAATAGGTTTGCTATACCTTACACAGGTCACCAAGACTAACAGTTACGGCTATACTATTAATGGCTTGCAAAAGCAACAAAAAGATCTGCAGCGCCAGAAGGCTGATTTAGAGATTAGCTCAGCTAGACTGCAATCACTTGAGCGCGTAGTCAATAGCAACGCTGCCAAGAGTTTAGTCTCGGTTGCGCCCTTAGGTACTATTTCCCAATAGTAGATTTTCCGAGCTGAAAATCTACTGTTGGGCAAGAGCTCCCAGGAACCTAAAATTTATTAATGAATCCCGCTGCAAGTAAGTATTTTATAAAAGATAAAATCTGCCAATCCAATGGCAGTGGACCAGGACTTCTAACGGGATGAATCCCAATTTGCGTCTAAATTCACAACCAACGATTGAGTCAAGCGCCAATCGTCGTTTATGGCTATGGTACGGTATTTTGCTAGCCGTTTTAATCGTGTTTGGCGCACGGCTTTTTTACCTGCAAATTGTCCGCCACGATTATTACCGTCAACAGGCTTTATCTAATCAGTTAAAAGAATATACGATTCCGGCAACAAGAGGTGTAATTAAGGCTCATGAGGGAAGCCAAATAGCACCGCTGGTTTTAAACGAGAAACTCTACACTCTTTACGCCGATCCGGTTTATATTAGCGACTCCCACGCTGCGGCTAGCAAAGTGGCGGCTGTTACTCAGGCTGATGCCAAGGAATATGAAAAAGCCATGAGATCACCCAAGACTCGCTACGTAGTATTGGCTAAAAAATTGACCGAGCAGCAGAAAAAGCAAATAGAGGCCTTAAAAATAGCTGGCATCGGGACTCAAGCTCAGGACTATCGTCTATATCCTCAAGGCACTCTGGCGGCTCAGATTTTGGGGTTTGTTAATAGCGATGGCCAAGGCAAATATGGGCTAGAGCAGGCAATGGACGGCACAATGATGGGTACGCCCGGCAAACTCAAAGCCATAACTGATGTCAACGGCGCGCCTCTAGCTGCTAGCCGTGACAATATTCAGATCGATCCCAAAGCCGGCAAAGACATAATTTTGACCATAGAGCTTGGCATGCAAAAACAGCTCGAGACCCTGCTTAAGCAGGGTCTCGATCGGTCTAATAGTAAATCCGGCAGTGTGGTTATTATTGACCCGGGTAGCGGAGCTGTTAAAGCTATGGCCAACTGGCCGACTTACGATCCAGCCAAGTATTCGGAGGTGACCGACGCCAGTCTTTTCAATAACGGGGCCGTTAGTTCGCCGCTGGAAGTTGGTTCAATCATGAAAACCCTAACCACCAGTGCCGGACTCGATTTAGGGGTGATTAAACCAGACACTACCTACTTCGATCCGGGGCATTGGGAGCTTGACGCCCACCAGATTACCAATGTTGAAGAAATAAGTTCCGGGACTCACTCTGTCCCAGATATAGTTAATCTATCAATCAATACCGGGGCAACTTGGATTTTAATGCAAATGGGCGGCAAAACCGGCGAGATAACGGCCACCGCCCGCGACCGCTGGTATGATTATATGGTTAACCATTTTCAGCTGGGTAAAGCCACCGGCATAGAGCAGGGCTATGAAGCTAGTGGCTATGTACCTGATCCCAATAACGGTTATGCGCTGCAGTTGACATATGCCAATACGGCTTTTGGTCAAGCTTTGACCATCACACCGCTGCAAATGGCAGCGGCCTTGTCCAGCGTAGTTAACGGCGGAACTTATTATCGACCCTATCTGGTAGATCAAATAGTTGATGAATCTGGCAAGGTAACCGTCAACAAACCAAAAATTGTCCGCAGTAATGTAGTCTCAGCGGAGGTCGGTCGGCAGGAACGACTACTGATGGAGTATTCTTTGGCCCAGCATCATCTTCGCCCACCATTCTCCGCCAACTACAGCGTCGGCGGTAAAACCGGCACGGCCCAGATTGCCAACCCCAACGGCGGTTACTACGACGATAGATATAACGGTACCTATCTTGGTTTTGTCGGCGGAGATAAACCGCAGTATGTCGTCATGGTACGCATTAATGAACCAAAGGTTGGCAAGTATGCTGGCAGCAGCGCCGCTCAGCCCTTATTCGCGGACATCGCTCATATGCTGATTGATAATTTTAACGTCCTACCTAAAACTGGACCATAATCAGCAACGGATGATATAGTAGGCAGATTGAGGACAAAATAAACAACTATGACTACCTCCCTCCAAATATTTGCAGATTCTTCCACTATCGAACAAATTTTCATGTTCGGCTTGCTGAGTTTCCTAATCAGTATGGTTTTAACTCCAATTTACACAGCCGCTGCCTTTTCTGGTAAATGGTGGAAAAAGCCCCGGACCACAGCCATATCTGGTGAAGTGGCAACGGTTTATCAAAAACTTCACGCCGCCAAGCATCAACGCAGTATCCCAACAATGGCGGGGATAATTTTTGTCTTATCGGTAGCGTTGGTAACGATAGTTGGTAACTTAAGCCGGTCTGAGACTTGGTTGCCACTGGCCGCCATGGTTGGGGCAGGCCTGATAGGACTGCTTGACGACATCATCAATATCAGAGGTATTGGTGGCGGCATCGCTGGCATGCGAGCCAAGGTAAAGGCTGCCTTGCTGGTCGGCATAGCTTTAATTGGCGGCTGGTGGTTTTTTGCCAAGCTGGGCATAACCGGTATTAATATACCGTTTTTTGGCGATTGGCATATCGGCTGGTTGATTATTCCACTGTTTATATTGGTAATTTTTTCGACGGCTGTGGCGGTTAATTTTAGTGACGGACTTGACGGATTAGCTGGCGGACTGGTGGCTATTGCCTTCGGTGCTTATACGGTCATTGCCATAATTGAGCAGAAGTATGGACTGGCCGGTTTTTGTATGACAGTAGTCGGGGCGCTGCTAAGCTACACCTGGTTCAATATTTATCCGGCCAGGTTTTTTATGGGCGATGTCGGTTCTTTTGCCCTAGGCACGGCTCTTGGGGTTGTGGCCATGCTAACCAATACGGTATTTCTACTTCCCATAATCGGTCTGGTTTTTGTTGTGGAAGCTGGCTCGGTGGTCATTCAACTTATTTCTAAGCGGCTTCGGGCCGGTAAAAAAGTTTTTTTGTCGTCGCCGATTCATCACCATTTTGAAGCTATCGGCTGGCCCGAAACTAAAGTAACTATGCGTTTTTGGATAATCGGCCAAATGGCGGCTTTTACCGGACTGATTTTGTTTATTCTTGGAGGCAATCCGTGAGCCTCAGGCCACGCACCAGACCACCTGCGAAATACCAAAATTCAATCAGCAGCGTTGAGCAGAGTAGTAGTACCAGCCGCCGCCATCGCCCAGATTACGGAGTTTTTGTTTTAACAAGCCTGCTGCTACTTATTGGCTTAGTCGTTGTTTACTCGATCAGTCCGGCTCTAGCTGCTTCGCAACATATTAGCCAAAATTATTTTATAACCAAGCAGTTAATTGACGTCGGTTTAGCCGTGGCCGGCTTTTTTGTAGCTGCCAATTTAGCTATTCGCCGCTGGCAGGGCCTATCTAATCCTTTACTTATAATTGCTCTTTTTGGTTCTGTCTTAGTGCTAGTTACGCCGATCAACGAACTTTATCCAGCGCACCGTTGGATACGCTTGGGCAGTTTTAGTTTTCAAATTGTAGAGTTGATAAAGCTGGCTCTAATTGTTTGGCTAGCCAACTTTTTAGCGAGGCAGTGGGCTCTTGGCAAACTAGCTGATCTTAAGGCAACCTTGCGGCCTCTGCTGTTTATTCTTCTAGCCATCGGTATAGTTGTGGCTAAACTCCAAAGCGATCTAGGCTCGGCCGCTGTAGCCATTGCCATCATGGGGCTTATGGCCTTTATGGTAGGGATACCCCTTAAGAAAGTGGCCTTAATCAGCGTCGGCATAATTCTTCTTTTAACCCTTGCTATAGCCAGTACTGGATATCGCCGTGATCGCCTAGCTGCATATTTACATCCAGGTAAAGACTGCCAAGACACATCATATCAAGCCTGCCAAGCACTTATTTCTGTTGGTTCTGGTGGAATATTTGGACTGGGCTTAGGCTACGGAGTTCAGGCCTATGGCTATCAACCAGAAGCTGCCAACGACTCAATTTTTGCCATTCTGGCCGAAAAATTCGGCTTTGTTGGCACCACCATGATCATAGTTCTTTACGGCATATTTATCGCCAGGCTCAAGAAAATTATTCAACGCAGCAGCGACCAATTTAGTCGGCTAATAGTAGTCGGTGTGCTGGCCTGGCTAAGTACTCAAATGATAATTAACATTGGCGGTATGATTGGGCTTCTACCCTTGAAGGGCATAACTCTGCCGCTAATCAGTCAGGGGGGTACTAGCATGGTCTTTTTGACGGTAGCTCTAGGAATAGTTTTTCAGATTTCGCGTTATACTAGTTACAATGTTACGCAGCCCAAAATCAGTCAACCCAGTTCTACCGGCAGCGACTACGGTAGTTCTGACCGGCGGGGGTTCCGGCGGCCATATAACACCCCTACTGCCGCTCGCCCGCGCACTTAAAAAAAAACAGCCTGGATGCCAGATTATTTACATTGGACTTACGGGTGATAAGCTTAAGGACCTAAAAGCTGAGCGGGAAATTTTTGACAAAGTTTTTCATATTAAGTCCGGTAAATTTCGCCGTTACCATGGCCAGAGCATTCTGGCGCATTTAGTCGACATTAAGTCTCTGATTTTAAATTTTCGAGATTTATTTAGAGTGATGAGTGGCACTCTCAGTGCCAGACGGCTGCTAAAAAAACTTGAGCCTGATGTGGTTTTTTCTAAAGGGGGCTATGTAGTAGTACCCGTAGGACTGGCTGCTAAGATGCTAAAAATCCCAATCGTGACGCACGATTCGGACGCAGTTTCCGGTATAGCCAACCGGATTGTTGGACGCTGGGCAAAAGTTCACGCCACAGGAATGCCACCACAACATTACAACTATCCGAAAGACACCATAGCCTATGTCGGCATACCGATCGCAAAGGACATTAAACCAGTTAATAAAGCTGCTCAGAATGAATTTAAAAAAGCTCAAGGTATACCCGAAAGTGGTGTGGTGCTACTAATCAACGGTGGCGGTTTGGGCTCCAAGCGGGTTAATGAACTTGTATTACAAATTGTACCTCAACTTTTAGCCCAGTTGCCGGATCTACACGTAATTCATATTACTGGTAGCTTGCATGAAGAGGTGATTAAAGCTAAATATGAGACTCTGCTTGGTGAGCCCAGTTTAAAACGGCTAAAAGTACTCGGTTTCAGTGATGAATTTTCGATAAACACCGGTGCAGCCGATCTGATTATTGCCAGGGCAGGGGCGACGACCCTAGCCGAACTGCAGCTGCAGCAAAAAGCCTGTATTATTATTCCAGCGCCGTTTTTAGCCGGCGGTCACCAGCTAAAAAATGCCGAAGTGCTAAAGCAAGCCGATGCGGCTGTGGTTGTTTCCGAAAATATCGATCCGCAAGAACTGTTAAAACTGTCCCTAGATCTTTTAAAAGACGCAACTAAAAGGCAACGCCTAGCCAGCAAGATGGCAACTTTAGCTCACCCCCGGGCTGCGGCTGAGTTAGCCGAAATTATTCTTAATGTCGCCCAACGCCGGCGAGTATAGACAAAATGCGCCAAACTAGCAGAAAGACCGGTCGCCGACGACTGTTTAAGGCGCGTGGGTCTAGAGTCTTTCTTAATTACTACCGATCTTCCAAACCAGAGACATCAAGTTCTGAGCCGTCTACCCAAAAAATCTCAACTGATTGGTTAGGCAAAAAACGCCTTCTGTATAAGCTAAGAAATTTTGGGCTGCTGATCTTGCTACTTTGGCTCAGTATTCATAGCCTTATACTCCAACCCTCGCCCCAAATTTCTTTAAGTAATACGACCTACCGCAGCGCGGCTGATTATAAACAAGCTATCACGCACGAGCTGAAGTCACTTTTAAACCGCAATAAAATTACATTAAACAAAAAAGCCGTGGAGATTAAACTAAAACGGCAGTTTCCAGAAATAACCAGCCTCAGTATAAATATAGGAGTATTTTCACAAATCCCGCGAGTCAAACTGGTCATCGACGGCCCTAGTTTTAATTTAAGCAGCGCCGCGGAAACATATGTAGTTAACGCCCAAGGTGTGGCTGTCGCCAAAAGTGCCAACTTAGCCGCCTCATCCCAGTTGCCGAATCTAATAGACCAAACGAACTTTAAAGTTGAGCTTGGTAAACAGGTGCTAGCGGCCAGCGAAGTAACTTTTATTAACAATCTACTTGCCCAGTGCCGGCGGTCATCAGTTCCAGTAGCTTCATTAACGCTACCACCTTTGGCTCAAGAGTTAGATTTACGAACTGCCGATAAGAGTTACTTGGTGAAATTTTATTTAGGTGCAGATGCTAGCCAACAAATCGGCCAATTTTTAGCCGCCCGCCACGATTTTGATGTCCGGGGCCAGCAGCCGGCCAGTTACCTGGATGTGCGCGTACCCGGCAAAGTCTATTTTAAGTAATTTTTTCTCTTGCCAACTTATCACTAATGCCGAACCAACCAACGGCGGCGCTAAATAGTGCCAGGCCAGCGACCGACCACATAGCTACTTGGTAACCGTGATGTGATGCTTGGCGCAGGCTAGGGGACTGTTGGTGCAGGTCCAAAGGCACAGCCGACTTGTCGGTGGTTGAGCTGGCAAAAATGATCGAAATTATCATTCCAGCGATAGCAATAACGATAAGTCCGCCGATACGGGCGACGGTGTTGTTAAGACCTGAAGCTATACCGGCGAATTTAGAAGGCACTGACTTCAAGGCAGTGGTAGTTATGGGTGCAACTATCATAGCTAGGCCCAACGAAAATAAGACTATGCCAAGACTGCCGCGCAGCCAAATATCGTTTTTTGAATTAATAATCGAAAATAGCAGGCTGCCGGCGGCGATCAAGACCGGCCCAACGGACAGTAGCATTCTGGGGCCATGTAGATCCGCCAGGCCGCCAAAATAGCGGGCCAGAGCGATCAGGACCAGGCTGGTGGGTACCAGGAACAAGCTGGAGCTAAGCGGTGTCAGGCCCAAGAACTGCAGATAAAGCGTGAAATAAATAAAAACGCCGTTCAAGGCTCCATAGAGCAGCAATGTCTCCAGATTCGAAAAACTAAAATTGCGAATTTTGAAAAATTTGAATGGCAGCATCGGATGCCGGCTCTTTAGCTCTACCGCCACGAAGGCGGCTAAGCTGACTCCACCTATTAGCAGTGTCCACCACAGGCGGCTAAAACCGGTCTTGGCCCCCTCGACCAGATAGTAGGTCAAAAAACCGAAGCCGGAAGCAATAAGCAGGGAACCGGGTATATCCAGCGGTGTCGGCTCGGCCTCCTTCTCTTTATCGGGAACAGCCTGCGCCGACCAGTAAATAATAAGAAAGGCCAGGGGCAGATTGATGTAAAAAATATAACGCCAGGAGAGCCACTGGGTCAGGGCACCGCCAAGCGGCGGCGCTATAACGGTTGAAATACCCGTCAGTGCCGTCCAAAGACCGATGGCTTTGCCGGCGTGATCGCCGTAGACGCTCCTAAGCCATGCCAAGCTGTTAGTAGTAACAAAAGCTCCACCTATGCCCTGTAGTACCCTGGCAACTATAATTACGGCTGCATTAGGTGCCAGGCCGGCCAAGACTGAGGCTAGGGCAAAGCCGATCACTCCATAGTTAAATATTTTTCGGCGGCCGTATCTATCACCTAAAGCGCCGCCGACGAGATATAAAGCGGCTAGCGACAATGAATAAGACAAAAAGATCCATTGCTCGCCAGCTAAGCCCAGATTTAGGGCTTTTTGCATCGTGGGTAAGGCAACGATCACGGCCGTACCATCAATGAAGGCTAACGAGGAGCCCAATGCTGTAGCAGCCAGAGTATACTGCCTCTTACTAAGCGCCATAAAATAGAGTATACTCCTCTTGCCTAGTTCGTTTTTTGTTCATTTCGTATAATTTTTGTCTTACAAAAAAACATATAATAATGCCAGAGTAGGGGAATGTCAAATATAACTGCCAAATAGGCAAAGTAGGGGAAATATATAAAAAGAAATGAAAGACCCAAAAGTCAAATGTTTATAGTGAGCTTATGCAGCTGTGGATAACTATAAGACTTTTCACAGGATTTTTTACATCAGGCTATGGTTAGCCGATAGCAATGCGGCAATTGAATTTAGAGGGACAGTAGCAGTGAATAAAATCAGTCGAATGCGTCTTCATCCAATAACTTCCCCTTTAGGGAGGTAATAGTACTGAGCACCACTTATAGACAAACGTCATGTCGCAAAAGATACATTGTGCGACATGACGTATCAACCGAGTTTCTATATTTCCCTACGCCTTACACGTCTAATTTTATTTATTTTTAAGTTTTATTTTTTTTGATTCAAAACTGCTTTCCTTTCCGACAGTATCTCACTTAGATACTTGCTTAGACACTTGCCCAGCACTATTAATGTTCGCAAAATGTTCTATAGCATCTATGATAGTATTTTTATATGATCAACAGGACGCTTAGAGTAGCCAGAAATGGGTACCAAGAATCTGCTTGGACTAAGAGTGAAATTCTAGCTGGGCTCGAACGCTTTTTCGAACTAAATAATCGTTACCCCACATCTCGTGAAATAGACAAGTTTGAGTTTCTACCAAGCTCACGTTCGCTACAGAGACAGTTTGGAGGACTCGTAGCACTCCGTAAAGAGCTGATTCCCGCTAGTCACGCTGACTTCACGAGAGGTTCTTTTAGAAGTAACGTTGCTAGTGAAACGTGGCATCGTGCTACGAAGTATGAAGAAGAATTTTTTAATTTTTTACAATTCCATTTTCAGCCTTTTGCTATCCATGAACATAAAATCATAAGACCCGGTAATGTCTCTAGTGATTACTATATTTATCTATCAGAGAAAGAGGGTGTGATTATCGATCTATTTTATGCAGCACATTTACATTCGTTAATGGGAGTCGTAAATATTAAATTAAAAAGATATATCGATCTGCCCTTCACTACGTACTTAGTCCTGGTGGGTAATCACGAACTTGGTCTTCAAGCCTTATTAGATGTCATGGGAAGACGAAAAGTTTCTCTGCCCGAAAATATTTTAGTTGATACCGAGACTCACTTTAAAGAATCAACAGTCTTCGAACTTAAACAACGGTCAAAGTTTTCTATTTAGTGCAGCTTTATGACGTATTCTACATCTGGAGAAGTTTGATCGTTCTTAGGATCAGCCGCTGGGCTGTTAGCAGGCCCTATAGGCTTCTTTCTGTTAATGTGTCTGCGTTTACTGGCAGCTTTTATAACGGATGCTTCATCCTCGTACTGGGCGTAAGTTGTCACGGCTTTACCAATCCGTTCATGAGAAGCTTGATGTTGGGCTATGTCTGCGGACTCGGGCTGTTTAGCAATTGATGGGCTGCCATTATTTAGACCAGGACTCTCGCTTTGCTTACTAGGTTCATCAATCGGTTGGCGGGCTAGTGGTTTAGCACTGCTGGGGCTGGCCCAGACAATGTTAGATGTCTCGATTGATGTGTGCGGCAAGTGAAAGAGACTGGCCAGCTCCTCGATATTTAAAATAAAACCTTTGTCTATAAAGAATCTGGCTTGATACTCCAGCAATTTATCTTTTCTAAAACTGCTATTTTTTAATATAAAACCGTTTGAATCAATTGTGTTGAAATGCTTAAAGGCGCTTGCTAAGGTCTGTATTCGCAGCCTAGCTGTCCTTTGGTCGTTGCCGCCGTAGTACAGTAACCTAATTTTTACTCGATAACCTGGTTTGCTGGTCTTTTGTTTAATAGCGGCAATTCTGGCTTTGTCAGGCTCTGAGAGTTCCGGATCAGCCGTCCCTCCTCTACTTGATGCTGCAGGCGGCCGTACTAAAGCGGCGAAGGCTTGGCCGGCATAATTCAAGGCTTTGGCTCCACCGGAGCCGGTAAATAGCCTTCTTTGGCCCTTAATACGGTTTATTACCCTAGTTCCCTTCTGTTGCCAATTGTCTGATATCGGACGAGCCATAATCTGAATCCACATCTGCTCATTATCTTTGTTGAGCATGGCCAACGGGGTCATAATCGTTGCTAGGGGGTCTGCATCGAAACTTTGAAAAGTCTTGATTGGCATGATTTCGTTATCGGCCAACGTTAGCTCGGCGCAGTGGATGACTGCTTGGTCTAGCAGCGCTCGTTTCGAATAATCAACTGGCTGTTCATAAATCCTAACGTTGGGATAATGGGCATAAATCTGGGCTTCTACAAAAGTCTGTAGGTGCCTAGGCGTCCAGATATAAAAGCTGATTCTCTGCTTGATGGCTACAATCTCAAAGCTGAGATACTCTTGCAATGTACCAGAGAGACGTAGCTCACGCTTGGGCCGTAAAATTCCATGCAAGGCTGCTAACATCCGCTCGGCGGCCAAGGCTTTTTTGTCGTTGGTCCGCGGCACCTCGAGTAGTAGCAGTAGATAATCGTCAGCCGCATCGACCTTTCTTCTTAAAAATTTCATCTTGCTTAGAATCCACTTACTTTCCGTAGATTCGTTAATTTCTGAATACGACTCTGTCAACTTCGACGTCCATTCCAGCCCCATTCGTTTTTTGGGTTCTAAGGAGGTCCATAACCCTATTGGCTAATTATACATGCCAAAGAAGCTCTTAAGCTGGCAAGAGGGATAGACTCTAGAACTCATTTCAAAACCTACCTTCCTTCTGCGAACCAGATTCCAGGCAATCTAACTGATTTTTGCTTCGCGATGTACCAATGGGTACAGCTTGTCGCAAGAAATCAGTCATCTTTAACCTGGAATTGAGTCTCTCGAACTCCGAAGGAGGTATTGAAATGGGTTCTAGTAGAATTTACTCAGCCAATGAGTAAGTAGCTTTAGCTACTCGCTTAAACTGATTCTTGCCCTGAAGATTAAGTAAAATCGTGGTTTCTTTAACTTGGCGGCTCTTTAAAACCCGGCGTACGATTTCATCGCGGTGCAGCGGTCCAGCTTCTTTTCTTAGCACTTCACTGATGACATCAGCCACAGTACCCCTTTTATAGCCCCACTCGCGCAGCGCGTAAATCCCCCGGCCGATCAAGACGAAGCGCTTATCTTTAATGAGTTCGTTATGAATAGCTTGAGTAGTTACATCTTTGCGCTTAAAATCACTACTTTTAATAGCGGCGGCGATTTCGCTAAAGTGCATCGGCTTTTTGCTGTCGTGCAAAATAACATAGATCTTGTCGCGTATATTCTTAGGGTTAACCATCGGCCAACGGGTCAAACCCCAACGGCCGTGTAAGCTGGCAACATTCTTAGAAATACTGGCCAGAGCCTGCACATGCTGGTGGTCGGTCTTACCAATTTCCTTGGCAATGGTTTCGATATCGGTTGGCTTATCAATCTTTTTAATGGCTTCTATAACTTTGCCGACAAGATCACGCAAAGCTTTCTCGGTATGCTGTTCGACCAAGCCTATAGAATGGAAAAAATCATCATCATCTTCGATAACGGCGACTTTTGGGCTCAAGTGGGCCAAGAAGGCCAGTCGGGCTTGATCAACCTTGGTGTTTTCTTTGGTCAGTTTGGACGTGAGCTCAGTCGTCCGGGCCACTTGGCCCATGTCGCTGAGGTGTTTAGCGAGGACCGACTGGACTTCTTTGATATGGGGCAAGTCCTCGCCAGCGGCTTTCAAACGAGTTATAACGGCCTTTTCCAGCTGTCTGACTCTTTCACGGGTGATACCCAGTAGTTCGCCAATCTGTTCCAAGGTCTCGCGGCGATCAAATAAACCGAAGCGTCTCGAGATGATTTCTCGCTCACGCTGCCTATCTATCGTGCCTAAGATATCTTGGACACTAGATTCTATGTTTAGTTTTGCTGTAGATGATTCTTCCATAGTTTTACCCGATCCGCGGCATGATTCCGCTTGAGGCTTATATAATTATAAAACTTTAATTTTTAAAAGTCAAGTCCAGTGGAATAGTTTAGCCTGCGGCTAAAATTCCACGGACTTGTCCCATGGAATTCCACCTCTGGTGGACTAATTTGTGAAAACAAATTCGATTCCATTGGGACAGCCCTTGACTATATTTATTGTATCACTAAATTGCCTTAGGTGCTGAAGTATGTTTATGTTTGATTTACTACAATAACTATTTGGTAATCTGTGAAGTATGTGGATAACGTTCGCACTATCTTTTATCAGACCCAGCCAAGAGCAGATTGAAATTAGCTTACGGTTACTAGCCGCGCCTCGACAACTCCCTTCGGTCGATCCTCACCATTTTATAGGAAGTTCGGATAAAGTCTCGGCTTTAGTCGGCTAGTAACCCACCAACTTCATCTGTTTTGTCAGACGTCTGCTAAAAGACAGAGCTCACTTTATTTTCGGCGGCGGAATTTCGATTTGGCGGGGGCCTTATCGAGTAGTTCTTGAGCTTGGGCTTTGTCTAAAGTTTTGGGTTTAGTGCCCTTGGGAATCCGGGCATTCTTTTTGCCATCGCTTACATACGGCCCGTATGGCCCATTTAACACTCTTATCGTGCCAAAATCAGCTATTACCTTCTCGGCTATGGCTTGCTTCTTTTGTTCAATCAGCTGCAGGGCCTCTTCTAAAGAAATCGTCAGGGGATCATGGTCTTTGATGCTGACGAATTGCTTGCCTAGTTTTAGATAAGGCCCGTAAGGACCAATATCGGACGAGATTTCCTCCCCTTCTGCCGATTTACCGACAATCCTTGGCAAGTTAAACATCGGTAAAGCTTGTTCAAGGGTCACACTATTAAGTTCGCTGCCACTGGGCATTGGCGCGAATCTTGGTTTGAGAACTTTTTTATCTCCTTCTTGGCCTGAGCTTGTCGCCCTTCGAGTATCCTCTCCTCGAGTCTGAGCGACCTCGGAGTCGAAGACAGGACGACCCTGAGCTTTAGTCGAACGGGTCGAACGGCTGGCGGGATTATCTCCCAGTTGCAACACCGGACCGAAGCGCCCATAGCGGGCATAAACTAGTTGTCCGCTTTTTGGATCTTTGCCGAGTTTACGGACTTGCAGGGTTACGTCGCGGCTGGCCTGTTTAGATTTTTCTATCAAGGGGTGAAAAGCTTTATAAAAACGCTCCAGCATTTCCTGCCACTGATCTTTGCCACCAGCGATGTCATCCAATTCTTCTTCAGCCCGGGCTGTAAAATCGTAATCAATAATTGAACTAAAATATTTCTGGAGGAAGTCAGTGACGATTTCTGCCAGTTGTGTAGGAATTAATTTGCCTCTGTCGGCTCCAAGGACTATTTCGGTAATATTTTTGCTGATTTTACCACCTGCCAGCACCAGTTCTATGACCCGACGCGGTTCACCATCTATATCAGATTTTTCCACGTAACCGCGAGTTTGAATGGTAGTAATAGTCGGTGCGTAAGTGCTCGGCCGGCCAATGCCTAGTTCCTCGAGTTTTTTGACGAGCGAGGCTTCGCTATAACGCGCCGGCGCCCGGCTAAAGACTTCCTGAGCGCTCATGGTTTTAAGACTAAGCCGCTGGCCACGGCTTAGCTTGGGCAAAATTTTGTCTTCTTTACCGCCTCCGTAAACTTTTAAAAAGCCGTCAAATTTCAGGATTTCACCGCTGGCAACTAGCTGTTCATCGCGGCCACTAATGGATATTCTAGCCTGCGTCTGGTCAATTTGGGCAGGCGCCATTTGGCTGGCGACAGTCCTTTGCCAAATCAGCTGGTAGAGCTTTTGCTGCTGGGTATCGGCCCCGCTATTCAAAGACGTCAGTTGAGTCGGTCTGATGGCTTCGTGGGCTTCCTGGGCGCCACGGCTCTTGGTCTTGTATTGACGAACCTGGTGATAATTCTGCCCGTAAGCCTTTACTATATAATCCCGGGCGGCTTTGATGGCCAAACCTGATAAAGCCACGCTATCGGTACGCATATAAGTTATATGTCCGTTTTCATATAAACGTTGGGCGACCGTCATTGTTTGTTTAACACCGTAACCAAGACGCCGAGCGGCTTCTTGCTGCAGGCTACTAGTGGTAAAAGGAGCGCTTGGTGCCCGAGTAGCTGGTTTTTGATCTACCGATTCGACCGTGAAAGTGGCAGTTTTGGCGGTTTCCAAAAACTCTTGCGCTAAAGGCTCGGTTAGAATTTTTGATGGTAGTTCGGCTAAAACTTCTTCACCATCTGCATCAAAAATTCCACTTAACTTAAATGAGCCCTCAGCTTGAAAAGCCCTAATTTCTCGCTCGCGCTCAACTGTCAACCGTACCGCTACGCTCTGGACTCGGCCAGCCGAAAGTCCGGCTCTGATCTTTTTCCACAGAATCGGACTTAACTCGTAGCCTACTAACCGGTCAAGTACTCGTCTAGCCTGTTGAGAATCAACTAATTTTTGATCTACAGTCCGTGGCTTGGCAATAGCGGTGGCTATGGCGGACTTGGTAATTTCATGAAAAACAATCCGCTTAGTTTTATTGGGATCTATCCCTAGTACAAAACAAATATGCCAAGCTATAGCCTCACCTTCGCGGTCTTCATCGCTGGCCAGCCAAATAGTTTTACCTTTAGCTATACTTCTTAGCTGACTAACTATTTTTCCTTTGTCGGGGCTAATTTCGTAGGTCGGCTCAAATTTTTTAGCGATGTCTACGCCGAGCTGTTTTTTGGGCAGATCGCGGACATGACCAAAACTGCTTTTGACTTCAAAATCATCGCCTAAATAACGAGCAATAGTTTTAGCCTTGGCCGGGCTTTCAACAATCATCAGATTCTTAGCCATATCAAGGCATATTACGAATAATCCGCTCAATTATCAATTCGCAATTTACAATTACCAATCAATGTAACAATGAATCAATGTATCATTGAATGAAAATTGAGGCTTGAAAATTGAAAATTTGTCACTGCAGGGTCCAATGCCCAGCGTCAGCTTTGATGTGGCCATTAATCTCCAGCATGCTCAGGGCGCTGTTCAGAGCTTGTCCGCTCATGCCGGATCGGGCGGCTAAATCATCCTGGTCATTGACGCCGCCTCTGATGAGATCGAATAAAAGTTGTTCTTCAGTGGTCCCTTTAAAAACTCTTTTAATGGTTCTGGCTTTAGGCTTAAGATTTAGAGCCAAGAATATATCATCCACATCCCTTACCACCCCTGCTCCGCTGTTGATTAAATTGTTACAACCTTCGCTCGTCGGGCTGTAAATATTACCGGGCACGGCCATGACAGTCTTGCCCTGCTCTAGCGCGAATCTGGCAGTGTGCAGACTGCCGCTATTTTTGGCCGCCTCGGTTATAACCAGCACATCGGCTAGTCCGCTGACAATGCGGTTGCGAGCAATAAAATTCTCTTTATAAACCTCAGACCCCGGGGGATATTCGCTAACAAGAGCCCCACTACTACTGACGATTTGCTTGGCTAGGTTATGGTGTGCGGCGGGATATATTTTGTCCAGCGGCGCCGGCAAAACCGCGACAGTACAGCCGCCAACCGATAAGGCCGCGCGGTGAGCAGTGGCGTCTATCCCAAACGCTAAACCGCTGATAATTACCACTCCAGCCCTAGCTAGCTCACCGGCTAGCCGCTCAGTAACTTGTTTGCCATAAGCAGAAGCCTTACGGCTGCCAACAATAGCTACTTTTGGCTTACTGATAAACTCTTGGGGTGCAATACCTGTCCAAAAAAGCCAGGCCGGTGGCGAATGAATATGAAGTAGAAGCTCAGGATAATCAGGTTCATTAAGCTTAAGGCTATTGACTTTGCTCATACAATATTAAAAAGTATTGACATAATGACACTTTTTTGCTAATGTTGCAACTCATAAGCGTTATTTAATGCTTATGTACCTTATACCCCCAAATTTCCGGTTGTTCGCCAAGGCGGACGACGGAATAAAATGTTTAAGATTCTAAGGTAAGTTGATACCCTCCACTTGCCCTAGTCCCACCCAATTTTTTGGTTTTAACTTGAGTATAGTAACCAAATTTAATTAATACAATTGTTTAAGCTTAAAAATTGGGTGGGAAATCTTAAACAACTTATTCCCTTTAACTCCTCGCCCGCAAAAATTTCTTTGAAATTTCGGCGGGTCCTCAACGTGGGTAGACATGCGAGCTCACGCTCGCGTTCCATCGGGCTTGCCTGGTGGACGGCGCTAGACCTTAGCTTTTCGCGGGTTATTAGATTGCTTTGTCGATGGTGGGGTTGAAGGGTGTAAATTGGGCTTGATTCGCCAGCTGGCGAATCGAGCCCGCAATGAACCTCCAGCGGTGCCCACCCCCTCTGGAGGTTCATTGTTTTCTGGTGCCCACCTTCCCGTTATTTTCTGCTGAAAATACGGTCAGGCCCGCCTCGGTGCCGTCGCACCTGCGGTTTCCGAACTGCCGCCGGCAGTTCTCACCCTCTGGAGGCTCTTCGTAAGGTTGGTTTTCTACTAGGAAGTTAGCTTGACAGTAATTAAATTAAGTTATACAATATTAGACATGTTTAGTAAGGAAGAGTTGGCAAACATGCCTCTCGAATTTTTCGAGAATGACGGATTCTCAGATCCAGGGCTTATAAACGACATCAAAATATTGGCTATGGATCAGGTTGAGCTTGTTTTTGTCGACCCTAACGAGTTGCCCAGAATCAACTTAAAATAGTGCGGGTGTCGTGAGGGAGTTGGCCGCTGTAGATGTATTCGGTAATCAGATTGCTGGCTTCGCTCAAAATGAGTGGCAAGTTGCCCTGCTCTTCTTTAGTGAATTTGCTGAGCACGAAATCGCTGGCGTCAGCCTTTTCGGAGATTTCGTTGCCAATGCCGATACGCAGGCGGCCAAAGTCTTCGCCGATATGTTGGATCAGTGACTTTACGCCGTTGTGACCGGCGTCCCCGCCCCCTACCCTTGTTCTAAGTTGTCCAAACGGAATTGCTAGCTCGTCGTAAATCACCAGAGTTGAGAGGTTGTAGACGCGGTAGAACTTCTGTACGGCGCTGGTGGCTTGGCCGCTCAAGTTCATAAAGGTAGCCGGTTTAGCTAAAATTACTCGATTTTCACCCAGAGTTTTTACGCTAAGCTCAACCTTGAGATCCTTTTTTGATATCCACGCTGGAAAATTATTATTCCGGGCAAATTCCTCAATTACCGAAAAACCTATGTTATGCCGCGTCCCAACGTATTCTTTTCCCGGATTGCCTAGACCGATTATCAACACATTCTTGTTAGTGCCTAGCGTATAAAGCGGCAATTTAGAAGTCTCTTGCGGATTTTTTTGAAACAAAGCCATGGCGCATATTATGCGCTGAAACTAGTAACTAGAAAATAGTAACTAGTATCTTTCAATTTGGCTTAAACTTCGCACAAAGTTTGATTTCGCTCATGCTTGCAAAAATTAAATTTCAAGAGTATATCTAGTATCAATACAATAAAGGAGATTTTATGACAAGTGGTGACGAAAGAGTAGCGATGACAGATGTGAGTATTGAAGATGCAAGGTTAGAGATGGATGTAGACCTACTTAAAAGAGCTGCGGTTATAATTGGCCCACAAGCTGCAGCTAATGCATTGGATGATTTAGCAACCTTGGACGACCCTCAATTACAGCGCTCTATTGGAGAAGCGGAACGAGGAGAAATTACTGAGATCGGAAATGAAGCAGAATTTCATTTAGATATTAAGTTACCTGAAGGTGAGCCAGAGCGAGTTGAAGCTCTGAGGGCAAAATTAAAAGAATATGCCGCAAGAGCATATAATAATCGCTATAGAGCTCCCGATTCTCCTGGTGCTTTCTTAGACGCTTGTAAACGAGAAATTTTAAGAAGAGTACTAACTTACGGGCAAATAAATTCTGGGACACTCATTGGTGAACTTGTGCGATGGCCAGGCTTCAACGTTCAAGATTTTGAACAAGCACTCACTGTTATCGATGATTATTGTACAACAGGTGGACAAAATGTAATTGGTGGTCTTTCTCCTAGAGAAACTTAAGTTATTGGTGCTAAAAGTTCAAGCTCCGGCCCAAACTTGTTACCAGTTTCAAGCTACCTGTTACTAACGAGTAATAAGTTGCTCGCGGTCGGGGCCGACGCCGATCATAGTAATCGGAATGCCGATTTCCGCTTCTAAAAAACTAATGAATTTACGGGCTCCCTCGGGTAAATCATTCCAGCTCCGAGCTTGGCTGACGTCTCCCTTCCAAAGTGGCAGTTCTTTATAAATCGGCTGGCACCGCTGCAGCATGTAAGCCGAGCTAGGCGCCTCTTTTAGTTCTTGCCCTCTGTATTTATAAGCTACGGCTACGGGTATGGTTTTCTTAGAAATTTTTTGTAAGGTATCTAGTTTAGTCAAGGCGGCCTCAGTTACTCCGTTGTCGCGAATTGATGTACGAATCGCCGGCAGGTCTAACCAGCCCACGCCCCTTGGACGTCCGGTTGTGGCGCCAAACTCGCCGTCGATATCGCCCCGGCTACCTCTTAAGTGCTTAGCTACAGATTCATCATCTATGGCGGTCACAAACGGTCCGCCGCCGACATGCGAAGGTACAGCCTTCATGACGCCAATCACCTTATCTATGTAGTTGTAGCCAATTCTTAAGCCATTTAAAGCTCCGCCGGTGGTCGGGTGCGAGGATGTTACATAAGGATACATGCCACCGTCGATATCCAGCCATGAAGCCTGGGCGCCTTCGGCCAGCACCGACTTACCGGCTTGGAGCTGGTCGTTTAGGAGTTTGGCGCTGTCGGCTATATATGGCTTGAGTTTAAGAGCTTCGGCTGTCCAAAGTTTGGCCTCAGCACCCGCGTCAACTGGCTTAAAATCTTTGATTTGCTGGCCGAGCTGATTAACTTTGTTTATACCTTCGGCCACGGTTTTTTCTAGCAGCTTCGGATCAATGTCCAGCAGTTCGGCTCGGACTCCCACCCGCTCATATTTATCAGCCGCTACATAGGCGATTCCAGCTTTGGTGCTACCTTGGGCGCCAGAACCGCCTTCTCGGAGTTCATCCATCAAAATATGGTGCGGCAAAATAAGATGGGCGGCGTAGCTAACAGCCAAGTTCTTAGGTGAGATTTTGATACCCTGACTTTGCAGTTGAGCGATTTCAGCCAAAAGCTTAAGCGGGTCAACGTACATGCCGTTGCCGACTACATTTAGGACTTTGGGATAAAGCGCGCCGGCTGGTACCTGATGAAAGGCAATCGTTTGGCCTTTGACAAAAATTGTGTGGCCGGCATTGGGTCCGCCGTTATAGCGCGCCACGATATCATGAACTGCCGCCAGTTTGTCGCTTAGGCGGCCTTTGCCTTCATCGCCCCGCTGCAGGCCAACCAAAATCGTCACCCTTCCCCTTTTTTTCATTCCTGTAAGAGTTTAAGCAATAGTTAAATTCTTCGCAAGCATAGTTTTATTTTTTGTCGATGAACCAGAATTTAAGGGGGGTGCCGTTTAAGGGCCAAACAGCCCTGAAACTCTTTTCAAGATAGCGTTTGTAGCTCCAGTGCAGGAATTTAGTCTTTGAGCCAAAGACTTTAAAGCTGGGCATCCCGGAGTTGTCTTCTTGAACAATGTAGTTGAGTTTTGGCAACTTACCGCGCAAACCGGCCGGTGGGTGCTGGTTGACTGTATGTTGCAGCCAACGGTTTAGCTCCGGAGTTTTAAATCGCAGCCCGCGGCTCTTGGCAATTTCCAGAACTAGGTCAAAGATTTTAGCTACATTTTGGCCGGTGGTTGCGCTGGTGAAGATCAGCGGTGCCCAGGGCACAAAGTTGAAACTCTCAGCAATTTGGGCTGCCAAATGGTCTTTAGTAAAGCTATCTTTTTCGACCTGGTCCCATTTACTGACGACCAATATTAGGCCATTGCCGGCATCTTTTATCAGTCCGGCAATTTTTTGGTCCAGCTGAACATTAAGCTCCCGGCCGTCCATAATCAGCAGGCTAATATCTGATTGCTCTATGGCAGCCAGCGCCCGCAGGATGCTGAATTGTTCCACGCCTCGCTCTATTTTACCGCTGCGCCGAATACCGGCGGTATCCATAAGTTCAATCTCTTTTGCTTTAAAACGGACTATCGCCCGATTAACGTCCCTTGTGGTTCCAGCTTTCTCCGCCACGATGGCCTGCCCCAGTGGAATCGGAGTTTCAAAAACTCCGGCCCGCCCGAGGCGGGCATCCCACGGGGCTTGTTGTTTTTTAGCCAAAGCGTTAAACAGACTGGATTTGCCGACGTTAGGCCGGCCCAGCAGTGATAAATGAATCCGTGATGAATCACTGCCGATTTTCGCCTGCGGCAGTTGAGTAGCGATGGCTGACAGGAGGTCGTCTAGGCCTCTTTTTTGAGTCGCGGATGTAGGCATAATTTGTTTTATGCCCAGCTTTCGCCATCCATCCAAGTCACGTTTTAGATTCTTATCTATTTTGTTGACAACCAAGATCACCGGCTTCCGGCTTTTTAGGGCAAGCTTGGCTACCCGTCGGTCTTCCTCGGTCGGTGGCACGTCGGCCTCAACTACAACTACAATTAAAGTAGCGCTATCGGCCGCCTGTTTGATCTGGTCTTGGATACTGAGCTCAAATTCATCCTCGGCGCTTTTCATACCCGCTGTATCTACCAACCAAAAATCTTTCCTGTCATAGCTTGCCTTGGCGTAAATACTGTCCCGGGTAGTACCTGGCTCTTTGGCTACGATTGTCTCACGCCGTCCGATGATGGCATTAAATAAGCTGGACTTGCCTACGTTGGCCCTACCAACAATGGCTACGATAGGAACTCTACTACTCATAACCTGTTATTATAACGTTTTTAGCTGCCAAAATTTCTTGGAAATTTTAGGAGGGGCACCCAGAAAAAACGCGCCGGCTACTTGCGAACGCGTTTCTTGAAAGGCATATTTAGCTTATTCCTGGTGTACTTAAGGGAAAGGTAGTAACCACGGTCCCACCCAATTTGAGTCAAATTGGGTGGGATTTGGATTTATTCCAAAAGCGGCGTTAAAGGAAATCCGTAGTCCGCCGGCTGGCGGAGTCCTTCAAAAGGCGGAGCCGCTTTATGTAGTAGTGGGGGCGTCCGGTGATGGTGGTGGAGTCGGTGGCTGAGGGTCATCCGATGGCGGAGGATCGCTTGGAGGACTTGCCACCGGAATATCGGGTGCGTCAGTTGCTGCCGGTGTTCCCGGGGGCGTGCCGCTGGCGAAGTCATCAACTTGGCTTTGCATAGCTTGGTGTGCTTGAGCGGTGCTCATTTGATCATCGGCCGGGACATGGGGTGTGTCGCCACCGCTTATTGGATTGGCGAGGGGCGCCGGTCCGCTATCAGTTAATGGGGGTGTTGGTGTTGGATTCGTGTCGTCTGGCATTTTCTGCCCTCCTTCTTGCATATTATTTGCTACTTTGTCTTTTGGAACTTGTTCACTGGTTTCAGAGTTCTGAGCACTAGATTCATCAGAACCGGTGCCCATAACCTCTTTAACTACACGAACAAAGTCTTCCAGAGTGACTTGGGATTTCACCAGATATTTTACCACGCCCAAAGCCTCGCCGCGAGTTCTATCCTCTGCCTGGCCAAGAGCCGTCATCACAACAACCTTAACCTTGTTCATGTCAGGTGTTGCCCTGAGCGTTTCGAGCATTTCGAAACCACTCATCTTTGGCATCATAACATCGGCGATAATAAGGTCGGGTTTTTCACGCAACGCTACAACTAAAGCTTCTTCGCCATCACTGGCAACAACTGTGCTGAAACCTTCAGCCTGAAGGCGCATCTCGAATATTTCTCGTAAATTATTGTCGTCTTCAACTAAAAGTATCTTAGAACTCATTGCGATATCCCTTTTCAGCCTCATCACAAATCTTGGTCCTGCAAACGGTATGCCGCTTGTCACCGTACCCTACGGGTACGCTGCCTCGCCTGATAGCCGTTTTCGGATACCAAGATTTTTGCTTCGCTTCACAAAAACGGTTATTGCAATGAATTCTAGCCATAATAGTGCTTTTATAACGCTTATGCTCATTGTAGCATTTTTTAAAAAACTAAATCTGAGAAACAACCATTAGTTTTGTCTCATGGGCTATAGCGGTTTGATAGGGCTGATGACGTGGGTTTGTTGTTTTTCAAGTGCCTGCTCGGCGCTGAGGCGTGGCAGGTTTATAAAGAATGTACTTCCCTTGCCCAACTGACTCTCCACCCAAATACGGCCGTTATACATCTCAACTAGTCGCCGGCAGATAAAAAGACCTAAGCCCGTGCCGCCGATGTTGCGAGTCATAGAACTATCAACCCTGTAGAACTTCTGGAAAAGGTGCGGGATATCCTCTTCCGGAATGCCTGCTCCGGTGTCGCGAACCTGGATTTGGACTACCGATTGGTCGCCTGTTAGAGCTAGAGTAATTGTTCCCGAGCTGGTGTATTTAATGGCATTGTCTATGAGGTTTTGCAGGACCTCGAGCATTCGATTGGGATCGACGAAGACATAAAATAGCGGCCGCACCACTTTGCCGCCTCTGACTTCGTTGTCGCTGCTGATGACATATTTAAGCTCCAGACCCTTCTTCCCAGCATTAAAGCGAGCGCTATCCGCGACTTGCTCGACTATTTCGCCGATTTCTACTGCCGAGGGGTAGCTAGCCAAGCGTCCATCTTCAGCTTTGGAGCTGGTCAGCAGATCGGCAAACAGCTCACCCAAGTGCTGGGTTGCTAAACGGGCTTTTTCCAAATAGTTTTTGGCGCGTTCATCAATTACAGCGACTTTTGGATTTAGGACCAAAGATAGATAGCCTTCAATGGCGGCAATCGGCGTGCGCATCTCGTGGGAAGCGGTGCTGACAAATTCGCTGCGGCGGCTCTCTTCCAATTTCTCAACCGTGATATCGCGAAATACTCCAACCACCTTATTAGGTGGACTGCCATCGGCCTCTAAAACCGGCGAAACTATCAAAGAAACTGGCATATATTTATGGCCGCGAGTCGATAAATAGGCTTTGGAGTCGCGTACAGTAGTTCCGCCTTGCAGGGCCTTGGCAAAGGGGTGAGCTTCTGGTGGGTATGGTACCCCATGAGCGTCTACCAAAGATAAAACACTATGGAAGTCCAGGCCTACGGCTTCGTTTGCCGGCCAGCCGGTTACGGTAGCCGCGGCGGGGTTAAACAGATAAATAATATTATCTTTGCCAACCATCACCACGCCGTCTTCAATAGCGCTAAGGATAAATTCCGAACTCAAGGCTTGGTCATTGGCTAGCTTGGCACTGACAACCACGCCGCTACCTGGGCTAGGATTTACAGCAGCTTGTCTGTTCTCTTGTTTGCGCTTAAAAAACACTACTTCTTACCCACCCCTATCTATATCGTGCCGTTTACCCAGCACTTAGGGCTGAGTGCTTCGCAAGTATCCGCTTGAGTGGATAGTCTCAGACCTAAGTGCTGGGCTAATCCTTTTATTATCTGTTGTTATCCTAATTTTTTCAATCTAAACTCTCTGAAATCTGTTTAATGTGTCCGGGCATCAATAAAACCAAACTCAGCTTAGACAAATAAACATTTTCATGTTATAGTACTTTAAATATGTCGAACATGAGTTTAGAAACACAGCCTACTAGGTATGAGGCGTATGAGACAAGAGTCGCCACAGTTGTCGGTGGTCGCGGTCAGCTAGGAAGCAGAATTGTACAGGGTCTTGGTGGGTTAGGCTTTAATGAAGTCAGAGTTTGCGAAATAGATGACTCATTGACCGACTCTGTGAGATCATCAACAGACTTATTTTTCGCTGTTGATGCGTCTACAACAGATCAAATGCTTCGGTCAGTTTATGACTTGTTAGGGCCACAACACTCCGTTCTTGATGGATCTAGCGTAAAATCAACCTTAATCCCCGTTTATCACGAATTAGATAATCATGGAATTAGTGTTTGCTCCACACATTTAGGAGCTGTTCCTGCTCAACCTTGGCGAGGCGTTAAGGTTTGGTTATGTGAAGTTGGTCCAAATTCAGAAAAAGCCATAAGGCTGGCTACAGATTTATTTCTAGCTAAGAATACATCCATACAAAAAATCAATATCAGTGATCATGAAAAAGTAGAACAAGATCAATTCCTTACTTTTTTTACAATGCACCTTTTGGCTGGTGCTTTACGGCAACGTGAACTTCCTCTTAGTGATTTTAACAAGTTTGCTACTCTTAATGCGGAACTTGCGGCACTCGCCTTAGGCAGAACTCTTGGCCAGGGGACGGTTGTTCCGTCCGAAATTCTGCACAGCCAACCCAGAAAAAAAGAATTTCTTGACGCTATTAGCGGAGCTTTAGAAGAATTAAAAAAAGGTTTAGACGACAGAGGAAAGTTACAGGAGCTTATGCTACAGAATATTATGTTTCACGATGACCCCGCGGGAGTTATAAAGTCGATGTTTGGGAAAGCGGGTGTTGTTGGGGCTAGAAACGCAAATCTTCGAATGTATGCTTTTAGTTTTCGGACAACTGATGATAGACCAGGAAAACTACGGGAGTTACTTGGTCCATTTTATGAAGCAGGGGCTAACCTTACCGCGATTGATTCCATGCCCGGAGTTATTACACCAGAAGAAGAGCAGCAAGGAGTAGATCCCGATAAAATCGTGGATTTTGATATAGGTATTGATCCAGATACGATTGACCCCCAAAAAGTAGCAAGGATTAAAGCCGCGCTTACAAAAATGGGCTGCGTTATTGCTAATAGGCAGATAACTTAATCTGAAAACAGAAAATCGTAATAAAACCTCCTATGCAAAAACCTAAATTGTTTGGTGAGCCTTACGGGAGTCGAACCTGTGCTACTAAGGATATTTGTGACAGGTCTAATCTCGTGATAGTTGTGATAGGTTTAACCTATCACAAACTTATGCTCGGTTGAGCAGCAGCTCAAAGTAACGTGTGCTGCCAAATAGAGGTGCATCATTGACATTTCTATTGTTTGAGGTTTAATATTGTTAGTCAGAAGAATTACTATGAGGATTATCAATGGAGAACTATCAAAAACAGGTAGAAATCTAGCGAGAAGTGCTGCTGCTTTATTAGCGGTAACAGCAGCTACAGCTCAGGCGAGGGCTCAACCAGTATCAGTCGAACTTCGCCCTACTCCTATCGAGGCCGCAGCCGCGCAATTAGAATCAAGAATTAAACATCGTCGACCGGTCAGCTGCGACTCTTCGCGTGATGTATATTGGTCCCGACCTTCAATCAAAACCGATCGTCGAGGCCGCGGCGTCGAAACTAGAGAATGGGATTACCAGACCGCACTGCCATTGATAGCGGTGGTGAACGGTGTGAAGCGGTATTTTGCCCTAACATTAGAAACACCAGGCGCTTTGGATGAAGTGGCTGTTATGCCGATTCCCAGAAGTAACTTAACTGTTGATAGCATTACCGCACCCTACTACAATAATGGCCTTCAACCGAGTACTAGCTGTCTAGTTGAAATTGGCGACGGAGGCCGAGCGGTGTCGTTGATCGGCCGGTTTTGTCAAGACGGAAATACTCCGCCTGCAAGTCCGATTATTCGTCTAGTTGGTCAGACAATTGTCTATGATAAAAAGACAGTCTTGGGCGGCCCTCCAGTTCTCCCAAGCATGCGGCCATCTTGCTAAGCACGATTGAGCAGTAGTTCAAAGTATCTAGTGCTTCCGAAGGGGATTTTTTGTTTGACTACATCTTTAGCTTTCAGACTACTGGCATAGGTTATCGTAAATTCGCCGAACTGACTGTTAATCTGGTCCACAGCCTGCGTTAGCCAAACTTCCCTGTTAACCTCGTCCAGCAAGCTGAGCTGGCTGATATTTGACGGCGCTAGGGCGTAACACGACACAGCTATCATCCTTACCCAGTCACCTTGGGGCCGGCGATTGAAAAGCAAAGTGGCCCGACGGTAAACTTCGGCGTTGGAAAAGAAGGTGCTTTTAAACATCCGGCGTTCATACCACGAATCGCCGCCGGCGTACATTAGATAAATATATACGCCCCGGGCGCACAGACCTTTATAGCGCAGCTTCATAGCAGTGGTTTCACACAGGTAGGCTAGCCGTGAGCGCAGTGTCTCCTCACTAGGCCGCATGTCATCCAGCACAAACTGGCGTCCGACGTTTTTGACTGATCCGCTGTCCAGCGGATCAAAATCATCAACTTCCCAGCCGCGCAGGCGCCGATACCAGTCCTCGCCGCAGATGCTCTTGAAGACGTGTCGGCGCAAAATATCCGCCGGCGCCTCCAAAAATTGCAGCGCTGTATAAATACCGCAGGCATTTAGCCGGGCTTGGTTACGCTCGGCAATGCCGGTTAAATCTGTCAGCTCCAGCTTGGCCAATACTTGGCGCAGGTTGGTATGGTCAATGATGTCCAGACCGTCGGGCTTATGCAAGGAAGCGGCGGTTTTGGCCAAAAACCGGTTGGGCGCGATGCCAATGTTGCAGCGCATCCAGCAACCGACTTCATCTTTCAGGCGCTTTTTTATCTCATGGCCGATAGCTTCCAGCCCCGACGCTCCGGTCGGGGCCCCGACTATCCGTCGGGGCGGCCGTTTATTGACGATAGCGGTAGTCCCCTCAAAATTGATAATGCCCTCGTCAATACTCTTCATAACAATATTAGGCGAATAAGAACGCATAATGTTGACCAAAATTTGGTAGACATAGTGATACTTGGGCGGGTCGGTCTCTAGCATTATTAGATTGGGCACCAAAAGCTTAGCCTCGCTAAAAGTCATGCCGACTTTAACGCCCAAGGCCTTGGCTTCATAGCTGGCGGCTACTACACAGGCGTTCTTGGTCAGGCGGTTAGTAACGCCTATCGGCTTACCACGCAACAGCGGTCTGGCTTGCTGCTCCACGGTCGCAAAACAGCTATTCAGGTCAATATGCATAACCAGCGGCTCAGCCTTATTAGTAGATAGTTGTAGTTTAGGATGTGGCATCTTTTGGTATACCGTATTTCGTATAAAGTATTAAGTATTTTCCATACCCTATACCTTATACCCAATACCAAATACGCTGCTAAGCTTGCCCTGCAAACGTCAGCGTCGATGCGCTAAATTTTTCGTCCATCGGGCCATAGTTTTGGTCGGCTATGTAAACTAGCTTCCAGCTCAGTTGCTCGGCGTCAAACTCCAGTCGGTAGTCAGCGTTGCCGTCGGTCATATCAAAGATATGGATCATGCGCCTTCCTTGGCGCGTCGGGTGCCGCAAGCCTTGTTCGGTGAAGACTACACTCTTGCCTTCGTACTCCATTTTCTTGGGAAAGCAATTGAGTCTTTTGCCGACGTTTTTAAAATAGTAAGCCACTACATTGATGTTTTTGTTAATTTCTACTACATTTTCCATTTTCTTTCCTTCCTAAGGGTTGTACCCTTAGCCCTTTGACCGCCTAAATTTCTCCCCTTCCGGACGAAGTTTGTGCGGCTAAGCCCGCAATCCGCCTAGGCGAACGGCAGGTTTTTAAAGTTATAAAAAGAGCGCCGGACATCCGCTAGCTGGCGGAACGGCAAGTGGCTTTTATAAAGGCTAGCTGCTTAGATTAAAAACAAATTACCACTTTCGAAATTTGCTTCGTTTACCCAGTAGTAGACTTTCGCGACTATGCTTTGCGAATACTGTATCCGCCTATGGCGGATAACCGCGAAAGCTCACTACTGGGTTTACTAAGAAACTGATTGGTGGGGTTAACAGAGGCTTCCAGATGTGGATGTATGTTTCCCAAAGTGTTTAATAGTCTACATGGAGGAGGGTTATTCACCGGCCCATGTACGGCTAATTCAATTCTACGCCAATCTGCTTTAGCTTTGCAACGCTTGAATATATACTAATAATCTGTTATGGTAGAGTAATACATGACTGGCTTAGAACAAAATGGTGGTTTATCTCGAACCCCAGAAAGAGATTGGCGAGAAGATATAATTAGGCGTCGGCTTGAGGGAGGTTTTGCTCCCACTTGTTTTTTACTTGAACCCGATATCCATGTAACAAGAATGAATGAGACGTGGGGTGAAATTTACGAGTATGAAGGCCATATGAATTATGCCAACGAGTATGAGCGAAGGCTAGCTGAAACTAATCGAGCCCAAATAGCTTGGATAGCTCAAAATCATCGTCCGGAAAATGTCGCTGTAGAGCTAGTGCCGGCTGTGTTCGAAAGACTTGCAAGAGAGCATAATCCTAGTGCTTATCCGCTAAGAAACTATAGGATAGTTATGGTACGCCGACCTCAAGCTCCTGAAGCTAAAGCCGCCTAATTTATCTAATTTATAACTGGTGATCCCAAGGGGAGTCGAACCCCTGTTGCCAGGATGAGAACCTGGTGTCCTAACCACTAGACGATGGGACCTCGTCGGAACCGACGTTCAATTTCCGTAAACAAACAATAGTCTGTTTACTTCCAACCTCAGGTCGTTTCCTCCTCTCAGTTTTGCAAAGCTCTGCTGAAGCACGATTTTACAAAACTGGTTAGACCAAAGAACAGAGGGAATTGTAGCAAGACAAAGATAGTCTAGTCTACTTATGGGGCGTAGGACATTTGGCCGCTAGAAACCATGGTGATCCAGGTTTGGCCGGCGTTAAGCTTGATGAGGTTGCCGGCAAGATCTTTAAAGTCAAATTGGGCGTTGCGGTCGGCTTTTGTCCAAGTACCCTGCGTGACTCCGCCGTCCTGGAAAACATAGGCCGAACCGCTGCCGTACGTATCGTAAGCGCCATGTAAGCCATCAAACTCTATCCCGTAGCCCATAACCAATACAATAACTACCTTGGGGTGTATTTGCTGCCCAGTGGTATCCTTAGCTGAGTTAGTGGCCATGTGCGGCGCCCCGCCCTCGCTGCGGCCGTAACTATTGTCACTGGCGTGATAATCGTAATGTATATAAAAAGCCGAGCTGGAGATTGGCATGTCTATAGTTTTAGCTATTGGTACCGCTAGTGGCTTATCAGCCTTGCGCAGCCAGCTGACAAACTTACTGCTGCTATAACCCTTGGCGGAATTTAAAGCATTGAGTTGCTCAAAACCGGTGTAGACATTATGTGGCGCCGGCCGGCTATTTTGGCGCCAATAAGTACCGGGGTTGAAGAATTGATCTAGGTCTTTGCCGCCATTTCTTATCTGAGCTAGGGCTTCTGGGCTACCACCGATGTGCGCGATACTGGCATCAAAGGGCACAGCCCAGTCTATGTAGTACGGACGCAAGCTTCTTACTGGTCCGACGTAGGTTGGCTGGGTTTCTTGGTACAAGGTTATAAAGCGGGTAATGCCGCCTTCGGCGATGGCTTCAAAAACTACCCCAGCTTGGTCGATTCCAGACTGTGGTCGAGCATCAAGGCTATTTTCTATCATGATGGCTGTAACAGGCCTCCCGGCCAGCTCCGGAGCTACTTGCATACCTGTCAGCGGCGAAGGCACAGTTTTTGACTTTTGGACTGGTGCTTTGCTAATTTGAGTTGAGCCACGGCTTTGATCTATAAAGTTAAAATAGACGGCGGCTGAGGCCCCGCCCAGAACTAGAAACAAGCCTAAAATGCAGAAGAATTTTCCCAAAAAGCCCAGCTTATACCAGAAGGCCGGCATCTCTCTTTTTTTACTTTTGTCACCAGCAGATTGAGGTTGTCCGGTAGGCGTAAAAGACCGGTTAGTTTGCAGCTTAAGTCGGTTTTGTCTTCTTTGCAGCGACTTATTCCTCAGACTTACGTCTTCAATGGTCCGTGGTTGCGGGCCGGAGCTATTCAGCTCATCGTCCTTCGATGGACTCAGGCCTTCGGCTCTGAGGCTCAGGCTCGAAGAGATGACCCTGAGCCTGTCGAACGGGTCGCGAGGCGGACGATTATCTTGCATATAAACAATATTGTAACAAAGCTTATGT
Organism: Candidatus Saccharimonadota bacterium; assembly: GCA_016187125.1. Taxonomy (GTDB): domain Bacteria; phylum Patescibacteriota; class Saccharimonadia; order Saccharimonadales; family UBA10212; genus JACPKF01. The sequence goes on from JACPKF010000009.1 coordinate 85,133, forward strand.
TTATGTTTCCAGACTAGAAGTAGCTTGACTCAGACGTTTTAGGGTCTCGGCTTTGCCCAGTACATGAAGCGTGCCAAAAAGCTCTGGTGATATTTGACTGCCGCTCGCAGCAATTCTGATTACCGGAAAAAGAATTGCCGGTTTGCTGTGCAGGGTTTTAAGTAATTTGTTAAGCCGTTTTTGGATGTCCGCCACGGAAAAATCACTGGTTGATAGCTCGGCAACTGCGGCTTCAAGAAATTTTTTAAAGTCGGGCGGTTCTTTCTTTAAATATTTGTCCACCGGCTCTTTATAGAGCTTAATCACCTGCTCAATTTGAGGTTCTTCAAAAAAGAATTTTGTCAGCTCCGCTAGCTCGGCTAAGAATTTTAGCCGTTCCTGGACAAGTTCTAGCACGGCCTTTTTATATGATTCATTAGCTGTTTTGGCTTCATTGGGCCAAAAAGCTTTGGCTTTTTGGCCCAACTCGTCGATCGTTAGCTGGCGGATGTAGTGCCCATTCATCCACAGCAAACGCTGTTCGTCAAAGTGGGCGCCGCTTTTTTGGACCCGCGACAGGTCGAATTTCTTTATCAGCTCGGCTACCGAGAATATCTCTTGCTCGGTTCCGTCGTTCCAGCCAAGCGTGGCCAAAAAGTTAATCAGTGCCTCTGGCAAGTAGCCTTCTCGCTGGTAATCCAAAATGTCCTTGGCGCCGTCGCGCTTGGATAGTTTTTTTCGACCGCCCGGCGCCATTACATAGGGCAAAGTTGCCAGTTTTGGTCTTTCGATTGCTAGGGCTTCATAGAGATTTAAAAATTTGGGTACTGAAGGCAGGAACTCTTGGGAACGTATAACATGACTTATATGCATCTCATGATCGTCTACGATGTGGGCAAAGTTATAAGTTGGATAGCCATCGGACTTAAGAATAATAAAATCATCAATGACTTCCGGCCCTGCCGAAAGGTTACCCATAACTTCATCATGCCAGCTATAACTTTTTGGTTCAGATTTGAAACGCAGTGGCATGCTTTCGTCCCAAACCGGTGATCCGCCGGCCGGCGGATCTGGGCGGTGATCGCGGAACAAAAACGGTTTTTTGGCATCTGCTGCCTTCCGCCGCAACGCCTCTAGCTCCTCTGGCGTGCTTGAGTCGGCATAAGCTCTGCCTGTCTCGATTAATTCTTTAGCCCACTTTTTGTAAATATCCAGCCGCTCACTTTGGCGTACCGGTGGCTCGTCCGGTTGCATACCAAGCCACCCCAAGCTATCGATAATGTGCTGCTCCGCCTCCTCCACATGCCGGCTGCGGTCAGTGTCCTCAATCCGCAAAATAAACTGTCCTTTGGCCTGCTTTGCCACTAACCACGCAAACAGTGCGGTTCTGACGCCTCCTACATGCAAATAACCAGTTGGGCTGGGTGCGAACCTAGTTCTAAACAGCTTCGATGTTCGATATTCGATGTTCGATATTGGCATGCTATAAGCTTAACAAAAACTAAAGAATTAAGAACGAAACAAACCTCTTCTGATTCGAGCGTCTAGCTTCTAATACCTAAATTCGATTTTATTGGCACAAACTGCTGGCGACTTTTTGAGCGCTGCTGGGGTCTAAGTTGCCGGAAACAATTGTTTGAACACCGCCGCTAACGCAGGTTGCGACACTGTTATTATTGTCGGTGTAACCAAAAACTGGCGCTCGGCCACTGCTATCTAGAGTTTGGGTAGGGGTGTTTTTGGGCAGTGCAGTGTTGGCTAGTGAGGAGCTATCCATGTTGGAGGCTTTTTGAGTGACGGTATAAACTTTTGCAGCGTTGGTTGTATCTTTATAAGGTATCGTGACGGCGCCTTCCTTGACTGCAATATGGCCACCGTAACTGTAGCCGGAGGGCGTATAAGTCGGCATAGCAGCTTCGACGTGGGCAATACTGGAAGCTACTTTAAGAGGCACCTGGGGCACATTGCTCCAAATTAAAAAGCCGCCAAGACTGGCGACGATGAGAACTGCAATCGAAATATTGAGCCATTTGGGTAAAATATTGATGCGCTGCCACGGGCGTCTGGCCGAGCGTTTGGCGGCCTGTTTATGGGCGTCGGCCCTGTGGAGTGCGTAATCAAGCAGTCTCTCGAGCTGCTGATGAGATGTAACTCCTAATGTATTTGGCATAGGCATTGCGCTAGTCATCGAGCTGTTGGAGGTTTTATCTCGCTGCGAAAATTTATGGGCAATAACTTCGCCTACAGCTGCTTTTGGAGAGAGCTTTTTGTTAGGGTTCTGGGCCTTAGAAGACAAAAGCCCGAAATGTCGGACTTTATCACTTTTAGGTATTAGCTTAGCGCGGAAGGCTCGGGCGTAGTTGGGGGTCTGGGTCCGGTCTTTGACCGAGCTAGCAGCTTTAAGCCCATTAGCAGTAGGCCGTTTGACTATCCTACGCATTAAGGTCTTAGTACCTGCGGGCTGACGATGAATATGGCTGACTGATCTCCTGGAGCGTGCTTTAGGAGTGGTTGATTTACTAGTAAAACCGTCCACACTAAAACCGGCGACTGGGTTCTTAACACGCGTCGCCGCCTTTTTCACCGCTCCGATCAATTGTCCTGTAACTGCATTGTAGCGTTGGCCGTTAACGTTCACAATACTGGTTAATTTGCTCACTAAAATAATTACCTTTTTATGGGTAAGAGTCATTATACATCGAATACATTTATTATACAAATCTGCTATCTGGCTTATGCACAAGGCCATTAACCCTTTACCATTTTCCATTTATCATAGGGCGAAAAGTATGACCTAATGTAAACGGTGAATGGTGAACAGTGAACGGCTTGAGGTGTTAAACTAAAGCTTATGGATCCCGTTAGACCTCAGCCTGCAACTTTTAAGTTTATTGTGCGTTGGAGCTGCTTTGTGCTGCCAACGATAGACGATTATCATAAACCAAGGGTGAGGTTCTAACGGGATGGATTTTCTAGACCCCCGCCAGCGCCAAGCTCACAAAATTCGTTTAGTGATCGGTTACGGCCTTATGGGTATAGTCATACTTCTGATGGCCACAATTTTAGTTTACGGGGTTTCTGGTTACGGCATTAACACTAAAACTGGCGATATTATCCAAAATGGGCTTTTGTTTGTTGACTCTAAGCCCGGCGGCGCTTCAATATTCCTTAATGGCAAGGACAACCATAGTAGTACTGCGGCTAGGCTGGTGTTGCCAGCTGCCAGTTATGAACTGACTATCAAAAAAGCTGGCTATCGAGACTGGCAACGTAAGTTTACTTTGAGTGAAAACAGCGTTAATCGTTATACCTACCCACTACTTTTCCCGATTGCTCCGGCGAGCAAAACACTCAGAGTTTACCCCTCAGAGCCGCCGGTTTTAAGTGCTAGTCCTGATCGCAAGTGGTTGTTAGTCCAAGTTCCTCCGGTTGATTTTGCAAAGATCAGCTTCGATGTTTATGAGACTACTAAGCTCGATCAGCCGCCGACGACCTTGGCTTTTCCGACCGGACTGCTGAGTAATACTGACCAACCCAATGGCAGTCTGAGTGTTATTGAATGGGCGGCCGATAACGATCATTTCTTAGTAAGGCATAGTTTTAGCGGCGGCCAAGAATTTATAGTTGTTAGCCGGGTTGATCCTACACAATCTTTTAACGTTAATAGACTGCTTAATAGCAACCCGACTCAGGTGTCGCTGCGTAACAAAAAAACCGATCAGCTATACATCTACAGTCAAAATGAAAGTCTGTTGTCTTTGGCTGACGTATCAAAAATTTCCATCCAACCGCTTTTAAAACACGTACTGGCTTTTAAAAGCCATGAAGCTAATTTATTTAGTTATATAACCGACCAAAATGTAGCCACTGGCCAAGTCACGGCCCGAATCTGGGAAAGTGGCAAAAGCTATCCGCTATACACTTTTGCCGCCGGCAGCAAATATCTGATAGATGCCACCCAGTTTCAAGGACATTGGTACTATGTTGCTGGTAGCGACCAGGCCAGCCGAATTAATGTTTTTAAAGATCCCTTGAACGGATTAAAGAACCCTGAAGTTAATCGAGCTATTCCTATACTTTCATTGAGCGGTAATGGCAGCAGTAGTTTATCTTTTTCAGCTAATGTCCGATTCGTTAGTATTCAGGCCGGGCAAAAATTTAGCGTTTATGATATAGAAACCGATAGCCGCTACCAATTCACTCTGGCAGCGGCTTTAAGCGGGCCAATGCGCTGGTTAGATGGCCATCGCTGGATCGGCCAAAGCGGGGGTGCAATGTTAGTTATGGACTATGACTCCACTAACCAGCAAGTCTTAACGCCGACAATTAGAACCGATGGCGGCTATTTGGATAAGAACTCTAATTTCTTACTGACGTTGGCTCAAGTTACCGGCAGCCCTTCGGTTGCTCTGCAAGCTACCGACTTAAGAGCTGGGGCGGACCTTCCAAAGCAATAAGCCCGCCTTCGCCAACCTCCTTCGTTAAAACTACGGAAGATCGAGAGGCTACGGTGGGCAGGCAATAAGCAAAGAGCCAAGAGCAATTGTCCTCCTGTTTACGTTCTCTGATCACTGCTCTATATACTCAGCGGCTGAACCAGACCCAAAGCGTGTGCCACAGGCTCGGTGCATTGCCCGGTATGGTTTTAGATTGCGTGGCTAAGGCATTATTGGTAGTTTTGGCGGCGTTACCTGTCGGGTCGGGGCTGATCTGCTGTCCAACTACCACTAGCCGATTTGTGCTGGTCCCCGGCGGATCACAAGTTATCAATGTGGCTGTAGCCGGTTTGTCTTTGTCTCCTAGTACCGATACGTCTTCGGGTTTAACGACAGTCCTTTGGTAAACCTGGTAAGTATAGCGCTTACCATCTTTTTGCAAGTAAAAGCTGTCGCCATTGTCTAAGCGATTAAGCAGCACAAAGGCAAATTTATACTTGCCTTTGTTGAAAATATTATTGGATGAATGTCCGACTATGACCACATTGCCATTTTGCCCAGGCTGTGCGCTGTCGGCGTAATGCACCACGCCATTTTCCAGGCCGGCTAGGACAGCGTCTTCTTTGGTAGTTTTGACATCGTATACGACTGGTATCTGGACGTTAATCTTAGGAATTATAATTTCCGGTGCCGTTCCAACGGCCGCATCGCTGATAAGCGGTGTGTTGGCTATGTTGCGGCTGGGCTGAATGAACGGCGCGATAATTCGTTCATTAAAGAAACTGAACAGTAAGATAAGCACAGCTATAAATCCGGCCAACAGGCCGAATACTATGGATCGGACATGTCGAGGCGGTCTATATTGCCTGACCTCTGGCGGCAGTCTTTTAGCAACCCGGGCTTTAAAATCAGATAATTTTTGTTCGGTCCGGCTAGCAATTTTTCTTTTGGGGTGGTGGCGGGAGTTTGGTTGGGAGGCAGTGACTTCTTCCGCTAAGGAAGTTGGAAAATTGACATAACGTGCAGTTTGAGGCTGGTTAGCATAGAACTCTCGCCATACTTCGTGTTTCTGATCATCTGGCAAATCGGCGTAGTAGTCGTGCCAAGCCGCCTGCATTTGCTCCAGGCTTTCTCTGGACGCTATTAGACCTTGGACAAATAGTTGATGTTTAGATAAATGTTCTTTGTGAGTGAGTTCTTTTATTTCTTGAGCTTCTGCTTGCAAAGCCGGTGCGCTGCGGTAAGCCTCTTCAACCTTCCTTCGTATAATATCGGCGGCTAGCTCATGGTCTTTAGTTTTAGCATCGTTGGCGGAGATATCCGAAGAACTGCTGCCTGCTTGAGTCTTGGCGTGCAGAGACTGCGGCTCTGTCGGCAGCGGTAATGTGTCGTCGTACTGCCCCCTGCGATTAGTGAGTCGGTCATCATCCATCCCGTTAGAACCTCACCCTTAACCTATGATAATCGTTCATCGTTGGTATCACAAAGCCACTCCCACATAAAGTGAAGTTTAAAGTTGCAGGCTGAGGTCTAACGGGATCCATTACCGTTTTATTGTACAATGAGTACATCTGTCCAAGAAGTTATTTAAAATAATAGCGACATCCACCATAACTTCGGCGAAGGTGGGCGAACACCTTTTTCTCTGATAAAATAGATATGAAATCCATCGAAGCTTCAGCGGAGGCGGATATCTCTGTTACGCTAAGGTCTGTTCATACAACTTTGCAAGATCGTGCAAGGGCAGACTCTTGTAAAGTTGAGAGGAGCAGTATAGCGCTAAGGCGGAGCTTTTGAGATATATCCAAAACGAGCCAAGCGCGTAAACTGCGACGACGAGCCGGGGTGGCGGAATTGCCTGCCCTCCATAGCCTCTCGACCTTCCGTAGTTTTAATGAAGGAGGTTGGCGAAGGAGAGGTATACATGCGAGACTCACCCTTCGACAGGCTCAGGGTGCCCTATCGAATGATAGGGCAAAATCAACTAAAATAGTTATGGATCCGTTGTGCCGGGATGGCGGAATTGGTAGACGCGCGGGACTCAAAATCCCGTGTTGGCAACAACGTGAGAGTTCAAGTCTCTCTCCCGGCACCAAAGCTATAGGAATGTACGGGCAATCAACAAGAACATAACACCGGCCATTCCCCAAAGCGGGATACACAGAGGACTGGTATTACTGTTAATATTATATTTGTAATATTTCCAAAGTCTTTTGCCTACTACAGCCGAATAAGCCGAATTCAATTTATACTCCAAAAAACAACCAATGCCGGCTGATACTATAAAAACATATAAAGCTTTTATACCGACCTGATAAGTGGCAAAAGCTGTAGCTGTCAGCGGGAAGAAAAGCACAAGGAAATATCGCGAGAGCCGGAATTTCCGATCTTTGTATATTGCCCGGGCAATCCTTCTTTCAATGAAGTAGCCCACGAGGATGATGAGAATAAACGTAGCTAAGTTTTGCCAGGGTTTCATTTTTTATTTTTTTTATCTCAAATAAAATTATATCACAGGGGTCAATAAACTAAAAACTGCGGAGGAGCTATTTGTATTTTTAGCAAGCATAAGAGTATACACCGTTAGAAAGGACATCGAAGAGTTTTTGGGTCTACTGCAATCACCAGACACTAGCGTAAATTGCCAGTTCGACCAAGCTAGGACGAGGGGTCACTACCTTTTTTGACTAAGGGGTCACAACTTGCCAAGAGAAGGATAATCCGGAAGCGCCTGGGTCGTTTTTGGAGTTGACCCTGAACGAAGTCGAATTGATGTTGTCGACCCAGATATTACCAGGATCGTTAGAAGGATTGTTGGCTTGAGTTACAAAAATATTCTCTGCTGAAGGTGTAAAGCCAAGACCGTGAGTAACGGTTGTAGAAGTTACCCCGGAGGGGATTAGGCTTGTTCCGGAGGTCTGGTACGGTTTATAGCTTGTCCCGCTGGTACCCTTAATAATCTTTCCGATGTGAGTGGAAGTAGAGCTGTTGCTCAAACCGCCGGTTCCGTGTCCGGAAAGAATGGCACTTTCAATAATGTTATTACTGGCACTGGCACTAACCCAGACATCCCAAGAGTCGGCGCCGACAACGCTTGTATCACCCGCGATCTGAATCTTTCCGAAAATGTTTCGATGCCCCGATATAGCTACCCCGATACCGTTGGCCGCGGAATAAGACCATCCCCGAACCAAAATTTGATCAAAAGTATTGTCGCTCGTCGTACTGGCTATAGTTATTGCGTTGTAGGCGCTCGTTCCCGTATCGGCCGCGTCACGGACAGTTACTTGACCGACATGGCTATAGTGTAAGTTATCCGCGCTCAACCCATGGCCGTACGGACGCTCGACAGTCACCTGATCGATATTGAGATAATCGCCCTGTAGTGAAATAGAAGGGTTGTTGGCACGAGCGCCGCAATTACGGGAAATCACCTGCTTGACATTGACATTCTGAGGCTGTACCCCGCTATTTTTATATACCTGTAGAGCACCGATACTCTTTTTACTGAAGCTGTCGGCTTGGCATTCTACGATGAGCTGCCCGACATTGATGTTACTGGCAGAAACAATTTGGAGTCCTTTAGATCCAGGTCTGATAGCCTGAATAAATCCGATATTTACCCGTTCCGGTGATTTCCCCCCCCACTCAAATACACCCGTCATTGCGGAGTCCTCAACTTGATTAGTCGTTTCCCCGATGACATTCTGAATATCAATTGACTTTGACGATCCACCGATATCAATCAGTCCACTGCCTAAATTTTTACCAAAGATAGCGCCAGCGGCCACACGCTCTGCCTCGTCGCCAATGACAAGACCCTCTTCACCTAGATTTTCGAAGTAAAGATTATTAAGCGCGGCGTCTTTAACATATTTTAATAAAATCCCATGCTGGCTCATGTTATTAGTCGTGTACTCGTCTCCTATAATTTTCAAATCAAATACCCCTACATAACTTACGGGGTCGGTAGTGTTACCCCAGACATTTATGACATAACGGTCGTTGCTAGTGCCGCCATTCATCCGATTATGGAGAATAGTTCGCTCACCTTGACCACGGATGGTAATGCCATTAGGCCAGTGTTTGACGGAAGGAGCTGTCTGGATTTCGGAATCGATATTGTATGTCCCCTCAAGCAGCGAGATACTGCCACCGCCGACGGGAGCCAGTTGGTTCATGGCAGCAATGATTTGTTCTTCGTCAGCTGTGCCATCAACTACATAATCTGCTCGTTGCTTACTTAAGAGCGAACTGTCCGAGGCGGCAATGACTATACTGACGGCTGTCGCGGGGGTTGGTGAAGCTGCCCACGCAGACAGATTATTACCAGTGTTTTTTGTTAAACCTAACAGCAGAGCCAGTGCGCCAACCCCAAGCAAAACATACACAATCGGTGTCAGGTTGCTAAGCCTTTGTTTAATCTTCCAGTTTATAAGTTTTTTTATTTGATATCTCAATTCATTTTTCTTGAACATAATACTTAAGCTTTAGCATTATAGCTCACCGTAGAGTTATAGTAAAACTTGCCAACATTTATTTTTCTTTCAAGTAGTCAAAAACTGAACTGGTTAAAGCCTCAAACGGTTTTTGGGGCTGTTGCAACCACCAGACGCTAGCATAAGCTGCCAGTTCAATTTGCCAGTTAGATTCTTCTGCTGAAGACGTTGTACTCACCTGCCCGCCGCTGGCTATGATGAAATGATCGGCGTGCCTAGTAATTATTTGTCCGGGATTAGCCGTCGTCCAGTCATGTAGTGTTGCAACTAAATCGGCCAACATCATATTGTGTAGAATAGGAGTTGCCGGACGATTGTGTTTTGCTAACTTTTGCAGCTTACCAAGATTTATAACAGATAAAGTACTGAATCGTTCAATTAGTGGACTTTTAGACCCCCAAAAATAATCCAGGCCGTCTTGGGCGATCGTCACCTGCCCTGCGAATTTATTCATAAAGCCCTCAAGCAGGATGGCTGTTTCGGAGTTGCGGCCAAAGTCACCGGCTAATAGTACTCCGTCGGCCCACTCGGCTGACTCCAGTAACTGCGCCAACGTGGTCTTACTGAAACTTCCACTAAGTGTGCTCGGAGCATAATCTATTTCCAAGGAGCTTCCTTGTAAATGGGAGAAATGTAGTGTAACTATTTTTTTTAGGTTGTCAGGCAGCAAGATGCGGCAAGTTCCAATGTCGGCCTTCAGCGCGGCGCCGTAAGCGCTGCCAGGCGCGGCAAAACCATGCAAGTTGCCGCCGACTATTAACAGCTTGCCGGCGTAGCGTTTATTTTCTGGCCGGCTCCATAGTAAATCTTCGAAGAGCGGCTTGTCCCTAGTTTGTTTTAGCCAATACGTATTTGCCATTTTGTTGCTCCAGTTCATAAACCATGTTTTTGCGTTCCAATATTATTTTCCAGCCTTTACTCTGGGCAACGTCAAATAACTTACGATCAGGATTAAAAGCGATGGGAGTTTCTACTGCTTCCAGCATCGAAATGTCGTTGGCGCTATCACCCACACCAATACTGCTGGCGGCCGATGCACGGTGTTTTTTCACCAGTTCTTCGAGAATCAGGTGTTTACCGCCAAGATGCACAGTTACGGCTCCCGTAAAACGGCCATTTTCGTGGTGGTAATGGGTGCCTACAAAATCATCAAAACCGTAGTAGCTGGCGATTTTTTCAACAATTTCGGATTGAGAACCTGATATAGCGAATAGTAGGTAGCCTTCGGCTTTCAGTTTTTTTGTAAGCTCCCGAGTGTAGGTGTAAATTTGGTCTTTATACTGTTCAAAAACAGCCTTTGCGGCCTCATTAAATTGTTTTAACGTTAGTTTTAGCAAAATTTTTTCATAGGCTTTGACTAATTGGCGCTCATAAATTTTAAAAGCTTCAGGGCCGCTGCGGCGTTTCCACTGCATCCGCGCATCGCGGACCGCAGCGTAAGCACCTGAATCAATGTAGCCAAGTTTTACCAAGCTATCGGCTACTGCGTGATAAAGCTGCCACCGCACCAATGTTCCGTCTATGTCGAAGACGGCGAAAGGTCTCCCAGTCTTTTTAGCCATACTTTAATTATACCCAGTAGTGAGCTTTCGTGACTATCCGCATCAGCGGATACTATGCGAAGCACACGAAGATCTATTACTAGGATAACTCTTGGAAAATTAAATCTATGTAAGGTTTAGGGTTAGTGTAGTAATCGTCGTGAGGACCAGGCAATTCTTGGTAATGAACATTAGGGTATTTCTGTAGAACTTTTTCGATTTCTCTAGAACAATAATAATCGTCCTTATTTCGAACCAGCAGTATTTTTTTATTTTTAAGTCGGTCCAAAAAATGCAAATGGCGGTGTTGCCTGATCGCCAACCAAGAATAACTGGGCTTAAGTACAATGTAAATAACTTGCCAAATGATTTTGCTAAGGGTGTAAAACAATCCCCGAAGAGCAGTAGTATGTTTAATATCGTGTTGTTTAATTTTAGACATCCGTCGCAAGATTGATTTATTGGGCCAATAAGGTGGTCCAATTAGTAACACTAATTTTGCTTCTAAATTGCCAGGCAAATTATAACAACCCGCGGAGTGAGCGATTATTATGTCTGCTATTTCGGGCTTGTCAGTTATTGCGAAGCCTGCACTTTTTAAGGCAAGTGCAAAATGTTTGCTATGCCATTTGCCACCGGCCCAGCCGTGCAATATTGCAACTGTCTTTCCCATACTCCTTACTTCATTCTTCTTACTTCGCATCGAGGGCTAACTCGATGCTTATCGGGCAGTGATCGGACCCCATGACATTAGCATGGATCTGGGCAGCTTTAATTTTGGGCTTTAAGCTTTTGGAAGCTAAGAAATAATCGATGCGCCAGCCAACATTGCGGGCCCGGGCGTTGGCCCAATGTGTCCACCAAGTGTAGTGTCCATTACCTTTGGTGAAGACCCGAAAAGTATCTAAAAAACCAGTATCCAAAAAATTCTGGAAGCCCTCGCGCTCTTCTAGTGTAAAACCTTTCTTACCTTCATTCTCCTTTGGCCTAGCCAGGTCGTCCGGCATATGCGCCACGTTTAGATCACCGCAAAAAATAACGCCTTTCTTTTTTTCAAGTCGCTGGCAATATTCTAAAAAGGCTGGATCCCACTGGGTGTGGCGCAGCGGAATTCGTGAAAGATCATCTTTGGCGTTCGGGGTATAAACCGTAACTAAGAAAAACTTGTCGAATTCCGCCGTTATGACTCGCCCTTCGCGGTTTGGGTCGCCGTAGCCGTCATCTGACAGCTTGTACTTTTTCTCGAGGTCATCCGGCAGGCCGTTTACTATCTTCACCGGTTTTATTTTGCTAAAGATAGCCGTGCCGCTATAGCCCTTTTTCTGGGCCGAATTCCAATATTCTTCATAATCCGGCAAATCGACTTCGGCTTGGCCGCGCTCGGCCTTGGTTTCTTGCAAGCACAGTACGTCCGGCTGGTGTTTGGCGATAAATTTTTGGAACTCGCCTTTTTTGACAATGGCGCGGATGCCATTAACGTTCCACGAATAAAGTTTCAACATGGTCTAATTCTAGCATTTCAATTAGAGAGTGAGCACATTGCCTTAAGTTGGGCTCAGCATAGTGCAGCCGGAGTCGACTGATCTGCGGGCGGAAGTCGACCCCGCGCGAAACGCACCTTAAGGTAATGTGCGAGCGATGTCGCGTTCTTGCTGGCGTTTTTTGAGAGTTTCGCGCTTGTCGTAGCGTTTCTTGCCTCGCCCGGCGGCGATTCTGAGCTTTATGTATCGGCCTTTAGTCAATAGCTCCAGAGGGACAATGGTGCTGCCCTGCCCCTTGGCTTTGACAAATTTTTCGATCTCCCGGCGTTTGGCTAGCAGTTTGCGGCTGCGGTTTTGGTCATCTTCGGCAATTGGCACGCCGCTACTGCTCATAATCTGGGCATTGAGCAGCCAAAGCTCACCATTTTTGAGTGCCACATAGGCTCCCTGCAATTGGCCGTGGCCCAAGCGCAGGGCTTTAGTCTCGGCCCCAGTCAGTGCCAAACCCACCACCAAAGAATCACCCAGCTCGTAATCGAACTTGGCTCTTCGGTTAACAATTTTTCCACTGTTTCTGGGCTTCTTAGCCATAACCCAAGTATAACCTCTTTCAGAGGCAAAATTATCAATTTTCAACGAAAAGTTGCGTGGCAACCTCATTGCTTTAAGCAATTATCAATCAATGTAACAATGCATCAATGTGTCATTGAATGTCTTCGACTCTGAGGGATGAGCCCTCAGGCTCAGACTCGAATGAGAAAATTGAAGCTTGAAAATTGAAAATTATTTCTTTTCAGCTAATATCCGGTTATCTGATTCAGCTTGAGCCACTGCTTGTTTGACCACGTCCCAAACGCTGGAATCATTCTGTTTGACCTTCAACCAGTACCACCACTCCGCTCCCCATAAATCAATATTGCGCATGCCCGTGGCTTCGCCATAGGCGATTCGGTCTTTCAGCCGTTTGGCGTTCATGGATTTGAACTGTTCGCTGAGCGAAGCCTGGTGGATATCGGTCGGTGGCCAAGGTTCGGCCTGCAGTTCATGGATAACCATATCTTTACCTGTTAGTATCTCGCCACCTCCGGCTAGCGCGGCATAAAACCAAGCCGGCAGCGGATATTCAAAATAACGCTTAGTAATGGTTCTATCCCAAACCCGTTTATAAACCGATATACCAAACTGATCTGGAGTAGGCTGACCAACTGGCCAGCCTACCCAATTATTGCTGCGGCTAATTATGACTTTGTGACTTGGATCGAGTTTTTTTACAAGCGCCAGTTCATAGACCAAACGGCTGCGGTCAAAATCTTGGCACTCGCCAAAAACCTTCATAAAAAATTCATTTTCTAGCTCATAAGTCTTCAAGGCCGGATTATCCTTATACCTGTTGATGACAACGCTCATGAAGGCGTAAAGCTTTGGTTGCCACTCGTTTTTAGAGGTGTCCGGGGCTAACCACTGCGGTGGATGACATTCCGGCCATCTGGGTTGACGTAGACCGACAGCTAAACTAACCTCGGCACCGTATTTACCTGCCATATCAAATTGCCAGTCTAAATTAGAAAAATCATAAATCCCAGGACTCGGTTCGATCTGGTCCCAATAGCTCATTAGCCGAATCTGTTTGACTTTCAGGTCGCTAAGTATGGCTTGGAGCGTATCTTTGGGATCGAGACCAAAACTCTCGGCATAAGTTGGCACAAACGTCGTACCCAGTATTAGCGGCTCATCATCATGCTTGGCAATGTACCACTGGGCGACACCATAACTAACAGTCGTGAATAAAATAACAGCCGCCGCGACAATGTTTAAGCCACGCTTCCATTTCGAAGTTGGCCACAAGTACTTCTTAAGCTTTCCTAAGTTCAGTTTTTTGTTATTAGAGCTCATCCCACAACACACTTTCTACTGCAAAACATCTCCATGGCACTGAGTTGTATTTTGACTCCGCGATGTATCAACAGATACATCTTGTCGCCAGAAATACAACCCAGCACTCCTGGAAGATGTTTTTCGTCAACGAAAGGTGTTATCGGATGAACTCTAGCCATTAACTGCTATTCTATTTATTAACGCCCATGCCCAAAAATAAGCTTACGCTTAGTATAGTTATACCAGCCTACAACGAAGAAGACTACCTTGGCCCGTGTTTAGACTCTATTGCACGGCAAACAATCCAGCCCGATGAAGTAATTGTGGTTAACAATAACTCTTCCGATAAAACGATTCAGCTGACGTCGAAGCGTAAATTCGTCAAACTAATTAATCAACCGCGTCAAGGCACAGCTTACGCTCAAAAAACTGGTTTTAAGGCTGCCACAGGAGACATTATTGGCCGGATTGACGCAGACACTCGTCTTGAAACAGACTGGGTGGAAAAAGCATTATGTTTTTTTGATACTAATCCCAGAGTAGCTGCCGTGACCGGTAAAGCTTATTTTTACGATTTCCCTTTTCGGCGGCTTAGTTCGGTTGTACACCACTCCTTTTACCAACTTAGCCAGAAATTAGTTACCGGGTCCGATATCCTTTGGGGGGCTAATATGGTGTTGCGGTCAGCTGACTGGCGCAGTGTAGAGTATAAATGTCTTTTGGGAAAACAAATCAACGAAGATGTCGATCTGTCGCTACATTTAATTAATGCCGGCAAAGTGATCAAACGCGATACCGACCTTAGAGCTAGTGTTTCGATGCGGCGGGGAGATCTGGGCTTGATCAGCAACATTATTTATTTATCAGCCTGGCCACGAACTTACTGGCTTAACAGATTCTACTGGCAGTCTCTTTTTATTTACTTAGTTGTCTTGATCGTCTTAGTGCTTGGTGTACCATTTTATCTAAGAAACGCTCTCGTGCATAAAGCTAAGCGTTAGTTCGTTGGGTTGGTGTGTTTGGAGCCATTGGCTTCAACCTTAACTTGGCAGGCGGTCCATAAACCGCGGCCAGCGGTCATGGCTTGGCGTTCGTAAGCTTTGAACTGGCTAGCTTTTTCGAACGGAAAATAAGTATAAGCAAAGCCGTAGCCTTCTGTTATCAATTTAGCTTCCACTAAAGTTCCATCTGGTAAGTAAACATAGCGCAGCAGTCGTCCGTAGCGGTCGCGATTAGTGTCCAACAGGTCGGCCTGCAGGCGAACCTTTTGCTTGCCGATTAGATTCTTGGTGTAGTCGGTGGCTTCGGAGCCATAACATTCAACTGGACGGTCGGGATGATGGGTTTCGGGCGTATCAACTCCAATAAACCTGACTATCTCAATTGAGCCGTTCATATCAACAGTTATAGTGTCGCCATCATCAAACTTCACTATGCTGTACAGTCCAGGCTGGCTTTTTTGTAGAACATTTTCATGCCCGGTCAGCTTGAACGCCAAATAAATAACAATCGCGACCAGTAAAATAAAAACCAGCCACCAAAAGAGTAAATTCCGGTGCGGTTGGTTTTGCTGCTTCAAAAATCAATACCTTTGTTGACTAGGATTGATTTTGTCGAAATTTATGGCCGACATTGAAATTTCTAGATCTAGGATAACCTATCCTACATTCTGCGAACGGGAAACTTCTCCACTGCTGCATTAAGTAACTGGCCTCGTCCCTAGCACCTTTTCTAGGAATATCGACTTCACCTTTTTCTACTTGACTAATCGCTTTAATGGCCAACCAGGTATCATTGATATCCAATTCTAGAATCTCTGCTTTGGTCCATTCATGACGCCCGAGTGTTATTGTTTGGCCACTTGGCGTCTCCACTTCAAAGCCCTCATCCATAATAAGAGTTTTTCTAGGCTCAACTTGCTCAGCTAGTCGAGCAGCGACATCAGGCTGACCACTGAATAAAACGGCATCAAGAACGGTTCTGACGTCAAATCCGCTAAATGTTCTGCCTTCTAGACTATTCTTTATCATCATCTCTAGTTTACTAAAACTACTAAGTTATAGTACAACTATTGTCACTAAAAGTCAATTCCTTTATTCGCTAAAAACTTTTCGTCGAAATGATGGCGCAGTTTGGTCATGTTGGTGGCAATGTCAGCCTTCGCCAGCAGTTCCTTCGGAAAGTCACGGCCGGTGAGGCATAGACTGGTTTTGGGGCTGCGTTTCTTGATAAGGTCTGCTAGCTGTTTTTTGGCCACCAGTTTATGATTGACAGCGTTATTAATTTCATCACAGATCACTAGATCGAACTTTCCGCCTGTGGCGGATTTAAGCGCTTGTTGGTAGGTGGCTTGAGCGGCTTTTTTATGCTCGGCCTCGCTGACGTTTTTGGCGCTCAGCTCACCGGCGTCATAAAATCCCTTGCCGCCTTTGTAGAACAGCAATTTGCGCTTATAAAGCGGCTGGATTTGGTGAATAAAATCATGCTCGCCGACGTCCCAGTGCTTTATAAATTGGATAAATGCCACTTTCCAGCCACTACCCAGCGCTCGGGCCATCAACCCAATCGAAGCGCTAGTTTTACCCTTGCCCTCTCCGGTGTAAACCACTACCACTGAATCCTTGGTCTTATAATCCTCGAACATAGGCTTATTATTGTAGCAAGTTGCTTTGCAAAAAATTAGACTAGCTTAGCTGCTGCCAAAGCTTGGTCTATTCGAGGACGGTCAAAGCCCAGGATCACTTGGTCGCCTATTTCGATCACTGGGACGCCGGCCTGGCCGGTCTTTTGCATAATGTAAAAGCCGGCGGCCCGGTCCTGCTCGATATTAACTTCTTTAAAATCTACACCCAACTTAGCCAGGTATTCGTTAGCCATGCGGCAATAGACGCACCAAGTGGTGGAATAAATTTTTACGGCCGTATTTGCGGGGCTCATGTATAAATATTATAGCAAGAGGATAGCTCGCTCTGCCACTAAGTGGTATAGTTAGTTAATAATTAATCGGAGGTTGCGTGTAATGTTAAACAAAAAAATGGTCGCTCGATTAGTGGCCGAGTTTTTAGGCACCGGTATTTTAGTCATTGTGACGCTTATTTTAGCTCTAACTACCGGCGTGTCGTACTTTATTGCCACTTCTACGGCGGTGACACTGAGCCTAGTCTACATGTTTTTTAGTTCGGTCTCCGGTGGCTATTTTAACCCAGCCATCACTCTTGGTATGTGGACGGCTAAAATGATCGGTACAGTTCGGGCGCTGAGCTATATGGCTGTTCAATTCTTGGGTGGTTTTGTGGCTTGGCAGTTGTTTCAGTATCTTGTCGAACGACCAGTACCAGTAAAAAACATTGGCTATAACAATCATGTCCTGGCGGCCGAAATCGTCGGCACGGCCATTCTGGCCATGGGGCTAACTTCGGTAGTAGCTCGCGGCTTATCTGCTCTAGAGTCGGCTTTGACCTACGGTGCCTCGCTGTTTGTCGGTATCATGGTTGCCGCTACGGCTTCAGCGGCTTATCTTAATCCGGCTACAGCTTTGGGCCTGCGCAGCTTTAGCGTAGTCTATGTTCTCGGCCCCGTAGTTGGCGCGTTAGTTGGTGTTAATCTTTATGTCTGGCTATTTTCCCCTAAACCGCCGAAATTCAGTCTCAGGGCTTTTAAAAAACGCTTTAGCCGCTAATTAAATCCTGTTCGAACTGCTTAATACCCGTCAAACCTGGCGGGTATTTGCTGGTGTTGGGAAAATCAAGCTTCTGGATGCGCTGCCAAACGGCTTCTATTAGCTTAGATAATCTAGCTTTGTCGGTGTTGTTGGGGACATAAATCCGGCTCAAGGCCTTAGTTTTCGATGCTTCAACATAAACCATTTCACCGCTAATTTTAGGGCTCGGCCTATCCTTGGCTTCCAGTAGCAGAGCATAAAATATTAATTGCATTTTGTGCCGGTAGGCTTTTAGCATCTGGCTTTGGTCCTTGGTGTCAAAAAAGCTCAGCGGCCGACCAGTCTTGTAATCAATGATTCTTGTTTGATTCTTGATCTTATCTATGCGATCTAGCGTTCCGCTGAGTCGGGCTGTGCCCAATTTAATGTCGCGTAGTTCATACTCTGCCAGGCTGCCAACCGGTATTTTGTAGCCCAAATCATCAAAAAGTCGCTTCAGCAGCTGCTGGCCTTTGCCTAGTTGGCGCTTATGCTCAACGGGCATAAGCTGCTCGTTACGCAGAGCCGCTGCAAACTCCTTAGTAACCATTGCCAAGCTGAAGCGCCTTTTGTTGGCCTGGTGCTGAGCGCTGCGCAGAGCAGCGTGGATGGCTGTACCAAAAGCTTGGTGCGGCGTCTTGAGCTCAGGTAGTTTTAGCAGATGTCGCTCTTTAAAATACCGCGGCCCACCCAAATCAACATCCAAAAAATGCAGGAGGTGTGTAACGTTCAAGTTAAAATCTTCCAGCCGAGCGGACAATATAGCTTTTGCTTCGCCTGCTTCCAGTTGTGGCCAGCGCAGATTCTCTTCCATGACATCTATCAGCGCTTTGCGGTTTTTTTCGCCAATCTTTTTAAATGGCTTGATACTTTGAATAATAGGGCTCAGCGCTACATCTTTGCCGCTATGATCCGAGTAGTAGCCGCTGATGGTTATGGACGCTTTAGCGCGCGTCAGAGCCACGTACATTAAACGGATGTAGTCGTCAAAGTCATCGCCGACGGGCTGCAGTGGCAAATTGCTTGGCGGTTTTCGCCCACCGCTTTTAGGCCGCCAATTATCTTCTATGGCGTCAATAATGTAGACATGATCAAACTCTAGTCCCTTGGCTTTATGTACGCTTAGCAACTGTACGGCATTGGCGCCAGTTATAAACGGTGACTCATCGGGAACAATAATTTCGTTTAGTTTATTAATTTCTACGTAGCGTACTAAGTCAGTAATAGTCGGATGACGCTCGCGACCAAATTCATATACTAGGTTTCTAAGCAACTGGATGGCTGATAGGCCGTGAAAGTAGGCATTGGTCTTCTGTTTGGTTGAAGATAAAAAGTAATCCCGTAGCGGCGAGCTAAAACCAACGCTTGGGCGCAGGCCAATGATCTGCTCAATGGTCACGGCCAGTGGCTGGCTGTCGGCACATCCCGCCAGCCAGACAAACCACTGGCCGATAGTCCGAAGTTGGCTGTCTTGGCTCTCAAGCAAGCTATCCAGCCAATTCTTACTTTTAAAATTAGTAGCTGCCAGCTTCCATAGTTGCCGCGGTTCGAGCCCCCAAGACTCCCAGCGTAAGATTTTGTGGATCAGCGCATTGACGGAACTTTTATCGCCGTCTTGGATGGCGACTAGCAGTTTAGCAACCAAATAAACCTGCTCAATTATAGGCTGGTCCAAAATGTTGGCCGACTGTTCGTAGCGCACAGGCACTTTTAGCTGCTGCATGACACTGGCCATTTTAATCAGGCTTTGATGGCCGCGGGCCAGCACGGCCACGGCGGTATCGGGACGGTAGTAGCGCTTGATGTCGCGGGCAATTTCACTCATCTGTAGCTCGCTAGAGCTGTACGCCAATATTTTAATTTGGCCTGACTTGCTTGGCGGCTTTTTGGCAATCAATTCCTTTTTTAGGCTAGGGTCAAGATCGACCAACCGGATTTCGGCTTGCTCTATGACGCGCTTCGCGAAGTCCAAGATGTCCTGGCTGGAGCGGTAGTTATCGGTCAGTACAATCTTGCTAAGCTTGGGGTAATGGCGCTCAAAATTAAGCATATTATTAACCTGCGCCCCGTTAAATTTGTAGATTGTCTGATCGTCATCACCTACCACCATCAGGTTTGGTTTGCCTTCTGCCGAGTAGTGATCGGCAACCAGATGCGCCAAGCGTAGCTGGGCTGGCGTGCTGTCTTGAAATTCGTCAATTAGTACATATGAAAAACGTTCCTGTACATCCGCCAGCATAGCCGGTGTTTGTTCCAGCTGAGCTATTACCTCGACTAACATATCGGCAAAGTCATAAAAGCCTCGGTGGTGCAACTCGTCACGGTAGGTCTGGTAGACGCCGGCTAGCTCTAGCCACCACTGGTTACGCTGGCGCTCTTTAAACATGGCTTTTTGGCCATCAACAGCCTGGATCCATCGGCTTTTCCATTGGCTGGTGTGGCTAGCCTTGCCAGTGCCTTCATCGGCTTCTATAGCTTGGTGCAGACTGTCGTTAATGACCCTCGAGAGTGAGGTTAAAGGATATAAATCAATAGCTATTTCCTGCTTTGTTAGGCCTTCAACTTCGGCGGCCAGGGCTGGCAGTTTTTTAGCCCTCAAGCGCTGGTCCAAAATTTTGACAAGCGGCTCCTCTATCTGATCAATGTAACTCAGATTAAATTTAATCAAAACTTTCAGCTTGCCCGGCGTCAAACCGGCGTCCTTAGCCAGGCCAATGGCTCTTTGGATGGACGAAAGTAGTGTGTATTGTCCGGCGAACTTCAAGGCCAGTGGATTATCCACGGGTAGCCGCTTGACAATAGATTCAATAATATCCAGCTGGACTGATTCAGGGGCAATTACTAGTCGGGCGGCTTTCCAAAAGTTGTCTGGGTAAAGATTCATGATCTCAGCGGCAAAGCTATGGAAGGTGCTAGCCGGTACGCGGGCGCCTTCTTGCCCCGCCAGGTGGATAATGCGCTCTTTCATATTTACGGCGGCCTTATTGGTATAGGTCAGGCAGAGTATGTTGTTTGGTCTGGTATCAGTAGATTTTAAAATGTTGGCTACCCTAGTCGACAGCAGCTGCGTTTTGCCGGTGCCCGGACCGGCAATCACCAGCACTGGCCCGTCAATCGTCTCAACTGCCTGGCGCTGCTGAACATTCAAAGCCTTGTAGGCCTTCTCAAACTCGGACATAAGACTATTATCTCATCCTCTGGATAAGGAAGCTGTCACCTGCTCTCTTAAAGTTCGAGTATTTGTCTTTGGCCGGGCAATTTCTGCCTAATATCAAAAGCTTTTGTTATACTCCAGATATGGAGCAAGCGGGATTATAACTTAAAGGAGAAGATATGGCGGAATTATTGGACGCGACAGGGCCGGCCGATAGTCCGGGTGACAATCTACCAGACGCAAAACAAGGAAATGCGATCTATGAAACAAAAAGGCATCGACTCGAAAGAGAAATCCGAGATATATCCAACTACTTAGAAGCTTTGAAACATCAACTTCGTGAGCTTCCAGACGAGGATATAGCTGGCCCCGCTGTTGGCAGTTGAGCTTCATCCAGTTACCAGATCAAGGGGGTAGAAGGCCTAGGTTTTCGTGCCGGTAACGCGGACGATTATGACGCCGATCATAACGAACATCAACACAATTAGTACAGCCAGGCCAATCAGTAGTCTTGTGTAGGATTTTAAAGGCGGTGGTACTTTGGGTTTTTGCTCAGGAGACATATAGCTAGTTTAGCAAACCGATTCCTATGTTTGGCAGTCGTCTTGCCAGCGGCGCTCAAAGTAAGAATACGGAGGGGGAATTTTCCAGAACGATTGGGTTATGAATCTGGTAACTTGCTGCCACTAGTTATAACGGAGATTTCTGTTTCAAGAATTATTCTTAGTGTTTTGTTATCTGGCTCCTGGAAAGCCTCAACCGGAAAGCCTCGCTCCTCTAATTCGTCAAAATAATCTAGAGCCTCCTGATCGCCTGCTAGTATTATCAAAAACCCTTCGCCCTCACGATGGATTAAATGATCGAAGCGACCGCCACCTTGGCTAAATCTTCTTATTACGCTATTGGCGGCCGGTACTACGTATTCGACACCATTGCTTACAAATCTTGCGAAAGCAGGCTCTAGTCCAAATGGGCTGGAGTTATACTCTGGATAAAATGCAGGCATAGGCAAAGTTTGCACTCAATTCAATTGACATGCAAGCACAAGCAAAATACTTAACCCTTCGACAAACTCGGGGTAAGCGGGCTCTACCCAGCTCATCATGAAATGGCCGCATCAAACCTTTAGCTCTTAGCCAAGGTGACTAAAGGCAGTCCACGGCTTGGTTTTCAAAGGGGTTTTCTTCGGCCGCCAGTTTCCAGCCCATGCAAACTGGAATCGGGTTAGCCGTCCCGCCATTGCTATCGTAACCTTGATTTTTCCAGTGATCATGAAAAGCCTGGACAACCGCTGGCGTAAATATGGCCGGCGCGCTAAATTGCGTGGTCTTAGTACTAATAAGTTCAAAGTGGATATGGCTGTTGTTATCAGTCTGCGGCAGGTACATATAACCAATAGTTTGACTTTTTTTAACGGCATCGCCCTCTTTAACTAGCATGAATGGTAAATAG
>JACPKF010000008.1 GCA_016187125.1 Candidatus Saccharimonadota bacterium
AATATTGGGAATAATGGGACGGCGGCTTCGACCAGCAACATTAACATCGGTTCTTCCATTGCTGGCACTACAGCCATCACTGGCGCAACAACTGTGACTAACCGCACCAGTGGTGCGGCTGACAGCCTAGCAGTCTCTAACTCTACTTCCACTGGTAACATAGCGGTCTTTAAAGACAACACTACGACTGTGCTTACTATTGCCAATGGCGGGGCAGCTACTTTCCAGAACCAGACCGACTCCACGGCGGCTTTACAAATACAAAACTCGGCCGGAGTCTCGCTATTAACTGCCGATAGCACCAACCTTAAAACCGAACTTAACGGCAATCTGCAGAGCCAATTTGGCGGACTGGGCCGCTACCAGAACATGCTGACCTATAGCGAGCAGGGTGACAATGCTGCTTGGACCAACGGCGCCGGCAACCCGGCTGCCACTCGCACAGCTGACACCACGGCGGCGCCTAATGGCGAAACAACAGCCGACACAGTAGACTTCTCTGGCGGGACAGTCTTCGCCCAAGGCGTAACCACAGCCGCCATCGCCAGCCGCACCTTTACTTTTAGTATCTGGATTCGGGCCACCTCAGGGTTCACGCTAAGCCATTTTGGAGTTTCTAACTCCAACAACCCATTTCAAGCCAACTATACTCAAACTCAAGTCATTCCTGGCGATAGCACTTGGCATCGTTATAGCTTTACCTTTACGGCCGGTGCTGGTGACAACTCCACAACTTTAAACGCTACGGCCAGTTGTACTGGCGGCAGTTGCGGTACTGCCACCATGCAAGTCTGGGGTGCTCAACTGGAGGAAAATGCCTACGCCAGCATCTATGCTCGGGTTGGAGCAGGAGCCATATCGACAGCTACTCGGGGGATAGTAGGTGGCGGGAATGCTATCTTTAATCCCTCAGTCAATTCAACCACAGCTTTCCAGATCCAGAACGCCGCCGGCCAAAACCTGTTTGTAGCCAACACCACCGCTCAACAAGTGGCCATCGGCCCTGCGGCCGTACCGGCTAACGGTGTTTTGACAATCGGCACCAACACCACGGCTGCCACAGGCGGCCTCTATTTTGGCACGGATACCAACCTCTACCGTGCAGGCTCAGGAGTCCTTACAACAGACAGCATATTCAAACTAAATAGCAGTAACGGGTTACGGATGGGCACAGGACTTGCCACAAATTATGGATATGCGATTCGGCAAATCCCTTCAGGCAGTGGTAATGCGATCCATCTTGATAACGGTATTAATTATCTTCTTTACGAAGACAATAACCACCCATCGGGGTCGGAAGATAATATTGTCTTTGCTCTCACCGCAACTGGCGGTGCTAATGACCAACTGGCAATTCCAGAAATTGAAGGTCAGGCTTTTAGAGCCACATCACAGTATTACGCCACTTGGAAACCACAAGCTTACATAAATTATAACAATGGATTTGTAGCTAATTCTCCAGGCGGTATCGCCTGGACTAAAGAATGGCAATACGCGAACTTTGGTGGTCGCACCATTGATTTGCAATGGAAAAATGCCCCTGGTTTCGATTCTATTATTCAGATTACGGTTAACGGCGGCGTTGCCGCGGAAAATGTTGTTTTGCTCTTGACGGTCTGGGCCAACATCGGCAACGACATTACAGTCTATCGTACGCCTTGATAAAATAGACGCCAGAGTACACAGTGTAGACAACAATTTCTCAACTCATCTTTCCGAACCTGCCACCATGGCTCACGATTTTGACTACATGGTTCAGCAATAACCCGCGCTGTCTGTACCTGCCTGTAAGGACTAACCATAAACTTCCAAAAAAACCCAACAAATAGCCCACCCAACACTTCTAAGGGTACGACCCTTAGGTTGCAAGCAGTAGCACTTTGTAACACTTCTAAGGGTCGTACCCTTAGAAGTAGCCCGGGGAATTGGAAGTTTATTGGGGACGGTGTGATATGCTTAAGATTGAATTAGGTAAATAAAAAATGGCTAATATAATCGCAGTCTTGAATCAAAAAGGCGGGGTTGGCAAAACTACCACAGCAGTTAATGTAGCAGCTTATTTAGCAAGGGATGGATACTCGGTTTTAGTCTGTGATGCCGACCCACAAGGCAACAGCACTAGCGGCCTGGGTTTTGACAAAAACAATCTAGGATCAACCTTGTATGATGTACTTTTTTCACATTCCGAGCTGGATAAAGCCATCCATGTAACAAATATCAAAAACTTCTATTTGCTACCAGCTAATGCCAATTTGGCCGGTGCCGAGGTAGAACTGGTTAGTACTCCCGGGCGCGAGCTGCAACTTAAAAAAATCCTCGAGCAGCTAGATTTTAACTATATTTTTATAGATTGCCCACCGTCACTGGGGCTACTCAGCGTCAATGCTCTTGTTGCTGCCACTGATGTACTGATTCCCGTACAATCCGAATATTACGCCATGGAAGGCCTGAGTCAGCTACTAACTACTATAGGACAAGTTCGCCAAGCCCTTAACCCCAGCCTAAACTTGCTGGGGGTAGTCATAACTTTATATGATAACCGTACATCACTTTCCGATCAGGTTAAAAACGAGCTCGAGCGTCACTTTGGTGATAAACTTTTCAATACGATGATTCCTAGAAATATCCGTCTGGCCGAAGCCCCCAGTTTTGGCAAATCGATCCATGAGCACGACAAATGGAGCAAGGGTGCTCAGGCCTACGAAGCCCTGGCTAAAGAACTGGAGAACAAATTAAATGGCTAAAAAAATGACTTTAGGGAAGGGTTTGGAAGCCCTAATTCCAACCGATTTGGACGCTTCGATTCTAGGCGAAGATCAGCACCGTATACAAAAAATACTCATCACTGATATAGTCCCCAACCAACAACAACCGCGCCGCAAACTCGACAAAAACGAGCTAGCCGGCTTGAGTGCGTCAATTAAACAACATGGTGTGTTGCAACCAATCATTGTCGTGCGTCAAATTGGCGGGAAGGGCTACCGTATTGTAGCAGGCGAGCGACGCTGGCGGGCAGCCAGCGCCGCCGGCTTGTCGCATATGCCGGCCATTGTCCGATCTTTAGAAGAGCTAGAGCAGATAGAGCTATCGATAATTGAAAATATCCAAAGAGTAGATTTATCACCCCTAGAACAAGCTATGGCAGTGTACAAATTACAACATCAATTTAGCCTGGCGTTGGAACAAATTGCCGAGAAACTCGGAAAAGCTCCCAGTACGGTTAGTAATATGGCCCGATTGTTACAGTTACCCGATAATGCCAGACAAGCCTTACAAGATGGGAAAATTAGTGAAGGTCATGCCCGGGCAATCCTAGCCCTCAAAGGCCGATTAACCAAGCAACAAGAACTACTAGGTTGTATATTAAACAATGGTTGGACAGTCAGACAAGCTGAACAATTTGTTGTAGGTGCTAAAAAGGGCGCCAGCCTGGACCAGGCTAAAGGCCGAACAGCCAGTGAAACGCAGCTAACTAAGGATTTGTCGAAAAAACTGAAGTGCATTGTAAAAGTTAGACATACGGCCAAAGGTGGCCAATTAATTATTCATTTCAAAAACGAAGCCGAGCTCGAAAAAATCGCCCGAAGGCTTTCAGACAGCGGACAGCAAATAGCGGACAATTAAAATCCTGCTGTATATATTTTGTGTCCACTAACTTGCCCGCCGAACGCAGTATGCTGCTTGCTAGTTAAAACCTGTCGGCTTTATTAATTGGCAGAATGCGCAGCACTAATTTACCAAGGATTTTGTCGACGGTTATCGGTCCAAAATAACGCGAGTCTTCAGAATTAGAACGATTATCACCGCAAACAAATATTTCGTTGGCTTTTAACGTGATATCAACATTACCAGGAGTTGCGGGCGCAGCAATATTGTAAAGGCCGGATTTATCAGGATTGTAGCCTGAAGGGTGCTCGCGGTTATAAAGTGTGATTGCCCCGTTATTAATCACCACTCGTTCGCCAGGTAGGCCAATGACTCTTTTTATAAGCTGTTTTTCTTGATTTGAGCCAAAACTCAGACCGCTTTGGCTAAAAATTATGATATCACCCCGCTGTGGAATATAGGGGTTTTTAGTGAAACTAGCGACAGTTTGAGGTAATTTGTTAATGATCAGTCTGTCATTGTTTTGCAAAGTTGGCGCCATACTTTGGCCGTCTACAAGGTACGATTGGATCAAAAAGGCCGGCTTAAAGGTTCCGGTGAATATAAATACCAAAAGTGCACCTAGCAGCAAGTTACTGGTGAGTGATCGCCACTTAAACTTGCCAAATCTAGTGAATCTTCCTGTTTGAGGCTGGTGCGGCGTATGCTTGACGGAAAAGCCCGGGGGGGGTGTCGGCTCTTTGGGGTCTTTTGAGGGTTCCATGAGCCATTATTATACAGGAGTAGATTGCCCAGGAATGCACCCGGAATGGAGGTAAAAGTTAATGTTATACTGTAGCGGATGCGCCATAGAAAAAAGATGAAGAGGCCGCAGCTGAAGCGTTCCTCCCTGGATGGAATTATCCTTAGAAGCTCGGGAATCAATCCGGGTACATTCCGGGGCTATCAGCCCAACTTGGGACAGCCTAATCCAACTCTTGACGCTAATATTAAACGTCGTGAAGGTTTTTATCCTCTAAGTACCAGCACCACTAATGTAGGTTTTGCTGCGACCAAGGCTGAAACTCAGGAACAAGATCAATCAATTTTTTTAGACAGTGAAGACGTAGTGAAATTAAAAACTGATAAAAAGAGCGCCAAAAGTCACGAAGATAACACCGCCCGCCGGCGTCTGCGGAGGGCGCTTAAACGAACGGCTCTGCTAGTCTCAGCGATTATTTTAGTCGGCGGTATTTTTCTGGGGATAAAATTTTATATTGCCGAAAAACACCTCTTTAGAGGCGGTGGTCAAGCACCGGCTCTGGACGAGAGAATCGACATTAACAAGCTGCAGAGGGAGGGTGATGGACGGGTTAATATTTTACTGCTTGGCATTGGCGGTCCCGGTCACGACGGCGCCGACTTAACAGATACAGTCATGATTGCTAGCTTAGACCCCATCAACAATAAGCTGGCGCTACTAAGCATTCCGCGAGATCTTTGGGTTAAAATACCAGGCTATGGTTCTCAGAAGATCAATGCTGCTTATGCTTATGGCAAGGAGGCCTCAAAATCTAAAAATCTAATAGATCAAGAAAAAGATGGGCTGGCGCTGGTGGACAAGACATTAGAAACAGTCGTGGGAATTCCGATTCACTACCATGCGCTGGTGGATTTTGTAGCCTTTGCCCAAACGGTTAATGCCTTGGGCGGTGTGACCTTCAATGTACCCGAGACATTATACGATCCAACCATTGCCTGGGAAAACCACTATAATCCAACAATTGCTAAAGCTGGCCTACAAACCTTTGATGGCGGCCGGGCACTGCTGTATGTAAAATCGCGCGAAACCAGCAGCGACTTTGCCAGGAGTGAGCGCCAACGCCTAATGCTAGTGGCTATAAAGGACAAAATATTTTCACTTGGAACATTTGCTAATCCGGGACGTATGTCGCAACTACTTTCCAGTTTTGGAGATAATATCTACTCTGATTTTTCGCTTAACGACGTCATGCGGCTCTACCGCCTATTTTCTAAGCTACCATCTAGCGATATAAGCTCGCTTGATTTGGTCACACCACCGCACGCTTTTTTGACCACAGCGAACATCGGTGGTTTATCGGTGGTACAACCAAAAACCGGTGTATACGACTATAAAGAGATTCAAAGCTACATTCGTAATACGCTTCGAGATGGCTTATTGGCTAAAGAGAACGCTGCGCTGGCAGTTTATAACGGCACAGATATAGACGGCTTGGCTACAGCTAAAGCCGACGAGCTTAAATCTTTTGGCTATAACGTTACAACCATAGACAGTCTGCCAAAAGCTACTAATCCAGCATCGAGTGTAGTCGTCGATCTCAGCAACGGCAGTGATAAATATACTCGACACTACCTAGAGCGGCGGTTTGGGGTTAACGCCCAGACTAGTCTATCTTCCGCTTATGGCATTTCGCCACCGGCGGGCACTAAATTTGTTATAATTGCCGGCAAGGATGATAATAAATCTCCCCAGTAATTTTCCTAAAGAAGGCTAGGAGCCAAAATGTTGGCTGTCCTTCGGGATAAACTTAAACCAACCCGTGGTTTTTCGCACTTTGGGCATCTTGTTCTAGTAGCTTTACTACCAATCCTGGCCTACATATTGGTTCGAATAGACTTTGTCAGCTTAGCAATAGGGCTGATACTTTTGAGTAAATGGCGTATATTTGCCGTTCGGCCACGTTACTGGATGGCAAACATTATTGCCAACGGTGTGGACATCATTGTCGGTATTGCTTTTGTTTTATTTATTTCCAGCACCGCTAGCCAATGGTGGCAACTAGGTTGGACGGCACTTTATACCAGTTGGCTAATTTGGCTCAAGCCCAAGAGCGATGTTCTTAGTGTCTCAGCGCAAGCCATGATAGGTCAACTATTGGGCCTGGCTGTTTTGTACCTGAAATTCGGCGACGCCTCGCTGCCAGGATTGGTAGCCGGCACATGGTTGATTGCTTATCTATCAGCCCGCCATTTTCTGACTAGTTTTGAAGAGCCGCAAGCGCCTCTGCTAGCACATTGCTGGGCTTATTTTGCTGCCGGTTTAGCTTTCGTCTTAGGTCATTGGTTGTTGTTTTATGGAACTATCGCCCAAATAATCCTTCTTCTGACGGTTATAGGCTACGGTATAGTGGCGCTTTACTATTTGGACGCCGCGCAGCGTTTAACAGATTCAATAAGGCGGTACATGCTAGGGATTATGTTTGTGATACTGGTTATTGTACTGGTGCTGTCTGACTGGACTGGTAGGACTGTCTAGCGGCAGCGACCCATTAACCATTCACTGTTTACCATTCACCATGCATTAGCCACTATCCTTTTACCATGGATAACGGTTAAAGGTTAAAGTACAGTAAAGCGTGGAAGGTCAACAGTAAAAGTTATAATTTTTCAGCTTTTATTCAGGATGTTTATTTATAATAAATCAATAGTTGTTATGGACGATGAGCTAAAAATACCAGCCGATAAAAAGACTGTGGCTGTTTATTCTACAAAAAAATCAAGCTTGCCGAATCTGCCGCGTTTGCCCAGACCCCAGTTTATGAATAAACAGCTGCTAAAACGGACGGAGTCTAAAGTCTTGGCCCTAGTGGTGATTTGCACACTGGCTGGTTTTGGTGGTGGCTTACTTGGCGCGCAAGTTAATAATCATGGCGGCGTTGGTAAAACCACTACCGCCCAAAAACAATATATCTCTAATGAAAGTCAGTTAATATCACAGATTGCCAAAAGCGTCGGTCAGAGCGTGGTATCAATCGAAGTCCAGAGCCAGACAAGCGTTCAGGACATATTTGGCTTTACTTTTCCCCGTCAACAATCGGGAGATGGCACCGGTTTTGTAGTCAGCGACAACGGCATCATTGTTACTAATCGCCACGTTGTGCCGGCTGGAACAACTGACGTCAAGGTTACCTTGGCTGACGGCACAAAGTTCTCAGATGTCAAGGTAATTGGTCGTACCAGCCAAGGGAACTCAATCGATGTCGCCTTTCTTAAAATCAACGACCTAAAAGGCAAAAAACTGACGGCTGTGACATTGGGTGACTCGTCTAAAGTCCAAGTCGGCGATAAAGTAGTGGCCATCGGTAACGCCCTTGGCCAATTCCAAAACACCGTTACAGCCGGCATAATCTCGGGCTTCGGCCGAGACGTAACGGCCGCTGACCAATCCAGCGGCAGTGCCGAGAACCTCAGCGATTTATTCCAGACTGATGCGGCGATTAATCCTGGGAACTCCGGCGGCCCGCTAGTTAATATCAACGGTGAGGTTATCGGTATTAATACTGCCGTAGCTGGCGGCGCTCAGAATATTGGCTTCGCTATTCCCATCAATGATATTAAAGGTCTGGTTAGCAGTGTGCTGAGCAGCGGCGAGTTTAAACAACCATATCTAGGAGTTCGCTACGTTTCGTTGACGGATGATATCGCCTATCAATATAACTTGTCGGTTAACCGTGGCGCTTACATTGCGCCGGCCAACAACCAAGATTCAATATTGCCGGGCAGTCCAGCCGACAAAGCCGGTCTAAAAGAAAAAGATATCATTACCAAAGTTAATAACGTTACCATTGATGAAAAAACCAACCTGACCAGCGCCCTTGGCCAATTTAAAGTGGGCGATGAAGTGACGCTAAGTATAGTTAGGGCCGGCAAAACCATAACTGTAAAAGTAATCCTCGAAGCTGCTCCGAGCGAGCAATAAGTAATAATCAAATAGTAAAAGCTAAGAGGCAAGAACACCCCATTCTAATATTCTTAAGAATATTAGAATGGTCTTATTAGTTCTTGAACAGCTGGATAAAGTCTTGCACCTTTTGTAATTTGTAGCCGGAATGCTTGGCAATTTTAGCCAGTTTTTCGTGTTGTGGCGGTAAAGATTCCGTAAATACAAATCCACCTCCGTTAAGGGTACGACCCTTAAGCCTAAGGGTCGTACCCTTAAAATCTTTCAATTGCTCGAATAGTCTCCTATAAATGTCCAGGCCATCTTTACCACCGAATATAGCGATCCGTGGTTCCATAGCCGCGGCCTCATTAATTTTCCAGTGGTTGGGCACGTAGGGCAGGTTGGCTAAGATGGTAGTCGGTAGATGGTAGTTAGTAGATAGGAAAGGTTGGAGGAGATCACCTTCTATAAACTCAACTTTAGCTCCTAAAGCTCGGGCGTTTTGGCGGGCGACTTTCAAACAGTCCGGGTCAATGTCGGTAGCTATAACTTCCGCACCCGGAATTTCCAACTTAGCAGTAATCGCCAAACACCCACTCCCTGTTCCCACATCCGCTATCTTGCTACAAGGATTATCCTTGTAGCATAAGGATTTTAGGAGTTCGATCATAGTCTCGGACTCCGGGCGGGGCTCTAAAACGTCTTTATTGACAGTGAATTTTCGGCCGTAAAAATCTGTACAACCCCTGATATAAGCCAGCGGTTCATGCTTGGCTCTTCGAGCAACTTTTTTATTCAACCTTTTCAAGGACGGTTCTTGTAAAATGGCTTCTGGGTGGGCTAAAATCCAGGCTCGTTCTCTGCTAAGCTCGTCCTCTAATAGGATTAAACAATCAAGTCTTGCCGTTTCAATTCCGGCGCCATTTAATTTTTTTGTAGTCTCTCTGAGAAAATTATTTATTGTCATGTGATTACTCCTATTTTTTTCAGCGATTGCTGAAAAAAATAGGAGATTGTTTATCGTTCATTGCGAATAAGATCTCGCTCGGCGGTTTGGAGCTTTTCAATAAGATCGTCGATCTCGCCGTTTAAGGCCCCTGGCAGGTTGCTGCGGGAATAGCCGATGCGGTGGTCGGTAATTCTATCTTGGGGGAAGTTGTAAGTGCGGATTTTTTCGCTACGGTCGCCAGAACCAATCAGTGCCCGACGGGCATCACCTAGTTTAGTTTGTTCTTCTTCAATCTTGGCTTGAAGTAGCCGCGAGCGCAGCACGTTCATAGCCTTTATTTTGTTACTTATCTGACTCTTTTCGTCCTGT